>JAFVBR010000025.1 GCA_017479885.1 Paludibacteraceae bacterium | reverse complement strand
TGCTGTATATGGTGCCGGGCTTTGAGGGCATACGGATTCATGCAGGCATGAAGGTGGAGAACACGCAAGGCTGCATCTGCGTGGGCGAACGTTGGAAAGAAGAGAAACTGACAGAGTTGCTGACAAAAGCACAAGAGAGAAATGAAGAGATTTATATATGTATTACCGATAGTGATAGTGCTGACGGCAAGTTGCCGAAATCAGCAAACCCTGACAGAGGCACTTTCGGATATTAAAACAGAAAGGAGACAGGAGTATGGCAAAGACAGTATTGTTATTCGTGACAGCATTGTGTATCGCGTTGCTCGTGACACAGTGTATCGAGAGCGGTGGCGTACAGAGTATAAAGACCGCTATGTGGAGCGTGTTGACACGTTGGTACAGGAGCGTGAGCGACTGGTGGAGACGGTTGTGGAGAAGAAAGTGATACCGAAATGGTGCTGGTGGTCGTTAGCGACGACAGCGGCAATAGTGTTAATATCGTTGGCAATAATCATAGTAAGAGTTAGGAGGCGCATTGCGTAGGCTTTGCGCCTCCGCTATGTACGGTGGTTTGTCCGTCAGCTGACAGATAGTCACTTTCTGACATTCTGACATTCTGACACATAAAACAATGCTCAGCATTGTTACATTGTTACATTGTTTCACATAGAATAATCGCATACATACTCGCATATGCATGCGATTAGCGAAGAGTTAATAGTGAATAGTTAAGAGTTAATAGCGAATAGTTAATAGTTAATAGTTAATAGCGAATAGTGAATAACATGAGAGCCGCATGGCAAGCGAAAAGGCGGAGCGAAGCCTTTTGCGGTTTCTGCGAAGCGAAGCCTTTTCGCTAAGGGGGGAGGAATATTTTCTGCTGTCACACGGAGCGGCCACGCGCAAGACAGGGCAAAACCGCCGCCCTACAATAATCTGAATAACAAAATCAAGCCCCGGGGAGTCCGGGGCTTGATTAATCATATTGTGTCATCAAAGGCAGTTATTTTGCCCACTGTGGCTGTACTGCGAGTCCGTCAAGTGCGAAATAGGTCGGTGTAAGGAAGCCATAATCGTTTTTGTCGGTCGATTCCATCTTGAAAGTGATGCCGTAGCATGGTCCGAGTTTGGAGAGGTCGATTCGCTCCCAGTCCTCGTTGACGAAAGTGTTGCCATTACGGAAATCGGCGAGGTAGTAAACCACTTCTGTTCCTTCCATCTTTTTAAGATTCTCATCGAGAGCGAGAATAGAGAGGCGTAGGTAGTCGCCGTTTTTGAATGCTCTCGGGTCGTAGGATGCAGCGGGCACAGCGTTTTTGACAACATCAGCCACGCGTGCGGAGTTGCATATATACACTTCCTGAGGTATATAGGAGTCAGCTTTGCCTTTGTCGAATACTATGTCGCAGGTGCGATACTCGGTACCTTCATCATAGAAATCTCCCCAGTATGCAATCATATAGGGTGTACCTTCGCCTTTGATTCCTCCCTTGGCGACACAAGCTTCGGGGTTGTCGGCCTTGGCCTCTGCATTCTTGCTTGGTACGAAGCCCATGTAGTAACTGTAACTGTACTGGAACTCATTGTCGTCATTATAGACTTCCACTACTTCGCCGTAATGCAGGAAAGTGAAGCATTGCGACATGAGCGGAGCGGCCTGTTTGTTGTAAGTGTCTTTCCAGAGCCCGTTGTCATCGTACTCAACGGCAGAGGTCGGCTGGGTGAGGTCAAGAGTCCAGATGGTAGGCTCTTTTGTGGAGTTGCAACTTGCGAAGAGTACTGTCATGAGCACTGCTACGCCATAGATAGTTTTTTTCATTGTTGTTTGTTTTTAGTTGTTATTTAGTTGTGTATGTTGTTATTTGTTTTCTATAATCTCTAATCCTGCTACTTCTGTTGATAGTTCTCCTATCATGGGATAGACCTCGTCAACAGCAGTTACGATGCGTACGAAGTGACACTTGTCGAGCGGGTGCGGGCTGCCATCGGAGTCCACCGCCCAGTCAAGGTCGAAGGCGGTACCGATGGTATCGATGTTGGGATGGTTGTCGGCATATCCGTAGTCGAGTATCTGCTGTGCTATAGTGCCTTCTTCTATCACTTTGTGTGAGGCGAGCAGTGTGCCTGTGACACACATCACCGAGTCAGCAATCCACATGGGGAAATAAGGCTGCCGGTGGAAAGAATTGCGCATGGTAGTATCGGAGCGGTGCCAAGTCTTGGTGTAGCCGTGCTGTGTCTCTTCTTTGTAATACTCCGAGCCTGCGAGTTCATACCACGTGTCATCAGGTATGCCGTTACCGTTGTCATCGCGGCTGACCCACACTACCCCGGGTTCGCTGTTGCCTACACTACTATTGGTTGCAGATGCGAAAGCATTGCCCAATACGCGAAAGTCGCGTTGGTCAGGCGTATTGTCTATCTGCTTGCCGAGTCCGAGAGTGACATATCCGCCAAAACCTCCAAGCGTGATGACTGAACCTTGCCTGAGCGACTGCTGTGCCTTGAGGTTCATGGCTCTTTGGTCGTCACCTTCCTCATATTGAGGCAGCACATTGACAAACTGTCCCATGACAGGACGATAGTCATAGACGATGACGGAGTCGGTTTTGACGTTGATTTCAGGGTCACTCGCGGTTGGTGCACAAGAAAAGAACGCTGCAGAAATACAGAGCAAAAACAGGCAGAAAACGTTTACTTTTTCATTCATAATACTTGTGTCCCAATCCTCGAGGACTCACAAATCAGTTGGCTCTTATGGCAGGTCTTCCGGCTTGTCTCCCTCGTCTTTGTGCCTTCCCATCCGTCGGTTGAGAGACAGTGGCAAACTTGATTTTCAAAACAAGGTTTGCAACGCATTCATTATGAACTATGCATTATGAATTATGCATTACATGAGACTTACGGCTGCGGGACAGCGAATGATTCGCACATTCTTCCCTTTTGTCCTCAGGCATCGGCAACGCATGAGGAACCATAATTGCTTGTTAGCGGTTGCAAAGGTACAATAAATTCTTAAAATGCAAAACAAAATTAATAAAAAAGAAGCCGTCTGCAGTGTGAGGCGGCTTCTTCGGATAACGCACATGTGGTATTGGCAGAAAACGTTGTGCGTTATTTATGTTTTCTGATTATTATTGTTTGATAACAGGTCTTACTGTTACCATCTGTTCGGAGGTTACTCTTACAATATAATGGCCTTGTTGCCAAGCACCGGTATTTATAACAGCGTTGCCTGCAGTGTTCATGCAGAGAACTTTTCTTCCGTCTGCAGCAAACACTTCAATCATGCAGTTGCCGGAGTAGGTATCAACAAACAGCCTGTCAGAGAACAATGTAGGATAAACGGAATCACTATTGGCATCGTTCTCCACAGCAGTGCCGGTGCCGCTGCGCTCCACTGTGATTTGTTTGAACTGCTGTTTGCCTCTCTGTGTCCTGCGAATAACAAGAACAGCTTTTGCTCCTTTCTGAGTAGCCTTAACCTGCAGCAGATTACCCGAAATAGTGTAGGTGGCATCAGTAAGAGTCTCTTCTACTGCATCATAGACTGCATTGCCCTTGTCTTCGAGCGTGAAATAATTATCGAGATTTATGTTATCTACCTCTGTATAGATGACTATAGTCTCAACCGTGTCAACCCTGCACTTGCCTCCGAAGTTGTCGAGTGCGAAATAGGTAGGAGTGGTGAATCCGTAGTCATTGGACTTGGTAGTGAACATCTCGAACTGCAGTTCAGTGACAGCACCGAGTTCAGCAAGGCTGAGCCACTGCCATGTGTCGAGAGCGTAGTGTTCATCGGGGTCATCGTCACGATAGTCGGCGAGATAGAAGTCTTTTGTTCCGACGCGTGTCATGCCGTTGTAGCCATAAACGGTAAGTTTCAAGTAGTCTTTCTGCGGTGCACCTGTAGAGTCTTTTACTCCGAAAGCGGGATTGGCATAGTCACCGTTGATGATGTTGCCGTAGGTGTAAGCGGTGTTTGTTACATAGAATCCGCTTATTACCTGAGGTTCATCGGTGTTGGTCAAACGAATGGTGTCTTTGTAGCCTGCGAATCCCCAAGCGGGCGACGGAGCACTATAGTAGGCAATGGCGAAGTTCTGACCTTCGTATGCACCTCCGGCTGCAGAACGGAATTGGTCGAGCATATAGTTGCCTGAATACTCTGCCGAATTGTCGGAGCAGACGGCATAGCCGTTGAAAGCATTATAATACTTGTTTGGCGTGTTGGCAAATGAGTAAGTGCCGCTGTAGAGCCAAGTTGGAGTATAGTCAGCCCATGCGTCTTCAACATATTTGTTTTGCGGTGCCGCCAACTTGTATTCCTCGAATCCAGCCATTTCAGCCTGCTTGCTTACCAGTACAGAAGTTGAGAGAGTGGCAGTCTGACCGTATTTGTCGGTTGCCACAACCACGTATTCTGCAGTCTTGTCGGCATTGATAGTGAGTGTATCTTTGCTTGCCAGTGTATCTCCGAATACGTTGTACCACAGGAATGAGTATGGTTTAGCCTGTTCGTATTCTTGCTCAAGTTCGGCTACGAGGGTGACAGATGCACTCTCGCTGACATATTGTGAATCAATAGGCTTGAGTTCCACAGGGCGCAGAGTCCAGGCAGTGGTGAAGATGTCGGTTGTTATGAGCACAGTGTCAGCCTCTGATAACGGTGAGAGAGTAACTATATATGCCTTGTATGATGTTTCTTCTGTCAGACCTTCGGCAGTAAACACTGTCTCTGCATTTTTATTCAGAGTCACTTCTGCACCAGTGTTAAGCACATCGCCCAATGCAGGTGCTTGTGCATCAGCATTGAGAACGAGAACTTTGGCAGTACCGAGGTTGTTGGTCTTAAGCACAATGTCGGCCTTCACGTCTTTGATGTTCTGAACGACAGGATAGCCTGTTGCCATCTGTGGAATAACGAACATATCGGGGTCATATTCGTAAGCGCCGATGGTAGGAGTAGCGGAACGCTGTTTGCCTGTGATGTCGGTAGTGACAAAGTCAAGCACAGCGGCAGTCAGCAGATGACCTTCGTTGGTCTGCTTGGGCAAGAGCAGGTTTTCAGAAGCGAAGACAACCGCCTCATTGAGGTTGCCCTGTTCATCGGTTGCACCAACGGCTGTTTTCCATTTGTCGAACGACTCAACTGCTGATACAGCACCAAACGTATTGCCTTCGGGTGTGAAGACAATGTTATGCTCGTATGTTATATTGCTGTTGATGGAAGCAGTATTTCTGTAGCGAACGGCGTAGCCCTTGCTTGTTGCCTGGAAGATGTTGTTCACGAAGCGCGAGCCCGCTACGGGTGCCTCTTGAATGTAGAACGGCGATGCAGCTGCACCTTCCGAATTGAGAACAACAGTGTTGTGAGCAACCAGCAGTTTCGGCATATTGGTGTTGAAGTTGATAGCGTACGAAGCATAGGTTGACGCATTCCGGGCGTTAATCACATTGTTGACGATTTTGATTACGGCTTTTTCCTTGTCCTGATAGGAGTTGGGACGGAAATATACAGCCTGATAATTGATGTTGTCGGAAGCGGCCGCAGTAAGCAGAATATCATTATCTGAAATGGTTGCAGTGTCACCGACAAGGAGCCAGTCAATAGCGGCACATGAACTCTTCTTTACCTCGTTGCGGAAAGTATTACCTATGATTTGCAGGTTGCTGACAGCATCACCGTAAACCATCTGCAGGCCTTGGTTCTGAATGCGGTTGCCTTTGATGAGCATGTTCTTCTGCAGAGGGTCGGCAGCAGCTTTATGACCGGCGACATTCAAACCCATATATCCGCCGTCGAGCACACTGTTGGTAAGCGCGAAGTCGTTGTTATAGAGATTCTCTCCTGCATCGACGCGCAGCAAATCCAGACGAACGGTATATTCGGTATAACGCTCGGCAAAGATGCGGCAGCTGTCAATTGTGACATGATTGGAAGCGTTGTTGACAACAACCACCGTCGGGGTCTGGTTGCTGGTGTAACTGCTGGTGAACGAGAGTCCTTTGAGTGTTACATAGTCGGTTCCGGCAATAGTGAACACACCTTGTGTGGAACTAAGCGTATTGCCGTTGTACTGATAGGTCACATCGTTGTAGTCGCCTGTGAGTGAACGGATGGTGAGGGTATTGACAGCACCCGAACCGCTGATCTCGGGGATAGTAACCTGCTCGGTGTAAGTGCCGCTCTCTACTGCAAGAACAACCGGGCCGTCCATACCTATATTGCTGATTGCTGCAATAGCGGCTGTCAGAGTAGCATAGTCGGCTTCGTTGCTTGAGCCTATCTGGTAGTAGCCGTGAGCACCGCTGACTACATTCACGCTTGCCACAACATCTTGCTGAGGAGCAGTCTTCACCTCACCGCATACCAGGTTGTTGATTTGCAGCGATACCTTGTCGCCTACCTCGGCATTGGCATCTATGCCGCCTACAAACCAGAAGTAATATACGCCTTTTTCATCGATAACATAACTGTCTGTCAACTCTGTGGTGGTTGCAAAGGTTGCCGAATGACCGGTAGCATATATATGCCGGTCGGTCAGAAGCGGAGAAGCCGTTTGTTCAAAGCCTGTGACGGTAATTGGTGTACGGTCACCGGAGACATACAGAGCCGCCTGCAAGAGTTGCAAATCACTGCTGCCCTTCGTTGCTTGAGCAGGTGCAAGTGAGTTTACTACCATAGAATCAACTGCAAGATTGGTGAGCAGATGCTGACGCACCTCCACCTCGAAACCGCGCATACGGCTTGAAGGCATCTTGACGTAAACAGTGAGTGAGCCGTCAGCAGCCTTGGAGATTACGCTCTCGTTCTCTGCAGGTTTGGAATACATGCCGTATTTCTTGTCCGGCGTAGCCTCTGAGTCGTAAGCATTGCTGTAGAAGATGCGGAACGGGTCGCCTGAGAGGTATGCAATATCAAAGTCGTTGAATACCAACTCGACAGCATAGCCTTCGTTTACTGGCTTGAATGTGACATAACCCTCAAAGTTGGAAGTATATTGCTCGTCAGCGCCGCCGTCATCGTAGAACATAAGGCTTGTAGCACCGATATTGATTGTGCCGTTGTCCCCTGCCTGAAGCAGCATCACGTTCTTTATCGGCCGTGAGCCTTCAGGATCACCGTTGGTAACGCTGACAGTGGTCTCACCTGTCTTTATTGCAGTGACGACAGCATCAACGGTCTGGTCAACAGTAGCATCTTCTTTCAAGTCGAAGGCAATGGTGAATACATTGCTGTATTCTATCAGTTCCTGTGCTGTTGCAAGCGTCAGAGTGACAGAAGCGGCGGCATCAGCCTGCGCAAGAACAACATCGTCCTGCATCAGATATACCTTGCTTACATTCTGCTCCGAGCCTTTCAGATTGACAGACACTTCGTTGAGAGTAAGCGGACTGAGTGTACCCAGAGTCTTGATATCGATATTGAGGATTTCAGCCTTCTGCTCTCCGAGTTTCACAAGGCGTGTAGAGGCCTGCTCAACTGCTATGTTGTCAACTTTCATGTTCTGCGGAGTGTATTCCGTAACAGTTGCGTGCCAGCCGTTGCCTGTATAATAAGTACTCGTCGTATTGGGGTTGAAAACAATTGTCAGAGCACCGTCAGCAGCGTTTGAGCGAATCTGCACAGGCTTCTTGCCGTTTGCATCCAATTCCCAAAGTTTCTCACCTGTTGTACCTGTGCCTGCATATACAATATATTTGGCACGTGTGCTGTACGATGACGAAGCATAATATACATCGAAGTCTGCATAGTCAATCTGAATGACATTGCCCGCAGCGGCAGGACGGAACACGATTGTCTGGTCGCAGTTTTCTGCCTTGTACTTGCTGCTGTATCCTGAGGCTACGGTGTGAGTGTATTGCCACTCGCCCTGCACGGTTATTGTTTGCTCTCCGCAAGCCTGTACTGCCACATTCTTGATAGTCAGACTGCCTTCGATGGCAGAGAAAGCAGAGTGTTCTGCGGAGTTGGTAAAGGTTATCTTTTCCGGAACAAAGTCAACCTTACTGTCGTTTTCTGCAAGAGTTTGAATATCGTAGGCTATCCACAGATAGTTTTCGCCTTCGCGGAATTGAATCTCGTTTGTGGCATTGATAGTTACCTTATCCGCACTCACTGCAACTTCACCAAGCAGGTTGGCAGTGCTGAATTTGTTGTCCTTCGTGTAATAGAGTTTGACTTTGCTTATTTGGGCAAAAGTGCCGTTGGTGTTGAGCGAGAGTTCTTTCAGAACTAATGCCGGCTCGGTGTTCTCCGTTACAATCTTAACCGATGCAATCTGAACGTCTTCTGCTCCTGCGGCTATGGTTGAGCCTGTCTGCTTGCTGTTCTCCACAGTCTTCACAACCATCGGTTGCGGAGTAAACTCACTTACCACGGCCTCCCAACCGTCACCCATCATGGTGGCCGAAGGAGTGTTGGTCTTGAGGTAAACAGTTAAAGCCCCATCTGCACTGGTGCTCTTCAGAATGAGATTGCTCATTGAGGCAGCTTCGACAGTATAAAGCAGTTTGTCCTCGTCAACAGTAGTGCCGTTGTATATCTTTAACACATCTTGATTGCCTACGCCCACTGCAGAAGAATTGTAGAACAAGGATATTGTTTTGAAGTCGATTTGCACTTTCTTACCCTCTGTGGCGGGACGGAAAGTGACGTGACCGGTGAAACTGTTACTACGCTTGCCGTCTTTGCCGCCGTCATCGTAGAAGAGAGTCTCCTGATTAATGTCGTAAGAGGCCTCCGTGCTCATCAGATACATGGCAGCCACCTTCACTTCAACAGGAGTTGCGGGAGTGAAGGTTTTGAAACCACCGGCGGTCTCAATGCCTGTAACATTCACTTTGGCTGTTGCGTTGAATTCGGCAGTTGACAGAATATTACCACCTATAGTGAAATAGTTGTCACCACCGCCCAAAGTCTTATTGAAAGTAGCTGTATATACGCCTTCGCTCTCAGTGACCACCGCATTCAGATCAACCAGTGACGACACGTCGGCAGCCTTCCCTGAATAAACTTTCAGACCTGCCGCGTCGATCACCGAAGCACCCTCCAAGGTGAAACTTATCTTCTGCAAGGTGTCGGGATTGCCGCTACCCTCTGCTACAATGTCTATACCTGCAAAAGCCACATTTTGTTTACCTTTCCATACCTGAGTGTCTATGAAATCGTACAATGCTGTTGCCGATTTGAGTTCCATGTCTTGCATTTTGACAACAGTAACAATGGCTTTCCAGCCGCTTATCTGGGCTGCATATCTGTAATGGAAACAAACAGACAGAGCACCTGTGGCATCTGCTGACAGGAATTTCTCATTCGAGAAAGTGCCGTTCTCATAGTGCTTCAAGGGAGTGGCAAGTTGAGAGAACGGAGTAGTGTTCCCATTGACAGAACTCGGATAAGTGCCACCGTTCACCAACGTCTTGTCGAAGACACCGTCAAACACGTCCAGATAAGCCACCCAACCGCTACCGTCATCCTTCATCTCTATCGACTCAAACACAATGTTGATTCCGTAGCCCGCTTCTGCTGGACGGAAGACAACCGTACTATAGCTGTTGCTGCTACTGGAAGAAGGAATATCGCTCTCCCCGTTGAAATCATAGAAGGTGATTGTCTCACCTGCGGCTATGGTCTTTTCCTCATAGCCCCATTTAGGCATCAGATAGTCTTCTGCCTTGATTGCGGCAGGCAGCAATGTTAATGCCGCCAAACCGAGAAATGTAAAGATTTTTTTCATTGCGTATTATGTTTTTGTTTATTGTTCCTGTCCTGACAAGTCGTAGGTCCTGCCGTCGTGTACTATCAGTATTCTGCCATCAATAATGACTTTTTTTGCACTCCTCTGTAGAGACTGAATATATTCAGTCTCTACAATATATTCATTATCTACAACATGTTGAGTCTCTGCCAGCGATGTCGGTGTCGCTTTCGGGTGAAGGTCAACGGCACCTGCCACCTCCGTGCTTGTCTCGCCTATCCAGCCGCATTGCTGGTTGACACCTGTCTGAACCTTCACGAAGTCTATGCCGCTGAGCGCCACCTGCTCGCCTTTTGAGTTCACAGCCCAGTCGATATTCATCTTGCTGCCGTCCTGGTCGTTGGGGTGGTTGTCGGCATAGCCGTACTGATAGTTGTGAAGAATGTACTTCGTCTTGCCCTCTTCTTTGTATGAAACCGCATTCTGTGGCAGCAGTGTACCCGTGAATACCATTCGCTCTGCATCAATCCACTGAGGCCAGTAGTTCTGCAGATGATAGCGGTTCTGGGTTATGTAACCGCGCACGCCGTTCAGGTCGCGCCAAAGGATATATGTGGTATCCACAAGGTCTTCTGTGGGCTTGGGAGTGCGCTTATGGTCATCCGGAGTGCGGAAATAGGTCAGCTGATAGTTCCGGGTTGAACGCTGATATTCCGACCCTGCCAGTTCGTACCATGTGTCATCCGGCAGACCGTTCCCGTTGTCGTCACGACTCACATACACCACCCCCGGTTCGCTGCTGCCGCCTTTTGTCGGGTCGTTCTTGTCTGCATAGAAGGCGTTGCCCAATATGCGGAAATCATATTCCCCGCTTCTGTTGACAACAGTATGGTCAAACCCGAACACTACGTAGCCTCCCCAGCCGCCGAGGCAGATACTGCCGCTGTCAGGGTTGCACAGCAGCCCTTCCGCCTTCGCACGCATAGTCTCTTCTGTGTCGCCCTCGGTGTATTCGGGCATCAGGTTGACAAACTGACCCGGAGCGGGGCGGTACTCATATACCTTGCTTATATAGGGTGATTGGGCAGCAACTGCCGCGCACATTAGCATATATGCGCACACAGCCGACACTCTCCCGAGAGAGCACCGACACAATAATAATGCCATGTTTCTGAATATGTTAAGTCTCATCCTGCCTGCTCCGATCCTCGTCAGAGCTTACATAAGCATTTGCTCCTGTGGCAGGTCTTCCGGCTCGTCTCCCTTGTCTTGTGCCTTCCCGTCCGTCGGCTGACGAACAGTGACAATGACTTGATTTTCAAAACAAGGTTTGTAAAGCATTCATTATGCATTATGAATTATGCATTATGCATTATGCATTACATAAGACTTACGGCTGCGGGACAGCGAATGATTCGCACATTCTTCCCTTTTGATTCTAAGGCATCAGCGACACCCTTGAAACCACAGCAGCGCAATCCGTTTCCGAATTGCGCTGCAAAGTTAGTGCAAGTTTTCAGAATACGCAAATCATTTGCGTATTTTTTGTACAAACTGCTGTTGCCGACCGCTTGTTGCTACTTACCACCAGCAGGAGAGATACATGTCTTTCACATCTTCGCTATACCAGTTCTCGTGTGTCGTGCCGTCCGACTGCAGCCACTCGGTATAGTGAGGATAGGCGTAAGAGAAATAGAGTTTGTTCCAGATATGCCTTGTCAGAGTCGGACACTTGAAACCCCACACGTTGCCGTTGGCTCCGTAATAAGTAACAGAGGGGTCGATAGTGCCGCCTTGCACTCCGTTTTCATACTTGGTGTTGTACTTGCTTACCGACTCGTTGTGCACAAACACGGGGTTGTAGCCCTTCAGACCAACCGGCGTGTAGTCCTGGGTGATGATATAGAAGTTCTGTTTCAGCGTGTTCGTAACCGTCTCTATCATGTTCTGCTTGGCGGCCTCTCTTCGTTCTGGCTCCATCTCATATCTTGACTTCATGTTATATACAACTGTGTATGTAACCAGTCCCCCCGACACGTTCACGTAGCCCGGTATGACGTTGTAGTACTTCTGCTTCTGAATCTGCGCCAAAGCTACGGGCAGGGTGGCGGTAGCGAGTGCGGCATCGTATTGCGTCTCGTCCAAATCCTTGAATCCGTAGGTGAGGTTGAAGACTGTATGGTTTGTGAAACTGCCGTTCACATAGTCATATTCGGCATCAGCCCCTATGCCGGCACGCTCTTGGTTCAGTGTGTGTATGTGCGCCATCTCGACCACCGGATTGAGGGGATCAGTCTCATAGTGATTGGACATGCGCTGAATGGTTGTCGTGGTGAAGGCGGGCAGTTCGCCGTGAGGATTCTGATAGCTGTCGAGGCTGAAGTGCTGCTCTATGCTCAACACATTCGTCTGGTCAAAGCCTTCCAAGCTGACACCCATTCTGATAGGCACGTTGCTTCCTACGGCCCGCAGATGAAGGACCACTTTCAGCTGCTCTCTCCAACCCTCGGCTTCAAGTTGGTCGTCGGCAACGGTCTTGGCTTCAATGTCATAATCTACTATCACATCGTCAAAGTCGAAGTCGTAAGCGCTGTTGCCTACGGTAGCGGCTGGCCAGCTGTCTTCAAACATAACCACACCGCTCGAATGGTAGAACGTTTGACAGCCGTCTGCCGTAACGTATTGGGCAGGCTCTTGCAGTTGCACCGTCATGACGTCCGACGGAGTGTCCTCAGGTGCCCGTCTCGGGGCTTTCTGTGTCAGGTTGCCGTTGGGCTCGAAAGCTGCGTCATCCCACGGCATATCAATGTTGCTGTTCTTGATGCCTGTAACCATGTGGTCCTTCACTTCATACATGTCCGTCAGCACGTAGCCGTCACCGTTGCCTGTCTTGGCATAGGCGTAGGTGTAACGTAATGTATGGTTGTGCTCTTCGTTATATACAACCACGTCCTCGGGAATACCCTCCCAACTGTAGTCAAACGGAGTCTGCACGTACTTCGTTTCTCCGAAAGTGCCGTAAGCCACTTTCGTAACCGGAAAATCATTCAGAAGATATATCTTTGTTACAGGCGCATTGACATTTACCAGTTCTGTCGCAGGCATGTAATACACTGCGGCTATTGTCTTCACCTGAGAAGTTAACAGCATCTTTATTGTCCCGAAAGGCTCCACGTCCTTGCCGTCTGTCGGAATGGTCGGGGTCGGGTGCACAGCCACCTCGCTCGTCTTTACGCCCACCTTGTGCCCCTGCTCGTCTATTTTGCCGTAGGTCTCCACATATAGTTTTTTGACACCCACGGGCACACTCATCGAAGCATAACCGTAGTAATAGTCAGCCTTCGAGGAATCAAAGGCTTCCACCGCCTGAGAAGGTTTGGCTTCCGGCTCACTCGGATTGCATGCTGCCAGCAGAACCATCACAAGTAACCCGTAACCTGTCATCTGTAACCAATAATTGCTCTTTTTCATTGTCTTATCCTTTTATGGTAATTTAACATTTTTGTCTTGCATTAACATTTTGCCTGCAAAATTACTGCAAAATCATAATACCTGCAAATCTTAATGTTATTTTGTTGTATCTGTTTCCGTCTCCGTCTCCCTCTTGTCTCTATGTCTGTTTCAGCGAATGTCATTCGCCTCTGTTTGTTTTCTGTGTTGATCTCCCTGTCAGGGTGCATCAGCCATTTTGGCTGATAAGGTAACCCCTTATTGCTTCCCTTATCCCATCAACTTTGCAGAAAAAAAACAAAAATCTTTTGCAGAAAGAATTTTGTTAATAGTGTATCTGATTGTTAATAAATATATTAGTTACGTATCAATATTATAAAATCATCATTGCTGATTTTTTTTATTTGCTCATGTGAAAAATATATTCTAATTTTGCAAATGAATCTAACGCCGTACCATATGATGTCAGGATAAGAATGTTATTTCTGCCTGAAAGATAATGGTATTTTGGGCGGTGGGTGTGACCGATTGATATATTTTTTAATACAATCAATCGGAATCTGTAGAGGCAGCGAAGTGTCGCATAAGGCTGAAGCAGAAAAATATTGTAATGGCGTTTATTGACGCTTTGTATTTGACTGAAAGCTTAGCAACTTTTGATGTTAGATTAATGCAAAGTAACAATAGATGCTTACGGGTATGATTATTATCATCGCGTTCTGCGATGTTTATACAACATCTTGTTGTATAATGGAATTATCATATCGGCGTAGGTTTCATTGTTGTTTATTAATCTAACGGTATGCTAAGGCCTCAGTCTGGTAAACAACAGCGGGGTCTACGTTTGTTTTTATGTACTTATGTAGAACATGTCAATAGATGACAATCACGGAAAGAAGTCACATAAAAACAAACGAAATATGAGAAAACCTATTTTATCAGTATTATTTATTTTTGCCTTTGTGTCCTCCGGTTATGCACAGCAGGTGCGTAAGTCGGAGCATTGGATATTTGTGTGGGATGTTACATTGTCAATGTACGGATATAACAATGAGAAGGAAACAAAACCTCTATTCCCTGATGCATCTGATTATTTGGATTCTTATCGTAAGGATTTTGTGGATAAAAAGAATCTGAAAGATATGCAGGGTGGCATATATATAGATAAATATGATATATATGATAAGGTGACAAAGGTATTGACGGAGCGGATAATGAAGATAGAAGATGATGAACTTGGGAAGATAAGTCTGATTCCGTTTAATAATAAAGTGCTTGACATATATACTGTTAAAGCGACAGACAAAGGTAAAAGTGACATTTGTTCTTATATAAACAGATATAAGAATCTGCAACTTACCCGAACGAACATCGAAACACCTCTTGCGTCAGCAATGAAATTGGCGGAAAAATCACGGGAGTGCAGAACAATTATCATGCTTCTTACCGATGGAGATCATAATATGAAGCAACCTTCAAAGCAGGATTTCTATAATACTTTGGACAACTTCTGCAGTTTTTCGGAACCGAATGACGCCTATCTTTTTTATGTCATGCTTACAGATTTTGCTTTGGAAAGAGATCCGGGTATGCTGCCTTATTTGAAGGCTTGCAACCGTATTAAGGTTATTCCGCCTGATGAAGATTTGCGTCTTCCTGTGAATGTTCGGTTCAACGGTTCAATGCTGTACAATCTGCAGGATGATGGGGAAAATGCCGAATTTGATTTGACAGTTGAGGTGGGCGGAAAGTTGCCTGAAAATTATAGTTTAAGGACAACTTGTGAAGATAATGCTTATTTGATGGTGGATACAACTGCACAAAAACCAATTGACGGAAAATTGAGAGTTGCGGTAGGTCTGAAAGAAGGTGTTACTTTGCGCGATGTGGAGCAAGCGTTCCCTCGTACCGGCAGTAAGAAACTGAATATACATATAGAACCGGTGGAGGATGACCCGTATGTGGTATTGATGAATGAAGACTGCAAACTCGAAGTTGTTAACACGCCAGAAAGGAAAATGACTATACGTATAAACCAAAAGTAATTTCAATGAGATGAAAAACCGTATTTTTTATTGTTTTTGTGTCATAACTATATTGTGTAGTTGTGAGAGAGTTGACGATGCCATTGAACATGCAGGAGAACTGAACTTCGGCAAGGCGGAATATATCAGAGGCTGGTGGTTGGGACTGAAACCGCAGAATCCATTGTTAACAGATACAATATATTTTGATTATGAGAATCTTGATGCAGGTAGCCCTGTCGTGTTTGAGATAGTGTCTCAGGACGGAACTTTGATGAACAATGCTGACCTGTGTGTACTTTCAGAAAGTGAAACAGGAATTGATACAGTGTGGTGTAAAGACAATTGTTTTACCATAGTTCCGCCTCAAGAGAGTGTGGTAATAGGACTCAGGTTCAAAGATGAAGAACGAAGTGATAACTATGGCTGGACTTTGCGTGTGAAGGAGAAGGGTGATATAGAGCGTATGGTGTTTCCTGAAGGTAACGTATCCACGTCTGATGACCCTAATCCTGCGGTGCTTACATTCAAAGCTCAGTTGGACAAACACCTGAATACCCCGCGCACGGTAACGGATGTAGTCCTGACTTTGGTCGTAGTCGGTTTTTTGCTTTGGATATTGCTATTGCGTTACTTGTTTTTTGACCGTTTCAAAACAAAAAGACTGATAATAGAGGATAAGGATTCTGAGCATCGTGTTGAAATACGCGGTGCATTGTCGTTGTGCTTGACGGCGAATAGACAGAAACAGAGTGTATGGGAAAGAATATTTGTCGGCAAACGATTGTTTTATGTAAATGATTTTTTTGAAGACGGGGATATACTGGTGACCCCACGCAATAGGAATACTGTAAGACTTAAGGCTCCGGACGGCTACAATATGTCTCAATATACAATATCGAAAAATGAGGAAGTTCCGCTTAAAGTATATAATATCAAAAACGAGGAGGTGGAACTGCAGATAGTGTGATAATAGTATTAAAAAATTAGGAACAGAAGTATAACCAACACAATATAATAAGCAATATGAGAACAAAACTAAGAAAAACTTTCTATATCGGTTTGGGAGGAACCGGTATGAATGCAATTCTTCGCACAAAGAAGATGTTTGTTGACAACTATGACGGCAAGGTGCCGCCGATGATAGGCTTCTTGGGAATAGATACGGATGGCGGTGTATATGACAAGAAACTGCAGACTAAAGACGGTACTGATGTCATGTTGGAACCGTTTGAGCAGTGTTCTATCAGTGTCAGAAATCCGATAGACTATTACAACTCAAACCGTCGGCAGTTGTCATGGCTGCCGGAGAACAATGTGCGGATGATTCAGAATCTTGATAAAGGTGCAGGCCAGGTTCGTACCAATGGTCGTTTGGCACTGATAAATAACATTACCTATGTCAAGAACGCCATTTCAAACGTATATGCACAGATAAGCAGCAATACTATAATAGACAATCCTATATATGAATTATTGCCGGATAACGTAGTAGATGTTCACATCGTATTCAGTGTCTGTGGTGGTACGGGTTGCGGTACATTTCTTGATCTTGCATATCTGCTAAAGAGTATGTATAACTCAGGAACCCGCGGAGTGAATATATGCGGATACGGTGTATTGCCGAATGTGTTCCATGAGATGAACAAGATTGGTAATGCTATGGCAAAAACCAAACCTAATGCGTATGGTGCCATACAGGATTTGGACTTCCTTATGCATCTTAGTCCAAATGACAAAGCCGTTCATTTTGACTGGATGAGTGCAGAATATGATGCGAACGTTCCACCGTTTGATGCGTTCTTCTTTGTGGATAACAAGAATGACAATAATATAGTTTACAGCCATGTTGACAATCTCGCAGAGATGATAAGTCTGGCACTGGTAAGTGCTGCTGGTCAGATAGGAACGGAAACGGCAAGTATTACCAACAATGTGGAAAAATGCATGATTGAAGGTGATTTGGACGTTCAGAACAAAAAAGCATGGGCTTCATGTATAGGTGCGAGTCAGATAGTGTTCCGCGGAAGCGAATTGGCTAAAGTGTATGGTCTGCTTGTAAAACAGCGTATCATACAGAGACTGTTGAATGCTTGTGAGAGTGGAGATGAGGAAGCTAACCGTTGGATTGACCTCCCGGAGGTAAATATACGTGAGAACAAGGGTCAGGATAATGTGATTAATTATCTTTGCTCTGCAACAGTAAAGGATTTTGACATTGATGACAAAGAGGCTCTGCGTCCTGAACCTATAGTGGATGATTTCCAGAAACGTACATTGGAGCAGGTGGCAAGGACGGCACAAAAGAATCTTCAGGAACTACAGGAACGCGTACAGACGCAACTGACTGAGGAGGTGCAGAAGTTGCTTTCTACAGGTGATTGCGGTGTGACATACGCAGATGATACGTTGTTAGGTATTACCCGTCAGTTGAATCTGTTTGTTAGTGAGATGACTCAGGAGAAGGAAGAATTGGAAGACGGTATATCGGGATTAGAAGCCAAGCAGAAAGCGGCAATAGAGGAACTGAAAAGGTATGCTGACAAGACGTTCAAGTCGAGGAGCAAACTCCAGGAGCGTATTGACGATGTAAAGCAGATAACGAAAAATCTGATTAGGACGAAAATAGAGATAATTCGCCGTAATAGTGCCATACAGTTCTTCAATGGACTGCTTGTGAAAGTAGAGGGCGAGTATCAGCGTGTGACAAATATCAAGCAGATATTGCAGAAACAGGCAGACGAAATATCTCAGGAACTGACACGCAGAAAGAACCAGAGTACTTCTCTGAATACTGTGGAGGTGGATTTGTCGGAGGAGTCGTGGGATTTGATTAAAGTAACAGATGAAACTCTTGTTATTTCCGAGTTCATACAGAATCTCCCGGCAAAGAGTTTGTATTATCTGAATGATTCCGCAGAGTTGTCTATGGCAATGAATCAATATACGGAGCAGCTTCCCGTATATAAACAGTGGGAGGAAAAGACAATTGATGATGTAATAAACGAGAAAACGGATGAGCAGTTCCAGCAGATAGTAAAACGTGCAATGGACAAGGCAATGCCGTTTATGAAGATAAACGGTCACGGCAAACTGACAACGCGCGGAAAGAAAGAAGTACAGCAGGCTATCAACCGTTATTACTTCGTTTGTCTGCCTGACAGCAAGAACAGCCGCTTCACCAAGAATGACAACTTCAAGAAAATGAATGACAGCACTCTGAATGTGTCGTTTACATCTACCGGTTTGAAAGACCGTATCATCATTTATCGTCAGGACGGAACCGTTCCCGCATTTGCGATAGATGGCGTTGAGTTGTACGAGCGTGAGGGTGGCAGAAGTGATACTAACTTTCACTTCGATTTGAATATAGAGCAGCGGATGAAGGACGAACACTATCAGATGATGCCGAAAGAGTCGTCAGACGATGCATTGGCTTTGTGGGTTAACGGATTGATATTCGGGTTGATAAAGTATGACGACCAAAAGCGTACATATTTCTATTATGATGAGGAGAATGGTGATCCCATGGATAACTTCTGGTTCAATACAGGAGAGCATTATCGTGATCAGGCATTCAATTTCTTTGACAGGAACCTGAAGACAATACAAGATCGCTTTGAAGAACTGATTGACGAGAAGATTAACAACATGGGCAAGGATGCATACAAACTGCTGATAGCCGATGTCCGTCAACACTATGTTGAGAAATATTCACAAGTTCCGGTTCAGTTCAAGTCGAACACAAGAAATCAGACTCCTGTAAAGGAATTGATGCAGCAGGAGGTTACCTATGTAAAGAAGGAACTTGGCAAATAAAGTCTCAAGCAAATCCCGGTCTGTATATAATGAAGAAAACAGGTAACAACTAATAGATTATATAATATGCGACATTCTGTAAATATAATGTTTGGCAAGCAGGCAGGTGACTGTCTGCTTGCCATGCACAAATACGTTCTTCGCATGGGGAACAAAGAAACCGGAAGTTATTATCGTTCGTATTTGTTCGACACCTATGATATGGGTGTCAATATAATGCAGACGGAAGAAAAAGACGGCGAATATGACTGTGTCCTCAAAGAAAAATGGACGGGAGATGAGATTCCTCAAGCATTCCCGAGATTTGTGCAGGATATTCACCGTCAGATGATAACCATACACAACAAGGGAGATTTCGCCAATCTTCATCTGTGTTTGTTTGTCCCGTTACTTGAAGATGTGAAGAGGATAAGTGCATACATAACGGCAATAGAGAAGGGTGGTTTTAATTATGTTGATATCGATGTTATATGTCTTGCGGGTGATATATGCAAGAATGTGTTTTCAGACTATGGGACGGATTTGGATTTGCTTGGATTGCAGAAATTGACAGGTGATAGTTTGAGGTATTTGTCAGAATATAGAAAGAAACATTCCATATTGCAACATCTGGTAGTGATACAGGACTATCAGAACGGGGGAACTGCATTGTCACTTCAGCAGAATTCGTTGACACGTATCTTGGGAGAGTTGACCCTGCTTATGATAGAAGACTATATCAGCGTATTCGGCAGTTTGCGTTCAGAATCTGATTTCCAGACGATGGGATTGTCGATGCTGCAATTGGACAAACTCTATTTCAGGGAATATGTACTGAGACAGACGTTGAAAAGGGTCGCTGAACAGGAGAAAATAACAATAGACAAAGTGGATATAAATGCCGTCTCAAAGCGTGCAAATGATTTGCTTAAGCCATGGCTGAAACTGCTAAGTGATATTTACAGAAAAGAGATAAAGACAGCTCTTGACAAGCATGAAACAGAGCAGGAAATTGTGGCAGGAACTGATACTTATCTACAGATTCAGTTCGATAAGATGCAAGAGCAAATAGAGTCATACGTAAAGGATGATGAGTTGTCCTTACCCGAAAAGAAGGCTATTCTCTCCGCCATATTGGGTCAGGATGACGAATTGTTTATTAACGACCTGTATGATGAAGATATTCTCAGCATACATGATTTGGAGAGGGAAGCAGTAGAACAATTTATAGGCACCAATAATTATATTTTGTCTCACGAAGACAGAGTGTATGATGCATTGTTGTCAGACAACGGAGAGGAAGCGTATTATCCGATAGATGAGATGCGTAAGAATCGCATCAAATTGCGCAGGACAATGGGTTACATCAGAGAGTTGCAGAAGGAGCAGGCTCGTCTGGAAGAACAAATGCATTTGCAGGAACATTCAACTGATAGTTTTGTAGGTGATGGTGAGTTCACAATCGGCGAACGCAAGTACAAACTTTTGCCGCAGGTGAATGAAATACCTCTCCAAGAACAATATACGCCACATCCAACGACAATAACGTCAGTAGATTTGAGCAGTCTTATGCCCAAAGTCAAGGATCAGGGGGCTCAAGGTGCCTGCCTTGCATTCTCACTTGCAAGTGTATTTGAATATCTGTACAAGAAGAAGACAGGTGAAGAGATAGATTTGAGTGAGCAGTTCTTGTATTATAATGCCAGAGAAAAGGCCAATCAGACGGAAGAGGATTGTGGTTCTGTGCTGAACTATGCCGTTGAAAGTCTGGCAGAGAAGGGTATATGTACGGAAGAAAAATGGCAATACGGTACTGCTCAAACAACTTATAATATCCGTCCGTCTGCAGAAGCATACGAAGAAGCTCTTGACAGGAAACTCGCCTGTGCGAAAAATGTGGAACTCGATGTGGATGCAATACGTTCAGCACTATCAGACGGTTATCCTGTCGTTTTTAGTACGCGGTTGTATGACAGTTTCGGGCAAGGAGTGTCGGGATTTGTATCAATACCGACACGGGAGGAGCGGGCAGCAGCAGACGAAAATGTGAACAGAAATCATGCGATGGTAATCTGCGGCTATAATGATGAGGCTCGTGCATTCAAAGTAAGAAATTCTTGGGGAACTGATTTCGGGAATGGTGGTTATGTGATGATGCCCTATGCATATATAACTGATTCAAGCCTGACAAATTATGCGGCAATACTGACTGAAATAGAACTTGCAAGGACAATAACAGAAAAGGTGACAATAAGACCGGGTATTCCTCAAATACCGCATCTTGAGTTTGACAAGAATGATACAGAGGTTCAGTATGGAATAAACCGAATATTGCTTGGCGAAGCGAAGGCGGAACTCAGAGACTTGGAGCAGGAAGATGCTGTTTATAGCACATACTGCCTGAACATGAAGCAGAAACTGAAGAATCCGAACATAAGGCAGCAGATGCGTAAGGCAGCAGATGAATGTTATCAGAAGGATATAGAAGAAAAGCGTGTGGCAATAAACAATCTCCTGGAGGAAAAATCAAACGAACTTACAAGTTATGAGCGCCATGAACGCTGGACGTTTGTCAAGTACGGTCTGGTGGCAGTGCTTATGGCTGTATTTTTCATTATGGTTGCCGTGTTGGATCACAAGTATGAAGTCCGGGGAAAAGAATACACGAAGTTGGTTGAAAAATGTGAGAAGAAGAACCCCGGAAATTTGGCTGCAAGTGTGAAGGACCCGTATAGTAAGAAGAACAGGGAGATTACGGTTTTTGAGATGCAGGCGAGAATAAAAAGCTACAAGGTGGCTTGCAATGTACTGGGTTGGTGTCATAAGTGGTGGCTTGCATTGATATGTTACAGCGTGACAGCCCTTGCCTTTTTGTTGTTTTTCCTTAGATACAAGAAGGCTAAACGTGAGTTGGTTGAGATGTATGATGAGAAGATAGAAAATGAGGCAAAAGCAAAAGGTGTGCTTGAAAAGAGCCGGAATGAGTTGGGCATAAAGTTCCATCTCGCAGGTTCAATGCTGACATACTTTTTCAATACTTGTGATGCATTGGAAACCAAAGCACGTATATTGGCATCATTTATTTTGAACATTCGTTCACTTGCAGATGAAAATAACAGAATACTAAGGAGCATGTCGCCGGATGTACAGCCCCCGTTTATTCCTATGCTGAAGAATGAGGATTTGGACAAGTTCTTTGCTCAGAAAGGTGCATACATATTGAAGGATACTCATCTCTATAATTTCTTTGAAGGATACAAGGTTGACGAGGAGGCATTCACATTGTTTCGCAATGCGCTTGTTGAGCATATCGGAGATATTACAGAGCAAGTATTGCAAGACTTCAGTATATACAAATATATGAGCGGGAAAGAGCAGTATGCTTATCTGACCAATGAGAGACGGCAGATAACTGATTTTCTTGTAGAAATGGATGAAAAATCAGAAGTGTTTATGTTGTGCAATGATACAGTAGCTATTAATCCTTCGAAGTCACTGTATGTGCATATAGAGCCGAATGAGGATCTTATATGGCAGAATACCTATAGACGTGCTTTCTCAACTCCACCGGTTTGTGTAAATATTGAATCAAAATTCAAAATCATTCTATTGAGACTGCTTGATATGAATCTTGAACAAATTGAGTGGTACAAATAAAAACTATCGTTAACCAAATACACATAAAGATTATGAAGAAAAAGACATTCTTTATTGCAGTGCTGATAGCAGTAGTGTCGGCATTGACTTCCTGCAATACAAAGCAGGCAGATATTTGCAGACTTGAGAAACTTACTCGCGACTTGTATCTGAAAAGTAACAGCTACACTCCCGAACAATGGACTCAGGCATCCGAAAAATACGATGCAGTAAGTGCTGACCTGAGTGAGCATGAGTCAGAGATGACTTCGCAAGAGAAACTCTATGTCAAAAAATTGGAAGCAGAGTGCTATGCTTTCTTCGGCAAAAACAAGGCTAACGGTTTATGGGAAGATATAAAGGAAGTAATGAAAGGTGAATAAAATCAGTTGTAATTAATTAACATAAAATAATATGGCAGGTAGAATTTTTGGACTTTTAATTAGTATAGCCTTGATAATAATGGGGCTATCTGGTCAGTTCGTATTGAAAGGAACTGACAGTTCAATTGCGCTTGTAGTCGCAGGTGTGGTATTCCTGATATTTGATATAATCGGGATAGTGCGTGCTAACAAGAATAAAGAAAACAACCAATAAAAGAATAACTGGAGCAATGAAAGCAAATTATGTTTGTATGTTGGCAATAGTAGCCCTATTGTCAGCATGTAATACACGTGAAAACACTTTGGTGGGAGACTTGAAAAAGTTCACTACAGAGTTAATCAAGGATTGCGGCAACTATAGCGAAGACGATTGGCAAGAGTCTCGAAAAGTGTACGATGCGTTGAAGCTGAATCTCAATCGCACAGAATTGAACGAGAAAGAAAAAAATAAAGTCGCAGAGTTGCAGAAGATATGTGAGATGCAGTATTCGTTACGTCCGGTTCGTAAATTAGAGGATCTTACGGGTGAGTTGGGTAATTATCATAATTTGACAGAGGAGCAGTGGAAGGATGCAAGGAAAACGTACACGGCTGTGTTTGAAGATATGACAGGTTATGTATATTCATCCGATAGGAAGGCAGAGATAGACAGCTTGAAAAAACAATGCGAAAAGTATTTTTCTATGCAACCTGTTATAGAACTTCTGGAACTATGCAAGTATGTCAAGAATAATGGTGCGAATATTACATCTGCACAGCGTGATAGTGTGAAAGTTCGTCATGCCGAAATAAAGAGAGAGTTGGCAGGATATGAATATGATGCAGACAAGAGTGTACAGATTGCCGCACTAAATGATACTGTCACAACTCGGATAAACAATACACGTTGGTCAAGTTTGAAAAACACTGTGGTAGAAGAAGGAATGGGAATGCTTGACAAGATGTACGATTGGTTGGAGCAGTGGTGACGAATATTATAAATTAAGGGAAAATATCCACTAAACTTGTAGAATTCCATGCTGGAGAAGTTCAAGGATTCTAAAACATACCGTATAGTTACAGGCTTGGCTAAGTCTGCAACATTTGCATTCGCATTGTCTATTGTTTTCTTTGCATACGAAGTATATAAAGAACAACGACAGGAAATGCAGAATAATGAGCATTTTGAGGAAACGGTGAAACAGTTGGATGAGGTTAGGCAATCTCTTTCAACGCGATTCCTTGGAACATTCCCCAATTACTTGACGGAGATTAACAGGGTCTTTGAGAAATTGCAATTGCAAGATACTGTGATTATTTTTGAGGATGTCCTTTATTATGGTATTAAAAGCCGTCCGTTGGAATTTCGCAAGTTTAATCAGATGCTGATAAATCATTCGCGACAAGGGGGGAAGGTTATTGTGGCATATTATAGCAATCACTCCACCTTCCCTATGAACTCTGTTTTTCATAGGATGGTGCTTGAAGGTAGGATATCTTCCAATTATATTCCAAATATTCAAAAGGAGAAATATGCATATCTCAGTGAATCAAAGGAACGTTCCGTTGAATATGGAAGGCAGGTTGATTCATTGATAACAGAAAAATATTTTGTCAGGACGAGAGACGATGACAGAAAAGCCGCAGAAAATGCCGTGCAGGGATATCTGACAAATATAATGCTTGAAGAGGATACTATAGTGCAGACTGAAACCGACATAGTGATAAATAGGCTGTGTCACCAACTTGATACAATACGACATTTCTACTTGGGCAATGGCAAGACTTTGGATGAAATTCACTTCGCAGACTATGAGAAAATGTATTCGGATATGACAGACTGCATTGCAGAATTCTATGAATATCACGGAATAGAACTTATACCGCTGAACGAGTATCTTACCATGAGCTGTTGGCTTATAAAACCTGCAAACAACAGCAGAACGACGGAGGCGATACTCGCCTTCCCGAGCAAGTATGCGAGTGATGAAATCGGCTTCTATTCGCAGGATTTAAGCTTTGCGGATTATATAACCAAAATGCTTGAAGGGGTCCGTGGCGGTATGGTGAAACAGCATGTGGGAAAAAAATAAGCAATACAATGAAAAAGTTTTTAATTATGTTGTGGCTGGTACTATTGGAAACCATACAAGTAATGGCGACAATATATATGCCTTCTTCAGTGCCTAACCCTAAGGTATATGGAGAAAATTTGTATGTGAGTAATCCTGACGGTCTTTTGTCGGATATAACTGTTGAAAATATTAATATGATGACTCAAAGACTTGAGCAAGATTTAGATGTGGAGATGGCTGTAGTAGTGATAGGATGTTATGATACTACTAAAACGGACATTTCAAACTTTGCTATCAACTTATTTAACCGATGGGGAATTGGTCATAGTGAGAAAAATACAGGTATTCTCGTTTTATTAGTTAGTGATACCAGAGATATAAGAATTCTTACAGGTGCAGGAATGGAGAATGTTCTGACCGATGAAATGTGCGGAAAAATACTGGATGATAATATTCCCTATATTGTAGAAGAAGGTTTTGATAGTGGTATTATGCATATTATATCTGATATAGTTAGGATTCTTCATTCAGAACCTGCCATATCACAGCTAAAACAAATAAACCGTACGGCAATGATGTCTCCTGTCATAAAGTATGCTGGCGTTATAATTGTTATAGTAATAATCACAGTTACTGTGGCGATGTTGATTTCTAAGAGAAGACGCAGAACGCGGTATTAATTATAGCCAAGACCTGCGAAGGCGTAAGAGCAGGAATAAAAAGAACAAATATGGATTGGTTGGCATTAAAAAACATCGGTAGCATTCTGATGATTATCGGAGCGGTCATCATGCTCATTGCGGGAATTGTATTTCTTTGCAAGAACTATCCGGACGAAGAAACAAAGCGCAAAATGAGAAAATCAGGAATTATGTATATCATAGGAAGTCTGTTCTTTATAATAGCGGCATTTATTTTTTGATTTAATCGTTATCTGTTTGTTTTATGGGAAAACAAAGACTTAGACGCAGTCTGTTTATTGGTCTCGGGGGCACTGGTATTAGAACAATCTTAAAGACCAAGGCATTGTTTGTTAATCAATTTGAAGAAGTACCTCCTATGTTAGCCTTTCTTGGGGTTGATACAGATGAATATATGTTTTCTCTTCAAGAGACAACATATACTAACGATTCTGTGGAATTGAGCCTGCGTGAAAGCTGTTTTATTGGTGTACAGAATCCGAGAGAGTATTACAATCACTATAAACATGAGATGAAATGGATGCCTGTGACTAATTTGACAGATTTGCCATCATCTGCTTTGAATAAAATTTCAGTGCTTCGTTCGAGTGCACAATTGGCATTTATGTATCACCGTGAGCATCTGAAAAATTTGTTACGGACAGTCATTTTTGATATTTGTCAATCAACTCTCGATGATTCAGAGAATGTTGTGGATGTTATAGGAGACGATTACGGTCTTGGAAGAATAGAAGTGCATATTGTCTTTTCTCTTTGCGGGGGAACAGGAAGCGGTATCTTCCTTGATATGGCGTATTTATTGCGAGAAATAGCACTGGAAATGTGTATGGATATAACTCTCAATGGATATGCAGTAATGCCCGGCGTATTCATACAAGGGATAATGACACCCCCTGAAAAAAGTCGTTTTTTCAAAAACACCTATGCAGCACTTCGTGAGTTGGACTATTATATGTGTCTACCTTCATGCGAACATCCTGTTAAACTCCCGGGGATGCAAACAGATACGTGTATTCCTCCTTTTGATAGCGTTTCGCTTATTGACAATGAAATTTCAGAAAACGTCTGTCTGAAATCATTGAGTGAATTGACGGATACTCTATCTAATGCTCTCATGTTGTTTACAGAAATAGGATATAATATGAGTATCGGGGATATCATCAAGAGAGATATTATAATGAATGTCTTTGATATCGAGGACAAAAAAGCATGGGTAACTGCAATGGGAATATCTTCTGTTGTTTTTAATGGCAAGTCAGTGGCAAAAGTATATGCACTGAAGATGCAGAACAAAATTATCAGTCAGCTGCTTTCGGAATCGGAAGATGTCAAAGACCTTGCTAATAACTGGATAAATAATGTAAGGATTGCAGAACACGAAAAAGACGATGTGATAGATCATTTGTATGACATGTCGCAAATTGCAGGTTTCAACATAACTGATAAAGATTTTGACAGACGCAATGTAGAGCAGAAAATCAACAATAAAGTAGAACAATACTACACCGCCTTTGAGCCGTCTAACAGCGATTGGGAGAAGACCGTCGAAGATTTTTTTGCTATGGTTTCCACACGTCTTACAGAGAAAGTAAAAGAATTAGCAAATGAGTATAAATCTATAGGATTGGCAAATGAATTTTTGAAAGAGGTTAAATCACAAATAGAAAACATCTTCCTGCAAGAGATGATAGAAGAGCAGAAGCAGTGGGAAGCAGACAAACAAAATACTGATGCCGAATTGCAAAGCCGAATAGAAAACCTGCGTATATACCTGTCAAAGGGTATGTTCCACAGCAAAACCAAGAATTATTTGACCGATATTTGCAGTAATGTACAAGACTGCCTTACTGCACGCATCGAGGTAAAGCATCGCGCATACGCACAGTCGTTCTACTCGCTGCTTATAGGATATCTTAACAAAGAAACTGCACAAGTTGAGGAAAATGTAAGGAAGTTGAGTGCGATAAAAGACAACAACGATCTTGAAATACAGCAGATAAAGAATCGTTGCGGCAAGAATCATGTTGTTGAATTCGACCTTACTGATGAGCGCTTGAGAAAGATTGAAGCAAGCGAAAGGGAAATACCCTTAAGCGAATTTATATATTTGCTGCCCACTCAAAGCATTTATGACAATAATAGTCAGGAAACTTTGAAAAAGGCACTTGAACAATACACATTCTCTCTTAAACAATATAAGACTATCTTGTCAGAAGATATTGATACTATGCTTGATAGTATGTCGGCAAATGACTTTGAGAATGTTGCCCGTCGTGCATTCAACCGTTCAAAGCCATTATTGCAGATTACAGATGGCGGTTACAAAATCTCTTACGGTATGCCTGTCGGAATAGAAGAGATGTTCTATATCTGTGTTCCTGATGTTAAGACAAACCGCTTGACACGTGGCGAATATTACACAGAGATTATCAGTGCAGACCATGCCAATGTGGTACCGACAGGATTACACGACAGGATTATTATCTATCGTCAGAAACGACCTATACCGGCATTTGCCATCAAAGATTTGGAACTTATGAGTTCGGAATACGAACGAAATAATCTGTACTCTTATTATATTGATGAGCAGTTGGAACAAACGATGAAAGAGGAACATTTTTCTTTGTATCCACACTCTATATCGCGGGATAAAGGGCTTGAAGCCTGGGTGATTGGTTGTATGCTCGGCTTTGTTAAGTTTGAAGAAAGTGTGTATATGTATTATAATGATACACAAGAATCAAGGGACGAACAAAAAAAACATTGGGTGAGCACACAAACTCCATTTAGGGATAAAGCCTATGAACTCTTTCGCACAAATCAAAATGTAATAGAAAACTATTTAGAGGAGTTTGAACGCCGAATGGTTGAGCTGGGGGTGGCTGCAGTAGATGAATTCTATGCAAATGTAAAAAACAACTACATTGCTCAATATTCGCGCTGCCCGTTGACAATGGAAATGATAAACAATAGCTTATATCTAAAAACAAAAGAGTTGATAGAGGAAGAAATGCATGTCATAGACAAAGTGTTTTATAATATTTGATAACACGGAAACCACAGCCAAGACCTGCGAAGGCGTTAGAGCAGGAGCATAATTTATATTTGTTACAATGGAAACAACAAAACCGACATTACAACTGCGTACCAATCGCGGTTTGGCAAAAATGTTCTTCCTCAGTCTGATTACTTTGGGTATATACCCGTTGGTGGTCGAGTCGCACATCTCTGAAGAACTCAACACTGTAATTAGCAAATACGATGGCAGACACACCATGCATTATTGTCTCATTGCATTCATATTCTCTTGGATGACAATGGGAATTGTCCCGATAGTGTGGATTCACCGCACTTGCGACAGAATGCACAATGAACTTTTGCGTCGTGGCATACAATATGACTTCGGTGCAAGCGATTTCTGGCTGTGGAATGTTTTTGGCTCAATGATTCTGATAGGACCGTTTATCTTTGTGCACAAACGCATGAAGGCAATGAACCTGATCAATGCCGATTATAATGTCAAAGGCTGACATTCAGCTTGTTTTTGTTACTGTGAAATAGCTGTTCACATGAAATATTTGTATATTATCCCTGACGTACTCTCACCGTACTTTCACCGTAGTATCACCGCAGTATCACCGTAGTATCACTTTGTGACTGTATTGTGAGTCTTCACAACATTCTCCCCGCCTTGTTGTTTCCATGCAAACCAAGAGTATAACTAAAACATAAATATTATGACCAACACGCACAAGTATCTCCTTTATTCATTGGGGTTTATCGCCTCACTTTTTATTCCTGTGATAGGGCTGATTGCCTTTGACAGTATAGTCATTGGTTTGGTTGTCGGCATCCCAATCTCCTTGTTCTTTTTAGTGAAAGCTATACAAAGCAATATCGCCGAACGCAACCTCTTGAAGACGAGAATAGAGGTACAGCAAACGCCCTCTCAAGCCAACCTGATTTCGCTTCTTCATTTGGATACGATAATCACTCCGTATTTTTCCGACTTGTGGAATAATCTTATGGAATATGGTTGGATAGATATTAGCTATCAAAATTCCATAGTTGTACAATTTGTCAATTTGCCGGACGACAATGGCAACAAGGAAAATATCGTTCTTTGGTTTTATCCATACGCTTGTGATGATGAACTTGTAGATCGCTTTTTTAACAATGCTTTTATGAGCGACTGCGAAGAATTATACAAAGGAGAACCTGAGGCGTTTATGCAGTTTCAATACGGGACGGACATAAATAAAGCCCTGCAAGTGGCAACTTATATCCTCTCAACAGTGTATCTCATTCCCACTACCGCAATGCTGACCTATAGTTGCTCCACACCTAAAGAAAAATGGTCAAAACTATATGAGTAAAAAATCATAATGATAAACAACATAAATAGAAAGACTCTATTGTATGTTTATATATAAAAGTTCCTCATGAAATGTCCTTATTGCAACCGTCGCATATCAAGTAATGTGGCGTTTTGTCCCAAGTGTGGACGACAGGTCGTACCAACAGAAGCAATGCCCGCTTTTCAAAACATGGTAGCCGCCAAGAAATGGCTTATTGTCTCCGTCTGTGTTGCCGTCATAGGCTTTATCTTGGCACTGATTGCCGAGAGTCTCGTACCGTTGGCTCTTGCCGGCATAGGTATGGCGGCATTTGTCATTTCTGTCATTGTCTTTATGGTGTCTCAAGCCCGCTATGCCCGTATAACAGGGGAGGTTGGCCTGCCTGAGTACAAGACCGGCGCAGTGGTAAATCACCGGGAGGTTCATCCCGATGCACTCCCGCCTCAATGGACGGAGGCAGAGACAGCGTTGTTTGAGGTGTTTGGTCAGAACTTGCGTGAGCTGACCAAGCAACAGGTTTGTGAGGTGGCAGATTCGTTTGGTGTCTCGGCTGATATGCTGATTTATGATATCAACCGAAAGAGTTATGACTATTGCGGTTTGGAACTCATCCACTGCCACAACGACATCTACGAAATTGACGGACAGGTCTATTACCTCATCCACCCTGATGAGTAGTTTGTCCCCCTGTTTCTCCATAATCTGTTCTGTTCCTGGCTATATATGTTGAGAACAGATTATGTCTGTGAACCCCAAATAATCCAAGCGAAGGAACGGGCAATCCCTGTTGGAGTTGCTCGTTCTTTCAGCGTTTGTTCTGTGCGGATATTATCCGCATAATTGAGCAACATTTTATCTTCTTTTGCGTAATCCGAATATTAGCACTACCTTTGCAGGCGGTTTGGTTTGATGCCAACCGCTTTGTTTTGTTTTTTATGTCAGAATCCCCGAAAATATATTGGCAGATGTTCGCGTCTTTCTTCAAGATTGGCGCTTTCACCCTTGGTGGCGGCTATGCCATGATTCCCCTCGTCAGAGACGAAGTGGTGGACCGCAGAAAATGGATTGACTCCGAGGAGTTCCTCAATATGCTTGCACTCGCACAGTCTGCTCCGGGGGTCATGGCAGTCAATACTGCTATCTTCGTAGGATACAAAATGCGCGGATGGAAAGGGGTGATTTGCACCACTCTGGGCAGTATATTGCCTTCGTTCGTAATAATACTTCTCATAGCCGCCGTTTTTACTCGCTACAAAGAATATCCTCTCATCGAAGCAGCCTTCAAGGGCATCAGACCTGCCGTCGTTGCCCTCATTGCTGCACCGCTTATAAAAATGGCAAAGAGCGCAGGACTCATGAAAACCGACAACAACCCCGACAAAAAGCGTGAGAATGCTGTCAGTTGGCTTCTTTTGGTGATACCTGTTAGCACCGCTCTCATCATCTGGTTGCTCGACATCTCACCGGTCTATATCATTCTTTTCACCATCATCTGCGCTCTTGCCGTCACTTTCCTTAAAGACAGAAAAGAAAGGAGGACCAGGCAATGATTTATCTGCAACTCTTTCTTTCATTCTTCAAAATAGGTCTCTTCGGTTTTGGAGGAGGCTATGCCATACTGTCGCTTATTCAGTCTGAGATAGCTCACTATGGTTGGATGACGTCGCAGGAGTTTACCGACATGGTGGCTATCTCGCAGATGACTCCCGGACCTATCGGCATCAATGCCGCAACTTACGTAGGCTATACAAGTACAGGCTCCGTACTTGGAGCGGCAGTTGCCACCTTCGCCATCATACTGCCTTCGCTCATTATTATGCTTGTACTGTGCAATATATACCTCCGCCTGAAAAACAACAGATATGCCGAAGCAGTCATGCGAGCACTCAGATATGTCGTCATCGGACTCATTGCTGCCGCAGCACTCGCACTCATGACTGCCGACAACTTCATCGACCTTTGGAGTTACGCTTTGTTTGCTGCTGTCTTTGTTTGCACCGCCGCTTTCAAAATGAACCCTATCTTTCTGATACTGCTATGCGGAGTAGCAGGAATGGTGATTTACTATTAAACCGTAAATCACCACAACTGGTGATTGCACCAACAGAAAATAAGCACTAATTTTGCAGCATGAAAGAAGAACAACTCACATTGGCAGACATTCAGACCGGAGAACGCTGCATGATAGTCAAGGTGCACGGGCACGGCGGTTTCCGCCATCGTATTCTCGAACTCGGATTCGTGCGCGGCGAGATAGTCAGTGTGCTGAAAAATGCTCCGCTCCGCGACCCCGTGGAGTATGAGATAATGGGTACTCACGTCAGTCTCCGCCATTCCGAGGCTGCCAAGATTGATGTAGTCTCACTCTCCAAAGATGCGCACCCTGACCTCACTGCCGACTTCCACGGCACCATTGAGGAGCACGTGCGTCAGGAGGTGGAGCAACTCGGCAAGGAAATAACGGTCGCCCTTGTCGGCAACCCCAACTGCGGTAAAACCAGCTTCTTCAACTTTGCCACAGGCATGCGGGAGAAGGTGGGCAACTACTCAGGTGTCACAGTTGACAGCAAGGTCGGCACTTTCCACCACCGCGGCTTCACCATCAACCTCGTTGACCTGCCCGGCACATACTCTCTTACCGAATATTCGCCTGACGAGTTGTATGTGCGCGATTTCCTTGACAATCATAATCTCGATATTGTGCTCAATATAGTGAATGCGGGCAATCTGGAGCGCAACATGCTGCTCACTACACAACTCATCGACCGCAACCACCCCATGGTCATGGCACTTAATATGTATGACGAGTTGCAGAACTCGGGTGACAAACTTGACCACGAGGCATTGGGCAGACTGCTCGGATTCCCTGTCGTACCCGTCATTGCACGCACCGGTTGGGGTATAGAGAACGTGCTGGAGGCAATAGTGCAGGTCTATGAAGGCAAGGCGGATGTGACAAAACACATACATATCAACTACGGGAGTGAGATGGAGAAGGCGATAGAGGACATTAAAACACTGCTCAACAAAGAAAACATAAGCACCATTTATCACCCCCGATATGTGGCACTCAAATTGATAGCCGGCGACCAGACGGTTCGTTCACGTGTTGCAGAACTGCCAAATTCAAAGACCATATTCGCCACGGCAGACGGATATAAGGACAAGTTTGAAAAAGAGTACGACGAAGACATCACTTCCGTCATCTCCGACCTCCGCTTCGGTTTCATTCGCGGAGCTCTGTCTGAAACACTCACCCCGGCAAACAAAAGACAGAAGCAGCAGTTGGGCTATGCTCTCGACAAGGTGCTCACCAACCGTTGGATGGGATTCCCCATTCTTTTCTTCTTTCTCTTTCTGATGTTTGAAGTGACCTTCGTGCTCGGTGCCTACCCGCAGGAGTGGCTTGAGACAGGAATAGACATGCTGGGCGAGTGGCTGAGGGGAGTGATGCCGGAGGGCATACTTGCCGACCTGCTGGTTGACGGTGTGCTTGCAGGTGCAGGTGCAGTGCTCGTATTCCTGCCGCAGATACTCATTCTCTTCCTCTTTATCTCCGTGCTTGAAGACACCGGCTACATGGCGCGTGCCGCGTTCATCATGGACAAACTCATGCATCGCATGGGTCTGCACGGCAAGTCGTTCATACCATATATCATTGGTTTCGGATGCTCTGTGCCCGCTGTGCTTGCCGCACGTACACTTGAGAACCCGAGAGACAGAATACTAACCATTCTCACCGTGCCCTTCATCTCCTGCTCGGCACGTCTGCCGGTATATATGCTGCTCGTGGCGGCGTTCTTCCCTTCTCATCAAGCACTTGTCCTGCTCAGTATCTATTTGATAGGACTGGTATTTGCCATTCTGACGTCGCTTCTGCTGAGCAAGGTGCACTTCAAGAAGCAGGCTAACCCCTTTGTTATGGAGCTGCCGCCTTACCGCATCCCTACCTTGCGCAATGCCGCTATCCACACTTGGGACAAGACAAGCGAGTGGCTGAAGCGCGTCAGCACCGTTGTGCTGCTTGCCTCGGTCATCATCTGGGCATTGGGCTATTTCCCGCGTTCTGAAACAGACAGCCGAAAAGAGCAGTTGGAGCAGTCATATCTCGGCAAGATGGGACATGCTATCGAACCTGTATTCCGTCCGTTGGGAATGGAGTGGCGTGCAGGAGTGAGTCTGATAGCCGGAGCGAGTGCCAAGGAGGTCATAGCCTCGTCTATGGCTGTGCTCTACGAGGTGGAGGAAGATACGGAAGACAACAATCTCCCGCTTGCACAGAAGCTGCAGAGTGTGAAAGATGCTGACGGTAACAATGTCTATTCACCTGTTGCCGCCTTTGCCATGATGCTGTTCATCCTGCTCTATTTCCCCTGTATTTCCACCCTTGCCACTATCAGGCAGGAGATAGGCAAAAAGTGGATGTGGTTCAGTGCTTTGTATAACACTCTGCTCGCGTGGCTCGTCAGTTTCGGTTTCTATCAGATAGCATCGCTTTTGTTATGATTCAGGAGGTAATAGTCTATATTGTAATTGCAGTTGCTGTAGTAGCGGCAGTTATTGTTATATACAGACATATTTCCAGACCAGAGGAGTGTGCCAAACATGCAGGGTGCACAGGTTGTCCCCTTGTTTCCGATTGCAAGAAATCCGATATCAAGAACAGGTAAACAACAAGGTTGCACAAGCATGCGCAATGTCCTTCTGTTACTTCGTCTTACAAGACCACATCATGCGAGTTTTGCAGTAAATGCACAAAAAATTTGTGTATCCCAAAAACTTGCATTACTTTTGCAGTCGATAACCAACAATATTATTTTATGTGGTTTAAACCTACAGTTCCATAGTATAACAAAACACTTATCAGTAATGCAAAACACCAATTACATTATTGAGGTGAACAATGTTTCCAAGCAATTTGAAGACGGCAAGTTCGCCCTTGACAATGTAAGTCTTTCTGTTCAGAAAGGCGAGTTTGTAACAATTTTAGGTCCTTCCGGATGTGGTAAAACAACGCTTCTGCGGTGCATCGCAGGCTTTCAGGTCGCCACTTCGGGGGATATTCTTTTGAAAGGTGAGGACATAACCCGGACTCCTCCCCATAAGCGACCGGTGAACACGGTTTTCCAAAAGTACGCGCTTTTCCCGCACCTCAATGTTTTCGACAATGTGGCATTCGGTTTGAAACTGAAAAAACTGGATAAGGACACTATTGTCAAGCGTGTAAAGCAAGCTTTGAAGACTGTCGGCATGACCGACTATGAGTATCGTGATGTGGACTCTCTTTCAGGCGGTCAACAGCAGCGTGTGGCTATCGCGCGGGCTATTGTTAACCAGCCCGAAGTCCTCCTGCTTGATGAGCCTCTTGCAGCCCTCGATCTAAAGATGCGTAAAGATATGCAACTCGAACTCAAAGAGATGCATAAAAAACTTGGTATTACCTTCATCTATGTTACTCATGACCAGGAAGAAGCTCTCACGCTCTCTGATCGGGTAGTTGTTATGAATGAAGGCAAAATACAGCAAATCGGTACTCCTACCGATATCTACAACGAACCGGTCAACTGCTTCGTCGCTGACTTCATAGGGGAGAGCAATATCCTCAACGGCATTATGATTCATGACCGTCGGGTTGCCTTCTGCGAACAAGAGTTTGATTGTATTGACGAAGGTTTCGGAGAAAATACTCCCGTAGATGTCGTTATCCGACCCGAAGACATTTACATTTGGAAATCCGACGGCTCTGATTTGTCTCAGCAGGCTGACTATGACCCTGAAGACCGTATTCCAAAAGGTAAGTTCACCAAGTGGTATGGTACTGTGGAGAGTTGCATCTTCAAGGGTGTACACTATGAGATGATGGTCCTTACCAAGAACGGATACGAGTTCATGGTACAGGACTACCATGAGTTCCTACCAGGTACAGAAGTAGGTATGCTTGTCAAACCTGAAGACATTCAGGTTATGAAAAAAGAGCGACTCTATAATAGTTTCGAAGCCGAGATGAAAGAAGGTGGCAGAGTTCGCTTCCTCAGCGAAGATTGGGATGTGAGCGACAACATGGCAGAGCGCTTCTCTGCCGGTGACAAGGTGCAAGTGCGTATTAACTTCGAGCGTGTCACTCTCCTTGACCATGAAGAAGACGGAGTTTTGCAAGGCGAAGTACACTTCATTCTCTACAAGGGAGACCACTACCATCTCACCATCAGAACTGATGACGGAGACGACATTTATGTCGATACCAACGATGTATGGGACGACGGCGACCGTGTAGGTATTCAGATAGCACCCAGTTCAATCCGCTTAGTGAAAGGAGAATAGGTCATGAACAAACTTACAGCTATCTTCGGTAGTCGCCGCACTTGGGCATGGCCTTATGTGCTGTTTCTTGTGTTGTTTGTGGTGCTGCCTCTGCTGCTAATATTCGTGTATACCTTCACAGACCCCCAAGGGCATTTCACATTGCGTAATTTCTTGCAGTTCTTTCAGACAAGCGAAGCAGTAAATACTTTCATCTACTCGCTTGCCATAGCACTGCTTACCACCATTATCTGCCTGCTTCTGGGCTATCCTGCCGCATATATAATGGCAACTGCAGAGCTTAAGACTCCGGCAGTCATGGCAATGTTGTTCATCCTGCCGATGTGGATAAATTTCCTGCTTCGAACCATTGCCACTGTCGAACTTTTCAATATGTTCAGCATACCGCTTGGTGAAGGTGCTCTGCTCTATGGTATGTGCTACGACTTTCTGCCTTTCATGATTTACCCGATTTACAACACTCTGCAGAAAATGGATAAGTCGCTCATAGAAGCAGCACATGACCTTGGTGCCAATGGCAGAGAGGTGTTTGCTAAAGTTATTCTGCCTCTGTCAATGCCGGGTATATACAGCGGAATAATAATGGTGTTTATGCCTACCGTATCAACTTTTGCAATAGCTGAACTGCTTACCCGCAACAAGATTACTCTCTTCGGTTCGCTTATTCAGCGTGCATTCGGCGAAGGCGGATTGCAGATGTGGAACTATGGCGCTGCTCTGTCACTTATTATGCTGATAATAATTGGTCTTACAAGTTTCTTTGGCAACAACGACGATGCTGCCGACCAGAAAGGAGGTTTGCTATGAAAAATCAGAATCTGACCCCTGCACAGATAGAAGCTTTGCACCGTCAGCGCAATATGACTATAAAGCGGGTGTTTGCCCAATCGTATTTATGGTTGTTGCTGTTGCTGCTGTATGCACCGATAGTACTGATTATAGTATTTTCTTTTACCAAGAGCAAGGTATTCGGCAACTGGACAGGATTCACTGTACAACTCTATGAAAACCTCTTCACGGGTTATGACCGCGTAGCACAAGTGCATGTTGACCCCAATCTTTATCATTCGCTTTTCTACACTCTGCTGATTGCTCTTATTGCAGCCACTTTTGCCACTCTGCTCGGTACTTTGGCAGCCATAGGCATATTCAATATGCGTCAGAAACGACGCAAGACTATTCAGTTCCTCAACAGTATTCCGATGATCAATCCCGATATACTTACCGGCATCTCGCTCTTCCTGTTGTTCGTGTTCTTGGGAATCAGCCGCGGACTGACAACTGTGATTATTGCGCACGTGGTATTCTGTACGCCGTATGTGGTTCTGTCTGTAATGCCGCGACTGACCAAGATGAATCCTAATATCTATGAAGCTGCTCTTGACCTCGGGGCGACTCCGTTTCAGGCCCTTCGGAAAGTAATGATGCCTGAGTTATGGCCGGGAATGCTGAGTGGATTCATACTCTCTATTACATTGAGTATTGATGATTTCGGAGTGACTTTTTTTACCAAAGGCAGCGGAGGGCTTGATACATTGTCAACCTTCATTTATGCTGATGCAAGAAAAGGCGGTCTGACGCCTGAACTTCGTCCGCTGTTCTCACTTATTTTTCTGACTATGCTCGTATTGCTCATTATAATAAACTGGAGGGCAGATAAGCAGAGCAAACAACAGAAGAAATAATGCAGGATGTTTGTCAGAGAAGAGTTATATATCTTAAATACAAAATATGCATAAGATCCCTTATGCATATTTTGTATCCGCAATGTTAATGCTGCTGTGAGACTTATCTGTTTGAATACATCTTTTCGTAATACTGCTGGTAGTCGCCGGAAGTGACATTGTCGAGCCACTGTTGGTTGTCGAGATACCAACGTACAGTTTTCTCAATACCTTCTTCAAACTGCAAGGAAGGTTCCCATCCGAGTTCACTCTGCAGTTTGCGCGAGTCGATAGCATAACGCATGTCGTGCCCCGCACGGTCGGTGACAAAAGTGATGAGATTGAGGTCTTCACCTTCTGTTCTGCCCAGCAGTCGGTCAACGGTGTTGACAAGGACCTTGACAAGGTCGATGTTTTTCCACTCGTTGAATCCGCCGATATTGTATGTTTCAGCAATCTTGCCTTGATGGAAGATGAGGTCGATGGCGCGGGCATGGTCCTCCACGTAGAGCCAGTCGCGCACATTCTCGCCCTTGCCATAGACAGGGAGCGGTTTGCGATGACGGATATTGTTGATAAAGAGCGGAATGAGTTTCTCGGGGAACTGGTAAGGACCATAGTTGTTGGAGCAGTTGGTGACGATGGTGGGCAGCCCGTAGGTATCATGAAAAGCGCGAACGAAATGGTCGGACGAAGCCTTGGCGGCAGAGTATGGCGAATGCGGGTTGTACTTGGTGGTTTCGAGGAAGAACTGCTCGCCGTAAGCCAGATGGCGTTTGCCGGATGACGCTTTGGTAGTGAAAGGCGGAAGGATGCCTTCGCTGTGGGTTATCTCAAGAGCACCGTAAACCTCGTCGGTGGAGATATGGTAGAAGCGTTTGCCCTCGTATTTTTCAGGCAGAGTCTCCCAATAGAGTTTGGCCGCCTGCAGCATGGAGAGAGTGCCCATGACATTGGTGCGTGCAAAAGTGAAGGGGTCTTTGATAGAGCGGTCGACATGGCTCTCGGCAGCGAGATGGATGACACCGGTGACGTGCTCTTCTTGCATCAGACTGTAGATAGTATTGAAATCGCAGATGTCGGCTTTGACAAAACGATAGTTGGGGCAATGCTCTATGTCGCGAAGGTTCTCAAGATTGCCTGCATAAGTGAGGCAATCGACATTGATGATGCGATAGTCAGGGTACTTGTTGACAAAAAGTCGTACCACATGGCTGCCAATGAAGCCGGCGCCTCCGGTAATGATGATGCTTTGCATTGGACGGTAGTTTTATAATTGGTTGATAATTCGTGCTTTGGTTCTGAAGAAATTGCTTCCGTGGTTGCCCGAGTCGTCGCCTGAGAGGAGCCGGTAGCCGATGTCGCCCCATGAGGCGGATTGGTCGGAAAGGGAAGTATCTTCGCGGGTGTCGTTGTCAAGATAGTCGGAGACGAGTGCTTGCAGATGCTTGATTCGCTGAATGGCGGCATCGGGTTGCATGAGTTCGGAGTCGGATACTATCTGCTTGAGATATTGCTTGTAGGTGTTCTCGAAATCGGCAATGGACAGCACTTTGCGTATGAGCAGACGATTTCCATCGCGGCTGCCCCACTGCAGAGGGTTCTGCGTGCCGGCATTGGCAACTATGCCATTGGTTCCAAGAGTGTTGTCGTAGTCGTAAGGAATGAAGAGGAAGCGGTGATTGGAGTCGAAATAGAAGTAGTAATTGTTACCGTTGATCCAATAGTCATCCCACATACCGACAGCCACATTGACGGCGAGCATGCGAAGGAACTGGTCAACATACATGTGTGTTTCGAGATATTCACGGAGTTCGCTGCTTCCGCTCTTGAGTGGTCGCATCTGCTCCATGAAGTCGTAGAGTTCCTGCTGTGCGGCTTCAAGTCCGTTCTTCTTGTTGGTTTTGAGGGCGTAGGAGTAGTCTTTGTAGTCGTCGGAGATGCCCATTTTGCTTTTGCCTGTGCTGTTGAAATCGCTGAGGTCGGCAATGCCGTTGCTATTGTATGCGGCTTTCCAGAGGTTGCCCTCGTCGTCGGCGATAAGATTGTCTTTGCGCCGGTCGGCAAGATAGCCGTTTCGCACCCCCTCTACCATCTGGTAGATGCCAAAGTAGGCTGGCCCGGCATCACCGAGGACATGAATATAAAGCCGGCAATAGGACGAGCGAGGCGCACTCCAGCAACCGAAGCGGCGGAAGAGGTCGTAGCAGAACACTTCGCGGCAGTAGGACGGGTCGTTGTTGAACCACTTGAGGACCATACGGTCGGAGCCGAAGAACCGTTCACCGGTGGTGTACTCGGTGAACTTGAGTCCGAAGTGCGCATGATGCCATTGCGGATTGGCAGAGTTGTGCATCTCGCCTCCGTAGCCTTCGGGACGGCGGCGACTGGTGTTGCCACGCGGGCGGAGACCAACACTGTCGCGGATGAAGGTGTCAGCATTCTTCCTGAACTCGAACCGTGCGGGAACATACTGACGGTTGTTGGGGTTCTGGTCGAAGTTGCCGAGGTACAGGTTCCAGTCGGCTTCTGTAACTGTGATAATGATTTCGGGCACAGCTTCGAGGTCGTAGAGATAAGCGGGGTCGCGGCGCTGGTCGGGCGTGCGGGTGTCGATAGTGTCGTCATCCTGCGACGGAACGGAGTCAACAGGGGGCTTCTTGTCGTCGGGATTGACGATGACAGGGTTGAAGTTGCATGCCGACAGCAGGCAGAGGGAGAGGAGCGATATGTAGAAAAGTGTTTTTTGCATAAGGGTAGGAAGGTTGGGCTACTATTTATGGCGCAAAGTTAGTACTTTTTTTTGAATTATCATAAACTATTGTTGGGAATGACGAATCGGATTTGCTTGAAATGGTAGTGGCGGACGGAGTTGTCAGGCAGAGTGAGGCAGAGCGAACCGTTGTCGTCGATATCGGTTATTCGTGCAAGAAACTGCCGAGAGTCGGTTGTCTGAAGTATGGTAGTGGGGTCAACTGACACTACGCGTTCGATGTAGGGATGAAACCCTTGAGCGCGATAGAGGTGCTGCATATAGTATGACTTGAGTTGCTGCGGTTGCATAAGGAGGGGGAGCAGGCTATGCATCTCACACATGATTTGCTGCATAAGCAGGTGCAAGTCGTAGTTCTCGGAAGTGATTTGCTTCAGCGACACGGGGTTGGGCGCATCGGAATGGAAGACGGTCTGGTTGACATTAAGCCCGATGCCTACAACGGATGTGGCAACCATATTGCCTTCAAGAGTGTTTTCGATAAGTATGCCGGCCAGTTTGCGATTGCCGATGTAGATGTCGTTGGGCCATTTGATGGAAAGCCCTTCCTCTGTCCCCTCCTGCTTGGGGAAAGGGAAACTGCGGAGCAAGCGGTTGATGACATTGACGATGGCGAGAGGTGCAAGCATAGAGAGCCGGAATTGTGCCGCGGCAGGGAGTTGCTGCGGCAGGATGAGCGTGGAAAAGAGCAGGTTCTTGCCCTGCTCGCTCTCCCATGAATTGCCCTGCTGCCCGCGTCCCGCAGTCTGATAGAAAGTATATAGAGTGTAGAGATTGGGCAGGGGTCCGCCTTGGGCAAGAAGTTGCTTGAGACGGTTATTGGTGCTGTCGGTTTGCTCGATATAGTTGAGAAGCTGGGTCATGGCTGGGAATAGATATCGAGAAGGAATTTCTCAATCATGGTTTGCACTTGGCGCGACTTGCAAGAGGCATTGTTGACGATGACCGCAAAAGCGAGGGTCTCGCCTTCCTGATTGGTCATATATCCGGCATAACTCTTGATACGCGATGTAGTGCCGCTCTTGGCTGAGACATTGCCTTGCAGCGGAGTCTCACGCAGAAAACCGCGGAGCGTGCCGCTTGTGCCTGCCACAGGCAGCGATTCGACAAAGACATCTTTGTTCCTGCTTTTATCCATATAGGTCAGCAGCTGCACGAGCGTACCGGCCGACACTGCATCTTGAGGCGCAAGTCCGCAGCCGTCCATGATAAAGCAGTTTTGGAGGTTGATACCCCTGTTGCGCCAGCAGTTCTGCAAAACGACAACAGAGTTTTGAATGGTGCAAGGCAGAGAGATGCGCGAGGCAAGGAAGCGAAAGAGTTGCTCGGCAAAGAGGTTGTTGCTGTTCTGATTGATTTCCTTCAGTATCTCGGATAGCGGTTCGGAGCGATGCTCATAAAGCAATGTGCGGACGGGTTGCAGAGTCTCGGTAAGATAATCGGCATTGCCCTGAACGATGATGCCCTGTTCTTCGAGCCGCATTTTGAGATGCTGGGCGAGGAGGAGCGGCGGGTTGGGAATATCGCCTTTGACACCGAAGATGCCGTGATTGGCAGGGATACTGCCGACGAGATAGCGCTTGTTGTTGTATGGCAGACCGTGAACATAGGCGCCATCGTAGGTGATAGAGGTGCAACGGATATGGTTTTCAAACTCAATACCGTCGATTTGCGGGATAGTCTTGACCACTGCAGCAACTTGTCCGACAGCGGTGCTGTTGAGTTGGATATTGAGGGTGTTGTCGAGATAAGGGAGTGCGTAAACGCCTGCGGCATAGTAGTTGCCGATATCTTCCCATATCCACTGAGGATTGACGGCATCGCCATCGAAGAAACTGACATCCGCTATGATGTTGCCGCGAATCTCGCGTATACCTTTCTTCTTGAGAGCCTGTACCCAACGATAGAGGAACATCTGGTCGCCTATTTTCTGACTACCGAGAGTAGGGTCGCCGGTACCCCTTATATAGAGATTGCCGAGCAGAACCCCGCCCACGATGGTGGAATCGGTTTCCAGATAAGTGGAGAAACGGAAATCACTGCCAAGGAGTTCGAGCGCGGTGGTGGTGGTGAGCAGTTTCTGTGTGGATGCGGGCGGAATGACGAAGGCGGAGCGCGAATCAGCTATGACCTTGCCCGTAGAGAGATTTCTGACGCACACGCCTACATTGGCATTCTGCAGGGCGGGATTGCTGAGAAATTTGTCAAGAGCAGTCTGTCCAAAAACCGAAGCAGCGACTGCCAAGAGAGATATGATGAATGTTTTTTTCATAATGCGAGTAAACAATTTTTCCATTAGAGCGTGCGAAATTACAAAATTATTCTTACCTTTGCAAGCGAAATGTCAACTAATAACAGATAACTGTCAATCACCATGATAATCACGATAGGGCGTCAACTGGCAGCAGGGGGCAGGACGGTAGGCCAAATATTGGCCGGGCAACTCGGGTTGAAGTATTTCGACAAAGAACTGCTTCTGGAGTCTGCACGCAGGAGCGGCATTGCCGATGAGTTGTTTCTCCGTGCCGATGAGCACTACAACCTTTTCACACTCGCACTGAAAACTGACACACAAAAACTGTTCCAGTTTCAAAGCGATACCATACGCCAGCTGGCAGAAGAGGGAGATTGCCTGTTTTTGGGCAGAGCGGCAGACTATATACTGCGAGACAGAAAAGACCTGTTTACAGTGTTTCTGAGTGCCGATATGCAGGACAGAGTGGCAACAGTGATGAAGAAAGAAGGTATGACAGAAGAAGAGGCGGCCGCCTTCATAGAGAAAACCGACCGCCGCCGCAGTGACTACTATAACTTCTACACCGGTAAGCGATGGGGTGACGGCAATTGTTATGACTTGTGCCTGAACACCTCGCGCTTCGGAATAGAGGGTACGGTAGAGATAATAAAGACAAGTGTGGAATGCAGCGAAAGACTGCGATTTACAACTTTGCAATAGCCTCCACGATGCTTGTCTGAATACGCTGAGACAACTGCTGCTCTGTGAGTTGAGCGTTGTCACAGCAGAATGATTCTCCGGTAATGTGTTCGTAGAGTTCGATATAGCGGTTGGTGATAGAGGCAACTATATCGTCGGTCATGGGAGGCACTTGCTGACCGGCCTTCCCCTGGAACCCGTTTTGCATAAGCCATTCACGCACAAACTCCTTGGACAATTGTTTTTGCGGCATGCCCTGACGGAAACGCTCTTCATATTCATCAAGATAGAAGTAGCGGCTTGAGTCGGGCGTGTGGACTTCGTCCATAAGGATGATGGTGCCGTTGTGTTTTCCGAATTCGTATTTGGTGTCAACGAGTATGAGTCCCTGCTTGTTGGCAATCTCTTGTCCGCGGCGGAAGAGGCTGAGGGCATATTGCTCAATCTGCGCGTACTCATCGGCAGGAACGAGTCCGCGGGCTATAATCTCTTCGCGTGAGATGTCGGCATCGTGTTCGCCTATTTCCGCTTTTGTCGTAGGAGTGATGACAGGAGCGGGAAAAGCCTGATTCTCCTGCATACCGTCGGGCAGACGTACTCCGCAAATCTCGCGTGCTCCGTTTTTATATGCCCGCCATGCCGAGCCGCACAGATATCCGCGCACAATCATCTCGACAGGGTAGCCTTGGCAACGGAGTCCGATGGTAACCATAGGGTCGGGTGTGAGGAGTTTCCAGTTGGGTACGATGTCGGATGTAAGGTCAAGAAACTTGTTGGCAATGCCGTTGAGTATCTGTCCTTTGAAAGGAATTCCTTTCGGGAGAATGACATCGAAGGCGGAGATGCGGTCGGTGGTGACCATGGCAAGCAGGTCGCCTTCGAGGAAATAGACGTCACGCACTTTGCCGTGGTAAACGGCAGTTTGACGGGGGAGCATGAAATCGGTAGAAGTAAGAGAAACCATAGGGATTGGCTGTTTATGGGTTTACAAATTACTGTTTGTTTGATGAATTGACGATTACTTGAGTTCTTCCCAACTTAGTATATCGAGGTCATCGATAGAGATGGAACAGAAAGCATTGATGAAAGCCCCTGCGAGTCGGGCGTTGGTAATGAGCGGGATATTGAGATCGACTGCTGCACGTCTTACTTTGTAGCCGTTGTCGATATGCTCGGTATCTACCACTTTGGGAATGCTGACGACGAGGTCGATTTGCTTTTGGTGCAACATCTGGAGCACTTTCGGGCCGCCGTCTTCATCGTTCATATAGACCCGCGTGTTGGGAATCTTATAGGCAGAGAGGAAAGAACTGGTGCCTTTGGTTGCGTAGATTTGGAATCCTTTGCTCTGTAGCAGTCGTGCAGGCTCAAGCATAGAAGCCTTGTCTTTGGGGTCGCCGGCGGAGATGAGAACCGACTTCTGAGGCACACGCATTCCGACGGAAAGCATAGCTTTGAGAAGCGCAGAAGAAGCGTCAGCGCCGATGCAACCGACTTCACCCGTTGACGACATATCGACACCGAGTACAGGGTCGGTGTTCTGCAGGCGGTTGAAGGAGAACTGACTGGCTTTGACTCCCACATAGTCGAAATCGAAGAGCGACTTGTGCGGTTTCTGCACAGGCAAACCAAGCATGATGCGCGTTGCAATATCGATAAGATTGATTTTAAGCACTTTGCTGACAAATGGGAAACTGCGTGAAGCACGCAGATTGCACTCAATAACCTTTATTTCGTTGTCGCGTGCAAGATACTGAATGTTGAAAGGTCCGGAGATGTTGAGTTCGCGTGCGATCTGACCTGAAATCTTTTTTATGCGGCGTACGGTTTCAACGTAAAGTTTCTGTGCGGGGAACATGATGGTGGCATCGCCTGAGTGGACTCCGGCAAACTCGACATGCTCGCTGATAGCATACGCAATGATTTCGCCTTTGTCGGCGACGGCATCCATCTCCACTTCTTTGGTGTTGACCATAAACTTGCTGACAACAACAGGATGCTCTTTGCTTACTTCGGCTGCCAGTTGGAGGAAATGCTGCAGTTCGGCTTCGGAAGAGCAGACATTCATGGCAGCACCAGAAAGCACGTATGACGGGCGTACGAGGACAGGGAACCCTACTTTCCCGACAAAGCGGTGGATATCGTCCAAAGAGGTGAGCGCACTCCACTCGGGCTGGTCAACGCCGATGCGGTCGAGCATAGCAGAGAATTTGTCGCGGTCTTCAGCATTGTCGATGCTACGGGCGGTGGTTCCCAGGATAGGAATGTTCTGCTCGTCGAGTTTGACAGCGAGGTTGTTGGGTATCTGTCCGCCGGTGGAAACAATAACTCCTTTCGGATTTTCTGCCTCCATGATGTCGAGCACTCGTTCGAAAGTCAGTTCGTCGAAATAGAGTCGGTCGCACATATCGTAATCGGTGGAGACGGTTTCGGGATTATAATTGATCATTACCCCGTTGTAACCGTTCTGTCGTATGGTCTGCAGGGCTTGCACGCCGCACCAGTCGAACTCGACAGAAGAGCCTATGCGGTAAGCACCTGAGCCGAGAACAACGATTGTCTTGTTGTCGTGAGGCGGCTCAATGTCGCTGGCAACGGCATTGTAGGTCAGATACAGATAGTTGGTTTGAGCGGGATATTCGGCAGCAAGAGTGTCGATTTGTTTGATGTAAGGAACGACTCCGAGTTGCTTGCGGCGTGCTCTGACGAGGAGAACAGCTTTGTCCATGGAATATTGTTTGCCAAGACGTAGAGCGCGTGCAATCTGAAAATCGGAGAAGCCTTGGCGTTTGGCCTGCCGAAGGAGTTCGACGCTAAGCCGGTTGAGCGAATCGACCCTGCTGAGAGCATTGTCGGTGTCATAGATATTCTGCAGGCGCTGCAAGAACCAGAGGTCTATTTTTGTAAGTTGGTGAATACGCTCAATGCTATAGCCGTTTTTCAGGGCTTTGGCAATGATGAATATGCGTTTGTCGGTAGGAGTGCGGAGTGCTTTCTCGATATCGTCAATATGGATATCTTTGTTGTCGGTGAAACCGTGCATACCTTGTCCTATCATTCGAAGGCTTTTTTGCAGTGCTTCCTCGAAAGTTCTACCGATAGCCATAACCTCTCCCACTGACTTCATGGACGAACCGAGTTGGTGGTCCACTCCGCGGAACTTGCCCAGGTCCCATCTCGGCATCTTGCAGACCACATAGTCGAGAGCAGGTTCGAAGAATGCTGAGGTGAGTTTGGTGATAGAGTTTTTGAGTTCAAAGAGTCCGTATCCCAACCCGAGTTTGGCTGCAACGAAAGCGAGCGGATAGCCCGTTGCTTTGGAGGCAAGTGCAGAAGAACGGCTGAGGCGCGCATTGACTTCAATGACGCGATAGTCTTCGGAGTTGGGGTCAAGAGCATATTGGACATTGCATTCTCCAATGATACCGATATGACGAATGATTTTGATTGCCAGTTCGCGCAGTTTGTGGTACTCGGCATTGGTGAGAGTTTGGGAAGGAGCGATGACGATGCTTTCTCCGGTGTGGATACCGAGCGGGTCGAAATTCTCCATGTTGCAGACTGTGATGCAATTGTCGTAGCGGTCGCGCACTACTTCATATTCTATTTCTTTCCATCCGCGAAGGCTTTTCTCGACAAGTACCTGCGGAGAGAAAGAGAAAGCTTTCTCCGCCAGTTGGAGGAGTTCCTGCTCGTTATCGCAAAATCCTGAGCCGAGTCCCCCGAGAGCGTAAGCAGCACGCAAGATGACAGGGTAGCCGAGGCTGTCGGCAGCCTCTTTGGCTTGACTGATATTGCTGCAAGCCTGGCTGCTGATGGTTTTTATATCGATTTCGCTCAGTCGGTTGACAAAGAGTTCTCGGTCTTCGGTGTCGATAATGGCCTGAACGGGTGTACCCAAGACTTCAACACCATATTTCTCGAATACTCCTTTTTTGAACAACTCCACTCCGCAATTGAGTGCAGTCTGCCCTCCGAAAGACAGCAGAATACCATCGGGGCGTTCTTTGTTGATAACTTTCTCGACGAAGGTGGCTTCAACGGGCAGGAAATATATGTGGTCAGCCACTCCCTCGCTGGTTTGCACCGTGGCGATATTGGGGTTGATAAGTACAGTCTCAATGCCTTCTTCCCGCAGGGCCTTGAGTGCCTGCGAACCGGAATAATCGAACTCTCCGGCTTCTCCTATTTTCAATGCCCCGGAGCCTAAAACCAATACTTTTTTCAGATTGTTGAGTTTCATGTCGGTTGAAGAGAATTAGAGAAGTGAAACAAAATCGTCGAACAGAAAATCGGTGTCGGTGGGTCCGCTGGCGGCTTCCGGGTGGAACTGAACGGAGAACCATGGACGCATGGTGTGGCGGATGCCTTCGTTGGACAGGTCGTTCATGTTGGTGAAATATGGCTTCCAGTCGGAAGGCAGAGTGCGTTGGTCAACAGCGTATCCGTGGTTTTGTGAGGTGATGAAACAGCGGTTGGTGCCCTCCATTCTGACCGGTTGGTTGTGACTGCGATGTCCGTATTTGAGTTTATAAACTTCTGCTCCGGCTGCTTTAGCCAAGAGTTGGTTTCCCATGCAAATACCCATTAACGGCCGAACCTGACGGGAAGAGAGAAAAGTGCGTATGTTATGGACAGCGGCTTGGCAAGTGTTGGGATCGCCGGGTCCGTTGGAGAGAAAGAGCCCGTCAGCCTGAAGTTGGTTGAAGTCGTAATCCCAAGGAACGCGGATGACTTCGACTTGGCGTTGAAGCAGATGACGAATGATATTATGCTTGACGCCGCAATCAAGCAATATCACTTTTTTTCCTGCTCCCTCTTGATAGCGGATGACTTGTTTGCATGAGACCTGCTCAACAAAATTGACGTTTTCATATTGTGCATCTTCGACATCGTGCGGGTCATCGTCAAGAAGCAGTTTGCCGGTCATGACACCATGTTCGCGCAGAATCATAGTCAGTTGGCGGGTATCGATGCCGGTGATGGCGGGAATATGTTCGCGTTTGAGCCAGTCGGACAAACTCTCAGTGGCATTCCAATGGCTGTAGTTGCCACTGTAGGAACTGACTATAAGAGCTTTGACATGTATTCTCTCACTTTCCATGAATTGGGCTAATCCATTGGGTTGTATGCAGAAGTCAGGTACTCCGTAGTTGCCGATGAGCGGATAGGTAAGGACCAGCATTTGTCCGGCATAAGAGGGGTCGGTCAGACTCTCCGGATAACCGCACATGGCAGTGTTGAATACGACTTCGCCTGCAGTGGAGGATTCGTATCCGAAAGACTCGCCATGAAAGCATATTCCATTGTCGAGGCGGAGCGTCATCTTGCGTTGTTGAGACATATAGAGTGCTGTTTATAATTGTTGTGTTTTGTCGTAATAGGTTTCTTCAATATAACTTATGAAGGCTTCGTTGATTCGGCGGACACCGCCGGGAGTGGGATAGTTGCCGGTGAAGTACCAGTCGCCCTTGTGGTCAGGACAGGCATTGTGGAGTCCTTCCAGAGACTGGAAGACTATCTGCACTTCGGATGTCACGTCATTATGGCGGAGCATCTGTGCCATTTTGTGCGATATATTGTCGGCGGTGAAAGGCGAGTAGATATCTTTCACGTAATTGACCATCTGCGAGGGTTTGAGTTGACGCTGGGCAATGCACTTGAGATAAATATCGTTGATATAGTCCCATTGCCCGTTTTCAATCAGCAACTCGACTGCGGCACGGAATGCAATGAACTCGTGCATACTGCTCATATCTATTCCGTAGTAGTCGGGATATCTGATTTGCGGAGAGGAAGATACAAGCACCATCTTTTTTGGATGGAGACGGTCGAGAATGCGGATGATACTCTCCTTGAGTGTGGTGCCACGCACGATACTGTCGTCAATGATGACTAAATTGTCGATGCCCGGTCGGAGCGAACCATAAGTAATATCGTAAACATGGGCAACAAGATTGTTGCGGCTTTTACCCTCTGTGATGAATGTACGAAGTTTGATATCTTTGTGTGCCACTTTTTCACGCCGTACCCTGCAACTCATAATGGCCTGTGTCTCCTCCTCGGTAGGCATCCTGTTGAGAGCGAGAATCTGCTTAAGTTTGTTTTGGCAGAGATATTGCTCGATAGCCTCGGTCATACCATAGAAAGCCACTTCGGCAGTGTTGGGAATGAAGGAAAAAACGGTATTTTCGATGTCGTAATTGATTGCTTCAAGTATTTGTGGCATCAGATTGCGTCCGAGGGCTTTGCGTTCGAGGTAGATGTCGGCATCGGAGCTGCGGGAGAAGTATATTCTTTCAAAAGAACATGCCGTGATATGGGAGGCGGGCTGCAGAATCCTGCTCAGCCGCCATTGCCCGTTTTGTCCGATGACAATGGCCTGTCCGGGTTGCAGTTCGTGAACATCGCTGACTTCGAGATTGAAAGCAGTTTGTATAACCGGTCGTTCGCTGGCAACAACTATTTTCTCATCGTCAGCATAGTAGAATGCAGTGCGTATGCCCCATGGGTCGCGCATGGCGAAGGCCTCTCCGCTACCCGTCATTCCTGATATTACATATCCTCCGTCCCAAATAGCACTTGCCTCTTTGAGAATATTTTCAATGCAGATATTGTCTTCGATGAACCGTGTTATATCCATACCCTGCAGGCCGTTCTGCTGCGCGAGAGCAAAGAGACGTTCGCTTTCGCGGTCAAGGCGGTGACCGATTTGCTCGAGAATGATATAAGTGTCGCTATATATTCTGGGGTGTTGCCCTTTGGAGGTGAGGTCGGCAAAGATCTCATCAACATTGGTCATATTGAAATTGCCGCAAAGGCAGATGTTTCGTGCACGCCAATTGTTGCGGCGAAGGAAAGGATGAACGTATGACAACCCGTTTTTACCGGTGGTGGAATAGCGCAGATGTCCCAGATAAATCTCACCGGCGAAAGGAATATAGCGCTCGGCATAGTCGGCATCTGACAGCGTTTGGGAGTAACTGTTGATTTTTACATTGACAGCATCGAAAATATCGTTGATAGCTCCGCTGCCCTCTGCACGCTCGCGAAACATGTATTCTTCACCTGCTTGAGCCTTCATCTTCAGGCATGCAAGACCTGCTCCTTCCTGCCCGCGGTTACGCTCTTTCTCCATCATAAGATAGAGTTGGTTGAGCCCATAGGTCCAAGAGCCGTATTTCTGCTGGAAATAGGATAAAGGTTTGAGCAACCTGATCATGGCTATGCCACACTCGTGTTTGATAGTTTCCATGTTGGTAAAGGGTTCTACCGAATAGATTATCTTACTATTGTCTCGTCGCGGTTGGGACCAACAGAAACAATGTGCACTTTAACTCCTGTCTGTTCTTCTATAAAGAGAAGGTATTGCTTGAGTTCAACGGGCAACTGCTCGAAACTGCGGCATGATGTGATGTCGGTATTCCAACCTTTGAATTCTTTGTAAACAGGTTCAATACCTTCTTCATCGGCATCGAAAGGGAAATAGTCGATAGTGGCTCCTGATTTTGTTTTGTAAGCCACACAAACTTTGATTGTTTCGAACCGGTCGAGCACATCGCTTTTCATCATGATAAGATGGGTTGCGGCATTCATCATGACAGTATATTTGAGTGCTACAAGATCAAGCCATCCGCATCGACGGGGGCGACCTGTAGTGGCTCCGTATTCATGCCCTATCTGACGGAGCAAATCGCCTGTTTCGTCAAACAGTTCGGTAGGGAACGGTCCGGAGCCGACTCGGGTGCAATATGCTTTGAAGATGCCATATACGTTGCCGACATGAGCAGGTGCAACTCCGAGGCCTGTACAAGCCCCTGCGCACAAGGTGTTGGACGAAGTGACATAAGGATAAGAGCCAAAGTCAACGTCAAGCAGCGAGCCCTGAGCCCCTTCTGCAAGAATGGTCTTACCCTCACGCAACCATTGGTTGACTACAACCTCGTTATCAACAATCTGCAATTGTTTGAGTTGTCCGACAGCGTTGAGCCATTCGGAGTCGTCAACGGGCTGGGTAAGTCCCAGTGCAGAGAGGTGCCCGGAAAACAAAGCGTGATATCTGTCAAGAAAATCAGTGCGAAGGATGTCGCCTACTCTGAGACCGGTGCGGGCAACTTTGTCGGTATATGCCGGACCTATACCTTTGCCTGTGGTGCCGACTTTTTTCTGCCCCTTGGCTTTTTCAGAAGCGGCATCAAGGAGACGGTGGGTAGGCAAAATGAGATGAGCGCGTTTGGAAACAAGAAGATGCGAACGCACATCAACTCCCATTTGACGGATAGCATGGATTTCTTCCATGAGTATGACAGGGTCGATGACGACACCATTGCCAATGATATTCAATGCATCGGTGCGGAAGATGCCGGAAGGAACTGTGTGCAAGACAAAACTCTTGTCAAGAAAGCAGATAGAGTGCCCTGCATTGGGTCCTCCCTGAAAACGTGCCACAACATCATAATTCGGAGTGAGCACATCTACTATTTTTCCTTTGCCCTCGTCACCCCACTGAAGACCAAGTACTACATCCATTTTTTTCATATATGTATGGTTTTATATATTAATGATTTCAGTCACTTACACTGCATTGCCCGAACAGGTAATCAACATTGTGCATGTAGTAGTCGAGCGTAAAGCAGTTATTGATTTCATCGGTTGTAAGATATTGGCATATTTGCGAACAATTCTTTACGTGTTCTGCAAACTCTCCTCCGTTCATGAGTGTCTGCATAGCGAGAGGCTGCACCATATCGTAAGCCGTTTCACGCACCAATCCTTTGGCAATAAGAGCATTCATGACTCTTTGTGAGAATATGACCCCGTGAGTAAGATAAATATTCTTCAGCATATTGTCAGGATAAACGACAAGATTGCGGAGAATGCCTGTAAGCCGGACAATCATGTAGTCGAGAAGCATTGTTGCGTCGGGCAAAACGATACGCTCGGTAGAAGAGTGGGAGATGTCTCTCTCGTGCCAGAGGGCTATGTTTTCGTTGGCGGTAAGCATGTATCCGCGCATTACTCTGGCGCAACCGCAAATGTTCTCACTTCCAATCGGATTGCGTTTATGTGGCATAGCGGAAGAACCTTTCTGCCCTTTGCTGAATGCTTCTTCAACTTCGCGTACTTCCTGACGCTGCATGTTACGTATTTCGAGAGCTATCTGCTCGAGAGTTGATGCAATAAGAGAAAGGACACTCAGATAGAAAGCGTGACGGTCGCGCTGAAGAACTTGTGTGGCAATATGAACAGACTCAATGCCGAGATGGGAGCAAACATAGTTTTGTATCTCGGGAGGAATATTTGCAAAGTTGCCTACAGCGCCGCTCAGTTTTCCGGCCTCAACGCCTTTGGCTGCCATCTCGAACCTGGAGAAGTCACGTTTGATTTCTTCAAGCCACAACAGCCATTTAAGACCAAAAGAAGTGATGTCGGCATGCATACCGTGAGTACGTCCGATGACAGGTGTATATTTGAACTCTAAAGCACGTTGTTTCAGGACATTCTGCAAATCTGCAATATCCTGACGCAGAATAGCATTTGCCTGGCGAAGCAGATATCCGTTAGCGGTATCAACGACATCGGTAGATGTCAGTCCGTAGTGAACCCATTTGCGCTCCTCTCCGAGAGACTCGCTGACGGTGCGGGTGAAGGCAACTACATCATGGTGAGTGATTTCCTCGATTTCGTGAATGCGATTGACATCGAAACGGGCATTTTGCCGAAGAAGGCGTATGTCTTTTTCAGGAATAACTCCGAGAGTTGACCATGCTTCGGCTGCCAACAGTTCTACTTCAAGGTAAGCGTTGAACTTGTTTTCTTCAGTCCATATCTGCCGCATTTGCGGGCGTGAATAGCGTTGTATCATGTTGGTAGATGTTTGTTACAGACATTTGATATCCAATTTTTTGTATGCCCGTTCTGCTTTTTCGAGGGCATGCTCAACAGTATCGGCTGTAGCCAGAATGACTCCCATGCGGCGATGCCCTTCGATCTTGGGTTTGCCGAACAGACGAATCTGTACGCCTTCTTCTTCAAGCACCGCATCGATATTTGAGAACACAACTTCAGTAGTATTGCCTTCTACAACGATAGCTTTTGAGGCGGATGGTCCGCGGAAAAATATCTCAGGCACTGGCAGTCCCAATACGGCACGGGCATGAATGGCAAACTCTGACAGGTCTTGTGATATCATTGTAACCATACCTGTGTCGTGAGGACGAGGTGACACTTCGCTGAAGATAACATTGTCTCCGCAGACAAACATCTCTACGCCAAATATCCCGTATCCTCCCAAAGCATCAGTAATGGCAAGTGCTATATCGTGAGCTTTCTGCAAGGCAATGCTGCTCATTTGTTGGGGTTGCCATGACTCGCGGTAGTCGCCATTGACCTGATGGTGACCGATTGGGCGAAGCATTGTGGTACCACCTGAATGACGAACAGTGAGAAGAGTTATTTCATAGTCGAAATTGACGAATCCTTCCACAATGACCCTGCCTGCACCGGCTCTGCCTCCCTCTTGCGAACAATGCCAGGCAATGTCGATGTCTGCTTCGGTTTTGACAACGGATTGTCCGTGTCCGGATGAACTCATGATAGGTTTGACTACGCACGGAATACCAATTTCTTTGACTGCAGATATGAACTGTCCGTAGTTATCGGCAAAACGGTAAGTGGCAGTAGGCAGATGCAGTTCCTCAGCTGCCAATCGGCGAATTGCTTCGCGGTTCATGGTGAGAAAAGCTGCTTTTGCGGTAGGAATAACATGGAATCCCTGTTGCTCAAGCTGGATAAGTGCAGGGGTGGCAATGGCTTCAACTTCGGGAATAATGACAGTCGGTTGTTCTTTCAGTATAACTTCTTTGAGGGCATCAGCGTCAAGCATATTGATGACGTATGACCGATGGGCAACCTGCATAGCGGGTGCATTTTGATAGCGGTCAACAGCAATCACCTCAACTCCATAGCGTTGGAGTTCGAGAGCTACTTCTTTTCCTAATTCTCCGGAACCACAGAGCAACGCCTTTGTGGCAGACGGGGTAAGGGGTGTTCCAATACGTGTCATAACAAGATATGGTTTAATGAAGTTATAATTGGTTATTATGATTTCTTTGTTTATAGCACTGCAGTGTATTCTCAAGCAGCATGGCAATGGTCATAGGTCCCACTCCTCCGGGCACCGGTGTGATGTAAGATACGATAGTCTTAACCTCATCGAAGTTGACATCGCCATACAGTTTGCCGTCACTATCACGATTGATGCCGACATCAATAACTGTTGCGCCTGGTTTGACATGCGTCAGTCCGATGCAATGTTTTTTGCCTACCGCAACAATCAGGATATCTGCCATTCGGGTGATAGATTCGAGATCTTCGGTGTGAGAATGAGCGATTATTACGGTCGCATTCTCATCAAGAAGAAGCTTGGCAACGGGTTTGCCAACTATATTGCTACGCCCCACTACTACTGCTGTTTTGCCGTCAATACGGATGTTATGATTGTGCAACATATACATGATGCCTCGCGGTGTGCATGGAACAAGATTGGGGGTACCGTTCCATAATTGTGCCACATTGAGGGGATGAAAAGCATCTACATCTTTTTCAGGAGCGATGGCATTGATGACATTTTCCGTATTGATATGCTTGGGTAGGGGCAACTGAACGAGAATGCCGTCAACTGTGTCATCCCGGTTGAGAGATGAAATATGCTGAAGGAGTTCCTGCTCGCTGACAGAATCAGGTAGTGAAACCAGACGGCTCTGAATACCTGTTGAGGCGCAAGCTTTAATTTTCCCGTTTACGTAGGTTTGGCTTGCAGGATTGTTTCCTACGAGTATGACGGCAAGCGCAGGGACTCGCTTGTTCTGACTGACAAGTGACTGCACTTGACAACGCAAGTCGTCTTTAATTTGCTGCGCCATTTGTTTTCCGTCGAGAACAACCGGCTTACTGTTCAAAGCCCAATGACCTATATCATTTCTGTAGAAGAGGTTGGAACATTGAATGTGTTGCAATTGCCGATAAACATGGTCGCGTGCCTGCTTGAGGTCATCAGCCATAGAAACAGCCATCATAACACGTCCTCCTGCGGTGAGCAGCTGATTGCCTTCATACTTGGTCCCCATGTGGTAGATTATGCCCTCGAAACTGTCGGCACCTGTAATAAGTGCACCTTTGACGTAATGTCCGGGATAGCCTTTGGAGGCAAGAACTACACCGAGTACCGCCTTTTTGCTCCAATTGAGCGAAGGCAGCTGCCGGCCTGTAGCCACGTTGAAAAGCATAGGATAGATATCCGATTCAAGCAAAGGCAGTACAACCTCTGTCTCAGGATCGCCGAAACGTGCATTGAACTCAATGACTTTAATGCCATTATCGGTTTTCATGAGTCCGCCGTAGAGTACTCCTGACAATGGACAACCTTCATCTGCCATCCGGTTGGCAACAGGTTGTATAATATGCTCAATGGCAAACTGCTCGTCTTGAGGAGTAATGAAAGGTAGCGGGGTGTATGCTCCCATTCCGCCTGTATTCGGACCTTCATCATTATCGAAAGCGCGTTTATGGTCCTGGGCAACAGGCATGGCAGCAACCTGTCTGCCGCTTACAAAGCACATAAGTGAAAATTCGGGTCCGGTAAGATAATCTTCTATAATTACCTTGTCGTTACCGAAAGTGTTGTTACACAGCATATCCTGCAAGGCTGTTTGCGCTTCACTAAGGTTGTTTGCGATAACCACTCCTTTGCCGGCAGCAAGACCGTCATACTTGATAACAGTCGGGAACGGACGGGAGCTGACATAATCAAGTGCTTCGTTGTAATCATCGAACGGACGATAAGATGCAGTAGGCACGTTTGCCTTCTGCATTATCATTTTGGCGAACGATTTGCTGGATTCAATCTGTGTTGCACTTTTTGTATGCCCGAAGATGTTCAGACCTGCTTTTCTGAACTCATCGGCTATACCGAGTGAAAGCGGCACTTCGGGACCTACAACCGTGAGATCGATATTGTGCTCCAGAGCCCAGTCGCGCAATGCCGGGATGTCGGTTTCTTTTATAGGAACCGGTTCTGCCGTTTGTGCAATACCGGGATTGCCCTGGGCACAATATATTTTACCGACAGAAGGCGATTTATGCAATGCATCCACTATGGCGTGGCATCTGCCGCCTGAACCAATTACAAGTACTGTTTTCTTCATGATGGTTCTTAAGTTAGTAAGTTTATAGGTTGGTAAGTTTGTAAGTTTAGTGTTTGAAATGTCTGACTCCTGTAAAGAGCATGCATATACCTTTTTCGTTGGCTTTGTTGATACAATCGTTATCACGGATGCTTCCGCCGGGTTGCACTATTGCCTTTATGCCATATTGTGCAGCCATTTCCACCGTGTCGTCAAATGGAAGAAATCCGTCGGAGGCAAGAACAAGATGCGAACCGGAGGCAGATGCCGCAGCCTGTTTGAGTGCTATCTCGGCAGAACCAACACGGTTCATCTGCCCTGCACCTACGCCACATGTTTGTCCGTCTTTGGCAACTACAATGGCGTTGGATTTCACATGTTTTACGATATTCCAGGCAAACTGCAAGTCGGCAAGTGTTTGTTCGTCAGGTGTGGTGTTTGTAACACACATATCGGCAGTCAGCTGCTCGGTTTGGGTGTCAAGGTGCTGAACCAGCAATCCTCCGTTAACGCTTACATATTGGTCGATTTTCTGCTGCGAAGGAGTCATGTCAACCTTCAGGACTCTGAGATTTTTCTTTGAGGAAAGAACCTGCAGAGCCTCGGGTGTGAAATCAGGTGCCATTACTATCTCGAGAAAGATAGGTTTCATTCCCAGAGCAACTTTTTCAGTCAAGCAACGATTGACGGCAACTATACCGCCATATATGCTGACACTGTCCGCTTCGTAAGCTTTCTGCCAGGCAGTTTCAATATCATCAGCCTCTGCAGCTCCGCATGGGTTCATGTGTTTCAGAGCAACGCAAAACGGTTTCTTGAAGTCGCGAACTATATTGAGAGCGGCATTGGCATCCTGGATGTTGTTATATGACATCTCTTTGCCCTGCAGTTGCTCGGCAGATGCAAGAGAATAGGGCATATCTTGAACAGAAGAATAGAAATTGGCGGATTGATGAGGATTCTCGCCATAACGCAAAGGTTGCTTGAGGTCAAACTCAAGAAACAGTTTCTCGGGCAATTGTGCCTGCTGACGCATGTATGTGGCGATGCAGCAATCATACTGTGCAGTGTGAGTGTAAGCTTTGGCTGACAAGCAGAGGCGTGTTTGGAGTGATGTATCACCGTTGAGTCTGATTTCTTCAAGTACCTGCTGATAGTCGGCAGGGTCGCATACAACGGTTACGCTCTCAAAGTTCTTGGCTGCACTGCGGAGCATTGATGGCCCGCCGATATCAATCTTTTCGATAGCTTCGTCGAGAGTGACATCCTTATTGGCTATCGTCTGGCGGAAAGGATAGAGGTTGACACATACAAGGTCGATGAAAGATATGTCGTTGTCCTGAAGCGCTTTCAAATGTGCAGGGTTGTTTCTGCGGGCAAGAAGTGCTCCATGTACTTTTGGATGAAGTGTCTTTACACGCCCGTCACAGATCTCAGGGAAACCTGTAACATCGCTTATTCCGATAGTTTTGATGCCGGACTGTTCAAGCAAGGCCTGAGTACCTCCGGTTGCAATTATTTCCCAGCCTGCCTGCTTGAGACCTGAGACGAACTCAACCAGTCCTGTTTTGTCGCTAACACTGACTAATGCTCTTTTTGCCATAGTGGTATGTAAAATAATTAGTTTGCATTGATGATATTGATACGGTTTGCACCTTCTGTTACTTTGCCTATTTCTTGTGCCTTTTCTCCGTATCCGGCAATGGTATTGATGATGCCTTCCGCGTCTTTTTTGTCGGCCACGATTATCATACCTATACCCATGTTGAATATATTATACATTTCGCGGTGAGGCACATGTCCCCATTCTTCCAGTTTCTTGAAGACGGGCAGTATTTCCCATGTTCCCTCATCTATCGAGAAACCTTGTCCGGCTTTGAGTATGCGCGGGATATTCTCATCAAAGCCGCCTCCTGTAATATGGCATATACCATGTATGTCGAATTTGCGGATAGCATCCAACACCGGACGAACATATATTTTAGTAGGGGTAAGAAGTGTCTCACCAAGCGTATTACCGTCAAACTCTTCAAAAGTCTGATTAAGTTTGAGTCCGCAGTCGGCAATAATCTTTCTCACCAGACTATAACCGTTCGAGTGAACTCCTGAAGAGTTGATGCCGATGAGCACATCGCCGGTTCGCACCTTGCTGCCGTCAATCAGTTTCTGTTTTTCCACTACTCCGGTAGTGAAGCCGGCAATATCGTATTCACCATCGGTGTACATGCCCGGCATTTCTGCTGTTTCTCCGCCGATAAGAGCACATCCTGCCTGCCGGCAACCTTCTGCCACTCCTTTCACGATTGCCTCTACTTTTTCGGGGATATTGTGCCCGAGTGCTACATAGTCAAGAAAAAACAGAGGTTCGGCTCCTTGTGCAAGCACATCGTTGACACACATGGCAACGGCGTCAATACCGATAGTGTCGTGCTTGTCGAGAGCAAAAGCTATTTTGAGTTTGGTACCCACACCGTCTGTCCCGCTGACGAGTACAGGTTCCTGCATTTTGAGAAGACTGAGATCAAACATGCCTCCGAACGCACCTATGTTGCCCATTGTACCAATACGTTGGGTGGAACTGACGTGTTGCTTGATTCTCTTGACAACTTCATAACCTGCTTCCAGGTTTACTCCTGCTTTTTCGTATGATTGAGCCATAATACTGTCAAATTTATTATTTTCTATTGTACTATTGAGATTAGTTGGTTTGTATTTCCTTGTGTTGAAAATAGTGTACAGCATTCTCGAATATGGATTGCCGGCAGTTGCCTGCAATGTTTTTCATGAGTCCTTCTTCGAATCGTTCTGAGTGACCCATCTTGCCAAGTATCTGTCCGTCAGGACTGACTATACCTTCGATGGCATAGGCAGAACCGTTAGGGTTGTATGGCGACTGCATAGTTGGCAGTCCGGTAAACGGGTCGGCATACTGGAATGCCACCTGATGGTTAAGGAAAAGTGTGCGTGCCATTTGTTCTGATACAACAAATTTTCCTTCTCCATGGCTTACTGCTATGCTATGCATTTCACCTTCGCTGAAGCCGTAGAGCCATGGCGAGTTGCATGAGGCAACACGGGTTGATACCATTTGTGATACATGCCGGTTGATGTCGTTACGGAAGAGGGTCGGCGAATCTTCGGTTATCACACCAAGTTTGCCGAAAGGCAGAAGTCCGCTTTTTATGAGAGCCTGGAAACCGTTGCAAATGCCGAGTATCAGTCCGCCGCGCTCAATAAGGGAGTGGATGGAATGTGCTACCTTCTCGTTAGTGAGTACACTTGCAATGAACTTGCCCGACCCGTCAGGCTCGTCACCCACAGAAAATCCTCCGGCAAGCATCAGTATCTGACATTGGTCTATTCTGTGTTGCATATCGTCGATGCTCTCCAACACATCCTCCGCTGTGAGGTTGCGGAAAACCATAGTCTCTACCTCTGCTCCCGCTTGTCTGAATGCCTTTGCGCTGTCGTAGTCGCAGTTGGTGCCGGGGAATACCGGTATAAACACTCTCGGAGTCTCTGTCTTTTCAGGTGAGAATCTTCTCCCGCATGGCGCCGCATCTTGGCAGGCAATGTCAACCGACGGAGTGTCGGGCCTCGAGGTTTTCGGATATATCCTGGCGAAATGCTCGAAGTTGCTTGTTAAAAGTGTAGAGATGGCTATTTCCTCATTGTTGATTATAACAGCAGGTTTGTTGATAGTCTCGCCTATATATTGTGCCTCCGAGTAATCAATTTCTTTGTTTGCCTCAATAAGAACAGAACCGTAAGAATAGTCATACAACTGTTGTTCGTTGTCAACATTAATCTTTGCTCCGACCATATTGCCAAACGAGCATTTGCTCACAGCCTCTGCAAGTCCTCCGAAGCCTAATGCGTATGCCGAGCAAACAATTCCGTCTTGTATGGCATCGTGTAACCACTGCCAGTTCTTTTGCAGTTGTTCTGTGTCGGGCATATAGTTCCGTAGCGGCTTATGCTGAATCAGATATAACCTGTTGCCTGCTTGTTTGAATTCAGGTGATATGACATCTTGTGTCTTTATTGTCGTAATTCCGAATGCAATAAGTGTGGGAGGCACGTTGATATGCTCAAACGTTCCGCTCATAGAGTCTTTTCCTCCTATTGAGGGCAATTGCAGTTCAAGTTGCATCTTGAGTGCGCCAAGCAAGGCACTGAGAGGCTTGCCGTAAGAATGGGGGTCACTACTCATCCGCTCAAAATACTCTTGATATGAAAAGCGCATTTTGGAGTAGTCTCCGCCTGCTGCCGCTACTTTGGCACATGCCTCCACCACTGAGTATGCGGCACCGTGATACGGACTCCACTCCGAGATAAACGGATTATATCCGAAAGCCATAATGCTCGCTGTATCGGTATTCCCTTCCACCGGCAGTTTCTGAACTGACACCTGCGTCTCTGTCATCTGTGTCCTGCCTCCGAACGGCATCAATACTGTGGAGCGGCCTATGGTGGAGTCAAACATTTCAATGAGACCTTTCTCGCTTGTAATATTGGGTTTGCTGAGTAGAGTTTGTACCTTGTCAGTCAGATTTCTCCCTTCTATTTCCTGATGGAATGGATTCTTCTCTTCAACAGCATTGATTGCTGCGCTTGCATAATGTTTTGCTCCGGCGCTGTCAATAAACTCGCGGCTAAGATCGGCAACCACCTCAGAGTTGTACATCAGTCGCATGCGGCAACTATCTGTTACATTGGCGACATGAGTGACTTCAATGTTTTCTTCTGCACAGTATTTGCAGAACTCTGTTTTGTCTGCAGCACTTACTACCACAGCCATTCGTTCCTGAGACTCGCTGATAGCCAGTTCAGTGGGATTAAGACCCTGATATTTCACAGGAACACGGTCGAGCCATATTTCCAATCCGTCGGCAAGTTCACCAATAGCAACACTCACACCTCCTGCTCCGAAATCGTTGCTTTTCTTTATGAGACGTGTAACCTCGGGCCGGCGGAACAGATGCTGTAGTGCTCTTTCTACAGGAGCGTTGCCTTTTTGAACTTCGCTGCCGCAAGTGTCGAGTGAGGTGGCGGTATGTTGTTTGGAAGAACCGGTGGCCCCTCCTATACCGTCTCTGCCTGTTCTGCCTCCCAGCATGAGAATGACATCGCCCGGGAGGGGTCTTTCACGTCTCACATTGGCAACTCTGACCGCACCTGCGACTGCTCCTACTTCAAGGCGTTTGGCAACAAAATCGGGGTGATAGACTTCACGTACGTGCGTAGTGGCTAATCCGATTTGGTTGCCGTAGGATGAGTATCCTGCTGCTGCTTTCTTTGAAATGACTTGTTGGGGCAGTTTGCCTTGAAGAGTGGCTGCAACGGGTTGCCAGATGTCGCCGGCGCCGGTGACACGCATTGCCTGATATACGTATGCTCTGCCTGAGAGAGGGTCGCGTATGGCACCTCCCAAACATGTGGAAGCACCACCGAAAGGCTCTATTTCGGTGGGGTGATTGTGAGTCTCGTTCTTGAACTGCAGGAGCCATTTCTCTGTTTGTCCGTCAACATCCACATCCACGAATATGCTGCATGCATTGTTTTCTTCACTTTGCTCAAGGTCGTTGAGGCAACCGATAGAACGCAGATAGCGGGCTCCGATGGTGGCAAGTTCCATCAGGCACAGACTCTTGTCAGTACGGTCGAGTTTGTGGCGAATGGAGTGAAACCTGCCTAAAGTGTCTTCAATATCAGGTTTGATAAACGACGGCTCAACGGAAATACTCTGTAATTCGGTGGTGAAGGTGGTGTGGCGGCAGTGGTCGCTCCAATATGTGTCAAGAATACGGAGTTCGGTTTCTGTCGGTTCGCGCTTTTCTGACTTGAAATATCTGATTACCTCGCACAAGTCATCCTCATTCATAGCCAGTCCCCATTCGCTTATGAAATGAAGCCGGTCCTCATGGTTCATTTCACAAAATCCGCTGAGTTTGGCAAGAGGCTTGCTGTCGGCAATGCCGGTTTGTCTGAGCACCGACATGTCTTTCTCTCTCGCCTCAACTGCGTTTATGACGTAGTGTTTGATTTTACTTATGGTCTCGGCGGAGGTATTGTCATCAAGAATTATCAGTCTGCCGCTGCGGATGTTGATGTCTGCCTGCGGGTCAATGAGGTGCACGCAGTCTATTGCAGACGAAGCACGTTGGTCAAACTGCCCCGGCAGGTATTCTGTTGCCACATACTGCTTGCCCTCTATCGGGCAATGCAGACTCACATTGTCGGTCTGTTTTTCTCCGAACACTTTGTACAGAGAGGTGTTCATCAGTGACTCCGTGAATCCGAACAGGTCATATACATTGACAAGACGCAGAGAAGAAAGGTTTACCTGCAGGTTTTCTGACAACTCTTCACGCAGCATCTCGGCTTCTACCCTGAAACCTTCCTTCTTCTCTACGAATACTCTGTATGCAGTCTTATTTGTCATACCTATCATATTTTTGCTGCAAGCACAGCCTCGGTTTGTTGTTTGCGGAATTCAATCAGTCTCTCTTCCAAGTCATTGTCTTGCAGTGCTAATATCTCCACAGCAAGCAATGCAGCGTTCTTACTGCCGTTGATGGCAACTGTTGCTACAGGTATGCCTGATGGCATCTGCACTATTGACAGCAGCGAGTCCAGGCCGTCAAGAGTCTTGCTCCTCACAGGCACTCCTATCACCGGCAGAATCGTCAGACCTGCTATCACTCCCGGCAGATGCGCCGCGCCGCCTGCTCCCGCTATAACTATGCTCAGCCCGCGCTCTTTTGCACTGCTCGCCCACTCGAACAAAGCCTCCGGTGCACGATGGGCACTGATAACCTTTCGCTCAACCTCAATGCCGAACTGCTCGAGAGTGTCAACTGCCGGTTTCATCACCTCCCAGTCGCTCGTTGAACCCATAATAACTCCTGCTTTCATAATCTTTATGTGTTTTAGCTGTATGAATTACTCTGTTTTGGTCTCAAGAATATTTATCAATTTGTCGCTTTTCCGACCTTATCGTCAAGCCGTCGGTAAGCATACTCCAAGCAAAGTGTTAGCTATCTCTAAACTTGACAATATGTCGCTTCCCGCCATTAACTATTCGCTATTAACTATTCGCCATTAACTATTCGCTATTAGCTATTCGCTATTAGCTATTCGCTATTAACTATTCGCTATTAACTATTAACTATTATCAATCTATCATTCCCACTCTATCGTTGCAGGCGGTTTGGAAGAGATGTCATATACAACCCTGTTGACACCGTTTACCTTGTTGATTATCTCGTTCGAAGTCTTGGCGAGAAACTCGTATGGCAGGTGCACCCAGTCGGCAGTCATACCATCTACCGAGGAAACAGCCCTGAGAGCCACGCATCGCTCGTATGTGCGCTCATCGCCCATCACACCGACACTCTGCACCGGCAGCAGTATAGCACCCGCTTGCCACACCTTGTCATACAAACCCTCTGCGCGCAGATTGTCAATGAAGATTTTGTCCACTTGTTGCAATATGCTCACCTTCTCTCGTGTTACTTCTCCCAATATACGTATCCCTAACCCAGGACCCGGGAAAGGATGCCGCCCTATCAACGTTTCAGGCATACCGAGAGAGCGCCCTACGCGACGCACTTCGTCTTTGAACAAAAGACGAAGAGGCTCTACTATCTTCAACTGCATTTTTTCGGGCAGTCCTCCTACGTTGTGATGCGACTTTATTTTGGCGGCAGGTCCGTTTACGGAGGCTGACTCTACTACATCGGGATAGATGGTCCCTTGTGCAAGCCAGCGTACATTGTTGATCTTTAATGCTGCCTCGTTGAAGGTCTCTACAAAGTCGCGACCTATGATCTTACGCTTTTGTTCGGGGTCGGTTACATCCTTCAGATCGCTGAAAAATCGCTCTGAAGCGTCCACGCCGACCACATTGAGACCCATATCTTTGTACGAACTGAGCACTTGTTCAAACTCATTCTGTCTCAACAGTCCGCTGTCAACAAATATGCAATGCAACTGCTTGCCTATTGCCTTTTGCAGCAGTATCGCCGCCACCGATGAGTCCACGCCTCCCGACAGCCCCAGTATCACGTTGTCTGTGCCTATTTGTTCGCGCAGCTTCACTATTGTCTGCTCCACAAAATTCTGTGGGGTCCAGTCTTGCCTGCATCCGCATATACCTACGAGGAAGTTCCTCAGTATCTTGCTCCCCTCAGCCGTATGATATACCTCAGGGTGAAACTGAATAGCCCATACCGGATTGTCTGTAAACCTGTATGCTGCATTCTTTACGTCTTGTGTTGAGGCTATCTGCACGGCATTCTTTGGCAACATCTGTATAGTATCACCATGCGACATCCACACTTGTGAGCGCAGCTCTATCCCGTTCAACAGTAAATCGGCCGTATCGTCAACCGTGAGCATTGCTCTGCCGTACTCTCTGCTTGGCGAAGCCGACACTTGCCCTCCGTTTGTCTGTGCTAAATATTGTGCGCCGTAGCAGATGCCGAGTATAGGCGACTTTCCTATGAAGGCGCTAAGGTCTATCTGTGGAGCATTCTTGTCTCTGACCGATGCCGGCGAACCTGAGAGTATCAGTCCGCGCACACAGTCGTCAGGCTGTGGAACCTTGTTGTAAGGATAAATCTCGCAATATACATTCAGTTCCCTCAAGCGGCGTGCTATGAGTTGGGTATATTGTGAGCCGAAATCAGCTATAAGAATCTTATCCATGTTATGTCTGAGTTAGTATGTACGGGTGTAGTTCGGAGTCTCGCTGGTAATGGTGATATCATGCGGATGACTTTCAGCCATGGCAGCAGCGGTGGTGCGGACAAAGCGTGTTTGCTTAAGTTCTTCGAGATTGTGTGCTCCGCAGTATCCCATGCCGGCTCTAAGCCCGCCCATAAGTTGGTAGATTGTTTCTTCGACACTGCCCTTGAATGGTACTCTTCCGACTATGCCTTCCGGTACCAGTTTGTTCACGCTGTTTTCCCCTTCCTGGAAATATCGGTCTGCACTACCGGCTTTCATAGCATCGATAGAGCCCATGCCTCTGTAGGATTTGAACTTTCTGCCGTTGTATATTATTGTGTCGCCGGGAGCCTCCTCCGTACCTGCAAACATAGAACCGCACATCACGCAGTTGCCGCCGGCGGCAAGTGCCTTCACTATATCACCCGAGTAGCGCAGACCTCCGTCCGCAATGACAGGTACCCCGCTGCCTTCTATCGCTTTTGACGTGTCGAAAATAGCAGTCAGTTGCGGTACGCCTATGCCGGCAATTATACGTGTAGTGCATATTGAACCCGGACCTATACCCACTTTTACAGCATCTGCTCCGTTGTCCGCTAAATAGCGGGCGGCTTCGGCAGTTGCCACATTGCCTACTACCACATCGAGTTCGGGATACTTGAGTTTTATGGTTTTTAATGTGTTGACCACATTGAGAGAATGTCCGTGGGCGGAGTCAAGAACAACGGCATCAACATTCTCGGCTACCAGCATGGCAACACGGTCAAGTGCATCCGCGGTGATACCTACACCTGCTGCTACGCGCAGACGCCCTTTCCTGTCTTTGCATGCATTGGGGAAATCCTGAACTTTGACAAGGTCGCGATAAGTAACCAAGCCTACCAAATGTCCTTCAGCATCAACAACAGGAAGTTTTTCTATTTTGTTTTCCTGAAGAATCTCAATCACGTTGGTGTTTGCCATATCGCTGATGGTAATCAGCCCTTCGGCTGTCATTACCTCGGAGACTGGCTTGAGCGGATCGACTTGGAAACGGAGGTCGCGGTTTGTGACAATACCAACCAGATAGTTGTTGTCGTCAACAACAGGAATACCGCCTATATGGTTGTCTCTCATCATCTTCAACGCATCGCCTACCACTTGGTTGGGTTTAATGGTGATAGGATCGTAAATCATACCGTTCTCAGCGCGTTTCACCTTTCTGACTTCTGCCGCTTGCTGCTCAATTGACATGTTTTTGTGTATAACACCAATACCACCTTGGCGGGCAATGGCAATAGCCATCTTTGATTCCGTGACAGTGTCCATAGCCGCTGATACGATAGGAATGTTGAGTTTGATATTACGAGTGAACTGACAGGTAAGGTCCACTTCGCGTGGCAACACCTCCGAATAGGCAGGGACAAGCAGGACATCATCGAAAGTGAGTCCTTCGCCGACAATACGTTCTGTGATGAGTGACATAATGGTAAGTTGTTTTTAGAGGGTTATGTATGTTTAGTCTTTTCTCAAACAATGGTCGCAGTAGGCACAACGCTCCACTCCGTCTTCATCGGTGTACGATTGTTTGACAACCGGTTCTGACAAAGTAATGCAACGGTCGTTGGTGCAGCGGCGTGTGGTGGGAGACAGCACTCTGAGTCGCTTGGGCTGTTCCTCTGTTTTTCCGAGTAGAGTATAGATAAGTGCCATGCGGACGAACTTGCCGTTTCCTACCTGACGGAAATATGCTGCACGCGGGTCCTCGTCAACATCAGTACTTATCTCGTTGACACGAGGCAGAGGATGGAGCACTATCATGTGTTCGGGCGCAAGAGTCATCTTCTTGGCGTCAAGAATGAAACTGTCTTTCAGTCTTTCGTAATCGTCCTGATTGGCAAAACGTTCTTGTTGTACACGGGTCATATACAGGACATCGAGCATCGGAAGCGCTTCTTCAAGGGTATTGACTTCGATGAAGTTGCTTGGCAGTATGTTCTTTATGTAGTCAGGCAACCGCAACTCATCGGGTGAGATGAGTACGAACCGTGTGCCGTCGTAGCGTTTCATTGCTTTTATCAGCGAATGTACGGTGCGCCCGTATTTCAAATCGCCGCATAGTCCGATAGTAAGGTTGTCAAGATGCCCCAATTCACGCAAAATGCTCAGCAGGTCGGTAAGTGTCTGCGTGGGGTGCGAATGTCCTCCGTCGCCGGCATTGATAATCGGTATACGCGAGTATTGTGCAGCTACATTGGGTGCACCTTCCTTGAAGTGGCGCATGGCAATGATATCTGCAAAAGAAGATACCACTCTGACCGTATCTGCCACTGTCTCACCTTTGCTGACAGAGGAAGTGCGTGCATCGGAGAATCCGAGCACATTGCCACCTAACTCCATCATTGCTGCCGTAAAACTGAGTCGTGTACGAGTGCTCGGTTCGTAGAACAGAGTGGCAAGTTTCTTGCCGTCACAAACATGGGCATACGCCTGACGGTTGTTGATAATGTCGATTGCCAGATTAAGAAGTTGTCCGGTTTCTTCAACACTGAGGTCGGTTGGGTCAATCAGATGTCGCATAGGTGTTATTGTTTATGTTGTTGATTTGTCGGGTTGTCAGTTTCTCATCCAACTTTCGTCAGAAGGGTTGTCGCGGAAATGGAGCAGCCGGCTCTTGTCGGAAGGAAGGATATATTTGTTTTCTACTGCCACATCAAGCAGCAGGTCGAGGTCGCACAAACTGAAGTTGGCAACATTGCGGGCACACAGATTGTCCATACCCTTTTTCATGTTGTAACTGAATATGCTGACTACTCCGAGCACCTGGGCTCCTGCGTCTCTCAATGCCTGTACTACCTCCAGACAACTGCCTGCTGTCGAGATAAGGTCTTCTACTACAACCACCTTTTGTCCCTGTATGAGTTTGCCTTCAATCCGGTTGGCTCTCCCGTGGTCTTTTTGTGAAGAACGCACATAACCCATAGGAAGAGCAAGTTTGGTGGCAGTGATGGCGGCGTGAGCAATGCCGGCAGTGGATGTCCCCATAAGAACCTCAGCTTCAGGATAATGCTCTTCGATGAGCATTTTCAGTCCGTTTTCCACATCTTCTCTCACCCTTATATCTGACAATGTGAGACGGTTGTCGCAATAAATAGGGCTTTTGATACCGCTCGCCCATGTGAAAGGTTCGTCGGGTCTGAGAAATACGGCTCCAATGCTAAGCAGGTCGAGGGCGATATGTCGTTTGTAGGTGTTGTCCATATTGATGTTATAGATTGTTAAACTCTTTCAGGCATCTTATATATGCTTCTTGCGGATTGTCGGCTGCAGTAACAGGTCTGCCTACAACTATGTAATCCGAACCAAGTTCGTGCGCCATGGCAGGTGTCGTTACGCGTACCTGGTCGTTTACGGCTGATTCGGCGAACCTGACACCCGGCGTCACTGTCAGAAACTTCTGACCGCACTTTTGTTTCACTATCTGTGCCTCCAGCGGAGAGCACACAACTCCGTCAAGACCGGCTTGCATGGCATTGAGGGCATAGTGGGTAACCACCTCACTCATCTTGCAGCTGATGAGCAGTTCTTTCTGCATACGCTCCTCGCTTGTGGAAGTGAGTTGAGTTACTGCCAGAAGCAGAGGCCGTGTGCCGTCGCTGCGAGTAAGACCTTCTATAGCCGCTTTCATCATATCGATAGTGCCGGCAGCATGCAGGTTGCACATGTCCACATCAAGAGAAGAAAGCACTGCCATGGCCTTCTTGACAGTGTTGGGTATGTCGTGCAGTTTAAGGTCGAGAAACAGCGGGAATCCCATGTCTTTCAATTCGCGTACTATTTTTGGCCCTTCTGCGTAGAACAATTCCATACCTATCTTCAGGTATGGTCTCATGTCGCCGAATGATTTCAGAAAGTCATACGTTCTTTCTGCCGATGAGAAATCGCAGGCAATGATTACGTTGTTGTATGCGGTGTAGTTTTTCATCTTGCGGTTATACCTATTATGTCGGAAAGATTGTCAATTCCCAGTTTGTCCATCAGTTGTGGCAGTTCGTTGATAATGTTCATGCATACATAGGGGTCGGTCAGATTGGCTGCGCCTATCTCTACGGCACTCGCACCTGCCATCATCATTTCTATCACATCCGATGCCGTACTTATACCCCCGCAGCCTATCACGGGTATTTGGCATACCCGTGACACTTGGTTGACCATGCGCAATGCAAGTGGAAAGATGCACGAGCCTGAGATGCCTCCGTATTTGTTGGCAAGTACGGGTTTGCGTGTGCGAAGGTCGATTCGCATACCGAGCAGAGTGTTGATAAGGCAAAGCCCGTCTGCACCCGCTTGTTCGCAGGCGATGGCAATACGGGTGATGTCAGTCACGTTGGGCGACAGTTTCACGAATACCGGTTTGTCGGAAACAGCCTTTACAGCGGCAGTAACTTCGGCAGCAGCAGAAGGGTCGGTGCCGAATGCCATTCCGCCGTTGTGAACATTGGGGCAGGATATATTGACTTCAATCAGTTCCACCTGTTCTGCATCGCTCATTTGCTTTGCCAGTTGTACGTATTCCTCTATTGAGAATCCGCTGATGTTTGCCACTATAGGCTGATGATACACGGCTCTTAATCGGGGCAGGATGTCGGCTGTAACCTTGTCAACTCCGGGGTTTTGCAGTCCTACCGAGTTGAGCATCCCAGCCTCTGTCTCTGCAATACGCGGGGAGGGATTGCCATAGCGGGGCTGCACGGTTGTGCCCTTGATGCAAAGTGCTCCCAGGCAATTTATGTCGTACAGCTTTGCAAATTCCAGTCCGAATCCGTATGTCCCCGAAGCAGGAATAATCGGGTTCTGCAACCTGAGTCTGCCAAGTGATATGTTGAGTCTGCTGTTCATCTGCGTGTCTGTATTATAATATGAGTTGCCTGCTGTCGAACACCGGACCGTCGGTGCATACCTGTCTTGCCCCGTCCTGTGTGTTGCAAGTGCATCCCATGCATACTCCGAATCCGCAACCCATACGTTCTTCCATGCTCAGTTCGCCTGATATGCCCAACTCTTTCTGCAATGCCTTCAGCATTGCCACAGGTCCGCAGGCATAATAATATGTATGGTTGTGCCCGGCATCTGTCAGGCGCAATGCATTGGTGACAAATCCCTTCTGCCCCTCGCTGCCGTCAACTGTGACTATTGTCAGATTGCAACCCATACTGCGGAACTCATCGGCTAAGATAATATCTTGTTTGGTGTTGAAACCTAATACAACAGTTGTCTCTTTGCCGGCAGATATCAGTTGTCTGGCAAGCAGAAGCAATGGCGGGACACCCACTCCTCCTCCTACAAGCAGGGGTCTCTCACCGGCATTGTCAGCATTGAAACCCGTACCGAGCGGAAGCAGTATGTCAAGTTCTTCACCCTGTTTCATCTCTGACATAGCTGCAGTACCCTTGCCAACCACTTTGTAAACAAAGCATATTCTCCTGTCGTCGATGTCGCATATCGAGATGGGACGACGCAGGAAACAACCATTGATTGATACGTTGGCAAACTGTCCGGCTTGCACTGACTTGAGAGCACGGCACCCGGCTTCGCTCCGGCAGATCAGCCACATGCGGAAGATGTCTCTTGTGAGAGGCTCGTTGTGTGATATGTCAAATCTCAGTTGTTGCATTGAGGGGTGTATTTATATACTTGTTTGCCGTTGCATACCGTTTCCAAACATCTGCCCTTCACATGCCATCCGGCAAAAGGTGTGGCTTTGCCTTTCGAAAAGAACATTGCGGGGTCTATCTGGTAATCTGCATCAAGGTCGAATATGGTATATGAACTCTCGTCCTGCGGCAGATTCATTATTCTTCGGGGGGCTGTTGACATGAGTTCTATAAGGCGCTCCATTGGCAATATGCCTTTTCTTACAAGATACGTATATAGAAGCGGGAACGCAGTTTCCAATCCTACTATTCCGAAAACGCTGTGTTCGAGTCCGCGCTGTTTCTCTTCTTGGGAATGTGGTGCATGGTCGGTGGCAATGCAGTCAATAGTGCCGTCAGCTACAGCTTCTAACAATGCTTCCTGATCAAGCCGGGAGCGGATAGGCGGATTCATCTTCCAACTGCCGGATTCTTGAAGCATACTGTCGTTGAGGAGCAGGTAGTGGGGAGCTGTCTCGCATGTGACAGGCAGACCCTTGCGCTTTGCATCCCTTATCAGACTCACGCTCTCTTTGGTTGACACATGGCATACATGAAAACGGCAACCGGTTTGTTCTACAAGCATCAGGTCGCGCTCCACTTCGCGCCACTCGCTTTCGGAGCAGATACCTTTGTGATGATGGCTTGCGGCATATTCCCCGTCGTGAATATATCCGCCGTGAAGCAGGCTGTCCACTTCGCAATGTGCCACTATCACCGATCCTGCCTGCCTGCATCTGCGCATAGCCTCCATCATCAGTTCTTCCGACTGTACACCTCTGCCATCGTCGGAGAACCCTGCCACCATCGGTGCCAACACTGCAAAATCCACCAGTTCGCCTCCTCCTCGCTGACCGATAGTGATGCTGGCGTATGGGTGAACATTGATGACGGCTGTGGTATCTATGATTTGCTGTTGCACCCTGAGGTTTTCCTTGCTGTCGGGAACAGGATTCAGATTGGGCATGGTGAACACATCGCTGTACCCGCCTGCCGCAGCTGCCATGCTGCCTAAAGCAATGCTCTCTTTGTAGGCAAATCCGGGCTCGCGGAAATGCACGTGCAGATCTGCGAATGCAGGAAATTTCCGTATGTTGTCGTTGCTGTACACGGTAAGGTCTTTATTTGTATGTTATTTAACAAAAAACTTTCCACAGCACAGCGCGGAAAGTTTTGTTCATATCAAGAGCCGACACACGACACACAAGACAATACTTTTATCTTGTAATCACTACCTATCAGCATCTTAAGTTTCATATTATCAAAAAAACCAGGGTACCAATATGGAGTAAATCCACACAATCTTTTTAACCTTTTATTATCCGCCCCTTGTCCTGAATCACCTTGCAAAGGTACATAATTTTTTTTGTTCATGCAACTGTTTTCGAGACAAAAATTCAAATATTTTTTTAGAAATACCGGAAGTCTCAATATTTGCCATATACAGATTAAGATATGCTATTTTATGAAGAGCAGTTCTCTGTATTTGGGGAGTGTCCACAGTTCGTCGTCCACCACAAGTTCGAGCGCATTGACATGATGGCGTATGCTCTCCATGAGGGGGAAGATGTTGTCGTGGAAAAGGATGGCTTTCTGTCTGAGGTCAGGCTCATGGTTGGCAGTTTTGCGCTGTAGTTTAAGACTGTCTACCTCACTGATTATAGCGCTTATGTGCTCTTTGATTTTTCTTACCAACTGGCGGTCTTGCTTGGTTAACTCCTCTGCTTCATTCTCCGGGAAGATGGATTTTATCTTAAGGATGTTATCAAGCAGAACAGAAAGGTATCTCTCTGCAGGAGGAAGAACATGATTGATAACCATATCTCCCATTACACGCGACTCGATTTGCAGTTTAATGGAATAGTTTTCCCACTTGACTTCGCATCTTGATTGGAGTTCTTCTTTGGTGAGCACTCCTGTCTGTGTGAACATTCTCATGCTTGAGTCGCTGAGGTATCTGTCAATAATAAGCGGTACGCTGGTCTCACAGTCCAATCCGCGCTTCTCTGCTTCGCGTAACCACTCTTCGGCATAGCCGTTGCCGTCGAAACGGATGGCCTTGCATTGTCTGATGTAGCGCTGTATAATCTTGAACAGCACTTTCTCCTTCGGTTCGCCTGCATTGATGAGCGACTCAACTTCGTTTTTGAAGTTTATCAGTTGGTTGGCAACGGCGGAGTTGAGTGCCAGCATTGCTGCAGCACAGTTGGCACTGCTGCCTACGGCTCGGAACTCGAAACGGTTGCCCGTGAAAGCAAAGGGCGAGGTGCGGTTGCGGTCGGTGTTGTCAAGCAGAATCTCGGGAATGTGGGCTACTCCGAGCTTCATCTCTTTCTTGGCGTTAATGACAATGGCTTGCTCGGCGGTGGCATTCTCTATCTCGTCGAGAGCGGCTGTAAGTTGTGTGCCGAGAAAGACGGAGATGACAGAAGGTGGTGCTTCGTTGGCTCCGAGGCGGTGAGCATTGCCTGCAGAGGCTATGGAGGCTTTCAGCAGACCGTTGTGCTCGTGCACTGCCATAAGCACATTGACGAGGAATGTGACAAACTGCAGGTTGGAGTAGGGGTTCTTGCCTGGCGAAAGCAGATTGATGCCGGTGTTGGTTTCCAATGACCAGTTGCAGTGCTTGCCGCTTCCGTTGATGCCCGAGAAAGGCTTCTCGTGGAAGAGTACGCAGAAATGGTGCTTGCGGGCGATACGCTCCATGAGCGACATGAGCAGCTGGTTATGGTCGTTGGCGAGATTGGCATCTTCGTAGATCGGAGCAAGTTCGAATTGGTTGGGAGCGACTTCATTGTGGCGTGTTTTGACCGGGATTCCGAGCCGGTGCGACTCTATCTCGAGTTCGGTCATAAACTGCAATACGCGTTCGGGAATAGTTCCGAAATAATGGTCGTCCAGCTGCTGGTTTTTGGCACTTGCGTGCCCCATCAGTGTACGACCTGTCATCACAAGGTCGGGACGCATTGCCCAAAGCGACTCGTCCACAAGGAAATACTCCTGTTCCCAACCGAGGTTGACGTGCACGCGTTTCACGTTCTTGTCGAAGAAGTTGCATACTTCTGTTGCAGCCTTGTCAATTGCGTCGATTGAACGAATAAGCGGGGTCTTATAGTCGAGAGCCACACCGGTGTATGCCACAAAAATGGTGGGGATGCATAGTGTGTCGCCAATGATGAAAGCGGGTGATGTGGGGTCCCATGCCGAGTAGCCGCGTGCCTCAAAGGTGTTGCGCAGTCCGCCGCTGGGGAAACTGCTGGCGTCCGGTTCCTGCTGATACAGTTCGTTGCCTGACAGTTGTTCCAGCACTCCGCCCTTGTGGTCAATCTCAATAAACGACTCGTGCTTTTCGGCAGTGCCTCCGTTGAGCGGTTGAAACCAGTGTGTGAAGTGGGTGGCTCCATGCTCGTGTGCCCATTTCTTCATACCGAGTGCCACGCTGCCTGCGATGTCACGCCCGAGGGGTTTGTTGTTGTCAATGACGTCGAAAAGTTGTGAGAGAATGTTCTCGGGAATATATTCGCTCATGATTTTGCGGGTGAACACATTCTCTGCGAAGATGGTTTCGAGCGATGCGCATGTGCTGCTTGTCTGAGGCGGGCGGTGCTCCCAAGCACTGGTGAGAGCCATAAATCTGCTGTTTGGCATAAGACGGTCTGATATAATAGAAAAATACGCTTGTTTTTGATTTCAATCGGATTAAAATTGAAATTCGACCGCAAAAGTAGTGCTTTTTGTTGAATTGACCAAATAAAAAGTGAAAATTGTCGTAATTTATTTGTAGGCTGCCGGGAGTAGCAGTTGTCCTTTGTGTGTGCAAAGATATAACAATAACTGACCTTTTGTTTGACGTCTATGCGTCAATGTCTTGTGTCTGTCAGTAAAAGATGTGATGGACTCTATATGTAGAACGAAGTACTAACTCAAAATAATGCGTTCTTATTTTATTTCTGCCAGTTCTTTTTCGTGTTCCTGTATGCGTAGTTCACGCTCTTTCTTTTTCTGTTGTGAATGCTCGAATCCTGCCATCGGAGCCTTATGACGCATCTCGATAGCATCAAGTTCATCGTCTTCATGGAGTTCCAGTTTGAACTCATTCCAATAAAAACGTATATTGGAAATCAGTCGTTTGGTGTACTTGAACATAATATTCTGCTTTGTTATTGTTTTACCAAATATTTAAGAGTTTTGTCTATTATTCTGACAAATATATTTTCTTTGTATGGCAGTGTCAGTTGCAAATATTGATGGATAATTTTTATGTGCAATGGTCTTGGGTCTTTCAAATGATAATACGACATAAACTCTTGTGTCCATATTGGTAGTTTCGCTAATGCTTTCTGAGGGAACTTATCCAATCGTTCGTAAATGTAGTCATCCATCCAGCAATGCGGCTCATCCAATTCCACATTATCCCATAAACTCCAACCGTCTTTCTGTTTCGTATATATCCATTCCTCCGGCAAATCAAACTGCTCTCTTGGATAAGCATTACTGCCGATATAGCTGCGCCCCAATGTATAAGGCGGACGATGATTGACCTGCCAGTCAACAAACATATAGAACCGTTCTTTGGCACGCACCCTGTTGAGCGGAGCCGGACCAAGATGCAGCACACGGAAGTCTTTGACATAGGTCATGTCATGCTCGTCCAACGGATAAGGGATACGCATCGAGTGCATCTCCCGTACATAATTTCCGTGCGGCTCTACTCCGTCATCATGAAACAGCCACGGATATGGGTCTCTTACATTGTAATAATGTTGTCTGTCATGAGTGAGCTGTGCCCATCGGAACCAGAACACTGCTCCGGGTTTTGAGTTAAGTATACGCTGCCAGTCCTCCGTGTTGAACGCATTGGCTGCCAGTATCTCATCCGCATCCAATCCCCACAGGAGCGTATCCCGTCCGGCGGCCACCTCACGCGCCTTGGCAACCAGTATGCGCTGCCGCTCGGCTTCATTGAACTCCGTATTCGGGTTGTCAATGAGAATAACCTTGGCTCGCTTTGAGTTGGTCTTCTCTCCTTTCCATTCAGAGAGAGGTTGGGAGTAGGCTTCTACAATCTCTCGCGTTCCATCTGTCGAGAACTGGTCGCAGATAATCACGTAATCCGCCCAACGGGTAGTGGATTCCAGAAATGCCCGTATCACCCACGCCTCATTGCGCGTAGGGGTCATTACGATGTGAATGGGTGCACTCATAATAATATAATTAATTCCTCAATATCTATATAACCCAAGAAAAAGTAGTATGTCCTTTATTTTCAATTTCCATGTGGAGGCATTGCGGAATATAAATCTCCAATTATAATCTCTTTTGTTTAAAGCAGATGCTCCACTCAAATACAACCCATGAATATATTTTTGTAGCTGTGGCGATGTATATTTATAATGTTTCATGGTTTGTTCTATTCGTAATGCCACTTCTCTATTGTCTTTGGCGACACGGTGCGACTTCGCCTTATCTCTCATTAGTGAATTCTCTGTTATGACATAACTGTAAAGTACATCGTCCAATACTATCGTTCTGCATGCTAATAAGAAATATTGACATACAAACAATCTGTCTTCGCCATATACGATGTCTTCGGCAAATCTGATTTTGTGTTTTTCTATAAGGCTACGCATGTAGCATTGCACATATAATGCTCCGAAAACAATACATTTATTATTGTTGCAATTTTCTTCCAAACATTCATACCCTGTTTTATAAAGTCTTGGAATATACTTGTCACTCCATTTCCCGGAAGGTAAAACCACCTCGCCGGCAAAATATACCAACTCAAGTTTTGCATTGTTGCAAATCGTTTTGTATAATGTGGATAATGCTGACTCAGACCTCAAATAATCATCTGCGTCAACAAACAATATCCACTTTCCGACCGCATTGTCTAATCCCTTGTTGCGAGCAGCAGAAGGACCTTGGTTCTTCTGCTCAAATACTTTTAAGCGGTTGTCAATTGCTGAATAATCAGATAATATGTCCGTTGACTTATCAGTAGAGCCATCGTTTATAAGCAAAACTTCATAAGCACAATAACTCTGCTTTGCAATGGAATCCAGACAGTGTCCTATTGTTTTTTCCGCATTATATAAAGGTATGATAATGGAGAAAAATGGAGTTGGTTGTTTATCTCTATTTCCCATGTTAATCAAATTAGTTAAGATAGCGGTTTCTCAAAAACTTTATTTGTAAATAAATCCAACCCAACCATGATGGTAATCCAAAATACAGGTGTCGTTTGACTTCTCTGAGGTTGATTTTTCCTGAGATAAACAATTTAATCGGATTATATTTCCATTTGTGATGAATTATATAATAGAAACTTTTAATTTCTTTATAATCATTCTTTAAACTATATGATATTGCTTTCTGATATAAATATAGGATATAACTATTAATGGCAGGATGATAAGCTTCCACATTTGCCCAAGGAGTATCTACTATCTCGATGACGATTTTACGCATTGAAATAGCAGCTTGAATTGAATTTGTTTGAATATTACCTATAATTCCGTTTCCTCTAATCCTATAGAATAACGTTGTTTGTTTTATGACGAAACAAGATCTAATCAGACACGACAAATACCAATGCCATAATTCATCTTCGTGTATGATGCCTTCTTTGAACAAGATGCCGAATTCTTTTATAAATTGTGTAGATATTAATTTGTTCCATGCCATAACGTATATTTCTTTCCACAACATTGAATTTCTTAGTGTATTTCCGACATTTTCACCTTCCTTGGCGCTCAAAAATAACAGACATTCGCCTCCGAATGTTTCATAATCCCCTACAACCATGTCATACTCTTTTTCTTGTAGCGGCTTCGTCAACACCTCGATGCAATCATCGGAGAGATAGTCATCGCTGTCGAGGTAGAAGATATACTCACCGGAAGCGGCAGCGGTGCCGGTGTTGCGGGCGGCAGAGAGACCACGGTTGCGGTCGTGGTGAAGTATACGGAAAGAGACGACCCCTTTGTAGTCAGCTATCAGTTGCTCCGCAATGGCGATACTATCATCCGTCCCGCAATCATCCACGAGGATACATTCTATTGCTCCTTGATATGTCTGCCGCATCACCGACTGCAGACAATCGGTGATATAGTCCGCCACATTATAGACGGGAATGATGATGGATATTTTAAGCCTTCGTTCCATAAGCACTGATTATACATTATTTCTTCACAAACTCTTGCATGTTTCAAATAAAAGCAACTTTTAAGAAATGAATTCCTCAAAAGTTATAACTTTCAGGAAATATTTTCCGAAAAAGTAAAATTTCTTTTGGCGGTTTCATTTCTTTTCGTACCTTTGCAGCGAATTTTGCAGACAAATTCGAAGTTGCATTGCGGCTTTGTCCGAAAAAATATGAGATGAAAGACCTTTTTGGATTTATTATTAACCCCATACATGTATGTTTGAACGTTATTATAAATTGCCAAATGAACTTGTGACCAGTATCTTCCTGTTTGGTGCAAGGCAAACCGGTAAAACCACCTTATTGTTACAGCAGTTTCCGCAGGCGGAATATATTGATTTATTGGACACGTTGACATTAGCTCAATATTCCAGACGACCTGCTTTGTTATATGAACGCTATAAAAATCATGACAGCAATACTATTGTAATAATTGATGAAATACAGCAAGTGCCGCTATTGCTCAATGAGGTGCATCGTCTAATCACACAAAAGGGCATCCATTTTATCCTTTGCGGCAGTAGTGCACGAAAACTGCGTCGCAAGGGATACAACACATTAGGTGGGCGTGCATTGCCTTGTTATCTATATCCGTTAGTAAGTGCCGAAATACCTGATTTTAACATTGACAAAGCATTAAACAATGGTATGCTGCCGGCGTATTATGTGTTGGATAATGCATATCTGCCTCTTTCTGCATACATTGATGTTTATATCAAAGAGGAAATAAAAGCCGAAGCATTGGTTCGCAATCTGGATAACTTCACCCGTTTTCTTGATGCTGCAGCATTGACGGATGGCGAAATTGTTAATTATAACAACATCGCTACAGATTGTTGGGTAAGTGCCAACACGGTTAAAGAGTATTTCTCCATTCTGGAAGACACTCTGATTGGCTATTTGATTCCTGCATACACAAAGAAAGTGAAACGTCGTCTTATTCAATCTCCCAAGTTTTATCTTTTTGATATCGGTATAACCAATTATCTTTTACATCGCAAAGAAGTGGTCTTAGGCACAACCGAATATGGGCACGCTTTTGAGCATTTTCTTATTCAAGAGTTAGTTGCATATATCAGATACACAAGAAATGACAATGAACTTTCTTATTGGCGCACAAAGGATGGTGTTGAGGTAGATGCAGTTATCGCCCATTCTGTAAGTAAAGATGTGAAATGTGCGATTGAGATTAAGTCCACAGAGGATGCGCAAAACAAACACTTAAAAGGATTGCGCACATTTGCTACTGAACATCCTGATTGCCGCAAGATTTTAGTATCACTTGACAGGATTACCCGAACTACAGAGGACAATATTGAGTTGGTCTATGTATATGACTTTCTCAAATCCCTTTGGCAAGGCATATATTTTTGATACGCAGCAGGGCTTCCATTTACTTTTATTTGAAATATGTCAAAGAACGTCTTTTGCACGGAGCTTGAGTTTCGTGTGTTTTTTATCTGATGAATGTTATACCATCCAAGTCATTCAGCCACGTTTCATGAAAGTGCAAATTCTTTCCATAAGAGTTGTCAAACCATGTCAGGTCAACTGTTTTGTCGAGCAAGACACTCAATATCGCAGCGTGAAGACGGGTGGAATATATCTTCTTATGAGAACTAATTAATTTGATACCTGATCTGATAAGATATGGTCTGAATATATGCATGGCATACCAATCAGACATAAATGGCAAATACTTTCTTGTTCTGCGTAACCATGTTTTTTGCCAACTATTTTCCGTGAATGGCAGCCAGTCTGAAATTGTGATATTTTGCTTTGACAACTCTTCTAATTGGGAATATTGTTTAAGTTCTTTATCACTTCGTTCTATAAGCAAATCGCCATTGGGAGTGTAGGTTTTTCTCCACCTGTCCATATTGATAAAGAATGCCATATCAGGCACAAGCAATATATTATTGGAGAAGTGCTTATTTAACAAGTCAAATGAGAAACTGTCCCTTGCACATATAGATATATTAGGTGAATGTGACAATAATTCGGCACATTCCTTCTGTTTCTCTTCATGCTCGAACCAGACGGTTTGCGGAAAGAATATTATTTTGTTATTTGGATATTTTTTTACTACGTCCATTCTGAATTGCTGAGGAGCATCCCACAGATCACCAAAGTTCCCTCCGCCCTGAAACAAGATTATATCATCAGGTTTTATATTTTCAGGTGCAGCAGAATAATATGAGCACATTCCCTTGCATTTGTAAGGCAATGTCTTTAGAAAATCCAACTCTCCTTGCCATATCAACGTATCACCCACATTGGTATAATAAGGCACTTCCAGAAGCCAATAATCATGATTAATCAAAGGAACAAGCCGTTGCTTAATTATACTCTTCAATTGTTGTATTTTATCTGACGCTTTCATTTTAGTTTATACGACAGAACTTTAATAAACATCTTCTTGATTTTTCTATATATTTTACCTTTATTTTCCACCACCACATTACGCAGTTTGGCATAAATTTTGATGGGGGGGGGGTAATTTGTAAATTGTTGTCATACAGGCGTTGAGACATAAAGGCATGCATTTTGGGTTGAAGCCATTCCGTACCATCAATGCACACGCGATTACGCATCTCTGCATAGGTGGGAGCATCTATTTCGGGAATTGCTCCTAATCCTATCCATGAGTGTCCGTTGAAGCAATGTGGTTCTTGACAACAGTTGGCAACAGGACGCCATTTTATTGGTTTCTCAATATCATCAAAAATATTTTGTGTCCAACCGAAACCATAGCACTGTATCAGAGTTCCCGTTTGCATATTCAGATAACCTGTCCATGCTCCGGCATAGCAGAATTCTTTGCGCTTAACTCCGAAGATAGAAAACTTGAAATCAAACAATTTGCTATCAAACACACTCCATGTCTTCTGATATTCCTCACGAGTCATTTTGGTAAGTATCGGTTTTACTCCCATATAATGTTCATCGCGGGCAACAGTCACATGAGGAATCGCTCCAAGTTCTTCAAATGCCTTTTGTTTCAATTCATCTATATATGGCACTAAATCATCGTATGGAGTCAACTCCAAAGTAAATGATGCTCCTGCATCGCGCATTTTTCTGATATTGTTAAAGAAACGGTCAAACAGATTACGCTTCTTCAACTCCATATAGTGATATGAAAACTTGAAGAATAGTCTTTCCAGCAAATCTTTAGGCCATGTCGCCATTTCATTGAAAGCCCTGTCTACAGTTGCATTGGTAACTACCATTACATAGTGCCCTTCTTCCAGCAAGGCCTTTATGTATTGAGGCATTTCCGGAGCGAGCAATGTTTCACCTCCGGCACATAGGTTTAACAGGCAAGTTCCACCTAAACGCTCTTTAGAGAGTGCTTTCCTAATAGTATCAGCATCGTAGTTGAACTTAGGCAGTTTGTTGTTGAACAGCCTATGATGTGTAATATAGCAATAATCACATCTTAACGTGCATGACTCTATTGGCACATAAATATCTATGAAACGTTTAAGTTGGTCCATTATGGTACGGCGATATGTTGTTTTATAGTGTGATGAAGCACATACAAAAAAGCACGGACTTCATCGTCTGACGAATATCCGCACCCTTGGGAAAACTAACTGGACTGTACCCTCAAAGCAGAATACCCACGAAAAAGCCCGTGCAAATGCACGAGCATTCTTGTCGCTATTCCTTGCTTTGATTATTGGTGTACAGATTCTTTGTGTTATCTGACTTGCCTTGAAAAATAGTGTCCAGTTATTTTTAAGGGTGCAAGTATTACGCAAAAACGCTGCAAAAATATGTCATTGCACTGCCTGTCAGTGCGTGGTTTAATTCATTGGCAAATAATGTTGGTTTGTTTCCGTCTGCAAAGATAATGCAATTTTTGTAATATGCAAAATAGGGGTGATAAATGTTGACAGCATTTATACTACTGTTCAATTGCAACAATAGTAATGCCAAAGATTATTTATATGCGGACTTCATCGTCAGACAAATATCCGCACCATTGGTGAAACAGACAGGATTGTGTGATAATTATTTAACAATACCGCTATGCGTAACTGTGCAGTCCGCCGAGTATGAAGTTGACGCCGAAATAGGTGAACAACACAAACAGGAAAGCTACCACGCTGTAGATGTGGAAGGCAAGAGGCTTCTGCAGGAAACGCAGTGAATTGGTGTGCAGCAATGCGGAATATACAAGCATTGTTATCAGTGCCCACACCTCTTTCGGGTCCCACCCCCAGTATCTGCCCCACGAGATGTTTGCCCACACGGCTCCGAGGAAAATGCCTATTGTAAGGCAGAACACGGCGGGGTAGAGCAATATCTGACTGATGGTTTGCAGTTGTTCGCGGCTGTCACGCAGGAAAAATGCCGCCACACCATTAAGCATTACGAAGGCGAGAAGGCAATAGGCAATCATTATTATTGCAACGTGCAGAGTAAGCAGCGGAGACTGCAGTACAGGCATCAGATTGGTGATTTGCGGATTCGCCTGCGACATCATGCTCACCATCAGCGTCATGCCGCATATCAGATACCCGAATGGCAGCGTCAGTTGATACCCTGCAGCCGACTTTTGCCCGTTGTGGTATTGCCAGTAAATGTCACGGGTGGTGAACACGACAGTAAGTAGTGCGCTCAGCCAGGCAAGAAACTGCATCGTTTCGTGTCCGTTGCTGAGTGGCACATGACCGCTTACAACCCACCTCAGTGACAGAAGCAGGGTCAGATACATCAGCAGGGCTGCCATCAGACCGGTGAAGGTGAAGTTGATCCAGCTGTTGAGCCGTTTGCCTCTTGCAGTCAGTATGCAGCAAACAAAGAACAATACAAGTCCGATAGTGGCAAACGTCATAGCCAGAGGACGGGTGAAGTTGGCAGAGTTGTAGAACTTCTCGGTCTTGAACCTTGCTTCTGATGGTAAACTCTTCTCTCCTGCATGAGTCTGCTGCCACAGGCGTATCTTGCGGAGGGCGTCCTGCGCTTCTGTGTTGGCATTGCGGGCAACACACAGAAACACATACTCCATGCTGCCCATTACAAATTTCCAGTCTTCATCCGCGATGTCTTTGGGCATGTGGTCAACCCATGAGTACCAGCTTACAGACTTCTGTGCTGACTCATTGTTGGTGGCTATGGGATATATTCTCAGCATGGAGGCAGTGCATACCATGCTGATGAGTTGGAACTTCTCGTCGGCAGCCTTGGCGTTTTTGTCACCTCGGAGGAGTGCTTCGTCAAGTTTGTAGAGCCCCTTGCCCGTGAAGTCGTTGAGACAGGCATATTTGCCTTCAATGCCGAGCAGTCGGCGGGTTTCTTTGCCCTTTATCTTGATGCATGGTTCTTTTGCCCATTGGTCGTAGAAGAAGAGCCATCCGCAGAACACCTCTTCTGCTGACAGACCCTTGTAAGAGGGTTTGCCGTACAACTTCACGGTGAAGTCGCGGGCAAGGGTCTGCATGGGGCATACACGGTCGTTGTAATAGACATACATGTTGCAGAACTCCTCAGCCGTTGGTTTGTATAGAGTGGGTGGAGCGGAGGTATTGGCAGAGACAGAACCGGCAGAGGCAAGTAAAATCAGAACCGTCACAACCGCTATATGCTCCGCCCCCTGCAGTTTCCCGACTAACGAACGGAAATATGTGCGTTTCTGGAAGAAGAACAGAAGCATGGAGAGTAGAAGCAGAGCATAGCCGGTGTATGTGACTGCAATTCCCCACGGGTCATGACTGATACGCAGAGTTACACCCTGCATGTCTGAGTCGAACATCGCCTGATAGAAGCGGTAATGGCGGTGGGTGAAGATGTTGTTCATGCTTACCTGCCCGCTTACGCCATCGGCTTCTATGTCGCTGACAAAATCCATAGGCGCATTGGTGCCCGGATAGTAGTCGATATGAAAATTCCTGAGACTGACAGAGAAGGGCAGACTGATGCCTTCAACCTGCGGCTGGCCGTCGTAGCGCAGATGCACCTGCCCTTGCTCGCCGAAGATGTGTGTTATGAGTGCTCCGCCCAGAATAACGACAAACGAGAAATGCAGCAGGCAGGTGACGATATGCTTGTACATTCTGACGGTGAACATATACGCCAATGCGCATACCACTGCCGCTGCCCACAGACAAATAGTCCATGGCGCAGAGTAAACATATCTGACTGCTGCCTCGGTGCCGGCAAGTTGTTCGGTTATACTGCCTGCAATCAGTAGCAGGATAATGACTCCCATGAGGGAGAAACTAAGCGGGCGGAGAAACTTCATATCTGATTAGTATTAAAGTTTAGAGTTTAGAGTTTAGAGTTGAGAGAAGTTGGTTAGTGTAGAGTTCAAAGTAGTTAATTGGTAAAAAGCAGAGAGAAAAATTGTCAACCCTCAACTCTCAGCTAATAACTTATAAACTTCTCTCAATTCTTAACTCTCAACCTGAATACTTATAAACTTCTCTAAACTCTAAACTCTCAACTCTAAACTATATTATATTGCGTTGATGAACTCAACTACAGCATCGCGGTCTTCCTTGGGGAGTTTGTAGAACTCCTGAGTAGGATAGTAGGCGTCGCTCTCTTCGCTGTAGCCGTGCCACATGATGGCTTCAATCACGTTGCGGGCACGAGTGTCGTGCAGACGTGCTTCGGAAGCATCGCCTGTGGCTTTCTTGTGCAGTCCGCGTCCCCAGAGAGGAGTAGTGCGGCACCAACCTGTACGGATGTCGTTCTCCATGTGGAGTTTGTGCTGTACCATGTCGGTGTAGGGCCATATCTTCTGGTTCTGGTAGCGGGGCATGTCGCTTTGTGACTTGAAGAATCCGTTGGGGTCACGCAGGTTGTCGGCGCCTGTAGTCCATGTGGGACGGTGGCAGTAGTCGCAACCGAGTTCTGAGAACAACTGTTTTCCGCGGAGCACTTTCTCGTCGTTTACGTTGCGTGCTGCAGGCACTGCCAGACCGCGGTGCCATACCATAACGGCGGTAAAGTCCTCATCGGTCATTTCTGCCGGCAGGTTCTTGGAGGTGAGGAAGTCATATACATTCTTTTCCTTATCGGCGGTGAACCACTCAGGGTGTTCCTCTTTGGTGGTTATGCCTGAGATATAAGCCTCAAAGCCGTCTTGCACGGTTTTGTCTTTCGATGCATAAGTGGCATAAATGGAAGGATTGTCGCCACTCCAGTTCAGGTCAAGATAGTGTGACTTGCGGTCAGAGCGGGTCACGTTGGTGATGTTCCAGATGGCGTTGGCACCTGCTGCGTCAAGAACAGGACCGCGGGTGAGGGCGTAGGTGAAACGCTTGGGTCCCCATTGCGGGTCGTTCTTGTAGTAGCCTGTGGTCTGGAATCCTCCGTTCCAGAAAGCGGGGTTGAGTCCGTTCTTCAACTTGCCGTCATTGGCCTCTTTCTCGTATTGGGCAATGATGTCTTCGTCGGTGATGGCATCCAACAGACCTGTGCCATATACACCGATAGTGTTCTCAAGCACAACGACGTAACCTTCTGATTCGAGCAGACCGTCGGGGTCGCGGTAACCCTGGTTATAGACGTACACAGCCTCTTTAGGCATGCTGACTTCAGGGTATTGCAGTTCGTAGGTCTCACCATCGGGGAAGGTATTGCCGTGTTTGTCGGTAACGGTCTTCCAACTGACAGTTATCATGTCAGGATTGAGCGGAGCCTTGAAAGGTGCGACACCGAAGAGTTGCGGCATACCTGCCAGCCATGGCACGTAGGCGTTGGTGGCGGGGTTATAGACTACGAGCAGTGTGCCGTTGCCTTGATGGAAAGCATCGTATTTGCCTGCGGGTACGCTGGCACCGTGCGAGTAGTTGGGGTGGCAGTGCTGGCAGGATGCGCGCACATAGACGGGACCCAGACCTGCCTGACGACCTGAAGCGGCAGTGATGAAGTCTTTCTCCGCAATGTTGTCGCCTTCTGCGAATGCTATACCCAGACCTGCGTCCGAGGTGGCGGGAGTCGGTTGGCGGAAACAGTTGGTGGTGGTGGTGAAGGTGGTACCCAGTTCGCCGCCGGTGTAATACCACTCAGGCAGATCTGTTTCGGGAGTCTGATTGGGGTTATTGCAGGCAGTGAAAGCTATGCCGGCAATAGTCATCATCAGATAAATACTCTTTTTCATTGTGTTATTTGTATTTAAGTGTTAATATATATTGAAATCTAACGGGGTTGTTGTTCTTTTACTGTTTGTAGAGGCATCCTCAAGAATGTCTCTACAAACATGTATTTCTTGCGCAAAGGTAGTAAAAAAATCTGCCTTATGCAAGTTTCTTATATTTTTATTTGCCAATCAGCGGCAGAACTTCGTCCTCAAGCAGTTCGGCAAGTTCGCTCACTTGGTCGATGGCGGCCTTTACATCGGCATTGTCTTTTGCCTTGGTCTCAAAGTCTTTTATCTCGCCGATAAGTTTGATAGACTCATCAATAGCGGCAACCACTTTGTCGTTGAGCTCAGAGTCGTATTTCTTCACGTAGTCGGCAACGCAGGCATCTCCTGCCTTGGCTCCGCAATATGCGTTTTTGATGGAGATGATGTTGTCAGCAAAGTCGGTAGTTGAGGTGTAGCTGTAAGGTGACTCTATGTACTCTTGGTCGGCTTTGCTTGACGAACGGTAGGGCTTGCCCATTTTCAGGTCGGCCACCTCGCCAGCTATGTCAACGCAGCCTGATACAATCTGCTCAACCACTGCCTGATAGGTCTTCCAGTCCGGGTGAGATAGTTCCATGAAGTATTCGCCATAGTTCTCACCCCAACTCATGGATTCATCTTCTTCCTCGTCGTAAATGATGGCCTCTTTCTCTTCGCTTACTCCGCCTGCCCAGCAGTCTTCAAGCAGAATAGCCTGCTGCGCAAGGTCCTCCACGATAGCTGTCAGATAGACAGCTTGTGCGTAAGTCAGATTGGTCTTGTGGGGATTACCTTCTTCAAAGAGGAAATACTCTGCAGCGTGGAATCCGAGCAATGCGTATGAGAATGTGGCTCTTACGAAATCACCGCCTTCTTCTTCCACTTTCTTCATAATCTCTTCACTTGCCAAATAGGTATTCATGGTGTTGTAGTCAAGAGGCCATGAGTCGATGTGAGGGTCGATGTAGTGTTTGTCGGCAGGACCATAGAGAAAGGCTTCGCTCTGCTCCCAGTGGTGACGCATCTCACGCCATGACTTGCCTGCTTCTACAATAAGGTTGCTGTAGTCTTCTTTGTTTTTAACAGCCTCTTGTATAGCCTCCACTTTTTCGAGAAGCACAATACCTTCGCTTGCCATCGCACTGTAGGTGGCGATAACGGTGTTTTCTACGTAGGGTTTGACTACTTTCTGGAGCTCGGCTTCTTTGCCTGACTGCTCAACGTTGGCGTTGCTGCATGCAACGATTGCCATGCCGCATACGGCGGCAATCACGAAATTGAAAATCTTTTTCATACTGTATATGTTTTTAATTTTTGTGTGTATATCTTAGTCTTAGTTTCTTTTTAGTGACTTAAGTCTCTTAAGTTCCTTAAATATCTTATGGTCTGAACATACCTGCAAACACTATTCCTACCGCTATGTGTGGTTCGTCGTTGTAGAGTTTCACAAGGTTACCCTCGGCGTCTCTACCCTTGTTGAGTATGGCGTATGCAAACTCTGCCTTGACTGCAATCTGCTTGAGAGGATAGTAGTTGATGCCGACTGCGGCACGTTGTCTTCCGCACCATGAGTGTGCATCGGTCGGCTTGTTGTCAAAGCGAAACATTGAGTCATAATATTCATAGCGCCCGAACACATAGAACCGCTGCTGGCGCTCGCGGAGACGGTCGTTGAAGTTGAAAAAGTCATAACCGATCTCCATACCTGCGGCTATGGCATCGCTTGCCACCCATGTCTTGCTGCTTACGCTGCCTTTGCGCATACCCATATTGTAGGTGGTGATGGCGGCAGCATCGGTCAGATGACCGTATGTGGCGGAGCCGCGCAGAATAACGTTGTGGTCGTTGTAACAAAAGTCGAAACTGCCTATTCCTACGGTGCCTTTCACGTCCTTGTACTTGCTGGCGTCAATCTCCACGTTGCTCATGCTTAGTGTGTTGCGGAACGAGTTGCCGAGATAACCGGAGAGGGAGAGGCGCAAGCCTTTTACACCTGTGTAGTCCAGTCGGGCGGCACCGGCAAACACATTGGCAAGTTTGAACTCATAAGGACTGCCTGCTCCGGGTTTGATCCAGTTCTTCTTGTTGAAGCGGTCGGAGTCGAGTCCCGGGAGGAACATGGCTTGATAGTGCAGTCCGAACTTGGTCTTGCCCATGAATGTGAGTGCCACTTCGTGCCAAGTTGAGGGTATAATAGTGAATTCGCCCTCAGGACGATAGACGCCGAAGTACTCGGTCGGTTCGTGGTGCGCATTCAGTCCGCCGACAGGAATAACCTGCATACCGGCGCGTATCGTGGCATAGTCGTTGAAACGTTTCTGCAGCCAGAACTGCTCTAATGCCACTTCGCCGCCTCGCTCTATCTCGCTCTCGTATTCACCGCCTTCCTCTTCCTCAATCTCGGTAGCCACTTCGGGTCCGCCGTGCTCAAACTCAATTTCTGTGCCCATGCTCCAACCCTTGCCGAAGTCATAGCCGAGATAGATGACTACGTGGGGCAGGTCAAACTCGCCGTAGTGGTCGCCTTTGAACTTGTCAGGATTCTTGCCGTAGCGCAGATAGTTGTTGGAGTAGAAGCAATGCTTGGCAGTAATCTCTCCGTACCCACCAATGGTGAGACGGTTGTGAATCCACTTCGGCACTTTGCTGTCAGAATTGTTGTCTGCGGAGGACGCACCGTTTTTTGTGTCTGATGCCTGTTCAGCCGACCCTTGTTCCACCTTTCTGGTGGCTCCCGTCTGTGCGTCCACACGCCGAGTGGCACCGGTCTGTGCATCTACCGTCTGCTGCTTCTTTTCAAGGTTTTCAAGTCGTTGCAGTATGGATTGGTATTCGTCCTGAGTGAGAGTGACTGTCTGTTGCTGTGCCTGCATGCCTGTGGCGGCAAACAGCAGCATCGACAGCACAAAGGTAAGTATTTTTTTACTCATAAAAATCCTCTTTTTTCACGATGCAAAATTAGTTTATTCAAAAAAATACCCCAATCCCCATTTGTGGTGATTTTTTTGTGTGGATTATTTGTTGTATCTTTGCACTCTGTATGAATACGACACCGGGATATGACAAGGAAGACCTGATGGAGGCGGTGAGGGTAATGCAGCAGGGCGGCATCATTCTCTACCCCACTGACACAGTGTGGGGCATAGGTTGTGACGCCTGCAACCGTGAGGCTGTTGCCAGGATTTACAGTCTCAAGAAGCGTGAGGAGCACAAGGCAATGCTGTGCCTGCTGGATGCTCCGGGCAAACTGCAGGGGTACGTGAGAGAGGTGCCCGACCTTGCGTGGGACCTCATTGAGATGGCGACTGAACCGCTTACCATCATATACGACGGTGCCCGCAATCTGGCGGACAACCTCATTGCGGATGACGGTTCGCTGGGTATAAGAATAACCGGCGAGGTGTTCTCGAAGGCATTGTGCGAGAGGCTGCGCAGACCGGTGGTAAGCACCAGTGCCAACATATCGGGAATGCCTGCGGCACGCAACTTCTCACAGATACAGGAGGAGATACTCCGCGGAGTGGACTACGTGGTACGCTACCGCCGTGACGATGTTTCCGAGCCTTCACCCTCTCATATTGTCAAATTGTCAGCAGACAACACTATTAAAATAATAAGGTAATAAAATAATAAGGTAACCTCAGACCACTGTCAATCCGTCAGCTGACGGACAAACCACCGTCAAACCACTGTCAAACCACCGTCAAACCACTGTCAAACTACCGTCAAACCACTGTCAAACCACTGTCAAACTACTTTATGACCCGCTACAGAAAAATACAACTGACATATCTCGCCATTGACTTCGTGTCGTCGGTGCTGGTGTGGCTGTCGTTTCTGCTGTTCCGCTGGATGGTTTACGAGGGCAGAATATTCTCGGCAGACACAGTGCTGATACCGGCGTTCAACCTGTGGCGTTTTATGGTGCTCTATCCCGTAGGATGTCTGCTGGTTTATTATCTCTCCGGTTATTATCTGCGCCCGCTTACCCACAAGCCAGGTCAGGAGTTCCTGCTCACACTGCTTTGCTCGGTCATAATATCAATTGGTGCTTTCTTTATTATCATAATCGACGACCCTGTTGACAGTTATCTGGGTTACTACACTTCGCTGTTCGTGCTGTTCAGTCTGCAGTTGCTGTTGTCGTGGCTGCCTCGACTGGCGATAACGCTGTGCGTCGGCAAGTCTCACAGGCAGAAGAATACTGTTGTGGTGGGCAGAGAGACGGATGCGCAACGGCTGATGTCAGAACTGGGTAGTGAGCGAAAACTGGTGGCAGTGATTGCGCCGGAGCAACTTGACAGGTTTCACTCTATGAAACAGAGCGGCGAAGTGGATGAAGTGATAGTTAATCTTGATGCTGAGACCGACGAACAAAAACTGTATCGGATAATTAGCCTTCTTTTCCCCGAACAGGTGCAGATAAGTTTTCCTGCCCGGGTGTATGATATGCTAACCGGTGCAGCCCGTATAGACAGTCTCACTGACGAGCCTCTTGTAACCGTAACCGCCCCCAGTATGACTGACTGGCAACTATGCTTCAAACGTGCTTTTGACATACTTTTTGCATCTGTAGCCCTTTGTCTGCTCTCGCCACTCATGCTTGTCATAGCATTGCTGGTAAAACTGAGTTCAAAGGGCAGGGTAATATACAGGCAGGAGCGCGTCGGACTGTACGGCAGACCTTTCAATATCATCAAGTTCCGCACTATGGTCGAGAATGCCGAGCCTGACACACCTTTGCTCAGCTCTGCCGATGACCCGCGAATAACAAGGGTGGGACACTGGCTGCGCAAATATCGTCTGGACGAACTGCCGCAGTTCTGGAACATACTCCGGGGCGATATGTCGATGGTTGGTCCGCGACCTGAAAGACGGTTCTATATCAACAAGATAGAACAACGTGCACCTTATTACTGTCTGCTCTACAAAATCAGACCCGGACTCACATCGTGGGGACCCATCCGTGTCGGCTATACCGACACTCTGGAGAAGATGATTCAACGTCTCAACTACGACATCGTATATATGGAAAACATGTCGCTCAGGCTCGACTTGAAGATAATGATATATACAATAAAGGTGCTGCTCGACGGCAAAGGGCAGTGATATTATAGTTGAAAGGTTGAAAGTTTAAAGTTTATAGTTGAAAGTTGAAACTTGACAGACTCATATCGTGGCGCGAGAGGCATATCTCCGAGCGGCAGTTCGTACTGCTGCTCTCGTTGTTTGTAGGCTTCTTCACATCAGTGGCTGCATGGCTGCTGAAAACGCTGATACACTGGATAAGTTTTCTCGTAATAAGTGTGGTTGACGGCACCGGGCACAACTTCTGGTATCTCATAGCCCCTATGACGGGTATTGCTCTCGCCGCTCTGTTTGTACGATACATTGTAAAAGACGACATATCGCACGGTATAACCAAAATACTTTATGCCATTTCGCAGCGCAAGTCGATAATAAAGGCGCACAATATGTGGACGAGTATAGTGGGTTCGTCGCTTACCATAGGTTTCGGCGGCTCGGTGGGTGCAGAGGCTCCTATTGTGCTTACGGGTGCCGCCATAGGTAGCAATCTGGCACGTGTCTTCCGCCTCGACCAGCGCACAATGATGCTGATGATAGGTTGCGGCGCTGCAGGAGCCATAGGAGGCATATTCAAGGCACCTATAGCAGGACTTGTTTTTACGCTTGAGGTGCTGATGATAGACATGACTATGGCATCGGTCTCCCCCTTGCTGATTTCGTCGGTCACGGCAACTGCCTTCACCTACCTGTTTTCGGGCACACAACCTATGTTTCCCCTCGATTCCACAGCAGATTTTGCCATAGCTCGTATTCCGCTGTATATATTGCTCGGTGTGGTGTGCGGACTGATGTCACTGTATTTCACCCGCGGAATGGATGCGCTGGAGACACAGTTCCGCCGCGTGAACTCCTTTGCACTGAAGATAGCAGTGGGCGGCGCGGCACTTTCTGTACTTATCTTTCTGTTTCCTCCGCTCTTCGGAGAAGGCTACGACACCATAGGCAACCTCCTCAACGGCAATGCCGCCGCCACTCTCGACAACTCACCATTTGCTGCTCTGGGTGGAGGGCTTTGGGTTGTACCCGTCTATCTCGTGCTCGTCGTGCTCCTCAAGATTGTGGCTTCGGTCGCCACCAACGGTGGGGGAGGAGTGGGCGGCATATTCGCACCGTCGCTGTTTGTGGGTGCCGTTACGGGCTGGCTGGTGGGGCATCTGCTTAATATGGCTGGAATGAACGTGCCCGAAGGCAACTTCGCTCTTGCGGGTATGGCGGGGTTGATGGCAGGGGTCATGCATGCACCGCTTACCGGTATCTTCCTTATTGCCGAACTCACAGGCGGCTATCACCTCTTCATGCCACTCATGATAGTGGCTGTACTCTCATATCTTACCATCATGCTGTTTGAACCTCACTCGCTCTATGCCATGCGTCTTGCAAAGAAGGGCGAACTCCTTACCCACCACAAAGACCGCTCGGTGCTCACACTCATGTCGCTCGATGAAGTGCTGGAGAGCGATTTCCGCATATTGTCGCCCGGAATGAAACTTGGAGAACTGATAAAGGTGATTCAAGAGAGCCGCCGTAACATATTCCCCGTGATAGACAGCGAAGGGCACCTGCTGGGAGTGCTGCTGCTTGATGAGGTGAGAAACATAATGTTCCAGCCGCGGCTATACAACCGTTTTACGGTATCTCAACTCATGACATCGCCCAAGGCTGTACTCTATCACGACATGCCGATGGAGCGCGTGATGGAAATATTCGAGGATACGGGTGCATGGAACCTGCCCGTTGTTGACCGTGACAAACGGTATCTCGGATTCGTCTCCAAATCCAAAATATTCAACTCCTATCGCGATGTGCTCGTCCGCTTCTCCGAAGAGTAGTCCTGTCGCACGCCGGATCACTGCCTGTCTCTCTCGTATTCTCTTTTGTACTCTCTCGTATCCTTCTTGCAGTTTTCTTTAACTTGCAATACTTGGATATCTCCCTACCGTACTATCACCGTAGTATCACCGTAGTATCACCGTACTATCACTATGGTGTCACTGTAGAGACTGTACTTTTAGATCGTTTGAGCGAAGCGAGATAAGAATATATTCAGTCTCTACTAACTCTGCTAACATATTCCGTTTTAACTAATTTCAGTGACTAAACCTGTTTTAACGTGAGTTCGATATAAGCGTCATCATCATCGTCATCGTCATCGTCATCCTGAACTTGTTTCAGGATCTCGTCAAGCTTCAGTGCAGTATGCAGAGATAAGACCTTGTTTCAGGATCTCGTTCGTGCCGAATTGCCACAATCATAGACTATATACTTCTTATTTCGAACTCACGTAAATTATTCCGCCGACAGATGCTCTTCATAAAAAAAACATAGTTTTTTCTTAAAATATTTGCATATTTACCGAAAATAGTGTACCTTTGCGCATTTTTAATAACTTCCCGTAGAATGGGCTTTGAAGGTGTCATAATTCTAACGGGGGGGGTAAGGTGCACATAATGAGATAGTTACGAAAGTTGTGTTGAAGCGTACTACCCATATTAACTATGGAAACAGGCATGAGAGCGGTCTGAACGGCAGGTTCTCACTTGTCATTTTGCGTCTGTTTGTTTCCATTTTCCTCCTTTCCGGTTTCTCGAGTTCAGGATTCTTGTCGGCGCAGGTGGTGGCGTTGAAGACTAACCTTCTTTATGACGCAACTGCATCTGCCAACCTTGCCTTCGAGGTGAAACTTGCCGACCGTTGGACACTCGGTGCAGGTGCAGGGCTTAACCTCTGGAATCCCGTCAAGTCGTCCGACTCAAAGGAGGATCTCCCTCCCAAGTGGCGTCATGTTCTCGTCAATGTGGAAGCGAGATATTGGTTCTGCTCGGTTTTCGTGCGTGACTTTATCGGTATCAATGCGGTCTATAGTCACTTCAATGCTACAGGTGACGGCTATCCTGTAGGCTGGGCGGAAAAAATGATATATACTTTCGGCACTACCCCTGCCGGCTCTGAGTCGAGTGTGGCTGACACGCGCAAACAGGGAGACATGGTCGCAGCAGGTGTCTTCTACGGCTGGTCGTGGATTCTGTCGCCGCATATATCGCTCGAACTGGAGGCAGGGCTTGATGTTGGGCATGCATGGTACGATGAGTATGCCTGCCAGCGCTGCGGACCACTGCTGGAGAAAAAAGAGGAGTGGTTCCTCGCACCAAAACTCGGAGTCAACTTCATCTGGCAGATAAAATAACGGAATAAATGAACAAACGAATATACATATTTATTTCATCTGTCTTGTTGTCATTGGCAGTCTTTGCTGCCGGAGAAAATAAGGCAAAAGAGCAGATGCGCATAGTTGATATTAGTCGCATCGGCGGTGATGTGCAGGTAGTGTACGACTTGCCTCTCCGTCGTCCTGCCGCCGACTATCAAATCACTTTGCAGCCTGCACTGGTAGGCAGTAAAGACACTTTCCTGATGGAGCCGGTTGTGCTCCAGGGATGGAACAATATCCGCCAACTGCACCGCGACCATGTGCTTAACCATAAGAACGAACCCGAACCTGACTACTACCCTCAGCGCCTGCGCGTTAATGTGCTCCGCGACACGCTGCTATTGCCGCTTGCTGACTACCGCTGGATGCTGACCGACAGCGTCTGCATCTGCCGTATGGCGCAGGTCAAAGAAGGATGCTGCAAGATTCTTGAGCAGGATGATGAGTGCTCTGATCCGTATTCCTACTTCGAGGAGAAACTTAGCGAGTTGCCGACTGAGAAGCAGGTGGCAGGTTTCGCACCTGTTGAGGTGAAACAGCCGGACCCCGCAACGCTGAAGACCATCGACAACAACCGTCTGCTCGTGCCGGCTGACCACTATACTCCCTATCTCAAGACCGAAGTTCTCAGCCGTCGTGAAGACGTCTTGTATGTGCATTTCGAACTCGATTCTATCCGCCTCAAGCGTTCTTTCCGCAACAATGCCAGCCGTCTGGACACCATAGTCAATGCTGTCAACACTATGCTTGCTGACACTATGGCTCAGATACGCACTATTCAGATAGTGGGTCTTGCATCTGTCGAAGGCAGCATGGCACACAACGAGTGGCTGGCTGCAGAGCGTGGCAAGGCACTCAAACAGTATATTATCGACCATACCGGTGTCGCCGACTCTGTATTCGAAGTCAACAACGGAGGTGAAGCATGGGCGGAATTCGGCTGGCAGATAGAGAATGCCGATTTTGAAGGCAGAGGCTCTGTGATGCGTATCCTTAACGACACCACTATAGATCCTGATACGAAAGAAAAACGTATCAGAACCATCAATTGCGGCAAACCTTACGAATGGATTCGCGACCACCTGCTTCAGGACCAGCGTAATGCAGGATATATCCGCGTGTTCTACGAGTTGCGTACAGACTCGGCTGCTATAGCAATCAACGAGGCAGTGGAGCAGATAAAGGAACACAACTATGACGAGGCTCTGCGCCTGCTCCTGCCATACCGCGACGACCCGCGCTCGCACGAGGCGCTGGGAGTGGCATACTTTATGACAGGAGAACCCGAAAAAGCGGAAAAAATATGGGGAACAGATGACAAACAGGACAACCATACCGACAACAAACAATAAATATATAAACAAAGCCCCTTAAGCAACTAAAAAAACAACATATCATTAAATCAACCAACATTATTAACAATTAACAATTTCAAAACAATGAAATCAATCAAGACATTGGCTTATGTAGGTGCGATAGCACTCGTAGGCATGGGATTCGTTGCTTGCAACAACAACGACCCCGAGAAAACCAACGGCAATTACGACGGCGAAGTTGTAAAAACCCAGTTCTCCATCTCTCTGCCCAAGCAGGCAGTAGGTAAACGCAACATGGCTCCTGAGACCGTTCAGCAGGCCGGTACAGCTGCCCAGTTCCGCGGAATGGACGGCATCGTGCTCATTCCTTACAATGTAACTGACCTTACGGTTGCAGATCCCGTTCTTGCTACTCACAGCCGTTTCGGCGTTAATCTTGTTCTCAATGCAATAGCAGCAGATGCAAGTGACCCCGCCGCTACCGGTACCGCAACGGCTAATGCCATTGCTCCTGCAGCAGCAGAAGTAGCCGGATCAGGCAATGCACACCTCTTCCGTGACGTGCAGATACCTCTGCGTACCAATGCTTTCCTCTTCTATGCAAAGGCTTGCAACGGTACTGTCAATGCTGCTGCCGATGATGATGCAAAAAAACATCAGTACGGATATCTTGAAACTCCGGCCAACTGGAATGTTGAACCGAACACATTCACCTTTGCACCGTCTGCTATCTATACAGCAACTCTGGGTACTACCAAAGGTAACGTGCTGGTTGCTTATCTGAACTCTATCGTTGCTACTGTGGCTGACGAAGACAATGATGCTACTTCTCCTGATGTGGCATGGGAAAACTCTTCAGACCCCGGTCTGCAAGACCTTTACACCACTTTCACTGTTGACAATGCTGCCAACGGTACAGGTATGACCAGTGGTTCTTCCGCCAATGTTCAGGCATTGGTTCAGGCTCTTTACAATGCTCTCTACAGCCGTGCTCAACTCAACAACCCTATGGCACTCGCTATCCGCGCCAACATTCTTGCAACCGGCAAAGCTACAGCTGATAACACTGACCCCGCAAAGGCTGTTGTCACACTCGATGCTTCCCTTCAGAACTATCCTGCTGAGGAAACTTATCTGCCTGACGGCGCTATAGGTCTGTCGTTCAATACTACAAGCAAGCAGTTTGAACTTATCAGCCAGTCAACCGCAAGTGCTGAAGGTCTGAATATCACTCCTGCCGACCAGTTTGTTTATCCTGCCAACCTGTGGTACTATGCCAACAGTGCTATCAAGACAGATGTCGAGTCGAACAAGCAGTATTATGATGGAAGTAAAGACTGGGCAGGAATTCTTGCAGAATATCCCGAAGACAATGCTGAAGTTAAGTCGAACACGCGTTCGGTTGCCATCAAAGACGCTATTCAGTATGCAGTTGGTCGTCTTGATGTAACTTTGGCTTTGAGCAATGCCACCACTCTGGTTGACAATGCTGATGCCAACATCACAGTTCCTGCCGGAGGCTATCCTGTAACTGCTGTGTTTATCGGTGGTCAGAAACAAGTTGACTGGAAATTCGAGCCTAATACCGCCGCTACTGCTTACACCATCTATGACAATCAGATTCCTGCCGGTGTCGCAGCTGCTGCTACCACTGCAAGTACAGCCAACCACACTCTTGCACTTCAGACCGCTCCCGACCAGGCAATCCAGATTGCTGTCGAGATGGTTAACAACGGCGAAGACTTCGTAGGTGTAAACAAGAAAGTTATTGCCAAGGGTACCAAGTTCTATATGATAGCTTCTCTCGATCCTACTAAGGCTGAATATGCAACTCAGACCATGACAGGAGGCCGCGTTTTCTTGCAGGACTATGTTACCACTGCCAATCTGACTATCGGCGACCTGAAGAAAGCTTACAACGTTATTCCTGACCTCCGCGTTCCCGAACTCGAACTCGGTCTGTCGGTTGACCTGACATGGCAGGCAGGTATGATATTTACCGAGACCCTCTGATTCAATAAAAACGATAACGAAAGTATTTGAAATTATTGATTGATTCCATTTTCCTGTCCCCTGTCCGCTTAGGCGGGCAGGGGTGACAGAGAAAATATTGGCTTGGGCGGGCAAGGGAATCTTCGGGAATGACGAACAACTTACCTTGCCGGAATATAGCTCTGGCAGATTGACAAGTCTCAATACTTGAAAACTTCGACACCATATTATATATATATACTGCTCTTCTGCGTGATTCTCATGCAGGGTTGCTCCCTTATTGACGATGATTTGAGCAATTGCGGCTATGATTATAAGATGGTTTACAAGCTTCGTTTGATAACCAATATGCAAACCGAACTCGACGAAGTGCTTCACGCGGATGCCGACCTGCCGGCCAAAGAAGAAATCAGCCGCTATCTTGCCCCTGTGTTTTCAGACATGGCTCACGATGTTGATATATCGTTTTACACGCAACCTGACGATGTGAGGTCGTTCTACAAGTATGAGATTATCGATGACAACCGTTCGGAATACGTGTTTTACTTGCCTGTTGAGAATTATATGAATCTCTGCGTGGCTAATCTTGACTACAATGAGATAGTCCGGATTGCCGATACCGTTGGCAGCAAGGTTTCACGTCTTACGCTGCCGGAAGGGACGCGCTTCAGCCCCCAGCGTACCGGATTGTTCGCTTCGCGCTTGCCTATGCAGATACAGGATACGGTTGGTGATCAGGAGTTTGAAGTTACACTCTATATGGCAAACTGCGCGTCAGTGCTTGTGCTTGACACTGCAGGTTGCACCAACGACGGAATACGTGCTGAAGTGAGGGGCACGGCTGACGAGTTCATGATTGCGGACAGCACATATTCGTTCAGCAGAAAAGTGGTGGTTGATGCCGAAAATACCGCAACGGCTCGGGCGCTTCTCCCCGGACGCATGCCGTTGGCTCAGAGTGTGAACAGCAAAGTGTGCTTTGCCGCAGTCAGTTTCCCGTCGGCCGACACGGCTGATGCCGAGGGCAACTACTGGGAAATGGCAGTATATGTCAGCCTGTCAGACGGCACTGTTACCGAAACACTGCTTACAGCCAAGGCACCACTCAATGCAGGACACGTGAAGATAATCAGGGCAAAACTTGACGACAAAGGCAGGGTCTCACCTGTCGGCGACTCCGAAATGGGTGCGCAGGTGACGCTCGATTGGAAAGAGGGCGGTACGTATAACCCCACATTATAAGATACTGAACGACAGAATTTGAAGATATATAAGTACATATTGCTTTTGCTTGCAACGGGGTTGTTAGCGGCTTGTAACGAAAGTCTGGAGACAGAACCTGTCGATTTGCCTGTGCAGTTTGTCGTACCCGTATCCTCACAACAACTCACGCCGCGCCGTATAGCGGGTGATCCAGGATTCGCAGAGAGCCTCGAACTGCCTCACTATGCCTATGTCTTCATTGTATTCAAGGCAAAAAGCGGACGAGAGGAGATTAGGTCGATTGTCGGAACCGATCTCTATGATGGAGGGAAAACTGATACCGAAGTATGGGAAAAAGTGGATACTGCATACACAGGCGGAGACATTGTTTACCGCTGCAAAGTTACCTTCAAAAGACTTACTCCTGTTCTCGGCACATTGGACTACTGCCGCGTATATGCTGCCATGAGCAAGCAGCCGCTGACATTGAGCAACACCGATCCTTCTTCCGAAGACGCCGTAAAGAATATCACTTTCACTGTCACCGACGAACTGCAGGAAGACATTCATAACGTATATTCAACACCTTATAATTATAAGGTGGGAGACAAGTATTACGGCGATATCAATGTGTGGAGTAATGCACCGCGTGCCAACCTCATGCTTTATCATGTGGCGGCTAAGATTGACCTCAAATGGAATGTACCCGAAGACAAACGCTCTCTGCTGCGTGTCACAGGCATGAGTACCAGAAATCTTTTCAAGGGTGAGAGTTTCCTCTTCCGTCCTACAGGAAATGTGCATGAGGAATTTACTGCGGCTGACGGATATACTCCGGCAGCACCGTTGCTTGGAGATGTTGCAGGCACATGGTGGGCAGGCAGAACATATTTCTACACCATTCCTTACAAAACTTCGGAAGGCAAGTTCCCGCTGCATGTTGATGTAAACCTTAAGAATGTAAGTGAAGGAAATACCTACACCGATGACTTGAAACTTACAATTACCAATCCTGAGGTGTTCGTACCGTGGGTACGCGGACAACTCAGTTTTACAACTGCCCTGACGGCAGACAAATCGGAAACAATATATGTAGATTGATTGTAAAGACGGGCATTGGCTTGTCTTTGAGGAAAAACCGATTTGAAATATAATATTAGAATAACGTCTGTATGTGGTTGGACGATAAATACCACACAAAAAAATTGACAAGAAGAAATCACATATTAACAAGGGAAAGGTCATTGTATGACACCTCTGACCAGAAAAACCTGCTCGGCACTGCTGACCTGAGACATCATGGTATGATGTATATCAGAAGGTTTGCGGTGGTATTGCTGTTGGCGCTGACAGCCTTGATGCCGCTTACTGCCCAGACCGATACTATCCGCTATGTGCGTGTCAATGGTAGCTACCAGGGTTCGGGTATGACCTGGGCTCAGGCTAAAAACAACCTGCAAGACGCCATCAACGACCTTCATCAATATCTTATCGACAACAACCTCAAGAGCGGCAGTATCTACGTAGGCGCCGGAACCTACAAGCCCACCGAATCTACCGAGAGTTTCGGCGGCGGACTGCAATATACTGCTTTCAAAGTCTATTCCGGCATACATATCTATGGCGGTTTCCGCGCTGATGAGACCCGTCAGGAGGCTCGCCCGTATCTGCCTGACGGAAGTATCGACACCCTCTATCGTCCGCTTCTTGACACACTGCCTTCGCTCGAGTCAGGTCAGAATGCCAAACTGCAACCTTGGAACTTCCGCTACCCCACTATTCTCAGCGGCTCCCACAACAGCCAGCCTGTGTTCACTTTCAACTCCACACACGGACAATATGTAACCACCTTCCCCGGCAACTCTTACCACGTAGTCTGGTTCGCCACCGAAGGCTTCATTCCAGTATCAGCGGAGGGTGACGAGCAGAACCATGCCTTGCCTCTCCCCAACCCTGCAGGCGTCGATGGTTGTACTATCACCGGCGGTTATGCATCCGACAAGACTACTGCCGACCGCATTCATGCCGGCTTTGGCGGTGGTGCCTATATGGTGCCTAATTCCTCTTTGCGCAACTGCCTTATCTACAACTGCGAAGCCGTAATGCGCGGAGGCGGTATTTACATGGATGGCGGCGGCGATGTGGACTTCTGTATGATTCACACTTGCCAGTCGCAAGGTGTGGGTATAATGCAAGGCTATGGCGGCGGCGTGTGCATCGACTACGAAGGCTCTGTCACTCGGTCATATATCGTCAATAATAGTTCCCGCTTGGGTGGCGGTGTCGCCATCTGTCATGCGCCTGATGAGTATCCGTGGCAGTCGCTCGACAACTGGCGTGAGACCAACGGACAACAGCGACGTGGCGAGATAAACGTATATTCACCGCATGCTACGGCTTGTATCATATCAAATAATACAGCTACAGCCGAAGCCGGTGGTCTCTATCTTAACGATGGTGGTGTCGGCAATCACCTTACTATTACGCGCAACAACTGCGTTGGTACCGATGTTACCTACTACGGGCGGCGTCATGGACGTAGTGGCGGTGTGTATGTGCTCAATGGAGGACAAATCTACAACTCTGTTGTATGGGGCAACCGCTGCTCGGCCAACAACGATATTCAATTCGCTTCTTATATTGCCGGTTCTACTGAAGACGTGACCGACGGAGAGGGCAATGTAGTAAGAGAAGGCTTGAAACCAAAGTTCTTCTATTCGGCTGTAGAGAAGCACGATATAACCGACTGGTCAGGTGTGATGAAGAGCAGTGTCATGTCGCTTGAGTCAACCAACACCAACGAGGCAGCCAACAGCGCCAACTATCCTTACTTCATAGGAAGTAACGGAAAGGGACGTATGATAGGACACGTGGGTGCCGGCATGAACACCTCGCTGCCTATGGGCACTATAGACGAGGACTATGCCGACGGATCAGTTGATACGCCCGACCCCGAGAAAGTGGGAATCCCCCGTCCTATCTACTGGAAACCCGCTGCCATCTCATCTATGGCAAAGATGGGTCTGCAGGTGACTGATGCCCTCCACCTTTCATCGCAGTGGATAATGCATGCCCACACAGCCACCGACCTCTTCGGCGACCTGTTCGAGCCTATGTCCACCTTCGGCGCACTCATACGACGCGAAGAGCAGTTCGGTACTGCCTTGGTCAGCAACCAAGAGAAAGAACAATATCTTGACAAGGGTTACTCGCAGGGCAGTCTTGACACTTACAACCAAGCCGTTGTGGCAGACGCTCAAAGTCATGATGTGTTCCTTGGAACGCACCTGCCGGACGATGGCACAGAAGCACAGTTGCCCACATTGTTTGTTGACCCTGCCCGTAACGCAGGAGAGAAAGGCATACAGATAGGTGAACAGGGTATCGGTGCTACATGGGACAAACCCGTGGGCACTATCAACGACGCCATTCACTATTTCCGCCGCTGCCTGAAGCGTATAGGCTCTGTCTCCGGCACCGACACCGTTTTCGTCTATGACGGTGTCTCAACAGTGTGGTACGACGGCAATGGTGACTGTCTCTACCGCATTGTTTCCGGAACCGACACTGCTTACTACAAACATGTGCAGATACTCGTCAAGGGATTTGACCGTGGCGCAGGTAACAATGCCACCACGGCAGGTATAGATGCCTATCTCGGTTCGCAACTGCGTACAGCGGCTATCCGTCCTACCAGCAACATGCGTATCTACGGCGGCTATGCCACCGATGCCGCCTCCACTGCCACTTCCGACCGCCGACCGCGGGAGAACCCTACCGTGGTGTCTGCCGACATCACCAAGAGCGGCTATGAAAACAATTCCGCCCACGTGCTCGCACTAATCAATGTACGTAATGTCATCATCGACGGTCTGCGTCTGTTCGACGGCAATGCCAACCTCAACGACGAGCACTCTTATGCTCCTATCGACCCAGTGACGGGTGAGCGTGAGGCCATCACTTATGGCGGCGGACTCATTCTCAACAATGCCTCCGTTGAGCAGGCGGAACGAATCGACATGACGGGCAATATCTTCCGCAACGGATACATCGCCAACTGCTCTGCTCCTGACGGTGCCGCGGTGTATGTGAACAGCAGCAACAAGAAGGCTGACGGCGAATACAGCCGTGCAGAGCTGAACATACTCAACTGTGTCATCCGCAACAACACCGTAGGCAACGGCAAGGACACTATTCAGGTGCCGGGTGCAGGCAATGCCGGCGTCATCACTGCACGCGGAGGCTTGGCAAAAATCCGTATGGACCACTGCGACATAGTCAACAATACCGGTTTCGCCATCGAGACACTCGAATATACCGACAATCCTACGCCGGTGTCGGGCGAAGATGTGGTTAATGAAAACGAGGGCAAGGTGCGCATCTACAATTCAGTGATTTATGCCAACGGCAAGGTGGACCGCGCCAACCGCTCGAAGATAGAGTGGCCGCTCAGTTGCCGCAGTGCTTCGGGTAGCCAGAACAACGTGGACGGCGACTATATCTACCTTGACTGGGATGCGCCCAAACCCAAGAACCCTGCCCACTGCTTCCCTGTGCTCTGCCGTGACTTCTCCGACCAGTATCAGAAATGGGCTATCCGCAAGGTGGACATGTACCAGCAGACCATATATGAGACTGGTGTGTCGCCGCAGTTCTTCGCAGACTCGACATCTGCTGCTGCTTATATAACGGCTCACCCCGCCTCGGGCTCATGGACATGGAACAAGGCGGTAGGCACCACTGATTCAGGTCCGGTCTATCTCGACTATCCGTATTTCGACAACCCGAGCCGCAACGTAGGTCACTCGGAAGACGGCGACAAGCCTATGAACGGCGGTATAGCCTCTTATATGCCGGGCAACCAGAACCCGATGGTCAATGCCGCTTGCGATGAGAGTCATCTGCTTTGGGATATCAATGGCATTGAGCGAACCCGTGGCGGTGATCCCGACATAGGTGCCATCGAAGGCACCCACCTGCCTGAGAAGGGTACGGTTCTCTATGTCACTCCCGACGGCGCAGGCCGCCGCGACGGCAGTTCATGGAACAACGCTATCGCGGGTAACACGGTGTATGCTATGTCTTCTGCGCAAGCCGAACACGTAAGTGCACAAGGCGACAAACTTGACGAAGACAATGGCACTACCCGCCTTATCAATGCCACTACAGGCAACCCTGTACTTACTACTGACAACCGTTACCAAGGCGGGTTCGCAGAAGATTATATAACCAACTTCTATTCTGGAGAAAAGCAACAAGTATCTACTACGAACACCAACACTATAGTCATAAATGTATATGAAGATGGTATAAGACAGAACACACGTGATACACTATCTAATACAATCAACACATCAAGTACGACAAAGAAAACAAATAATAGTAGTAAAGTAGATTCATTGTCCGGTGTTTGGAGAGATGACGCTCGATTCCCCTACGGAGAGATATCTGGCGCATCGCGTTCACTATGGCGTGCTAAAGGCAATTATACTCCGCATACCGCAGATAACACATGGCTAAGCAGTTACACCGGAACAAAAGATGATGTATATCTAATACAGAATCAGATAGCATATATAAGCAACGAGCGAGAAGAAAACTATATCAGCGGTCTGCAATATGCAGTAGAGAAGGCAGCACAGAAAAATAAAACGGAGCATAACACCGAAGTACAGGTCTGGGTCGGCGCAGGTAAATACACCGACTACAAAGGATTTGTCATGCGTGACAGTGTGACCGTGATGGGTGGTTTCCCTGCCGGTAAGTATGCCTCACCCGGTGAAGAAGAACGTGTGGCATTGATGGCAGATTCGACAACGGTAATGATTCCTAAATCTGCACAAAACGCAGGTCTTGCAGCAAGAGATTATGAAACAATATTGCAAGTGTCGGATATAAACCCAAGAAAAGACAGCATCACGCTGAATCCTGATGCACGTTTCTATTATGATGATGATTATAACTTAACATCATCTACCTATACTTTTATTAACAAAGAAGACAGGCAAACAGTAGTCCATCACTTTGTACAAGCTACAGCAGGTGCAACTGATGTTACTTCCACATATTTGTATTTCCCCAATTTTACAAATAATAATAATGCAGGTCCAAGCACAACAAAAACAAACGTTAATACATCGCCTAACGATTCTGTTCTGATTACAATAGGTCAAGAAGAAATCTCCGGAAATCAGAGCTGTTGGTATATCAAATATCCTAACAAAGCTAAACTTGTAGGCAGTAATTATACTCACGGCAACACCACAAAATATAAAGTATATACACGCGACGGTAGTTCTCAGATAGAAGAGGTGACTGGTCCGAGTTTTTGGCTTCGTGATGGCTCTCTTACAGGATTAAGTCTGTGGAACACTATGCAGAATGTTCTGGCCGGCAACTATCAACTACAGGTTGACATGAGTGCCATATATTATGAAAATGCTTATCGTAACGATGCTAATACCGGAGTAGTTTTCAGTGTGATTGACGCTAATGGTGATACTTGTGCAGGTCCTATAGTGCTCCATCATAATAACCCTGACCAAATGAGACGTTACGTGATTCCAATTACGCAACCGGTTAGCGGTACACTTACTCTTAATGTTTCAGTAGGTGACGGAACGCATAGCACAGGTGAGAATGGAGCAGACCCGGAAACATTGGCAAATAATGGTGGCAACAATCGCAGGTATTTATCGTTTGCCGTACCAAAACTATATAGGATAAACACCACTAATGATTATGTGGAATCATATTCTGAAACTATCACTCAGAACCTCAGTTTGGACACAGTTGTTGTTGATACGCTTGTGTATGTAACAAAAAATAATAATAGTGATAAGAGCAGGACACCTCTGCGTAAGCGTGTGTTATCAATGCCTGATATTACAAATCCTGTATATGGTGTTAGCATGGGTAACCCAGCAACTAAATTAGCAGATGCTGTAGCACATGCAGAGCGAGTTCCAAATGACGCTACGTACAAAAGACATTCCAGAGGAAAACAAGCAATTCATCCTGATAGGTATTATAAAGAATATAATGAAGTTAATTGGGATGGTTTCACTATCCGTCATGGATTCGTATATGATGTAGTAACTGCTCATGGGGGTGGTGCCGGTGTTTGTTTGTTCGAGGGAGCACATCTAAAAAACTGTATAATCACAGATAATTTTTATGCAGCACCAAAAGTTAAAGGAGGAGGCGTGTTCTGCGACGGCGCAACTGCAGTGGTGGAAAACTGCTTCATACTGAACAATACCACCACAAGGGGTAGTGATATTCAACAGGACCAATTATTTGCAGGCGGAATGTTCTTATACGAAGGAACATGTTTCAACTCTCTAATTGCTAACAACTATGCTCATGGCTTTGGTTCTGTGGGCTTATGTGTCGGGGCGTTCTATAACAACACTGTTGCATATAATAAGGGAACATTCAGTAATAGCAATTCCGGTAATAAGAAGGTAGGCGGTGTGCGTATGGCAGTGGATGCAGGTAATGAATTGTTTATGGCTAACTGTATAATATATGGAAATAACGGATTGGCAGTTGATATCACCAGTGGTAGTAATCCCGTTGCTCCTTTTGTTAATTGCTATATTCAGTCGGAATCTCAGATAACAAAACAAAACTTCACACATGCCATCTTGTCGCATAAAGAAGGGGTAAAAGATGGTAATTTTGGTGTAAACAATTTATTCATTAACGGTGTTGCCCCGAGTGCTGCCACAACACCTTTCCGTGCAGACTTAAATAATGCAGGAGAATATACGGCAGGAGCTAAAGCAAATAATGACTTTGCTCTTCAGAATAAGGAAAACTCAGATACAACTTGTGTTAACAGAGGCACGGAAGATTTTGAATCTGCACTGTACACAGGTGTGCGACATTATATTATAAGAGACAATATTAATTTGAAGGTTACTGATGAACAGATTAAAAGTAATAATTATTATAAAGCTGTTGTAGGTGTAACTCTTCCTCAGAACGATGTGGTCTATGCTGACCGTGTACAAGACTGTCAGGTGGATATAGGTGCATACGAGTATGATGGTACACGTGAGATTCATCCGGGCTTTGAACTTGTGGCTTTCGACCCGGAACAGCCCGAAGAACGCGAACTGTGTGCCGTATATTATGTAGCAGAGAGCGGTGAGGGTCTCGGCACTGCCGACTCGCCCGACAATGCTGCCTGCCCCGATAAACTGCAGAAAGTGCTTGACGCTGCAGCACGACTCAAGCTTGACCTGCATAGGATAAAGGCTAACAACGGCACATTGCCAGACACGATATACTCAATCAATGTAGCACTGACAGGTTTAATCACTGCCACTTACGAAGATATATATATGGACGGCGACGTTAAAAAAGTGCGCCGACTGACCAAAGACACCGCAATGTCAGGCATACAGCACGTGGTGGTGAAACTGTCGGAGGGTACGTATTATCCTATTCGCTCCACCAATAACAAGATGGCAATGGGCATGTCGGAAGAGGTGCTGCCTACGCGCTCTATCATGGTACCGCACGGTGTGGAAATTTGGGGCGGCTACACCAACGACAGTATAGACAACACCTACGACTTCTACGAGACCTATCGCGACCCGCTTAATCATAAGACCACTCTGTCTGGCAATGTGGTTAACACAAAAAACAATGAGACAGGTCGTGCCTATCACGTACTGACCTTTACCAACGACCTCTTCAATGTTGATAATTCGCTCTATAAAGAGAACGTACTCCGCAGTCTGAAGGACCGCGCCATAGTGGACGGCATCAGTATAGAAAACGGCATGGCAAACGGAACCGAAGATGAAGACCGCAGCGGTGGTGGCGCAGTGGTGAACGAATACGCGCATATCCGCAACTGTATCGTGCAGAACAACGAAGCCACCAAGCAAGGCGGCGGTCTGTATCTGCTGCCTGCATCGCTTGTCAGCGGTACTGTCTTCACAAACAACACCGCAGAGCTGGGCGGTGGCGTATATGTTGTTGAACCTTCAGAAGACGAATATGCCGCCTACGGCTCCAACGATTCGGTGCGCAACCTTGCATACGCCCGTGTGTATAATTCCACCTTAGTCGGCAACAGTTCTTCTGTGCGTGGCGGCGGTATGTGGTACGAGACCAACCTTCGTGCCAAGGGAGTGGTGCTTTGGCACAACACAAGCAACGACATGAACAACGTGGCAGGTGTGTTCGATACAGGCAAAGAGATGACGGAAAACAACTATCCCTTTGCATACACTGCTGTGCAGGCACGCCGTCTCCCGGGTGTCAACAACATTGACCTCCAGTCTGAGAATTCCAAAGATACCCGTTGGACCCAAAACAGCGTCGGCGATATGCGTTGGCGTGGCGACCGCGCTTATTACACTTCTCAGACCAACACCGAATCTTACTACTACATGGAGAAGCTCTCGGCTCTCGTTCGTGCGGGTATGCCGTATAGTCTGTACCAAAGTCTGCGCCGCTCTTATCCCTCGCTCGAACTGCGTGATATGGCGGGTGTGGCACGTATGAAGGAACCGTTTGACGCGGATGAAGGTAATATCTCCTATCTCAAACACATGACCTTTACTCCCGAAAACAAAGACAATAAATTCATTGAGATAGGGGCTCGTGCCCTCAACTTCGAAATGCTGCCTTCTCTAAGGCGTCCGTTTACCAGGCTTTATGTGGCAAACCCTGAGTATGTTGACCTTGATAATGCTAATCTTCTGCTCAATAGTGGCGACCCGCTCTATAGTCAGCAGGGCTCGTCGATGGCGAACCCCTTCCAGCGCTTCTCCGATGCACTCGACTACATAATAGATTTGCGCAGCAGCGAAGAAGTGACTTCAAACAACCGGATGTTCCGTGACATCTATCGTGACACTCACTTCGAGATATTCATTGCCGGAGGTAATTACTATCCTACCCACAATGCCCGTGGCGAAGAGGGGCATGCCCGTGCCGCCACCTTCCTCCTTCCCGAAGGTGTGTCGGTGGTTGGAGGACTCGACCCCAACGTCTATTACTGTCAGGCAGGCTACAACTTCGACTTCCTTCAGCCTATGTCCGGTAACGACATCCTCAACTATTCCGGCACTGATGTTGGCAGTAATGAACGCACCGACATCTACGATGCCGACGGGAATGACATAACGGCTTCTGTCGGAGTGTCGCTCATTTCTTCCATAACGGATAGTATCTGGGGCAAGCGCCCGCGTACGGATATCAACGGCAACAATATCTATGAGCCGTGGGAATTTCTATATACTACTACTTTCTCAGGTGAGACACCGCGTGGTGTCGGAGCGGAAGATAATGTTTATCACGTCTTTACCTGTTATGCCGATTCTTCTCATCTCGGGGCTCTCCCGCGTAGGTTTGGCAATGATGACGGTACTGAGTCTCACATGAAATTCACCAATCAGCTTGACGCCCACTCATCAGGCACTGAATGTGCATACTCCGAATTGCACCGTATGATTATCTTTAATGGTGTCAATATCACTGATGGCAATGCCCGTGATTTGGAAACCGATGCAGTGAGGAACACCAGGATGTTCTACCGCGGCGGAGGTTTGCTGGTGGACGGCAGTTGGGAGAACGGAGACCTTGACAGCGGACAACAACTCAACTCGACAGGCGACACGGTTGATATTGCGGGCTATGACTCGTCGGACCCCGATGCCAAAGGACTGCGCGACATACCTGTCATCATCATGGCATCACAATTCCTTGGTAATAATGCAATTCAGGGTGGGGCAGTGTTCTCCAATGGCTCTCTGACAATCCTCTCCTCTTCGTTTGCGCAGAACTTTACCGAAGGACCTGATGCTTACGAAAACACGGATGCCTCACAAAATATAATAAAATATACCGGTGGCGGTGCAATAGCCGCCAATAGCACTGTGCGTATATCCAACACTATCTTTGCCAACAACGAGGCAATGCTTGGCGACTGGTCGAAACGCATGTCCGCCTCCGCCCCGGGCTACGACCGTCAGGCTTTCGGTGGCGCTATATGGGGAGGCAAATACTCGAATATGCGTCTGCTGAACTGCGATGTGGTGAACAACAAGGCTGTCAGTTACCCCGCCGTATATGTTGACCACTTCAATGATGCAAACAAGTTCTCCGTCAACACTATCTATTGGGGCAACCGTGCCTCCGGTCTGGAGGACGAGGCAGTTACCTTCGCCGGCGGATGGGCTGCGATAAAAGACCTGCTTGACCTTAACAAAGACGTCTATTCCTACCGCACTGCTGCCGACAAAGACCGAACTCTCGAACTCATTGATAAACGTAAGGCAGGTACTATAACAGAGGCTGAAACAACCGAGCTCGATGCTTTCGAAGAACATCAGATTATGTTCTTCTGTGCCTATCGTCCCGGCTTCGGTCCTGAACCGGAACTCAGTCCGGGCAAGATAACCATTCCTGACTCATATAATGCCTACTCGCAACTTGGAACCAACATCGGCGGCACTTACGACCCGCGCGAAGTGCCTTTCCTTGGAGAAGCCGTCAACTACTACAGCATCTTCAAAGGCAACAACAATATCAATATCACCTTTGAGAACGAAGGCGTGGACGGACCTAACTTTGTGTTGCCCTCGGCGCAGGCAGGCAAGGAAGGCTACAATCCTTCTGCCAACTGGATGCCCTCGCGTATCAACAACCTTACTGACAACGGTTGGTCATATCTCACTCTTACTTCCGACACTGACTCGGGGGAGACTGAGTTCCGCAAAGCCGGCGGTGCTGACAACGACCACAACCAAAGCGGCACCAACGCCTGGGAGCAACTGCCTGAAAACCGTGTCGGAGGCGGACCGTATAACTTCTATGCTTATACCTTCACCGACCAGTATCACGTCACTTTCATGCCTCTCGGCGAGCAGTTCTACATGCAGTTCCGCAACTCCATGCTCAATGCCTCCTCCGATAGCCATGGCAATATGTTCCGCATCTCGTCCAACCCGTTGCTCCTGAATCAGGAGGAGAAGAGTTATATCGACTTCGGCGTCTATGAATACCAGCACCGCTCTCTGCGCATCAACCAGATGAACGAAGTGGATGTGCTCTGGGTGGCTGAGAATGAGAATCTTGAACGCGGCAACGACGGCTACTCATGGGAGACTCCCACCTCCAATCTGCAGGCTGCAATAGAGACACTCATGCGCAGCCGCAACGGACACGCCAAGCAGGTGAACATCATCAAGGGCGAATACAAACCCAATGCCCTGCTCGGTAGCGGTGACGACATCAGTCTGAGTTTCACTATCCAAAGCCGACTCATGAACAATGGTGCCCTCACCCCGCAGACGGGCAAGGAGTATGGAATAGAGAGCCTTACCATACGAGGAGGATACGACCCCGACATACCCGATGAAGCCGGCTATAATCCCGAAAAGAACCCCGTTGTATTCTCCCTCGCTCGCAGAACCAGTACCACCGAGCAGCAACTCGGTCATATTGTCAACATCCTTGATGCCGAACAATATACCACTCTTATCGACCAGGTTGAGGGCGTGACCAGCACCGAGACAGGTCATGCCATACCTATCACCTTCGATGGTATCACCTTCCAGAATACACTCTCTGAACTGTCTGCCGGAGGTGCCGCCATCTATTATCACGAGCAGACCAAATATAATCAGACATTAGGTGCAAAAGGCACTACCTTGCTTGCGCCTCCTGCGTCTATGGAGTGCGATGAAAGAGAGGAGAACTGCTATTGGATAGTGAACAACAAACCCAAACTCACGATACGCAACTGCACTTTCCGCAACAATGGTGCATCAGAACTCAACCCTGTCTCGGCTGTGCGTGTGGACGGCGGCGGCGGCAGCACTTTCATCGTCAACTCGCTTTTCCATAATACCACCGGCAATCCTGTTGATGCCGTCAACACAGTGGTGCTCAACTGTACTTTTGCCCAGAACGGCGGTCACCTCACTCTTCGTGAGACTACCGAAGATTATGGTCTGGATGCACACGGCGACCCCGTTGCCATGGAGTTCCATTCGTCCATGCACAATAGCGTACTATGGCGTGAAGACCGGCTTCATTCCGGTGCAACTCATTGGAGCATAACTGATGCCGGTGGTGCAGAACTTGTGCTCGGAGTGTCCGACAGCCTCACATTCAATGCATACTCACGGCCTGACAACGAACCCAATCCTACCGCTTCAGATGTTGAAGATGCTAAAAACAACCTGATTATCAGTCGTACCAATAGTGATGTCCTGCTCGGTCCTAACTTCGTCAATCCCGATGAAGGCAACTATCGTCTCTATCCGAGCAAGCGTGTGATGAACACGGGCAGCAATGAAACCTATGCACGCCTCGTCTGGCCGGAGTATTATTATCCGGACCCGACCGACAAGACTGCCTACGAATACCTTATGCGCAATATTCACATGGACCAGAGCACCTACGACACTCTCCAAACCACCATACGCGTCAATGACAAAGACTCGCTTATAACCTACGTTGTACTCCGTGCACATAAAGACTATGACCTTGCCTCTACAGCCCGACTGCAGAGTACTCAAATCGACCGTGGAGCCTACGAGTGCCCCAGCAGCGGTCAGCGCATCATCTATGTCAATCCCAACCGCGTTTCCGCTACCGGCAATGAGACAGGGCGTAACTGGGAGGAGGCCTATGGAGCCGACAAACTGCAACTCGCTATTGATGCCGCATCTATCTTCTCCAACAACAATGCTGACAAAAAGGCATACGTCTTTGTGCAGGGCAACACTGCCTCGCAGGGCAACCTGATTGTGCGTGAGGGCGTGGATGTTTATGGTAGTCTTCCGAGAGGTTATGTCTATCAGGCTATTCCGGTTAATGCCGAGGTAGATGAGTGGGAATATACTGAAGCCGAGATACAGGCTTACCTCAACCGCGTACGTGCTGCCCGTGCCGGTATGGCTGCCTCCGGCAACACTCCGTCCGTCATATCAGGCATTTCAACCGTTTCCGTATTGGCTCACGCCAAAAATACCGTTATCGACGGCTTCCTCATAACCAACAATGCCACCCCTGAGTCGCCCGCAACCACTCCTGCAGTTGACATCCAAGTGCCCAATGTGGCAGTTAAAAACTGTCTTATCGCAGGTAACGTGATGGATGACGGACAACCTGTTGTCAATCTCCTCGGTCGTACCGACGGACGCTCGCTACTTTATAATTCTCTCATATACGGCAACACCGCCGGCACGCTCGTCAATGTAGGTGGCAACGGTCGTGTGCTTAACTGCACCCTCGTCGCCGACAATGCGGGAGAAACGCTTATAGGCGGTTCAAACGATGCAACCCACGTGCAGAACATTATCGCAGCCAACGAGAGTGCCGGCCGCTATCAGCAGTTCGCTCCGTATATGCGCCCGGGAGCTAATACCTACGAACCGGCTTCCTATCTTACCGAACATCGCCCCTACTGGTACCAGCTCATTGAAACCAGTAATCAGATCAATGCCGGTAATGATGATGGAGTGACGGTTCAGAACGGTGCCAACACTATAGCTTCCAACTTTGCTTGGGCAGTCAACTTCGACACCGACCGCGACATACTCGGCAACCCCCGTCGTCTCGGAGGAAGGCTCGACAACGGCTGTTTTGAAACATGGCGCATTACAGATAATCGTAGTGCCACCAATCTAACTAATGGCAAAGCATACGGTGACCAACTCAAGTATGTCACCGATCTCACTGCCGCCGATTGGACCTATGACGCCGCTACCGCAACCGAAGAGGAAAAGGAGACCAAGGATGCAATCAAGCAACTTTACGATAGCCTTATTAACAACTATATTGCTATCGACAAGGCTGATTTCTGGAACGAAAACTATGGTGGCAACCTCTATCCGCATCAGGGTAGTGTGGTCTATGTAATGAACGATGCCAGTCTTGTTATCGATACTATCGGTTCTTCGCCGCTCTTTACTGTCTCCGAGCCCATCCGACCGGGCTACGTGCTCGTCAAGAACGGAGGCTCTGTCTATGGGCAGGGCAATGCCCTTCAGTTTGGTTATGTGGCTGCTGATAAGCCTTTCGCCGAAGGTGCACAGTACGGACTCATCTCCATGCCTTTCGACTGCAATATAAGTGCTACCCAGTCCTCTCTCCCGTTTGATGCTTATACTTACGACATAGCCGCACGTGCCGCCTACAACTATGAGTTCCGGAGTGAGGAATCCGACCTCTGGAAACCGTATGATAAGACCCTGCAGATGCCTCGTACCAACGGTTGGCTCCTGAAGATGAGTTCCGCCCTCTCCGCTGCCGACACTATGCGCTTCGTCGGATGGAGCACGCAAGGCTCGTATGCTTATGAAGAAACTGCCGGTGCTTTCGAGAAGATTGTCACCCTTGCACAAAACGACAATCTCCCGAGTGATGGCACCGCACACTTCACAAAAGTGGAAGACATGGGTTGGAATCTTACAGGTATGCCTTACCTCGTAAGCAACTATCGGACCGATGATCCTTTTGTCCAAGATGACTTCAACATGCACCTTCCTCATATCCTCTATAAGATGAATACCGAAGGCAAATACGTAAAGAACAGCACGTCTTATGCCGTCACATCCTGGACCGACGAAGAACCGCTCTCGCTGCACGAAGGCTTCTTCTTGCAGACTGCCGCTATAGATGATTACGAGGATTTGCATTACAAACTGCCCGTTTACAGTGGTCCTACGCCGCTGAGGGCTCCGCGTCATTTAGTGATGATGAGCAATTTCGATGGCGAGGGTGATGTGCTGAATGTGCTGCCTGACGAGGATGCAGAAAAGCAGATTACTTATACTATGGGGCGCGATGGTGTGAAATGGTTGCTGAGCGATATGCCGCAGCTCTATATGCTGGCTGGTAAAAACAGCAGACTCTCGTTTGCAGGTGCCGCTCCTACTGAAATTGACTTGCCTTTGGGAGTAAACATTCCTGCAGCCAACGATAGTGCTTTGTGGGATAAATCTTCGCTTTACACTTTCTCCCTCCCCGAACCTGAAGCATTCGAGGAGTACGGGTATGTATGGCTGATTGACCGCGGTCAGAACAGAGTAGTCAATCTGTTGCAGAACAGCTATACCGTCAATCTTACGCCTCAAACCGACAACTCCCGCTTCCGCCTGCGTATAGGAGGCTACCCGTTGGGTTCGCCCGGCAAACGGGAGTATATTGTTTATACGTTCAACGAAACTCTCTATATCCGCGGTTTGATGGACGGTGACAAGATAAGCATCTTTGCTCCTACCGGTGCATTGGTAAAGACAGAAATTGTGAACGGTGTATCCGAGTACAGTACACCGCTTCATCATCAGTCAGGTTATATTGTAAAAGTTAACGACTATGGTCAAACGGTTATCAATCTATAGTGCGCTTGTGTTGCTGGTGTGCTCGTGTATTAACGAGCCACAGTCGGGTGCCAATCTCAGAGTAGGTGACAGTCTGCCCGAGTTTGAGGTTCAGATGTCTGACGGTACGATTGTGAGCAATCTTACTCTGCTCGGAACGTCAGCGCTGATAGTGTTTTTCAATACCGATTGTCCGGATTGTCAGCGGGAATTGCCTGTTGTGGAGCAGTTCTACAAACAATCTTTTGTAAAAGGCAATGCTGCACTCATTCCTGCAATACAGCCTGCTGATAATCGGGTTGACATGAGATATCAGGTAGTTGCCATTTCCCGCATGCAGTCAGGTGCGGATGTTGCCGCCTATTGGCGTGAACAGGGTTTTATGATGCCATTCAGCGCACAATCTGACAGGAAGGTTTATGAATTGTTTGCGCAGACACGTATTCCCCGTTTGTACGCTGTAAATTCCCAAGGGATAATCACAGCAATGTGGGACGACAGAGATATGCCGTCTGTAGATGTTTTGACAAAGGCATTTGAATAGCAATCTCAAAGAAGGACTGATGACAAATAAAAAAAGCGGACACAAGTGTCCGCTTTTTTATCTGATTCGCTGTTTACAGAACATTCAAGTCTTTGAGAACAGCTGTAGTTTTTCTTACTGCTGCTTCCGAGTCTTTCAGTTTCTGACGTTCTGCATCCGAGATGTTGAGTTCCAGAATCTTCTCAATACCGTTCTTGCCGATAATACAAGGAACACCGATGGTAATGTCATACATGCCATATTCACCTTCCAATGCTGCAGAGCAAGGAATCATTTTCTTCTGGTCTTTGATGATAGCCTCGCAAACCGATGATGCTGCAGCACCCGGAGCCATCCATGCTGATGTGCCCAGCAGACCGGTAAGAGTTGCGCCACCTACCATGGTGTTCTTTACCACCTGCTCAATCTCTTCGGCAGTAAGGAATTCTGTTACGTTGATACCTTTGTAAGTGGTATAGCTTGTAAGAGGAATCATAGTGGTGTCACCGTGACCGCCTATTACAAATCCGTCAACATCGTTGGCATTGCAGTGGAGAGCCTGGCTGAGGAAATATTTCAGACGTGCAGAGTCAAGAGCACCACCCATACCGATTACGCGGTTGCGGGGCAGACCAAGTGCGTGAAGGGTAAGATAAGCCATGGTGTCCATCGGGTTGCTGACTACAACAAGTATTGCATCGGGCGAATATTTGAGCACCTGAGTTGCTACGCTTTTAACAATGCCTGCATTGACACCGATGAGTTCCTCGCGTGTCATACCCGGCTTGCGGGGAATACCTGAAGTGATAACCACTACATTGGAACCTGCTGTCTGGCTATAATCGTTGGTCACACCTTTGACTACGGTATCAAAGCCCATTAGCTGAGCGGTTTGCATGATATCCATTGCCTTGCCTTCTGCAAGACCTTCTTTGATGTCAATCAGACATACTTCGTTGGCTACTTCGTTAACTGCCAACACGTTTGCGCATGTAGCACCTACGTTACCTGCGCCTACAACGGTTACTTTTGACATAATCTAAATGTTATTTGATATGGTTTGAAATAATTTAAAATCGTTTGTTTGGCGGTCAATACCCGCATTAATTTTTCAACACTGCAAAGATACTGCAAAATACTCAAATACGGAAATAATTCTGCAATAATTTTATTTTTGCCATCTCTGCTTGTGTATTCTGAAAAGTTGTATTATCTTTGTAGCGAGAAAAAAGGTGGTTAATGTCGCTTAATAGCAACTATGACAGCCAGAAGCAATCACATTTGCTGCCTTGAACGATATCAAATAACATCAAACAACATTATATGTCAGCTTTAAACTCTATCTTTTCAGTATTCCTTCCAAAGGAAGACAAATTTTTCCCGATGTTCCGCCGTATAGGCGAGGCAACTGTTGAGGCCGCAGACCTCTTTACACAACTCATTTCAGAAACAGAAAGGCAGAAACAGGAGGAGATATATCCCCAGATAAAAGCGATTGAAACCGAGTGTGATCAGATTGTTATCAATATATTTGATGAACTTAACGATGCTTTTGTTGCTCCCTTTGACCGTGAGGACATTCATGAGTTGACAGGTATGCTTGATGATGTCGTTGACCTGATCACTTCTTCTGCAAAACGTATTCTGCTGTATCGTCCCAAGCAGATTCCTACCAAAGCAATGCACATGGCTGAGATTATTCTTGAAGATGCAAAGTGCATACGCATCGGAATGCAGGAATTGAAAACAATGTCGAAGAAACCCGAGCTTGCTCTTGAGCAGTGCCAGAAACTGCATGACCTTGAGCATGAAGGTGATGATGTTTACGAAAGTTTTTTGCAGGAACTTTTTGAAAACGAGAAAGACGCTGTTGAACTTGTGAAACTCAAAGACCTCATGCAAGGTATGGAGTCAGCTACAGACAAGGCCAACTCGGTAGGCAAGTCGCTGAAGACAATTATTGTTAAATACGCATAAACCCCTCCCTGCCTCCCTGCAGGGGAGGAGTTTTTGTTATGGTATATCTGGTAGTAATAATAGTCCTCTGTATAGGGTTTGACTTTATTAACGGCTTTCACGATGCAGCAAACAGTATAGCTACTGTGGTTTCCACCAAAGTGCTTACTCCTGTACAAGCAGTGGTATGGGCGGCAGTTTTCAATTTTATTGCTTATTTCATAGCCAAATATTTCATTGGTTTTCGTGTGGCAGGAACAGTGCAGAATACGGTTGATGCCGAACTGATAGACCCGCATACAATAATGCTGGTTATGATAGGCGGACTGGTGGCTGCAATAGTATGGAGTTTGTTCACATGGTGGAAAGCTATTCCATCATCGTCATCCCATACTCTGGTCGGCGGTCTTGCCGGTGCTGCAATTGCGGCCTGCGGCTGGAAGGCTGTGCACTGGAACACGGTAGGAATGATTGCATTGTTCATTGTAGTGGCGCCATTGATAGGATTTGTAGTAGGAAACCTGATTATGATTCTCACTACATGGATTTTCCGCCGCACCAAACCGCACAAGATGGACAAATGGTTCCGCCGTCTGCAACTCCTGTCGTCTGCATTCCTCAGTCTTGGTCACGGACTTAACAACTCCACAAAGGAAATAGGTGTGATAGCATGTGCTATTGTGGCATTCAGAAGTATGCTTGCCGAAGGCGAACTCTTGCCTGCTGCCCTTCAACCCTCAGCATCGCTCGAGCAATGGGGAGTGGTAGTGCCTGAGTGGGCGGCTTTTGCATGTTTTACCGCTATAGCTATAGGCACAATGTCAGGAGGTTGGCGAATAATAAAAACCATGGGAAACAAAATCACTAAGGTTACACCTGTTGAAGGATTTTGTGCGCAGACTGCAGGTGCTATTGCCATTGGTATATCACAAGCAGTAAGTATGCCTGTTTCCACTACTCACGTCATCTCCGGTTCTATTATGGGTGTGGGCTCAGTTAAACGCCTGTCTGCTGTCAGATGGGGTGTGTCGATAGATATGATTACTGCCTGGATTGTCACTATTCCTGTCAGTGCACTCATCGGTGCCTGCTGCTACTGGGTGATATCACTCTTCTGAGTCTCGGCTTTCGTCACCGTAGTCTCACCGTAGTCTCACCGTAATCTCACCGTAGTATGAAAATGTGATGTACGGATATATCGGATAAAAAGGAGGCATTGCTTACTGCAGTGCCTCTTTCATTTCGTCTTCAAGTCCGGTAAGCTGTTGCTGACAGAATTGAATCAGTTCTTTAGCCTCTTTGGCTTTTTGCTTGTATTCTTCAATGGTCAGTGCTTCGCCATCTTCCATTGATTGCACCAACTCTTCCAACCGTTTTATTGCCTCGTCGTAACTCATAATCTAATAAATTCGTTAAACTCTCAACTTTCAACTATAAACTATAAACTATCACTCGTCCCATCCTATTCCTTTGTATTTCGACAAATCCCATTCTTCTTCCACTTCATTGAGGTAGATGGTGTGCGGCTCTTCATCTTCGTCTTCTCCGTCCTCTTCTTTCTCTATTTTCTTAATATCTATTGGCAAGTGGGATATTTCTATCACCTGATTGCTCTCTTTCTCAAGTTCTGCCCAGAGCATATCTTTCAGGCGGTCAATGCCCAAACCGCTGACTGAAGAAATAAATACTGTAGGCACGTCTTCCGGTAGCATCTTCTTCATCTGCTCCATCATTATTTCGTCAAGCATGTCGCATTTGGAAATGGCGAGTATTCGCTCTTTGCCAAGCAATTCAGGGTTATATTTTTCCAGTTCGGAGAGAAGTATGTTGTAGTCCTTTTTTATGTCTTCGGAGTCTGCTGGTACCATAAAGAGGAGCACGGCGTTTCTCTCAATGTGTCTCAGGAAACGGAGTCCCAACCCCTTTCCTTCAGCTGCCCCTTCAATGATTCCTGGAATGTCGGCCATGCAGAAAGAGCGGTTGTCGCGATAGCTTACTATCCCCAATTGGGGGGTGAGAGTGGTGAAGGGGTAGTCGGCTATCTCAGGCTTGGCAGCACTTACTACTGAAAGCAAAGTGCTTTTGCCTGCATTAGGAAAACCTACCAGACCTACATCTGCCAGCACTTTCAGCTGAAGAATAATGTTTTTCTCAATGGCAGGTTCGCCCGGTTGGGCATAACGTGGCGCCTGATTGGTGGCAGTGCGGAAGTTCCAGTTGCCAAGTCCTCCGCGACCGCCTTTGAGCAGAATAATCCTCTCTCCATGTTCGCGTACTTCGCATAGATATTCGCCCGTGTCGCCATCGTAGCAAACCGTGCCAAGCGGCACTTCTATAATCTTGTCCTCTCCGTCTTTCCCGAAACTGCGGCTTTCTCCTCCGTTGCCTCCGTTGGTGGCAAAGATGTGTTTCTGATATTTCAGGTGGAGCAGAGTCCAGAGGTTGCGGTTGCCTTGCACAATGATGTGCCCGCCTCTGCCGCCGTCACCTCCGTCAGGTCCTCCTTTGGGAACATATTTGGCACGGTGAAAATGCATACTGCCGGCTCCGCCTTTGCCGGAGCGGCAGAATATCTTAACGTAGTCTATGAAATTTCCTTGTGCCATAGTGGTAATTGCCGATTATAAATTGTCAATCACTGTTTCAATGTGGCTGAATATTTCTTCCACAGTGCCGGTACCGTTAACAGGGTGATATTTATTCAGTTCTTTATAGTACTTCGACACAGCTTCTGTCTGGTGATGATAGACAACCAGACGTTTCTTTATGGTTTCCAGATTGTCGTCTGCTCGACCCGAGGTCTTGCCGCGGTTGAGCAGACGCTCTATTAGTTCGTCTTCTTCCACGTGCAGGTCTATCAGATGGGCTGACGTCTGTTTGTGCTTGAGCATCTTCTCGAACTCGATTGCCTGATTCAAAGTGCGGGGGAATCCGTCGAATATTACACCTTTGGTGTCTTTCGGCAGGTTCTCCAGATACTGGTCTATCAAACGCAGCATCACATCGTCAGGCACAAGGTTGCCTTTGGATATTATGGCATCAATCTGCTTTCCGAAGCGACTCCCGCTGGCAATTTCCTTGCGCAGCAAATCACCTGTAGAAAGGTGCTCAAGACCGTATTTCTTCACTATGTATTCGCTTTGTGTTCCTTTGCCTGAACCAGGTGCACCACAGAGAATAATGTTAAGCATAACGATATTTTACTTTGCAAAAATTTACGTGCAAAGTTACGAACTTTTTCTCATATATAAAAGCAAAATCTGTAAAATATACACTGCTGACGTTTCTGCCTGCAATATACGTTTTTACTTCAAATGATAGCTTTATTGTTGTTGATAGTTACAGCGTTACTCCATTCTTGAAGATGGCTATTTCGTGGTAACCGTTCTTCTCGTTGTTGGTCATATTGCCATTGGCAATGCCGATAACGAAGTCGATGAAGCGCCGTGCCACTTTGTCCATAGGTTCACCCTCTGCAATCACACCTGCATTGAAATCAATCCATGCGGGCTTGTTGTCATATAATGCACTGTTGGTGCTTATCTTTGCTGTAGGGACGTATGTGCCGAATGGTGTGCCGCGTCCTGTGGTAAAAAGAACCATGTGACAACCGCATGAAGCCAGAGCTGTGCTCGCTACAAGGTCGTTGCCCGGGGCTGAGAGAAGGTTGAGACCCGGGTGTTGCAGACGTTCGCCGTATTCCAACACTCCGCGTACAAGCGACTTACCGCATTTCTGTGTGCATCCTAAAGCCTTGTCCTCAAGCGTTGATATGCCGCCTGCTTTGTTGCCGGGCGAGGGATTCTCGCCTACAGGTTCTCCGTGCGAGAGAAAATACTCCTTGAAGTTGTTGATGAGGGCAACGGTCTGCTCAAACAACTCACGGTTGGCGCAACGGTTCATCAGTATGGTCTCGGCACCGAACATCTCAGGCACCTCGGTCAGAACGGTTGTTCCTCCCTGAGCCACAAGCCAGTCGCTAAGGCAACCCAGCAGAGGGTTGGCGGTTATGCCCGAGAAACCATCGCTGCCGCCGCACTTGAGACCTATGCGAAGGCGGCTCAACGGAACCTCTACGCGCTTGTCTTCCTGCATCTTCGCATAGAGTTCGCGGGCAATGCGCAACCCTTCCTCCACCTCGTCACCCTGCACCTTCTGCGATACCATGAAGCGAACGCGCTCGTGGTCGTATTCGCCTATGAACTGTTCGAAGATGTCTGGCTGGTTGTTCTCACAACCCAGACCGACTACAAGTACTGCACCTGCATTGGGGTGAACCACCATGTCGCGCAATATCTTCTTAGTGTTCTCATGGTCATCGCCAAGTTGGGAACAACCGTAGTTGTGAGGGAAAGCGAAGATGTTGTCGGCACCCGTCTCGGCGCGCAGACGTTCCGCAATCTTCTGTATTATGCCGTTAACGCAACCTACCGTAGGAATAATCCACATCTCGTTGCGGATGCCAACATCGCCGTTCTTGCGCTTGTAACCCATGAAAGTGCGTTTCTCGTCGGGAATATTGAGAGTTACCTCGGTAGGGTGGTATTCATACTCAAGCAGACCGGCAAGGTTGGTGCGGATGTTATTCTCATTCATCCATGAGCCTGCCTTTTTATCTTCTTTGGCATGCCCTATTGGGAATCCGTATTTGATGATGTTCTCGCCCTGCTTGAGGTCTGTGATAAGAATCTTATGCCCGGCTGGCACATTTTCGAGAACGGTGATTTGCTTGCCATCAATTTGAATGACATCGCCTTGGTGTTGAGGCAGGATTGCTACTACCACGTTGTCGGCGGGATTGATGCGGAGAATAGAGGTCATGTTGTGTGTGTTATTGGTTTTTCCTTGTGGTTAATAGTATATTAAGTGCTCTGCTATGAATGCAGGATGCAAAGTTGCAAAAAAATGAAATAATCTATAGGAAAGATTGTTCTGAATTCAGTTTTGTTCTCACTTCTTTGTACTCCTGCAGCATGAGTTGCTGTGCCTCAGTGTCATGCAGCAGTTGGTTGAGGTCGCGGGCGACATTGCTGACTGTAAAGCGGTAGGCGAGCCACTCGTGTATAACCTCTTTCTGAGCGATGATATTGACGAGTGTAAACCACTTGGTGCGGAAGATGATGTGCCTGAGGCTATACAGCAGCGGTCCTGCTGCAACATGATAAACGGCTATCTGCGGCGTGCCAAGCAGTGCTGTCTCAAGCGTGGCAGTGCCTGAGTTGACGAGTGCAACTGATGCATTTCTAACCACCTCCCAAGTGTTGTCGCTGACAATTGAAACCCTCTGTGCACCCACCTTCTCGGCGGTGATTATTCGATTATACACCCTGCGGTCAACTCCGCTTACTGCGGCTATCACCACATCATATTCTTCCTGCATGAGCGCTGCACGCAGCATCTTGCCAAGACATTTCCTCACCTCATGCTTTCTGCTGCCGGGCAGGATGGCGATATAGTGGCGCTTAAAGTTGTTTAAGTTACTAAAGTCAGTTTCTGTCTCAAGAGCTTTTATTGCTTTCAGAGTGGGATTGCCGATGTATTCAGCCTTATAGCCGTAGCGGGCATAGAACTCAACTTCAAAGGGGAAGATGCAGAGAATGCGGTCGCACAGTCTGCCTATCTCGTGCACACGCCACGTCTTCCATGCCCACACCTTGGGCGGGATATAGTACACTATCTTCGTTTCACTCAGATGCTTGCGCACAAAACGTGCTATCCTGAGATTGAAAGTGGGATAGTCCACCAATATCAGCACATCTGGCTTCTCTTCTATCAGCGAGGAGCGGGCAATACGTATGTTGTGCAGCACCTTATGAAGATTTGTGAGCACCGCCACTACACCCATAAACGCCATATCGTTGATATGCCTGAGCAATCGGCACCCTGCCTGCTGCATATTGTCACCGCCGAAACCAACAAACACGGCAGAAGGGTCTTTCTGACGTATATCCTCGATGAGACGCGCCGCATGCATGTCGCCCGAGACTTCACCTGCTATGATGAAATATTTCATGTTTTCAAGTTTCAAGTTTCACGGAGTCAGAGACTCCTGTTTCAGGTTTCAGGTTATTCAAATGGCGAGGCATAGTGCGGCGAGCATATATGGCAGCGCTCCTATCAGTACTCCTTTGGCAAGGCGCCAAGTGTCGGTTGTGTAGAACAGGAAGAACAGTGCTGCATCGGGAAAGATGCTGACCACCGTCAGTTTGCCTATCAGCCCCGCCATGCTCTTTAGTCCGAATGTCTGCAGCGTGTACCACAGGTTCATGCGGTCGATATACAGATATCCGAAGAGGGCAGGCATAAGCAAACCTACAAGTATCCCAATCCAATATTTATCGAAGCGCTGCATAACAGGTCATATCAATAGTATCAGGTGTGACTGAAACGAAGCCGTGCTGCAGTGCCCACTCGTCGGTATCCTCCGCCTCGGGTTCATGGTTGCAGAACTCGCCCGTAAGCACATATATGGTCTCGCCCTTGTCGTCGGTCTGCGGGAAGAACTCTTTCGTCCAATGACCTCGGCACTGCCTTGTCCACCTCACTCCGCGTATCTCGCCTATGGGCGCATTGATGTTGTAGCAGATGCCGTCAATGTGAGGCATGCTCAGTATCTGCTCCGTCAAAGATATTATATAAGGCTCGAAAAAAGAGAAGTCGGCATTCGGTTGATGGTCGCACAGCGAGAAGCCAATGGCGGGAATACCCTGCTCAGCCGCCACAAAGCAAGCGCCCATGGTGCCTGAGTATATGACGTTGACGGCGGCGTTGCTGCCATGGTTGATACCTGAGACCACAAGGTCGGGCAGATGTTCGCGGAACACAGTGTTCACCGCAAGTTTCACGCAGTCTGAGGGTGTGCCGTTGGTAACGTATGCTTCAGCGCCTGCCAACTCTTGAGGTACGGGCACGGGGTGCATGTACAGAGGCACCCCTACGCTGATGGCATTGCTCTGTCCGGAGCGTGCACCGTCGGGAGCAATAACGGTTACATTGCCGAACTGCTGCATCAGTCTGACAAGTGTGAGCAGACCTTTGGCACCCCAACCGTCGTCATTGGTTATCAGGATATGCATATAGTGTTTCAGGTTTCAAGTTTCAAGTTGCTTAAGATTCTTAAGTTTCTTAAGATATTACACTGATAGTTTGCTATTTGACCAACGCCATTACGCTCTTAGCAAGTCGGTCGGCTTCTTCAGCGGTGGCTGCCTCGCTATAGACACGGATGATAGGCTCGGTATTGCTTTTCCTAAGGTGCACCCACCCTTCTTTGAAGTCAATCTTCACACCGTCGATATCGTTCACGCGCTCGTTATTGAAATGCTCTTTTATCTTCTGCAAGAGAGCGTCAACATCAATATCAGGGGTGAGTTCTATTCGGTTCTTGCTGATGGCGTAGAGGGGGTACTCTTTCTTTAGTCGGCTGACAGTGACATGCTTGTGTGCCAAGTGGGAGAGGAAGAGTGCGATGCCCACGAGTGCGTCTCTGCCGTAGTGCGAAGCGGGATAGATGACTCCGCCGTTACCTTCGCCTCCTATCACAGCGTTAGTGCGTTTCATCTCGGTCACCACGTTGACTTCGCCCACAGCCGATGCCGAGTAACTGCCTCCGTGCCGCAGCGTTACGTCACTCAGTGCGCGTGTGCTGCTGAGGTTGCTGACGGTGTTGCCTGAGGTATGTGTGAGCACATAGTCCGCCACACTGACAAGCGTGTATTCCTCGCCGAACATGTCGCCGTTCTCGCAGATGATGGCAAGACGGTCCACATCGGGGTCAACCACAAACCCCACATCAGCCTTGCCTGAGCGCATGAGTGCGCTTATCTGAGTAAGGTGCTGAGGCAGAGGTTCGGGGTTATGCGGAAACAAACCATCGGGAGTGCAGTTGAGTTCTATGATATTCTTTACTCCGAGAGCGCGGAGCAGTGCAGGTATTGCTATTCCTCCGACTGAATTGACGCAATCGACAGCCACGGTGAAGTCAGCCTTCTCAATCGCCTGCCTGTCGGTCAGCCGTAGTCCGAGCACATTCTCTATATGATACGGCAGATAGTCTTTCTGTGTCAGCACACCGAGTTCTGCAGCCTGAGCAAAGCAGAAGTCTTCAGCCTCTGCTATCTGCAGCACCTCTTTGCCTTCCTTGTCGGTCAGAAACTCCCCCTTGTCATTGAGCAGTTTGAGTGCATTCCACTGCATGGGGTTGTGGCTTGCGGTGAGTATGATGCCTCCAGCAGCGTGCTCGCCTGTGACAGCGAGTTCGGTGGTAGGAGTGGTGGCGAGACCGATATCAACAACGTTTATTCCCATGCCGAGCAGAGTGCCCGTGACAAGCAAATCAGCCATCTGCCCCGATATGCGTGCATCACGACCTACTACGACAGTGGGATGCGCAGCAGTCTGCAGTCTGAGACGTTGGGTGGCATAAGCCGCCGTGAAACGAACAATATCTACGGGATTGAGTCCCTCACCAACGCGACCGCCTATAGTGCCGCGAATACCTGAAATAGATTTAACTAATGCCATAGTATAGTTGTTTAAGACGTTGTTTGATATAGTTTGACGTTGTTTGATATAGTTTGATATAGTTTGAGAGTTGTTTGACGTAGTTTGAGGGTTGTTTGACATTGTTTGACGGAATCTGAGATTTCTGTCATCTCCTGATTTTTATTTTGAGGTCGTAGACGTATGGAGTGACCGAGGTTGATGCATCGTTGAATCCCATTTTCGACGGACATATAATTCTGCATTCAGAGTTGTGGTATTTCATCATACCGATAGCCAAATACCACCCTTCGCAAACGGCGGAAGAGGTCTCTCCTATGCGGAACTCAACAGGTGACATGGCATCATTGGTATTCCATGCACTCAGCGTGTCAGCATATTCATCGAGAGTATAACGGCGATAGCGGAGAATAATATCATCGTTGTATTCAAGGGGTTCAATCGTGGTATCGCCCACAGATGTGAGACGATAGTACAGATAATCGTCAAGCTGGTAGTAATTGTTTTCTCCCCATTCTTCTTCGGTGAGAGGTTCAGTAGTCACAATATTTATGTTGTTACGTTTGATGTAACTGTTTATCAACTTTTTCTCTTGTTTGAGAAGGTTGCCGTACACTTGCTCGTTGTTGCATGCTGTGAGTGTAAGCAACTGGGCGAACAGAATAACATAAGCAAATTTTTTCATTGTCGTGTATATAAGTGATTTTAATCAATAAGTTTCCAGTATTATTCTCAGATTGGTATATGGTGCGACCATAGGTGAGCCTGTAGAACCGTACCCCAAGTACCATGGAACCAGCAGTTCCACCTGTTCGCCATGGTGCATTGTTTGCAGGACCTCCCATACGGGGGCAATCATCTGCTCTGCTTTTACTTCGGTTTCATCCCTACTGTCGATAATCATCCTGCCGTCTTCAAGCGAAAACAGTATTTCACGCAATTCCAACTTTGAATTTTTAGTGATGTCTTTTCCCGAAGTTTTCAGTATCTTTTTTGCCCAATAACCTCTGGATAGCATGACATACTGCTCTTCACCGTGCTCGCGCACATATTGCGTGATGATTTTGTCCGCTTCTTGTGCCAAACGTTGTTGGGTAAAGACAAGCGCCATGGCAGCAGAGTCTTGCGGAGTGGCGTTATGTCGATTGGAGGGTGACTGAGGCTTGGTTCTGTTGCATGAGGTGAGCGACAGGAAGCATACCATAAGCAATATGAGCGGCAATCGGAAGATTGACATTATAGTAGGTGTTTGCAATGCTGTGTCAGTTTTAGTTTTCTGTTTGTGTTTTTTTGTATTCGGTAGGTGTCATTCCATATACAGCTTTGAAGCATTTGGAGAAGTATCTGGAGTCGTTCATTCCTACCATATATGTGACCTCTGTAACGTTATATGCTCCTGTTTCGAGCAATTGTGCAGCGCGTTTTATTCTTACTTCACGAATAAACTCTACAGGTGAGAGCCCTGTCAGGTTTTTGAGTTTGTTGAAGAATACTGTTCTTCCCATAGCCATGTCGCTGACCATGTCTTCGACAACGAGTTCGTTGTTGTCCATATTTTTCTCCATGAAGTCGAGTAGTTTGGCAAGGAACACCTCATCTGGAGTTTTCTCTTTAGTCAGCGGTGATGCTTGAAGAGTAAGCAGATTGCTGCGGTAGCTGTCACGCAGTCTCTGTCGCTGCTTTAGAATGTTGTTTACTCTGGCTTTGAGATATTGTGCTGAGAACGGTTTTGTAATATAGTCGTCAGCCCCGCAATACATAGCCTCCAAACGGCTTTCTATAGCCTCTTTTGCTGTAAGAAGAATGACTGGGATATGGCTTGTCGGTTCTTCGGATTTTATATGGTTGGTCAGCTCAAGTCCGTCCATATTGGGCATCATTAGGTCGGTAATTACGATGTCCGGTCCCAATTCCTGTACGATAGCGAGTCCTTCCTCTCCGTCTTTTGCTGAATGAATATCGAACTCGTTGCTGAATATATTCTGCATGAAGGTACGCATATCCTGATTGTCTTCCACGATAAGCATGTGTGGCAGATTCTGCTTGATTACAACCGAGTCGAGCTTAGGTTGCATTGGGTCTTGCTTATGAGGCAGAACATTATTGTTGTTTACAAAATCGACTTCGTTTCCAAAGTGTTCTTTCCCTTTCCTGAAGATAACAGTAAAAGTAGTTCCCTTGTCAGTTTCGCTTTCTACTTCTATGTATCCTTTGTGCAGGTCAACAAGTTCTTTGACGAGGTTGAGTCCGATACCTGTACCCGCTTTTTCAGCCAGATTCTCTATTTCGTTGTGTGAAGAAAATCTCTCGAAGAGGATACCCCGTTTTTCTCGAGGAATTCCAACTCCCTGGTCAGCCACTTTTAGGAGAACAAAATTGTTTTTTTCTGATAGGCTGACAGTAATGCTCTTACCGGCAGGTGTGAATTTGAATGCATTGGAAAGCAGATTGTACAATATTATATCTGTTTTTTCTTTGTCAATCCATACAATGTCATTGTGCGCAAGGTTCTCGAATCGGAAGTCGATATGTTTGTCGTATGCCTCTTTGTTAAAGTTGCTGCAGGTTTGTTCTACAAGAACTGAAAGGCTTGTTTGTTGTATGCGCAGCCTCATTTTCTTGTTCTGAATTTTGCGGAAATCAAGTATTTCGTTGATTAGACGAAGCATGCGGTTGGCATTGCTTTGGACTATTTCCAGTTGGTTTCTTGCTGTAGCCGACAGTTTCTCGGTGCGCAAGATATTGTCCACAGGTCCGGAGATAAGGGTAAGCGGAGTACGCAGTTCATGAGAAATATTGGTAAAGAACCGCAGTCTTATATCGGTTACCTGCTGTTCGACTTGCACTTGTTGTTGCAGGCGGTTGTATCGGTTGACAATCATGTATATGACGGCAAGTACAGCCAAAGCTATCAGTATGTATATCAAATAAGCCCAGCCGGTGTGCCAGAAAGAGGGCAGAATATGTATTTGCAGCGTGCGCTCATTCTGCACCCAGACTCCTTCTGCATTGGTGCTTCTAACTCTGAACACATATTTGCCGGGTGGCAGACTGGTGTAGGTGGCCTTGCGCTGGTTGTGAACATAATTCCAGTCTTTGTCGAAGCCGTCGAGTATGAAAGCATATTCCAACTTTTCGGCATTGAAGAAGTCGAGTGCCGCATATTCCAGACTCCAGACTGACTGTTTATGATTGAGGGTGATTTCTTTAGTTTGTGAGATGCTGTATTTCAGGGGTGAATTTTCGGCTCCTACCGCAACGTCGTTATTGAACAACTGAAAGGCGGTAAGCTGGAGTGATGGTATATGTTCGGACCGGATAATGCGCTCGGGTGAGAATATGCAATAGCCATTGCTGTATCCGAACATTATATCTCCTGTGGCCAGCCGGATAGCTTTACTTTCGGTGAAATATCCGTATTGAGCATTTACAAAGGGTGAGAAGTGTTGAAAAATACCCGATGTGGGATCGAAGCGTGTTATATTGCTTTCGGATGCGAACCATATTCTTCCTCCTGCATCTTCCTGCATGCTTAATAGGATGTCGCTGCGGAGGGCATTCTGTATGGTATATGTTTCAAACTTAGCGGGTAGAGAATCAGTGGCGAGGGCTACGACCTTGTTGAGTCCTCCCGAGAACGTTCCGAGCCATATATCGCCTCTTGAATCATGCAACATGCATCGCACATCCCAATACGGAGTAAAACGGGTAGAGAGGTTGTGAATGTCAATCTGCAGCAGACCATTGGTAGTGCCGGCGAGAATTAGGGAATCACCTACAGACATCAGACAGCGCACACGCATACATTCGTTAACAGGATAACCTGACCACCCGTTAGAACAGTTGAGCCATCTGCCATCATGGAGAATATTAACTCCTCCTCCATAGGTACCTACATAAGTATCTCCGTTTGCTGTTTTCAGAATATCGTAAACGGCATCGTTGTTAAGACTACTGCCGTCCGCGGCGGTATTTTCTTCTTCAAGAATGCCGTTACGGAGGCGATACAATCCGTTGTGGCGTGTACCGACAAGCAAACTGCCGTCAGCATCTTCATTCAAGCAATATACAGTAAGGTCAATCTGGTGAGGAATCGTTTTCAGTACGGACTTTCCGTTAGGTGTAACTATCTCCCTGTCTTTATCTGCGAGCACTATTCTTCCATCGGCAGTTTGCAACATGGCTCTCACTTCTCCAATGTTAGCATTCGAGTGTCTCATGTCATGCATGCGGAACTGCTGTTTTCTTTTGCGCAGGCAATCGATACCTGTTTCATAAGTGCTAAGCCATAATTCTCCCTGCCGGTCAACGTAGGCTGTGTGAATCATATTGGTAAGACCTCCGAGCGGATTTTCCAGCAGGTCGGCCTTTCTATTGTATCTGGAGAACCCTCCTCCGAAAGGATTGACCCAGATATTATGTTCATTGTCCTCAAGCAGCAGCATGTTTGCTCTGAGAGGTGCAAACCTGAGGTCCGCAGTCTGTGTGAGATGGCGCAGAGAGCGGTCCGCTATTCTGTAACGCAGGATACCGTTGCGGTCGTTCTCCACCCATACCACTCCGTATGAATCGTTGGTGAGAGAAACGATGGTACCAGTCTGATTACCATCGGCTATGTGCTGCAATGTTCCGATGAGGGAATTGTAGATATACAAACCATCGGTCTGTGTGCCTACCATCAATTCATGTTGCGTGAGTTGCTCTATAGAAGTTACGCTTGCATTGTTTGCAAGACTGATAGGTTCGAAGTTGTGGTTGGTGAATGAATATCGCCATATCTTACCATTCGTTCCTCCGAACCAAAGCCCGTCAGAAGAGTGTATGGCAGTTGTAATACGAGTATCCGCTTCTCCTGACGGGATATCGAAGGACACAGAGTCCGCACTGAATACAGAACGTCTGACAATACGGTTGAAACAGTCATACCATATATTTCCTTCCGAGTCGCCTAAAACAAAATTCGGATGAAAGTCTGCAGAACATGGGTAAAGGATTTCTGCTATATCACCATCGGTTTGTTCTTCAATCCTTAGCAATCCGTTGTCAGCTACCAAGAACAGAACTCCTGCAGCAGGTTCAACAAACAATCTTTGCGCGTTGTATCGTATGAATGGGAACGAATGGGACAGCGTATAGAATTTCTCCCGTGCTTTGTCGAATCGGTGGAATTTGCCATCATAGGTTTGAAACCAGATGAAGCCGAGTGAATCCTCTTTGATATACTCAACCCTGTTATTTCTGAATGATTCGGTACCGGGTTGGGATTTGTAAGTTGTAAAACGATACCCATCGAACTTGTTGAGTCCGTCCCATGTGCCGAACCACATATACCCGTCTCTATCCTGGATGATTGACATTATGGTGTTCTGACTCAATCCGTCTTCAACACTGTAATGGCGCACGTCAAATTCTGCCGTAGCAGGAATGCAACAACAAACAAGAACAAGTATGAAAACAAGTTTTCTCATACTTTTTCGTCGAGTGAGAGCAGGTATTGCCCGTAAGCGGTTTTGCTCATCTGTTCTCCAAGTTTATGCAAGTGGTCAGTGCTAATCCATCCGTTGCGCCACGCTATTTCCTCAATGCAACTTACGTAAAACCCCTGACGGTTCTGTATGGTAGCAATAAAGTTGCCGGCATCCAACAGACTGTCCGGACTTCCTGTATCGAGCCATGCGAAGCCGCGTCCGAATAGTTCAACTCGCAGAGTACCTTCTTCCAGATACACTTTGTTGAGGTCGGTTATTTCATATTCGCCGCGTGCAGAAGGTTGCAAGGCTGCAGCTTTGTCACATACTGTTTCGTCGTAGAAATAGAGTCCTGGAACTGCATACTGGCTCTTCGGATTTGCCGGTTTTTCTTCAAGTGACAGTACTTTGAGTGAATTGTCGTCATCAGGGTCGGCATGTTCAAACTCTACTACTCCGTATGCACGCGGGTCTTTAACATAATAGCCAAAGATGCACGCGCCTTTCTCTATGGTGGCAGCACGGCGAAGCATACGCGTAAAGCCGCGCCCATAGAATAGATTGTCGCCGAGTATGAGGCAGCCTTTGTCACCATTAAGGAACTCACGTCCGAGAACGAACGCCTGTGCAAGTCCGTTGGGCACGAGTTGTACTTTATACTCAAGATGCATTCCGAGACGTGAACCGTCACCAAGCATTTCGCGAAACATTGGCAGGTCACGAGGGGTAGAGATAATCAGCACTTCGCGTATGCCTGCAAGCATGAGTGTGCTGAGAGGATAGTATATCATCGGTTTGTCGTAAACCGGCATTATCTGCTTGGATATTGCAAGTGACAGAGGGTGCAACCTTGTTGCGCTTCCTCCTGCTAAAATTATTCCCTTCATTGCAAGTTATGTGTTTTTCGGTAGTTATGTAATTTCAGTTAAAATCAATGATATGGTGAATAGATATGATACCTATTATATCTTTATTCTGCTCGTTTTCTGTTACGGCGAGCGTAGTGATGTTATATTTGTCCATAATGGCAAGTGCTTCGGTGAGCATGGAGTCTTGCGTAATGTGCTTGTATGATGGTGTCATTACGTCGGAGGCACAGACCCTACTCAGGTCATCGAAGCGCTGAATGGCGCGGCGCAGGTCGCCGTCGGTTATGATACCTACGCAGCAACTACCCTCATATACCATTGTCATTCCGAGATGTTTGTCTGACATCTCTTTGGTAAGTTCTCGGAAAGAAGTGGCGGTTGTCACTTTCGGCACATCGGTTGACATACGGTTGCGTACTTTTCGAAGCAGTTGTCTGCCGAGAGCTCCTCCGGGGTGATAGGTGGCAAAGTTGTCTGCTTTGAAATGGCGTTGCTCCATGAGGCAGACCATGAGAGCATCGCCCATGAGCAGAGTGGCAGTGGTAGATGTGGTAGGAGCCAGTCCGAGAGGACAAGCCTCATGCTCCACGTGTACAGACAAAACGAGGTCCACCTCGGTGGCAAGGACTGACTGAGGATTGCCTGTAAGAGCTATCATCCTGCAACCTATATTGCGTAATGGTGCTATAACATTGAGTATCTCGGAGGTTGCACCGCTATTGCTTACCAGCATCACTACGTCATCGTGACTTACCATGCCGAGGTCACCGTGTACTGCTTCGGCGGCATTGACGAAGATAGATGGTGTACCGGTGGATGCGAAGGATGACGCCAGTTTGTGAGCAATGATACCTGTTTTGCCTATGCCCATAAGCACCAGTTTGCCGCGGCATGAGAGAAGAACCTCCACCACCTGGTCGAAAGAAGAGTCTATGCTTGAAGAGAGACGTTGAAGTTCGGTTATCTCCTCTGCGAATATTTGTTTTGCCCTATTTGAATAGTTCATTACAATAGATTCTTTATTATATCATCAATTGCTATTGCCTGTCTGAGTATATCCGGCATAGCGGAGAGAGGAAGCTGATTGGCTGCGTCGGATATGGCATGTTCGGGGTCGGGGTGCACCTCAAGGAAGAGGGAGTCGATGCCAATGGCTAACGCTGCGCGCATCAATACGGGTACCATCTGCCTGTTGCCCTCTGTAACTCCATTCTGTGACGAAGGTTTCTGAACAGAATGAGTGGCATCAAACACAATGGGGCAACCGTATTTCTTCATGTGTTCCAGACTCGTCATGTCAACTATCAGATTGCCGTAACCGAAACTGCTTCCGCGTTCAGTGAGAATCAGTCTGTCTAAAGAAGATACTTCCGAAACTTTCTCAACCACCCCCTTCATATCCCATGGTGCCATGAACTGGCCTTTCTTCACGTTTACAATTCTGCCTGTTGCTGCTGCTGCCTGAATGAGGTCAGTCTGCCGGCTAAGAAAGGCGGGAATCTGAAGAATGTCAGCCACTTCGGCCGCTGGTTGGCACTGCCATGTCTCATGAACATCTGTCAGTATGGGTAATGACAACGCGGTCTTGATTTCCTGAAGGATACGCAGACCATCGTCCATTCCCACTCCGCGATGCGATGATGCAGAAGTGCGGTTTGCCTTGTCGAAAGACGACTTGAATACCAGTTCGATATTCAAGTCATCACATATTTGTTTGAGTTCAGAGGCGGTTCGAACCGTTATGTCGCGATTCTCTATCGCACATGGTCCCGCTATAAGAACGAAGCGCTTCTTGCCGCCGAACTGTATTTCTCCGAGTTGTACCATCGATAAAAAGAAATCTGTTGCACAATCAGCAATAAGAACCTGCCGAAACTCAGTTCTTATAAACTCTTATCCAGTCCACTTCGAGTTTGCCCTCTTCCGCACGCTGGTCCTGTGAGATGAACGATGACAGAGCCAGATAAAGAGCCTCGGCGGGCACATTCCTATTCATGCGGAGCACTTCAAGGTTGTTAACATACCAGATGAGTTCTGTTCGCGTCCACATCAATGAGTAAATATAATATTGTGAAGGGCTGATTCCGCTAATATTCTCGCCTTTGAAACCGTCAGCGGTCATATTGCCGACTACTATGTTCTTGCCATTGTAGTGGAAAAGAGTTACGAAAGGCAGTTTGCCTTCCGCACCAAGCCATGCCGCATGATGAATCTTACCCGAGCAACGCAGTTTGATCATAAACAAACCGCGCTCCTGACGGAAACTGTCGGCAGTCTGGAGAATGTCTGATGTATATGCAAACTCCTTGTTGACAAATCCTTTTTTTACATCCCAGGCAGGAGCAGTTACCATCTCTTTCTTCGTAAGAATAGTGAAGATGCCGTTGATTGTACCGGCATTCTTGCCAGCGTTGTTAGCCTGCTGCTCATTGGCAAACGAGTGCTGCGAAAGCAACTTCTTGTTCTTGTAGCAGAAACCCGGTTTCCACGGGGACTCTGACAACTTGAGCCAGCGAAACTCCTCACCGAAAGAGAGAACAAACGTCTCCATCTGTTCTATTTTCTTCACATCCTGAGCGAAGAAAAACTGTATATCAGGCAAGGCTGAGAGTTGCTTGAAGCGTTCTTCCTGAACATGCTCGGTAGTGGCGAACCAACGCTTCGGGTTTGCCCAGAAAGCATTTTCTTTCTGAAACTCCGCATCAGAAACCTGACGACGCAAATCCTCATATTGACCCGGCACCGGACTCGACTTGTATGCCATGTATGCCTTGAATGCTTTCGACTTCTCAAAGGCAAGCATTGCCTTCAAATCAGGCGACTGGCGCACAAGTTTCTTGTCCGACAGTTTGACATACATATCGCTTGCACGGAATTCGAGATATTCTTTCAGTTGTGCAGAATCCTTGACTTGCAGGTATGTCTGAAGCATCTTGTCTTTCTCCAGACGATGCAACTCCTGAACAGTCTGGTAGTACTTCGTTGATTTATACTTCGTTCCGGCCAGATTCTGCTTTTTCTGCCTGAACTCCTGTGACTCTACGGTCGTCTGCAGTTGTCTGTACTCTGCCAGTTCGGCAGATTTCTCCACCGCTCTGTAACGGGCTATATCAGCCTCCATCGCGGCTATATACTGCTCCATCTTGGCTGTGGACTGCAGTTTACCTGTCAGTTTCTTGAAAAATAGGTTCATGAATAGGCTTTATTTGTATGTTGATATTAATGTTTCTATCTGCTCAAGCGAGTCGGCATATATGGGTTTGTAATTTTCCTCCTCTGGAATAAAACGGCGCTCTTTCATCAAGGCAGTCAGTTCAAGCAACGGTTTGTAGAAGTCCTGATAGTTGAGTATGAATATAGGTTTGCGATGCTCACCTACAGTGCCGGATGCAATGACATCGAACATCTCGTCGAGTGTGCCGTAGCTGCCGGGAAGGCAGACAAAGCAGTCTGCCAACTGTCTCATCTGCTGCTTGCGAGAACTCATATTGTCGACCTCTATTGTCTCGGTACACCACGGAGAGCGTCTCCCAGATGCCAATATTCTATGGGGTACCACTCCTGTTACCCTGCCTCCCGCTTCTATCACGGTCTTGCTCACTTCTGTCATCAAGCCTCCTGTGGCGCCCCCGAACACAAGTTCGTGTCCCTCCCCGGCAATCCACTTGCCGAGGTCACGCCCCAGTTGCTTGTATTCTTCAGCAATAGAGTCTTTGGCAGAGCAATAGACACAGATTTTCATTAAGCGTCAATCTTGGCGTAAGTGGCGTTTTGTTCGATGAACTCACGGCGCGGAGCAACCTCTTCGCCCATCAGCATAGAGATGGTGCGGTCTGCCTCGGCCGCGTTCTCAATAGTAACCTGCTTGAGCATACGTCGCTGCGGGTCCATGGTGGTCTCCCAGAGCTGCTCGTCCGACATCTCACCGAGACCTTTGTAGCGTTGGGTCTTCACCTGACGCTCGTCACCACCGGCATAGTTCTCTATGAAAGCACGGCGCTGCTGGTCGTTCCAGCAGTACTCTTTGTAGTTGCCTTTGGAGCACTGATAGAGGGGAGCCATGGCAATATACAGATAACCTTGTTCAATCAGTTCTTTCATGTGGCGGAAGAAGAAGGTCATGACAAGTGTTGCAATATGAGCACCGTCCACATCGGCATCCGCCATGATGATAACCTTGTGGTAACGGATTTTGCTCAAGTTGAGCGCCTTGGGATCTTCTTCAGTTCCGATGGTAACACCCAGAGCAGTGAAGATATTCTTTATCTCCTCACTCTCGAACACCTTGTGCGGCATGGCTTTCTCTACATTCAGAATCTTACCTCGCAGAGGCAGTATGGCCTGATGATAGCGGTCACGACCCGTCTTGGCAGTACCGCCTGCTGAATCTCCCTCCACGAGGAAGAGCTCGCACTCTGCAGGGTCTTTAGATTGGCAGTCAGCCAGTTTGCCCGGCAGTCCGCCACCTGACAACGGGTTCTTGCGCTGTACATTCAGTCGTGCATTTCTTGCTGCAATACGTGCCTGAGCCGCCAGAATAACCTTCTCTACAATCTTCTTTGCATCATCGGGGTGCTCCTCCAGATAGTTGGTGAGTGCTTCGGCCACAGCCTGACTTACCATACCCGCCACTTCGGAGTTGCCGAGTTTTGTCTTGGTCTGACCTTCGAACTGAGGCTCTGCCACCTTGACAGAGATGATGGCGGTCAGACCTTCGCGGAAGTCGTTGGGGTCGATAGCTGACTTGCCGTCTTTGTCCTTCAGTTTCGCCTTCTCCAACAGTTTGCTCTCCTCAGCATATTTGTTCATCACGCGGGTCAGTGCGGAGCGGAAACCCTGCACGTGTGTGCCGCCTTCAATGGTGTTGATATTATTGACGTAGGAATGCACGTTCTCATTGAAGTCGGTGTTGTAAATCATAGCCACTTCTACCGGAGTGCCGTATTTCTCTGTATTGAGGCAGATGACATCCGAGATGAGCGGAGTGCGGGTGCCCTCAAGATAGCGTACAAACTCGGGCAGACCTTTCTCTGAATAGAATTCTTCTATTCTCTGACCGCCTTCCACGTCTTTTACGCGTTTGTCCTTGAGGATGATTTTTATACCGGCATTCAAGAATGCCAGTTCGCGCATGCGCTTTGCAAGGATGTCGTATTGATAAACGGTCTCAGTAAAGATGGTCTCGTCGGGCCAGAACTGCACAAAAGTACCGGTGATACCCAGTTCCCAGTTGCCTGTTGCCTCACTTATGTCAATAGGATGTACGGGTGATACGGGTTTGCCCTTGACGTAGTCTTGGGCATGAATCTGACCGTCGCGATACACCTCCACGTGCATATGTGAAGAGAGGGCGTTGACGCAACTTACACCTACACCGTGCAGACCGCCGGAAACTTTATAACTGTCTTTGTTGAACTTACCACCGGCATGAAGCACTGTCATCACCACCTCCAATGCGCTCTTGTGCTCCTTCGGGTGCATATCAACAGGTATACCACGACCGTTATCCTGAACCGTTATAGAGTTGTCTTCGTTAATATGAACGGCTATCTCGTTGCAATAGCCTGCCAATGCCTCGTCTATCGAGTTGTCCACCACCTCATATACCAAATGGTGAAGACCCTTGACAGAGATGTCTCCAATATACATGGCAGGACGCTTGCGCACTGCCTCCAATCCTTCAAGCACCTGAATCGACTCGGCGCCATACTGTTGTTCTTTCTGTTCTTCCATTTATATTGTTGTTTAGTATTGTTCAGTGTTGTTTGGAATTGTTTGTAGTTTTCAACTATCCTAAACTATCAAACCCAAATTTAGCATGCAAAGATACAACTATTTTGTTGATTATGCAATAGGGTAACACATTTTTTGCAAGAAAATGCCTCAGAAGGCAAATAAATCACCTTCTGCGCGATTTGTGTTTTTTGCTTCTGCAAATTCTTGCAGTCCAAATTCGCTGCATCGAAGATTTTTAGCAATAGCAAAAAGTGAAAAAAAGAACATAACGGACTATGGTGACCATTGCTCCGGCAAATAAGCAGGCGTTAACGAGACTGCAGCGAAAAGTTTACTATTGTTAAGATTATGCAGTTTTTTGCATAAACGAAGAGATAGCTAACACTTACCTTGGTGTTATCTACCTTTGAGCTAACCGAAACATGCCTTTTTTTAAGATTTGTGCATAATTATGCAGTATATTTGCATAAAAGTTGCATAAATGATATATATATAAAGAGGTGCATGATGCACCTCTTCTTGGCATGCCTTGGTTGGCTTGAAATTTTGCATGCGGTTGCTATGCCGGAGAATGGTTATTTGTTCTCGGAGGCATATTTGTCGATGAGTTGCAGCAGTTGCCCGCGCCAGCCGTAGGGGTCAAAGGAGCGGTTGTCGGCAATGAGAGTGCTTGCCATTTCGAGTGTTGCTTCGCCTTTGTACTCCGAGTCGCGCAGAATCATACCGAAGGCGGCAACGCCTGCAGCGAAGTTGAGGTTCTCCGAACCACTTCCGCTCCACTGTTCAAGCGGGCATGAGACAGCGATACTGCTGTCACCGAGTTTGTTTTTGTAGCGCACATCGAAGGTACCGGCAGAAGTCTCGTTGTCCCATTCGTCGGCGGGTACGAGTTCGTAGAGAGCGGTGATGGTCTGCCCTGCACCTATTTCGCCTGCGTCCTTGGTATCGTCCTCAAAGTCTTCGTTGCTCATCACACGGTTCTCGTAACCGATAAGGCGGTATGAACTGACTTTCTTCGGATTGAAGGTTATCTGCACCTTGGTGTCGGAACATACGGCGAGCAAGTGGGAGCGCTCGTAGTTGAAGACCTTGAGCATCTCGTCTTCAGAATCGACATAGATGTATGTGCCGTTGCCGGCGTTGGATATTTTCTCCATCATAGCGTCGTTGAAGTTGCCCATACCGAATCCGCACACAGTCATATAGATGCCTTTGTCGGCATATCCGGAGACAATCTCAAGAAGACCCTCAGTGGATGACACACCAACGTTGAAGTCGCCGTCGGTGCCCATGATGATGCGATTGTTGCCTCCTTCAATATAGTTCTTCTCAGCTTCTTTGTACGACATCTCCAGTGCTTTTGCCCCTGCTGTGGCGCCGCTTGCCTTGAGAGAGTTGATGACACTCTTTATCTGCGCTTTGTCCTTGACGAGTGTGGATTCGAGAGCCAGTCGTTCTTCTCCTGAATAGGTAACGATGCTGACACGGTCGTTGTCGTTGAGGTGGTCAACAAGTTCTGTCATGCCCTTTTTCAGCAGGTCGAGACGGTCGGCGCCGTTCATGGAACCTGAGACATCAATCATGAATACGTAGTTGGAGGCGGGCATTTCATTGTCGCTTACCGACTTACCCTTGAGTCCGAGGCGCAGCAGGCGGTGCTCTTTGTTCCAGGGGCAGTCGCCCATTTCGGCATTGATGGCGAGCGGATTGCCGTCGGTAGGATCAGGGTAGTTGAAGGTGAAGTAATTGAGATACTCTTCGATGCGGACAGACTGTTTGTTGAGCCTGTAGCCGTTGTTAATTACGGCACGCATGTATGCGTATGCTGTGCCGTCGGCATCAACAGAGAATGTTGATTTTGGTTCTTCAGCAGTACTGACAAAGGGGTTGTCCTTGAACTCTTCGAAGCGGTCGCCAGTGGCAGTCTCGGGATTGCCTTCGGGGTCAGCACCTATGCCGTCGTAATTGGCATAGGTGGCCGGTTCGGCAGCATCGGGGAATGCCGCAGAATTCATACATGCGGTGAGAATGATTCCGCTTAGCATAGTGGCGCAGCAAATTGCTGCATGACGAATGTGTTTCATATATGTATAAGTTGTTTGTGTTTCCGATGCAAAGGTAGTGCAAATCGTTTGTATGTGCAAGGATTTTGAGTGATGCAGTGCATAAAATAACGGTCTGAACATATATTGATATTCAGGACATTATGATTTTATGAAAGTTGCCAACTTATGCAGTGGGGTTATTTGTGGCAGAAACGCGGCTATTCGGGGGAATATGTGTACTTGCAAACTATGGCAGTCGGAGTGATACACTCTGTTTATAAGTCATATTGTTACCGTACAATATTGTTATTTTCTATATGTACATCTACTTCTTCAGATGTAAACCCGTTGACAGCAGTAAGGTCTGCATATATGTCGGTTAGTTGGGCAATGCAAGGATAGACAGATGATGACAAGCGGATAGTGCTGTTGCTCAGGGTGAAACGGATAAATACTCCGCTATCATAAACAGGTGGTTCATACATTCCTCTCTTGTCTTTGGGTTGCGCGCATAACTGACCACTACCCGTAAGAAGGTATTCGGTATCTGCTGTTTTATGCATTGTGAGAGTGAAGTATTCCTGAAAAAGATCATCGGTTATGCATTGAATGGTGTAGGTATCAGGCTGACTGAGAGTGCACGAGAACGATTTTAACTCCAAGTTCCCGGGATAATATTTGGTTGTATTTCCGCTTATAGTCCATGTATTTGCTTCGGAAAGCGGGAGGTGCCAATCTTGTAGTGTTAAAAGACGTTTCTTCATATATTCTTCAGCTTGGGCTGTGTCGCCTTGTTCAAGCAGATATACGGTATTAAATACGTCACCGGCAACTTCAGTATATTGCTCCATTCTATCTTTCCAATTACCGTAAATATCTCCTGACGGTTCTATATAACCCGGATCTGAATACCGGCAAGAGGCGCACACAACTGCGAGAGCAGTAATGGTATAAATCAGTGTTCTTCTCATATAGACAATATTTAAAAGATTAAAATCTGACGCCAACACCAGTGGTGATGAATCCTTTGTGTCCGGCTCCCAGTTCAAGAGTCCAGAAAGCGCGATTGCCTACGCGGAGTCCGAAGAATGTAGCCTGCCATGCGAAGTGATATTCTTTGTAAGTTGCTGTATATGAATGTCTCTGAAGGTTGATGTAAACTCCGGTAGCCAGACCTGCATACATGCCTACAAGCGGGCGGTTGAAAAACTGGAAACGTATGGAGGGCAGAACGGATATTTGGGTGTTGAAATTGCGGTAAAGCAGTTTGCCTGAGCCTCTTTCCGAGATGTGTTGGTAATCACCGGCATAATAGATGTCTCCTCCGAGTTGCAACCATGGTTTAAGCGAGTAGAAATATTGGAGAGAGAATGTTACAGGTACAGTGGCTTCATAGGATGTATAAGTACCGATATAACTCGGAAACCATGAAAGGGGATAGTATTTCTGGGAATTGTCACATATACATGGTTCCTGCGGTACATTCGCATAAACAGGATTATAGGTATTGGTGCCTGAATAGGCACTGTTTAAATAGTTGTCACCAATGTTGAACTGCAGATAATGACGCGGAAAGTCCTGAGCCTGCACTATAGTTGACAACACGAAGAATAATATGAAGAGAGCTTTTTTCACAAGTGTATTCGCGTGTATATGCTTTCGATGCAAAAGTATTGCAAAAGAATCTAATATTCAGGCAATGGCAGTCGTGTCAGACTTTTTCCATGATGTAGAGTTTGTCTCCACGGCGAATGACGGTGTCGGTCTTGAGGCAGAGCAGTTGTCCTTGCAGTGCTTCAGCGGCATCGGGCAGTTCGGGTTGTCTGCCCTCGGCTATATAGACGCGCATATCTGCCGCTACGGTTTCATAAGCACCTGTGGTTTCGCCTGTGACAAGCAGTTCATCCTCACGGTTCACAACGTGCGCTTCTATCAGAAATTCGGCTACAGAGATATTCTTGAAGTAGTTGGTGCAATGACCGGCATAAACCTTGCGCCGTGTAGCTTTGTTGCCGTGCGAGTCGTTCCACTCTCCGAGAGTCTGTCCTTGGTAGTACCCGTCCCAGAAACCTCGGTTGAACACTCTTGCGAGACGCTCGTCCCATGCGTCAAGCCTGGTATTGATGTCAGGCTGCTGATACAGACCTTGCTGCCATGCGCTGACAGCCTCTTTGTAGCAACCGACCACGGTCTTGACATACTCCGGTCCGCGTGCACGACCTTCTATCTTCAGTACGCGCACACCTGCGTCAAGCATCTTGTCGAGGAAACGAATTGTCTTGAGGTCCTTTGGTGACATGATATACTGGTTGTCCACCTCAAGTTCGAGTTCCGACTCCTTGTCCTTCACTATATATCCGCGGCGGCATATCTGTGCACAAGCACCGCGGTTGGCTGACATGCCGAGGTTGTTGAGACTCAGATAGCACTTGCCGCTTACAGCCATGCACAATGCACCATGGCAGAACATCTCTATGCGAATGGGTTCTCCGTTTCTGCCCCGAATATCCTGCTCTGTTATATCCCTGTGGATACTTGCCACCTGCTGCATGTTGAGTTCGCGGGCGAGTACCACCACATCGGCAAACTGCGCATAGAATCGCAAGGCTTCGGTGTTGGCAATATTGAGTTGTGTGGACAGATGCACTTCCACTCCCTGCTGATTGGCATACTGCATGACGGCAATATCGGAAGCGATGATAGCGCTTACCCCTGCCTGCTTGGCATTGTCCACTATCTCGCGCATGAGACCGAGGTCCTCGGGGTACATAACGGTGTTGAGAGTGAGATAGGTCTTCACTCCCGCTTCACGGCAGATGGCTACTATCTTGTGCAGGTCCTCGGTTGTGAAGTTGGCAGACGAGCGGGCACGCATATTTAGGTGCTCGATGCCGAAATAAACCGAGTCTGCTCCTGCCTGAATAGCGGCACTGAGACTCTCCCAGCACCCCACCGGAGCCATTATCTCTATTGCTTCTTGTCTATCCTGTTTCATGTGTCATTTCTTGATAATGAGTTCCGCTATCTGTACAGCATTGAGTGCTGCACCTTTGCGTATCTGGTCGCTGACGCACCAGAAACTCAGTCCGCAGGGGTCGGTGATGTCCTGACGGACACGACCTACAAACACTTCGTCTTTGCCTGAAAGGAAGAGAGGCATAGGGTACTCTTTTTCTGCCGGATTATCCATCAGAATCACTCCCTCTGCCTTGGAGAATGCTTCTCGTGCCTCTGCTGTAGATACAGGTTGTTCGGTCTCAACCCAGATAACCTCGGAGTGCGCACGAAGGGAAGGTACGCGCACGCAGGTGGCAGACACGCAGATATCGGAATGCATGATCTTGCGGGTCTCGTTGTGCATCTTCATCTCTTCGAGGGTATAGTCGTTGTCAGTAAAGACATCTATCTGCGGAATAAGGTTGAAGGCGAGTTGGTAGGCGAACTTGCTGACCGTAGGCTCTTCGCCGTTCAGCACCTGCCGGTATTGCGTCTCCAACTCCTGCATTGCCTGTGCGCCGGCTCCGGATGCAGCCTGATAGGTGGCAACATGAACCCTGCGAATATGGGAGATGTTCTCAATAGCATTGAGCGCAACCACCATCTGTATGGTAGTGCAGTTGGGGTTGGCTATGATGCGGCGGGGCGCATTGGATGCATCTTGCGGATTGACCTCGGGCACTACAAGAGGCACGTCATCGTCCATGCGAAAAGCCTTGGAGTTGTCAATCATAAGTGCACCGTGACGTGTGATGAGTTCGGCAAACTGCTTAGAAACCGATGCCCCTGCACTGACGAAAGCGATGTCCACACCTGAGAAATCGGAGTCTGACGACAGCAGTTCCACCTCTATATCTCTACCGTTGAAACAATATGTGCTGCCTGCACTGCGCTCAGAGCCGAACAAACGTAAAGAGTCAACGGGGAAACGGCGCTGTTGCAGTACTTTCAGCAACTCCTGTCCTACGGCGCCCGATGCGCCAACGATTGCTATATTCATATTCTTGCAAATAAATGTATTAATCCCATAATTTCCATCATGAAAGCGATGCCGAGATGTGCACATACACCTCCCCAGATATGGCGTGTCCGGTTGGCAAGTATGCCGAGAGTGTAGCCCCCGAAGATGGCGCTTATGCTCTCCAGACACGGTTTGCCGAAGTGAACCGTGCAATAGAATACCGCCATTGGCAGAACTGCCCTCGGACCCAATATTGCCGCTAAACCTATCACCATTGCTCCGCGGAAGAACACCTCCGTGGTGATGAAGTCGAGCCCGTAGCTGGTTTCAAACACGGCAGTCACCCCCCACATGGGCATGCCGAGCGCTCCCTCCATATAGTCGGGTCTGAAACGGGGGTAGTAACTCTGGAAGTCAGGAAGAAAACTTGCGGCTGCCACAAACGGCAACAGACACAGCAGGGCTGTCAGATACACATTCAGATACTGCTTGTTGCTGCACAGACCATAGACGCCTTTTATCTTCCGGTCGAAGAGATACTTGTAGATGGCAAGAGGCAGAACGACAAGCACTATGCCGTCGAAATATACCCAGCATGTGCGAAGAAAAGCTGTGTCGGTGTTGGTCAGTTCGTTGAAGCGGAACCAGTCGCGCGGTATACGGTAACTGATGGCAACCGACATGAGGGTGATGAACGCTGCGGGTTTGACCCAGAAGCGCCAGTCGCGCAGTTTGTCGTACTCACGCCTTATCAACAGGTTGGGCACTGCAACCATATACCACACAAGGATATAGAAGCAGGGCATAATGTACCATGAGGTGTTGTTGTAGAAAAGCGGGAGAATGAACTTGTCGTAGCCGTTGAAGCCGTAGCAAACCGTCACTAACGTTGCCACAAACAATGCCGCCCAGCCGTAAGCCCACGGATTGAAGTCTTCTTTTACGAAATCTATTATCTCATGAAAGAGATGCTTGATGTCTTGTGCTAATTTCATGCTGCAAAAGTACTCAAATATTCTTGAATGACCAAGAATAAGCGTCTTAATTTTCCTATTTCAACAAAAAGCAGTATCTTTGCAGACTGATTTAGAAGAAAACAGCAGGTATAGGAATAGCAAACACAAAACACAGTATGTTTCTGACAATACTCAAATCGAAGATTCACCGTGTGAAGGTGACAGAGGCCAATCTGGATTATATAGGCAGTATTACAATCGATGAGGACCTGATGGATGCGGCAGGCATAGTGTCTGGCGAGAAGGTGACGGTGGTTGACAATACCAACGGTGCACGATTGGAAACATACACTATTCCCGGCAAGCGCGGAAGCGGATGTATCTGCATGAACGGCGCAGCCGCACACCTGATTAATCCCGGCGACATTGTAATCATAATGGCGTACGCCCTCATGATGCCAGAGGAAGCCAAGACCTTCAAACCGCAGATTGTATTCCCGGTAGAGAATAAGGTTTGTTAGGTCTTAAAGTATCTTAAGAATCTTAAGTTACTTAAGTCTGTTTAACAAATTTTACCTACAGAATGTTTTTCGACTTACAACATACAGACCCCGACAGCAATGTCCGTGCAGGAGTGGTGCATACCGATCACGGTGATATACTGACCCCGATTTTTATGCCTGTGGGCACAGTGGGGACAGTTAAAGGCATACATTTCCGTGACCTTAGGCACGACATAAAGGCGCAGATAATTCTGGGTAATACCTACCATTTGTATCTGCGTCCCGGCACCGAGATACTGCACAAGGCAGGAGGTCTGCATAAGTTCGAAGGCTGGGACAGGCCCATACTTACCGATTCGGGTGGTTATCAGGTGTTCTCGCTTACTGACCTTAGAAAGATGACGGAGGAGGGTGTGCATTTCTCATCGCATATAGACGGACGCAAGTTGTTCTTCACTCCCGAGAACGTGATGGATATAGAGCGCGAAATAGGTGCCGACATTGTGATGGCATTCGACGAGTGTACTCCCGGCACGGCTGACTATAATTACGCCAAACAGTCGATGGAGCGTACCAACCGCTGGCTTGAACGATGCATCACGCGCTTCGACTCAACAGAATGTCCTTACGGCTACAAGCAACATCTCTTCCCCATAGTGCAGGGCTGCGTCTATCCTGACCTGAGGCAGGAGGCGGCAAAACGGCTCTCTGACCTCGACCGCGACGGCTATGCCATCGGAGGACTGGCTGTGGGCGAACCCGAAGATAAGATGTATGAGATGATTGAGGTGGTGAACGACATACTGCCCAAGAGCAAGCCGCGCTATCTGATGGGAGTTGGTACACCGTGGAACATACTGAATGCGATAGAGCGCGGTGTGGACATGTTCGACTGCGTGATGCCGACACGCAACGGCAGAAACGGCATGATATTCACATGGCGGGGCGTGATGAACATGCGCAACAAGAAGTGGGAGGACGATTTTACCGAACTTGACCCTACAGGTACAAGTTATGTTGACCACGAGTACACCCGTGCATACGTCCGACACCTCATTCATGCAGAGGAAATGCTCGGACTCGAGATTCTCTCAGAGCATAACCTCGCCTTCTATCTGCAACTCGTGGGCGAAGCCCGGAAGCACATCATCACAGGTGACTTCAAGCACTGGAAAGACTCCGTAATGCCCGTCCTCAAACAACGACTCTAAACAACTATAAACCATTTCGAACCGCCCTCATGCTCAAACGACTCGACTGGTATATCATCCGTAAGTTCCTCGGCACTTTCTTTTTCTCGATAGTGCTGATAATGAGTATTGCCATTGTGTTTGACCTGACAGAGAAACTGGACAATTTCTATGACAACCAGGTGCCGTTCCGTGAGATACTGCTTGATTATTATCTGCCGTTTATTCCTTATTATATGAATATGTTCAGCCCGTTGTTCATATTCATATCTGTGATATTCTTCACTTCGAAGCTGGCAGGCAACTCGGAGATTATAGCCATACTCGCCTCTGGTGTGAGTTTCCACCGTCTGATGCTGCCGTATTTCCTTTCCGCGGTATTGCTGTTTCTGCTCTCGTTCTGGCTCGGAGGATACATTATTCCTCCTGCCTCCGGCAAGATGCTTGATTTTCAAGACAGATACATACAGAAGTTCAAGAGCGAGAATGCGAGAAACATACAGTTGCAGGTGGAGCCGGGGACTATACTTTATATTGAGAGTTTCCAGATGCGCCAGAAGTCGGGTTTCCACTCTTCTCTCGAGTATTTCGACGGCAAGGTGCTCAAAGAGCGTATCACTGCCGATCGTATCCGCTATGACTCGCTTGACCAATGGCATCTGGAGAAATACCAGCGCCGTGTTTTCAATGGAATGGAAGAAGAGTACAGCACGGGTGAACGTATTGATATAAAGATGCCTCTTGAACCGCGCGAACTGTTTATCACTACGGAGGAGGCTCAGCAGATGACCAACACTGAGTTGAAACATTATATGGACAAACAGCGTGCTCGCGGAGCTGGCAACCTGCAGGCATTCGAGACTGAGTGGTGGAAAAGGTGGGCCTCGCCCATAGGTGCTTTCATAATGACACTGCTCGGTGTGACTATATCGTCAAAGAAAGTGCGTGGAGGAATGGGTAAGAACCTCGGGGTGGGAATAACATTGTCGGCGCTGTATATTTTGTTCAGTACAGTGAGCACCACTTTCTCCGTTAGGGGAGTGATGTCACCTTTCATGTCGGTGTGGCTGCCTAACTTCATTTTCCTCGCCATAGGTTCGGTGCTTTACTGGAGAGTGCCTAAATAACGCATAATAAAAAATGAAGAGTGGGAACTCTTCATTTTTTATTATTTGCTAATCTCTTTTCTTCTTTCTCCGGCAAGTCTTGCAGTGACCATAGACCACCAGCGAGAAGTTGTCAGGCTCGAAGTTGGAGAAGTGCCGGTCAAGCAGCAGTTGTTCTATGGCCTTGTTTTTGAAAGTGACTTCGCGTCCGCATTGTGTGCATACATATCTTAGTGAGTGTTTGTCACCTATGGCAAGTTCGTATTGTGCCCCCGTCTGCTGCCTGTGAGGAAGGAGTCGGAGAATGTGTGCATCGCAAAGCATTGCCAGATTGTTGTATATAGTGGCTGTGCTGATATGTTGCTGTTCACAGAGGTCTTTCACTATCCTGTCGGCAGTGAAGTTCCGCTCAAGAGAGCATATATGCTTCAGTATAACGAGTCGCTCATGAGTGAGCCGCATACCCGCAGTACGCAGATATGACGTCATCACCTCTTCGGCTTTCTGATATATGTTCTTTTCAGAAGACATAAATAACTACAGTCAAACCACTGTCAATCCGTCAGCTGAGGGACAAACCACTGTCAAATTTTCTTTACGTATGCTCTTCTGCGTTTGTGAATCTTGTGGGGGAACATGAGCCAGTTGGCCTGGTTCTTTGTGTTGGTCTCCATAATGCTGGTGGTCTCCACCGTCTTTATTCCGTATTTCAGGAAATAGGGGAACTGGTCGGCAATAATCATGGCGTTGATGCCTGAGCCTTGCAGGTCGGGGCGCACACCTATGAGCAACAGGTCGAAGGTGTCGATCTTTTTTGCTTTCAGTGCTTTGAGCAGGTGATACCATCCAAACGGCAGCAGTTTGCCTCCGCAACGGCGAACGGCTTTAGATATGTCGGGCATTCCTATTCCGAAGCCTACAATCTCGTTCTGCTCGTTAACCACCAGTGTCACAAAGTCGAAGTTCAGTATGCTGAAATAGTATTTTGAGTAGTACTCTTTCTGACGTTGAGTCAGAGGCTGGAAATTGTAGAGCACTTTGTAGCACTCGTCTATCACGTCAAAATACCTGTAACCGTGGTGGGCAAGAAGTTCTTTCACGTTGCGCACTTTGTCAACACGATAGTGACCGCGCTCTGCCACCACTTTTGCAAGACGCTCCACGCGCTCGGGCAGTGCATCGGGAGGGGTCATCTGTATCTCTATCCAGTCGTTCTCTTTTGTAAGACCGTATGCTTCGAGATGCTTCTCGTAGTAGGGGAAATTGTAAAGCGAAGCTAACGGTGCCAGATACTCGAATCCTTCGATAAGCAGACCTTCGTGGTCAAGGTCGGTGAAACCTACAGGTCCGTTCAGCACCTCCATGCCTTTCTTTCTGCCCCAGTCGGCAGCGGCATCAAGCAGCGCATGCGACACCTCCATGTCGTCTATGAAGTCAATCCAGCCGAAACGCACTTTCTTCACTCCCCAGTGCTCGTTGGCGCGGTAGTTGATAAGGGCGGCTATTCTGCCCACTATCCGCTCATCCCTGTAAGCAAGAAACAATTGGCACTCGGCAACATCGAATACAGGGTTCTTCTTCGTGTCGAACGTGTCAACCTCATCATCGTAGAGTGGGGGGCAATAATTCTCACAATCTTTATACAATTCGTTTGCAAAATCTACAAATTTGCGGATTTCTTTCTTGGTGGATATAGGACGTATTTCTACTGCCATAGTATTTCTTTTTTTGATAATAACGCCGACAAAGGTAATATTTTTTCGTTAATATGGCAAATATGTGGAATAAAAAGCGTATCTTTGCAGAGCGAATCATAATAAAGTGTAAGAAATGATACACACCCTTACAGTATATGCTGCTTCAAGCACTCAGATAAAAGAACGGTATTTTGATGCTGCACAGCGCATGGGCAAGATATTGGCAGAAAACAATATAAGGCTTGTATATGGTGCTGGCAAAGTAGGTCTGATGGGCGCCATTGCCGATGCAGTGCTCTCTGCCGGTGGCGAAGTGACAGGCGTCATTCCACAATTTATGATTGATCAGGGTTGGTGTCACAACGGCTTGACCGAACTGGTGGTTACGCAGACTATGCACGAGAGAAAAGCATATATCTGCGACAAAGGTGATGCGATGCTTGCCCTGCCGGGAGGTATAGGCACTTTCGAGGAGTTGACGGAATGTCTGACGTGGAAACAACTCGGCTTGCACACCAAGCCTGTGGTTATTCTTAGTACTGACGGCTACTACGACGACCTTCTCCGTTGTCTCGACCGCATGGTGGAGGAGCATTTCATGCGCAATTTGCACAAAGATATGTATCGTGTGGTCTCCACTCCTGAAGAGGTCCTGCCTGCTATTATGTCTTGCCCCGCTTGGGATACTTCGATACGCAAGCAGGCACAGGTGTAAAAGATACTACGATTTGCTAACTGTATGTCGAGCAGCATATAAACTGTAACATAAGAATTGAATGTCATTCATATCACGCATATCAACCTCATACAGCGAACCTTGGGTTGCTTGGGTTATGCTGGGACTGCTGGTTCTGCTACTGGTTGCCGACTTCTTCCAGCGAGGACTTATTATCGGCAGCTTCCGCAGTATCACTGCCACCAAAGAGCGCGAGAGCCTGTTCTCCGAAGTGACAAAGACAACTGCCGGAAGCATATTTATATATATGTATGAGGTCGGTATAGTTGCACTTGCCGTTTACGCCATGCTGTTCACTGATGGCAGCTTCTCTTTATGGGAGTGGCTGATAGTGGTGGCATTGGTATGTCTGCTTTCCGCGCTGCATTATCTGTTCGTGTGGTTGGTATGCTATGTCTTTCTTGGCAAACAGGCAATGCAGCCAATTATGTTGCACTACGGCAACTTGTGCATCGTGGTAAGCACTTTGCTTTACCCTCTGATGCTGCTCGTGCTTTTTGCGCCCTTTGTTTCTCATACTGTGGCACTTGTGCTTGTATCTGTGCTCGCTGTTTTTGCACTTATTATATGGTTAATTAAAGCTTTTCGACTTTTTTTTACGAATTTTCTCGCAGGTTTCTATATTTTTTTGTACCTTTGCACCCTCGAAATCGTACCCCTCGCGGGAATGGTTTTCGTAGTTTGGAAATGGATAATGTAAATTAACCTCTAAAAGTAGAAAGCATTGAAAGTCAAGAATATATTGGTTTCTCAACCGAAACCTGCATCGGATAAGTCACCGTATTTTGACATGGGAAAACAATATGCGGTGAACTTCGAATTCCACCAATTCATCCGAATTGAGGAGCTTACTCCGAAGGAATTCAGGGCGCAGCATATCAACATTCTCGATTACAACGCCATTATTTTCAACTCCAAACAGGGGGTTGACCATTTCTTCCATCTTTGCGAGGAAATGAGAATCAAGATGCCTGATACACAGCATTATTACTGTATCTCCGAGTCGATTGCCAACTATCTTCAGAAGTATATACAGTATCGGAAGCGCAAAGTCTTTTTTGGTCCTCATAACAAAATGGAGGAACTTATCCCCATGATGAAGCGCCGCCCTGCCGACAAATTCCTGATGGTGATGTCTGACATACACAACGATGATGCAATTGAGATGTTTGCTCGCCACAAAATCATTGTGCAACCTGCCGTCTTCTATCGCACTGTCGCCAATGCACTGAAGAAAGATGAGAAGAAAAACTACGATATGTATGTGCTCTTCACTCCTGCCGGTGTTGCAGCATTTCTCAAAAACTATCCCAACTTCAAGCAGGGGGAACGCATCTTGGCATGCTTTGGTGCCGGCACTGCTCAGGCACTGCGTGATGCCGGCCTGAGGGTTGATATAGAGACTCCTTCACCCGAGTTCCCAAGCATTACCGGAGCTATTGATGCATTCTTGCACGAAAATCACAAGAGAATACGCTGATATGCACTACCTGTAGAGACTGAGCGTGCTCAGTCTCTTTTGATATAACAAGTCTCTTTTTATGTAGAAACACGTATGGCAGAGACCAGTCACGCATATACATTTCCCAAGGCGGAGAAACTCTGCGGTCAACTCCGTATAAAGTCTCTCTACGACAATGGCAAGCGTTTCACCTGCTACCCTTTGCGTGTAACCTACATCGTCAAACGACCGTCAAACAACTGTCAAACGACCATCAAACCACTGTCAAACAACCGTCAAACAACCGTTCTCATCTGGGCACCGAAGTCTCTCTTCCGACATGCCGTTGACAGAAACAGGCTGCGCCGTCTCATGCGCGAGGCATACAGACTTAACTCCTTGCCGCTCAAGAACTATTGCAGGGACAAACAACTTGAGATGCAATTGGCTTTCAACTATATAACCAAAGAGACCCTGGAATATGCGCAGATTGAAAAAGCAATGAAGAAAGCAATACAAAAACTTACTGACTATGAAAACGCTGATTCGTAAACTGTTCCTCCTGCCGGTATATTTCTACCGCTACTGCATCTCGCCTCTCACGCCGCCTTCGTGCCGATATACTCCCACTTGCTCGCAATACATGGTGGAGGCGGTTATGAAATACGGAATCTTCAAAGGCGGCTGGCTCGGAATAAAGCGTATCTGCCGCTGTCATCCCTGGGGAGGGTCGGGCTATGACCCTGTGCCATAGAAAGTTGCATAAAAACTCCTTCATCTAACCTGTTGAATGTCAATATCACTTACGATAGATACACGTTAGATAAACGATAGATAAACGAAACATTAAGCCAAGTGTCCTTATGAGGATAGATATCATCACCGGTGTTCCTGAATTGCTTGAGAGTCCTCTCAACCATTCTATTATACAGCGTGCCAAAGACAAAGGGCTCGCTCAGATTTATGTGCATAATCTTCGTGATTACACTCTTGACAAACATCGCAAAATAGATGATTATGCCTTCGGCTTCGGTGCAGGTATGGTGTTGCAGATTGAACCCATCGACCGAATCATCACCCAACTTACCTCAGAGCGCCATTACGATGAGATTATCTTCACCGCTCCCGATGGCGAACGTTTCACCCAGAAAGAGGCGAACCGGCTCTCAATGAAGGAGAACATCATTATTCTTTGCGGGCACTACAAGGGGGTTGACCAGCGTGTACGCGACCACCTGATTACCAAGGAATATACTATTGGTGACTTTGTGCTTACCGGAGGCGAGATGCCGGCAGCTATGATGACCGATGCCATAGTACGTCTCCTCCCGGGTGCTCTCGGCGACGAGACCTCTGCACTCTCTGATTCTTTCCAGGACGGTCTGCTTGAACCCGGAGTCTATACCAGACCTGCGGAATACAAAGGCTGGCGTGTACCCGATATCCTTCTCTCCGGCAATCAGGCCAAAATAGAGGAGTGGCTCTATGAAGAGTCACTCCGTCATACCCGTCTTCGCCGCCCTGACCTCCTCGACGAGGAGTGAGTGCCGTATGGGCGGTTGGTCTGAAGTTCTCAGTCCTTGTCTTGTCTTACTTTGCCGCCTGAGTTGGCAGTTGTTTTTACGTATGGCATACCCTTGTACGTAATCTTGCTCATTGAAGAAGCAGTGGCATTGAGGGTGTCCGATACATTAAGTTCCACTTTGCTTGCACCGTGTGCTTCGGCGTTGGCAATGCTTACGCTCATGTCGTCTGCATCCACTTTGCTTGCACCCGATGCTGTCAAATGAAGTCGTTCTGCATTGCCGTTCAGACTTATCTTTGATGCACCATCGGCATTGACTGTTACCTGGCTTGCATTCACGCTCATATTGATTTTGCTTGCACCGGTTGCATCCACCGTCAAGTTGTCGCAGTTGACAATGCCCTGAGTGCTCACCTTTGCCGCACTCCCGGCAACGATACTCTTTATCTCAGGTACCTGTACCCACACAGACACATGTCTCTTGTCAGTGCTGATTCTTAGCACACTGTCTCTTACTTCTGCTTTGAAACCTGTTGCAGTGTCCCGGCTCACAGTTACGTATTGTTCGTCTGCCTGCGTGAGTGTGACACTGGCAATGCCGTTTGCCTCCACAGAGTGAAACCCGTCAAGTTTCAGAGTGTTCTGCATGCCAGCCTCATCATCGTCATCCCAATAGGATAACCCTTCGGGACTCATTAGAGCCTGCTGTACTTCGTTGTTGCTCACTATCTCATATATTCCTAATACCACACTGCCTACAGCCGCTATCAGCCAGATGACAAGACTTATCCACAGCACATGAGGCGATATGCGTTCATCCTTGCGGATGGATTTAATGATTACGTATGCAATAGCGAACACTGGCACGCCTATCACGAGCACAATCATTATAGCCAGCAACCATGTCTGCCAGTCACCGTGAGCGAAGAATATTCCCACTATTCCCAGTGGCAACATTGAAACAGCACCGGCTAACAAAGAGTAGAAGATTGACACGGCAATCAGCAGGAAGAATCCGCCTATGCACCAAACCATTATCTTGAGTGCTGTACTCAGGCAGCCTCCGCCTGTGTTCTGAGGGTGTTCGCGCATCTGTTGTACTTCTTTCTCTATATTCTCCACTGTGGGTTCTTCTCCGCGCATGTCGAGCCGCTGAGCCGCTGTTCTTGCTTCGGGCATTATTATCCAGAGAATGATATATACCGGCAGTGTCACTCCCCACAGCAACAGACAGAGCAGAAAGATTATTCTTACCCATATTGCGTCTATGCCAAGCCAGTGACCGAGACCTGCGCACACGCCGCCTATCATCTGCTTCTCTGTGTCACGATAGACCTTTCTTCGTGTAAACTGCTTCAGATTGCCGCCGGCAGGCTGTGATTCTTCTGTTGTATCTCTGAAGTCGTCGGGTTTGCCCAATTGTTGCATTACGGCGCGTACCATGTCGAGCGAGACCACGTCAACATAGTTTTTCTTGCACATATCCTTGAACAGTTCAGCTATGCGTGCCTCTATGTCATGCATCACTTCGTTGTGGTCGGCTTGATTGCCGAGGTTCTTTTCTATGCTTTGCAGATAACTTTTGAGGGTGTTGTATGCTTCCTCGTCAATATAGAAAGCACTGCCTGCAAGGTTGATTGAACGTGTGGTATTCATACTGTTGTGTTATGTCTTGGGTTCTGGAAATATGATTGTCAGTTTGCATCTGCCGCAGGCATAATGAGGCAGAGTATCAGGTAGAGCAGCAAGCCTGGGAATCCTACACTGAATACGGCAAGCAGTGCATATACCACTCTTATCACTGTCGGGTCAATACCCATGTACTCACCTATGCCTGCACATACTCCTGCAAGCATCTTGTTCCGTGATTTTTTAAGTTTCTTTTCCATAATTGTATAAGTTTGAATTGTTGTTTATGTTAGTCGTTTTTGCTATGTTTTATGTATTAGGCTATGTGTTGTGCTTGAGACATTTCTCTACCGATGCCGCAATGGCACCCCATTCTTTCTGAAGCTCACGTAGTGCTTCGGCTCCCAATGCTGTTATCTTGTAGTATTTGCGGGGAGGACCGGAAGGGCTCTCCTGCCAACGGTATTCCAAAAGTCCGTTTGTCTTCATTCTTGACAGCAGAGGATAGAGAGTCCCCTCCACTACCAGCAGGTCTGCTTGTTGCAATGTGGAGAGTATCTCGCTTGTGTATGCTTCTCCTTTGTTCAGACACAGAAGAGTGCAGTATTCAAGCAAACCTTTGCGCATTTGAGATTTGATGTTGTCAGTCGTATAGTCAGCCATATCTGTGTTGTTTTTGAGTTGACCCTATGTTTTTTTTGATTTGACTCTATGTCGTTTTGCTATGACGGTGCAAAGGTATATAAAATTTCAGTACCTTGCAATACCAAGTACTAACAAAATCATATTATTTGGGGGCACTGGTTATTCCTTAATACAATATTTTATGCATAATACATCCTACATATAGCTCATTTTGACATATAGTTATGCCATTATGCGCTATCTGTTGACAATAAAAGAAAAAGACCTCACTATCGGCGGATGAGGTCTTTTATTTTGATTTGCGGATTGTGATATTGGTGTTTCTTCGGAGTGGGCTTGCCTGCTATTACCACCGCCTGTTGCGGGCAGAAATGCACGCAACTCAGGCATTGCACACACCGGTCAGAGATATATGCGACACCGGTATCAGCTTTTGCACCCTCTTTCATTCTGATGTTGCCCTGGGGGCAAACCTTCATACAGACAGAGCAACCGATGCATTTATGTTCGTCAACGGCAGGCTGAAGCAAAGGTAGTGTACGCCGTTTAACCCAAGGCAGTGCACAAATCCAGCCTGCCAACCCAGGTGCACCATAGTAGCGGGAGTGACGTTTGGCTTTGATGTGTGATGATATAACGTCAAGTCGTGAGGCATAACGCTCGAATTTCCATTTCTGCATGTTGGGGTCGCGTCCGAACCCGATAGCACTGCAGTCGGGTACTCTTATTTTATGACAATAGGCAACCTTTAAACCTTTCTTCCTCAATATGCGCTCTACTGCCCAAACAGAATTGCCCGTCTGTGCTCCGCAGGTTATTACAATGAAAACGTATGCATTGCGTGGCAGACTAAGTCTCTCTACAAGCGCCGTAACCGCCTGAGGAGGATTGAAATAGTATGAAGGATACACAAGACCTATGGTGCTCTCCTTGCTCAAATCGGAGCGTACGGCATCATATAGCGACATCAGCGTGTCACCCGTATCGGTTGCCAGTCTGCGTGCTATGGCAAGGCTGTTGCCTGTGCCTGAAAACCAGAGAATCATATCAGAGAGGTGTTTCGGGGTTTGTGATTATAGTTATGAGAACTGGAATGTTGTTGATATTATGTTGAGGGAATACATCCTTTATTAGGTTGATTCAGTTACAATTTTTCCAGTGTGAGGCAAAGCCACTCCCATGTCTTCTTTGTTGAGCTTATACTCAGTTGCTCGCTCGGTGAGTGAACACCCGACATTTGCGGACCAATTGACACCATGTCAAGCCACGGATATTTCTCAAGGAAAAGACCACACTCAAGTCCGGCATGAATAGCCTTCACTTCCGGCTCAGTGCCGGTGAGGTCGATATATGCCTGACGGGTGACATCAAGCAGTTCGCTCTTTATGTTTGGTTTCCAGCCGGGGTAGCCGTCGCCGTGTGTCACTTCTGCTCCCGAGAGACGCAATGCACACTCCACCATGTTCTTCAGGTTATGCTTCTGGCTCTCTACAGACGAACGCTGCGAGGTGTTGATTTCTATATAACCCTCTTTCATTTTTACGCTTGCCAGGTTGGTTGATGTCTCCACCAGTCCGGGCATGTCTTTCGACATGGCATATACTCCGTGGGGGCATGCATAGAGCGAGAGCAGCAGACGCTCCGAGATAATCTTGGGCAGGAACAACTCCGGCATGCCGGTGCTCTCAAGTGTGAGACACATGTCTTTCTCCACTTCTTTATATTCCGACTCCGCCTCAGCTGTATAGTTGTTGAAGTCGATGCGCAGTTGCTCTTTGAAATCGAAAGGCACAGCTATTACTGCTTCGGCCTCGCGGGCGATGGCGTTTCTAAGGTTGCCTCCCGATATGGCACTGATGCGCAGGTCGGTCTTCTTGGATATGTTGAACAGGAAACGCACCAGCACTTTGTTGGCATTGGCGCGGCCTTTGTTGATGTCGTCACCCGAGTGTCCACCCATCAGACCTCCCACCTGTACCTTAGCTGCAAACCATTTCGGCTGCTGTAGAGACTGAGCATGCTCAGTCTCTACAATGCCACCGAGTGATTCCGGCTCATAATACAACTTGGCAAGAGTGTCTATCCCCCCTGCGCAGCCTATGAATATCTGTCCGTCGTCTTCCGAGTCGAGATTGATGAGACGTTTGCCTTGCAGCAGTCCGTCCTCAAGACAGAAAGCGCCGGTGAGGCCTGTCTCTTCATCCACGGTAAAGAGGGCTTCGAGAGCAGGGTGCTGCAGAGTGTCGGATGTGAGGGCTGCCAGTGCCATAGCCATACCTATGCCGTCGTCACCGCCGAGGGTGGTGCCGCGCGCTTTTATAAGGTCGCCGTCAACGTAGGTATCAATACCTTGCGTCATGAAGTCATGATTCACGTCGTTGTTTTTCTCGCATACCATATCCATGTGTGCTTGCAGTATTACTCCCGGATGCGATTCGTACCCCTTGGTGGCGGGGCAGCGCATAATCACATTGCCGGCTTTGTCGGTTACATACTGCAGGCCGTGCTTTGCGGCAAACTGCACAAGCCACTTGCCTATCTGTTCCTCGTGTTTCGACGGGCGCGGCACTTGGGTTATCTCGTTGAAGATGTCAAATACTTCTTTCGGTTCAATATTCTGTATCATAATAAATGAATTTTGGTTGTTTCGCGTTGGTTCAAGAATGTTATTCGTGAATAATGTCTGCAGCGAAGCGACGGAGCCATTCTTCGGGGAAAGGCGGACGCATGGGCCCTACAGGTTGACCCCAGTCGTTGCGTTTGAACTTGCCGTTCTCTTCTTTCCGTTGCTGACCGTCGAGATACTTTACGAGCAGATATTCGTATAGTTTCTGCCATGCGGCGGTTGATATCGTGGCTTGTGTTGCGGAGAAACGGGTGAGGTAGGTGCGTGCCTCCTCGTCGCTCATGCCTGCCACTATGCTGTCGGTTTCCGAAACGAGGCTGTTGAATGTCTCTTCCCACTGCTGCTGCACCAGTCTGATGTCAGGCAGCATGGCGGAGTATTTTGAGTATGCCCAGTTGGCAACGCGGTTGAATGCCCAGAAGGCTGAGGTCGGCGAGTAGGTGTACAGGTCACCGTTGCCCTCGCGGAAACACTCGGGCACTGAGGTTATTCGGCAGTACATCGGTACATACAGATTGGTGGCTGCATCGTCCACTCCGAACCAGAATATGCCTCCTGCCTGCTCCGGTACTCTCTTGCGTGTGTCTGCCGGCTGTTTCTTGGCCTTCTTGCCTTTGGTCTTGACAACGGTGTCGGCTGCTTTGGTGGGGCGTATCTGTGCCACGAACGACCAGCCTGTCTGCTGGGTGGCTGTGGGACGTTCATACCAGTATTGCACTGAGTCGAGTTGGAATCCCAGACTGCCGTAGCGCAGTTTGGTGTTCCACGGACCTGCATCGTCGCCTTTGGTTATGTCAAGCGGTGTGCCTTCGTATTGGTCACGCATGAAGCCTTTGAAGTCTTGTGCTGACAGCAGCCGGTCGGGTTTTATGTAAAGCGGCATGCGCTCTTCCGACTTGCCGATGACGTAGTCGTAATATCTGTCCATATCCTTGTTAATCTGGCGGAAGAAACTCCATACGCGTGCCTCGCAGACATACAGACCTGAGAGGTCGAGAGGGTTATATGTGTCAGAGAAAGAGAAGTCTTTGTCAGCTCCATTGTACCATCCTTTGTCGCGGGCAAACTGCACTACGTCTTCTGCCCAATACCAGTTCTGGTGCTTCTTGTCTGAGAAGTCTATCTGTGTAATTCTTGCCTGGTTGGCATGGGCGCTTACGCAGTCGTCAGGTATTCGTGCCGCTGCCCACACTGCACCTTTCTCCGCCTTGCCTTTGCCTATCATCTCCAGTATCCAAACTTCCTCGGTGTCGGCAATGGTGAACGACTCGCCTTCAGAGGCATAGCCGTATTCGCTCACGAGAGAGGTCATGCAGTCAATAGCATCTCTGGCTGTCTTGCAACGCTCGAGTGCTATATAGATAAGTGAACCGTAGTCTATGCCGGTCTCTCCGTACAGTTCTTCCCTGCCGCCGTAGGTTGTCTCGCCTATGGCAAGCTGGTGCTCGTTCATGTTGCCTACCACGGAGTAGGTGTGCGCCACTTCTGGTATCTCGCCAAGCGGCTTGCCTGTGTCCCAGTCCTCCACTTTGCGCATATCGCCCGCCTTGTGGTCGGCGGCGGGCTGGTAACGCAGAAAACCGTAGAGTGAATACGAGTCGGCGGCATAGGTGATAATGATGCTGCCGTCTTGTGTGGCATTTTTACCTGCCATGAAGTTGGTGCAGGCCAGTGTCAGCGAATAACTAATAGTTAATAACGAAAAGAGTATGGTTAATCGTTTCATGATAATGAAAAAATATAAAGTAAAAAATAAAAAATCACTTAATGTGAATAAGAATCATTATCGGAGTTAGCGTCATTTAATATGTGCTTGCATATTTTTCTGATTAGTCTAACTCATTATGTCTTATTCATGTTGTCTTTAGTGTGTTTTATTATAGTGGAGAGAAGTTTCTGTATCTCTATGCAATCGCTCTCCATCGATTCATAAGTCTTTGTGTTTATATGTAATCCTGTGTGTAATACTTTAAGCCAATGCCTGTTCTCGTTACTCTCTTTTAGGGCTATGTGCAATTTACTAATAAAGTCAGCTTTGGATTGTGCAAATACGGCTTCACTGCAATTGGCGCCTATACTCGTACCACTTCGCAGAAACTGATCTAATGTTGAATATTCTACTTTGCCTTGTAAATATTTACCGGCATTGACAACCCTGTCCGTATATTTGCTTACTTTCTCGCCAAGTATTCCTAAACCGTACATAATATACTGTGTTTGTAATTTCAATATTCACAATCATCAATGTCCTCACTATCCTCAAGATTCTCAAGGTCTATATTTTACTTCAGAAATATATTCTCAGTGATTCCTTACAAGCATAGTACAATGCTTTATAATTTTTAATTTGTAATTTTCATCCTCCCGTCTGTCGTTGACTTTACTTCCGGGTTTTGTTTGATATATTCAATATACAGGTCACGTATCTTGCGATGTGTGTCTGTCTTGTCTATGGCTTTGGTCAGAGGGGTAAAATGGTCGGCTCCGGTGGAAAGATAGTCGCTTGTGGCTACATAATATACGGCTTCAGGCACAATCTTTTTTCCGTTCAGACGTATGTTCCGGGCCTTGCCGTCAGCTATCTCCATCCTCAGTTGGCGGGACACTCCCTGACCGCCTTGCATGGCAAAGATGTTGCATAGTTCGGTTATGTCGCTGCCTTGCATGGAGAGAATGACGAGGCGGTTGTCGAAAGGCATAAGTTCGTACACGTGTCTCAGTGTTATGTCGCCTGCCTGCCAGTTGCATCTTATCCCGCCTATATTGGTTATTGCGAAATCCACCTGCCCGCTATATACCTGCCGTGCCATCTCGTATAGCGCGTCTGTCGCCCAGTTGAGCATGGTGCATTCAGGTTGGTGTACCCTCATGTCTTCTCTTGCATGACCTATGACAACATCCAGCATCTTGTTGAGGCTGTCCTTCTTTGGCTCCAACAGTCTGAGATAGGCGGTGTCCTGAATGGCGTCTGCAGTCGAGTCTATGCTTATGAGTGTCTCCTGAGCACTCACAATCTGTTTCGGGTTATGTGTGCACGAGCAGAATGGTATTACTGAGAGAGCAATGAGTATAATAAGCGGTTTTTGCATGTTTGCTGTGTTTTGTGGGTGCAAAGATACTAATTTTACCCCAAGTATGCAAGTGGCAAAACCAATATCATATCATGATGCTTCATATAATGTGTGCAGAGTGAGGGCAGAGTAGGTGAGGAGTGAGGGGAATGGTATTACAATGGTATTACTCGGCGGGCAATTTGTCCCCGATACAAGACGTTTGGTCTGATCCCTGACAGCGGAAAAATCAGAAGAAAATCATGTTTTTATCATATTTACAATGAAAGTGTCATATTTTCAAATACAATCAGAGACTGCCTGTAGGCAGCCTCTGATTGATACTGATGCGGATGTGAGACATCATGGCATGGCGTCTCTACAAGTGGATGAACGTAGAGACGTGTGAAAATACGTCTCCAAAATTGCAGACAGATTACTTCACTTCTGCACCTTGGAGGGTGAAGCGGCGGCCGTCTGGCAGGAGGATGAATACCTTGCCGTCTTCGATGATTTTGCGGGCATGGCTCATAGACGCAGGGTCATTGGTGTCAAGGTCGTCAAGACCTGTTGTACCAAGGGTGTAGAATGAGCCTGTGTAGGTTTGGAGAGTCTTTCCAGCAGCATCTTTGGCTGTGAGGGTGTAGTCATAGCGACTGCCGCTGTCAAGACCCGTCACGGTGAAGCGGAATCCTGTTGCTTGAGTCTGCTTGGGAGCAAAACCTGCCTCTTCGCCCATATTCATCTTGGGCGCACGGAAGGCGATACTTTGCAGTTGCCCCTCACTATTGAATACGAGTGTGCAAACCTCATTGCCGTTTTTGTCTTTGATAACAAGTTCGTAGGAGTCCACATTGGTGACCTGCGGCCATGCTATGCTTGCAGTGTTGTAGTCGGGAGTGACTACCACTTTGTCAGTATTGGCAGACTCAGCACTCATCGCTTGCACGTCAAACTCTCCCCAGAAAGAGTCAATCTTATAGTTGCGAACTCGGTTCTCCGGCACCCAAAGGTAGGCCTTGCGACTTACGTTCTTGAACGGGTCACCATAAACATCGGGTATTCTCTCTGCATAACAATAGATGTCGGTAATACGCTTGCAGTCACCGAATGCGTTACTTGCGAGATATTTGATAGATTTACCTAATGTCATGGTTTCCATATCTGCTAAACCGGAGAACGCATTGCTCTCGATAGAATCAACGCTATTGGGGATAACCACATTTGTTAATCCAATGCAGTTCTGAAATGCTTTGCTGCCGATTCGTTTAAGTGTATTGGGCAGAGTCAGTTCTGTTATATTAGGACAATTTTCAAATGTGCTTGATTCTATATATTTCAAGCCGTTGGGAATATTTATCTGTCTTAGGCTACCGCAATTATAAAAGGCGGAATTTCCTATGGTTTGTATATTGCCCGGTATATCGACTTTCTCAAGACTGCTGCAGTTATAAAACATGCGTGACCCGATTTTTGTCATATTTTTTCCAAGAGAGACTGAACTGAGATTCTCGCAGCCTTCAAACACACCTGCCGAAGTTGAATAATATGAGTCGTATCCATCACCAATAGTAGTCACACTGTTGGGAATGGAAACAGATTCAAACTTACAATTGGCAAATGCCCCATTACCTATTTCTCTTAATCCTGTACCCCATGTAACAGACTTGAGTGATGTATTTGAAAACGCCTGACTACCTATTGTCTCTAAACTATTCGGCAAAGATATAGTTTCAATTGGGCATCCGACGAAACAACGACTACCAATCTCTTTAAGACTATTACCCAAGTTGACGTTTTTTAGGTTATAGCAACCTTCAAATACTCCAAAGCAACTGCTGCTATAACTATAATTATTATATGTGCAAGATTTATCACCGAGTGTAGTAAGGCTATTGGGCAGAGTGATAGAAGTCAGACTATTGCAGTTTGCGAAAGCTCCGCCTTCGATAGTTGTTACTCCGTCTTCAAATGTAACGGATTTTAGATATTTGCAACTTCCGAAAGCGTTATCTTCAATTGTTTTTACACCTGCGGGTATAGTGATTGTTTCTATATCAAAATTATAGAAGATAGCTTCTGCAATGGAATAAGACGCGCCGTTAACGCTTTTTGGCAGAGAAAGATTAGTGTAATCAGTACCAATATACTTGAAAAGATTCCAACTTGATAAATCATTTTTGAAGATATAATCATCTATTATCTCGTCATAATAGACAATTTCTTTACAACCTTCAAAAATAGATTTGTCAAGCTTTGTTTGGGAATGCAAGTAGAATGTGCAATTAGGATTTATTTGCCCATTATTATAAATACTCTCAGAAATGTTAAAAACGTCCTCTCCTAATTGTAATTGTATTATATTATGAAGAAAGACCATTATCAAACTGCTGCAATTAAAGAAAGCCCGGTCTCCAATGCCTGTCACACTATTGGGAATAGTGACACTTGTCAAACTTATGCAATACTCGAAAGCACAGTCTCCAATGCTTGTCACACTATTGGGAATAGTCACAGAGGTCAAATCGGTGCACCGAGAGAAAGCAGAGCTGCCAATGCTTGTGACACTATTAGGAATAGTAACATTTGTCAGACTATTACATCCATAGAAAGCAGAGCTGCCAATGCTTGTGACACTATTAGGAATAGTAACATTTGTCAGACTACTACGTCCATAGAAAGCACCTTCTGCAATACTTTCAATACCACTTGGAATAGTATATGCACCAGAATAAGAAGTCGGCATAAATACGAATATATGACTATTATATATAGGTTGTGTCAAACCGGTGCAACCATAGAAAGCATAGCTACCAATGCTTGTGACACTATTGGGAATAGTCACTGAGGTCAAACCGGTGCACCGAGAGAAAGCATCGCTGCCAATGCTTGTCACGCTATTGGGGATAGTCACTGAGGTCAAACTGCTGCAATAAAAGAAAGCATAATCTCCGATGCTTGTCACACCATTCTTTATATCTACGCTTTTGATAGAACATGAATACCATGGAGAACTATTAAAATAAGGATAATTAGTCATATCTCCTGTGCCGGAAATAGTAAGTGTGCCATTGGATAAAGTCCATGTTAGATTTGCACCACATGTGCCACTTGTTTGGGCTAAGAGATTAACTGATAAAAGCAGCAACGAAGCTGCAAGAAAAAGTTTTGTTTTCATATGTCAGTTATTTCTTTGTTATTTATAATCTTATTAACTTCTGTCTTCCATCGCCTACTATCCATACTTCCGTTGAAATCTATTTTTCCTTTTAGGTGTGGATATCGTGATTCCAATTCCTTTTTTATAGAATTATACACCTTTTTTGAGTTTTTGTCTATAAGTATATTAATACCTTCGATGCATTCCAATGGAATTATCAATGACGGACTATTGATTATTCCCTTTTCGCATTCTATTATAGATCGTAATTCCTGCTCTATACAATATTCATTACGCTTTAGATATGGTAATTGATGTTTATTGTTAAAATTCTCTTTAAGTCTTTTAGTTGTACAATATATCATTGGTTCAAGTTGACGGAATCCCTGTTCCTTTAGTGCTTTTTCCACTTTTGCTCTATTTAACTTTATATTGCACTTAATTGTCTTGTAGCAATATGCACAAGTGTTTGATATAATTGAGCTGCCAAAATATGTCCAGTGATGAATGTTTCCAATACCTGCACAAAAACATAAGACATATACATCTTTGCCTATCAATTCTGCATATTTATTTACGCAATATAGATCATTCTCATCATCCCATTTCGTACTGGGCTTGCTAAATCTTAGCCCACCTTCTAAAATCTTAAAAAGAGCATCAACATCTGTAAAGTGTCTGATGTACTTTGATTCTTTTTGACAACTATTTTCCATAAGTAATCTCGTTTTCAGTCCGAGCCGACCTTTAAATAGTTAACATTAAAGTGTTGTTTATTGATCTTGAGTCATAAAAAGATTTGCGATATCAACCGCCAGTTGTTTCAATTGGAAGGACGTTATTGCCATATCAAAAGTAAGTTCATCATTTGTATAATCATATAGGCGAATAGCATTTATTGTATTCCCCTTGCCTAATAGAATTATATTACCTTTCGTTAAAGCATTTGCCACATGTTGCCTGATACATTTCAGTCGCTCTGTACGAGAATTTATCTTATTGTCAATCACTCTGATATTGCCATAACGACTATTATTAGTCGTTATCTCGTCCTCAGGCACTTTTTCTATTCTTTTATTGAGATATGCGTTGGGATACACAATAAGCCCCAAACAGGAATTAATCAGATTAGAAATGGTGAAAAATTTATCACCACGTTTCCTGAAATTCTCAAAGGTCTTTAAGTTTTCAAGTGTCTTGAGAGTCAAGTCAATAGCATCATTTCCTTCTGACATAGTTTTACTTTTTTAAGTTATACTCCCACTTTACAATCAGGCAGGGAATTACTCCTTAATCTATGTGGAATAGGTTCCGCTATAAGTCACGTCAATAGCAACAAAGAGGAAAAACAAAAAAAGAAGCGCAGACCTCATCTGTTGCTTAATTACAGTAGAGGCCTTCGCATGCCGATAAGTCAAATAAACAACAATGAAACCTACGCCGATATGATGACACATCGCATGAAGCGACATGATAATATCATATCCCGCAGGCATCTATTGCTACTTTGTTTCTGACTTATCAATTAAAAGGTTGCGAAGCTTTCTACTGTCAATAACAAAGCGTTCAATAAACGCCTTTTCAATATGTAATGAATCCCTCTAACCCTCCTGCGCACGGCAGGCACGGCGTAGATAGAATCCTACGAATGAGTACGTTTTGCTGCAACACACTGCACATGATACCCATTACGCCTGCAAAGATACATGAAATGTTTGGATTGTGCAAATAAAGAAAGTAGAGACTGAACATGGTGCAGTCTCTACAAATGTTCCGTTTCCTTCGGCGGAGAAAGACGCGCGAAAAGCGGCAGATAAAGCATGAATCACCGCTTTTTCGCTGCCGGTGTCAGCGGTTGCAGCTTCTTTACATCAGCAAACAACGATATGTTATGCCGGAGTCCCTATTTCATACAGGTATTCAGGAGCGATGTCCAAGTGCCCGTTTTGCCAAGAAACAGTCCAGCCGTCCAATTGAAACTGGCTGAACAATTGTTTGTCCTTAAGAGGTTCAAATAGTGGGTGAGACGCGATATACTCCCTTGCATCAAAAATGCGCTTCTCTCCGTTAGAAAAAGACATAGATATGCGGTAATCCCCCAGATATTTAGCACTATTTATCCAAATCAGATTCATATTAGTCAAGAGGTTTGATGTTAATAATTTCTTCGCCTTTCTCCATACGATGCCAGTTTTCAGTCAGTTCTTCTTTATGCAAGTCAAACCATTCATACACAAGGTTCAGAACGCGGCGGGGTAAGTTGCCATTGATTTCGCCTGTATTAATATCCATTGTGGCGCGATAATCGTTGTAACGAATATGAAAATGCGGAGGGTTATGTTCCGAATTATACATTGTAATAACTATTCCATAAAAACGACTAATCTCAGGCATAACATTCATGTATTGGTGATTTTGCGCCGTAAAATTACGCCAAAAAAATGACACTCGCAAACAATAGTGCCATTTTCCCATATTTTCAGGGTAATTATTCAACATACGCCTTTCAGTATGTTGCACAACGGCTGCTACTTTTGCCTGGTGTTCACGCCCGCAGGAAAGTTGTTTCTTTTGAAATATACAATCTGGCAATGTCTCGCAGGTTGTTTTAGATTGTAGTATTGCATATATAAAATAAAAGTTGTAATTTTGCCGTGCCTTACAAATGTAATGGCTATTTCGGAAATGTGGATTACAAAAATTAGTGATTATGCAATTCTTTGATAGAGAGCAAGAAACGGAGAGTCTTGTACAGATTCGTGAACAATCATTTGTGCATGCACAGTTTACTGTTTTGACAGGCAGAAGACGTATCGGCAAAACATCGCTGGTATTCCATGCTTACAATCACAACCCGTTTCTGTACTTCTTTGTAAGCAAGAAAGCTGAAAGTGAACTATGCGAGGGTTATCAACTTGAAATAACGGCAAAACTGAATGTGCCGCTATTAGGTAGAGTCACACGTTTCGCAGATATCTTTGATTTCATTATGCAGTATGCAAAACAACAACCCGTCACTTTGTTCATTGATGAATTTCAAGAGTTCCTTAAAGTAAACCCGTCCGTATATAGCGATATGCAAAGGATTTGGGATATCAATAAAGCTGATGCGCATATCAACCTGATAGTAGGTGGTTCTGTGCAATCGCTTATACATAAGATATTTGAGAGCAAGAAGGAGCCATTGTATAACCGGCATACATCGTTGATACGATTGAACCGCTTCTCTCCGTCTGTGCTGAAAAATATACTTGCCGCACACAATCCGAATTACACTGCAGATGATTTGCTGGCATTATATAGTTTTACAGGCGGAGTCGCAAAATATGTGGAACTGCTGATGGATAAAGGCGCAACAACACGGCAGAAAATGATAGAGTCAATTATTAGGCGTGATTCTGTGTTTATTTCCGAGGGCAAAAATCTGCTTGTGGAAGAGTTTGGCAAGGACTATGGTATTTATTTCTCCATTATATCCGCTATAGCAACCGGACATAGTCAAAGAAGTCAGATTGAGGATATCATCGGTAAAGAGATAGGTGGCTATCTCAGTATGTTGGAAGATACCTACAATATTATTCGCAAACGCAAACCGCTATTTACCACCACTAACAGCAATGTGCGATATCAGTTGGATGATAACTTTCTTATCTTCTGGTTCCGTTTTATCTTCAAATACAACTACATGCTCGAAATCGAGGCGCACGATGCTTTGAGGACAATCGTTGAGCGAGACTATGAAGCTTTCTCGGGAAAGATGCTTGAGCGCTATTTCAAGGACAAGTTGGAGGAAGAGAAGTTGTTCACACGAATCGACACATGGTGGAGCCGTAACGGAGAAGATGAAATAGACATTATAGGCATCAACGAACTCACCAAACAGGCAACTTTCTATGAGGTTAAGCGACAAGCAAAAGATATAAACCTGAAATTGATAGAACAACGCACCAATACATTCTTGGTCGCAACCCGCCAACTAAAAAAATATGATATATCTTGTTGCGGTCTGTCAATGGAGGATATGTAATTATTGACAAATTATTTGTATCTTTGCAGCCCCTTATGGCGTTTCGCGACTATATTCCATATTACAAGCGTAACCTGCGTGTTGCTTTTCCTGTGATGCTCACTCAGCTGGGGGCTGCCATTGTCGGTCTGGCAGACAGCATCATGGTAGGTCACTACAGTACTACCGACCTTGCCGCTGTCAGTTTTGCCAACGGCATCTTCTTCACTGTCATGGTCTTTTCCATGGGCTCGCTTATGGGTATAACTCCCTTAGTTGGGCAGTCTTTTGTGCAGAAAGACGACCGCCGCGTGTCCGAACTCTTCCAGAACGGTCTGCTGTTCACTCTCATAGTGGGTGGGCTCACCTGCGGTCTGCTGTTGCTCTGTGTGCCTTTTATGGACAAGATGGGTCAGGACCCCGCCGTGGTGGAGGCAGCCCGTCCGTATCTGATAACCCGCATCATCGGTCTGCTGCCTTTCCTCTATTTCTGTGTGCAGAAGCAGTTCCTCGAAGGGCTGGGCAATACACTGGTGGCGATGCTTATTTGTGTGGTACTCAATCTGCTTAACATATTGCTCAACTGGGTGTTCATCTTCGGACATTGGGGCGCGGAACCGATGGGTGCATACGGAGCTGGTTTGGCCAGTCTGATTGCTACTTCGCTGATGCCTGTGGCTTTCATTGTTGCCATACTCTGCAATCCCGACTGGCGCAAGTATCTGAGCCTGTTCTCTGTAAAAAACAACAGCCTGTCCTGTCTGCGGCAGTTGGGCAGGGTGGGTTTTCCTATCGGCATACAGACCACTATGGAGACCGTGCTTTTCACCTTGTCGTTCATCATGGTAGGCTGGATTAGCAAAGAGGCGCTGGCGGCGCACCATATTTCCAACAACGTGGCGGATTTCGCCTTCATGCTCTCGCTCGGTGTGGGTGCCGCCACTACCATCCGCGTCTCTCACCAGTACGGTCTTGGTGATTACCATGCCATGCGTATGGCTGCCCGTGCCAGCGTGCATCTTATTCTGCTGATGAACACCATAGGTGCCTCTCTCATGATTGGGCTGCGCAACTATCTGCCCATGCTCTTCACCGAAGACCCAGAGGTGATACGCATAGCCTCCCCCTTGCTTGTGTTTGCGGGTTTGTTCCAATATGCCGACGGCTTGCAATGTGTGGGAGCAGGTATGCTGCGCGGCATTACCGATGTGCGTCGGCCCATGATTTACGCATTCATTGCCTATGTGGTGGTAGCTCTGCCGTTGGGCTGGCTGCTGATGTTCCCCCTCGGAATGGGGGTGCAGGGTATGTGGGTTAGTTTCATAGTGGCACTCGCCATGGCTGCCGTCTTGTTCCTCGTGCGTTTCCGCCGTCTTGAGAAGCCTCTCTTGGCAAATCCAAAATAAATGCCTACCTTTGCAGGCGGAAAAGTTGGAGGTTTCAAGTTTCAGGTTTCAAGTTTAAACATTTCTGAACGACTCTAAACAATACTAAACAATATTAACCTACATAATCATCATGACTCACGAAGACTTTATGCGCGAGGCGATACGCCTCTCTATAGAGAATGTAAAGAACGGCGGAGGACCCTTCGGTGCTGTGATAGTGAAAGACGGCAAGGTGCTTGCCACCGGTGTCAACCGCGTCACTGCCAACAACGACCCTACTGCTCATGCCGAGGTGAGTGCCATCCGCGCCGCTTGCCAGAAACTGCAGAGTTTCGACCTCTCCGGCACCACCATCTATACCAGCTGCGAACCCTGCCCGATGTGCCTCGGCGCCATCTATTGGGCACATATCGACAAAATGTACTACGGTAACAACCAGAAAGATGCCGCACGCATCGATTTCGATGACAAGTTCATTTATGACGAGATAGAACTCCCTATGCCGGAGCGCCGTATTCATGGCGAGCAGCTGCTGCATGAAGAGGCTCTTGCGGGATTTCGCGAGTGGGAGCAAAACACCGACAAGGTGGAATATTAACGTGAGTCCGATATAAGCGGAATGGTCATCGTCATCCTGAACTTGTTTCAGGATCTCGTTCCTGCCGAAGTACCACCATCATAGACTATAAACTTCTTATATCGAACTCATGTAATATTAATTTCGTAACTCGCTTAAGCTACTTAAGTTACTTAAATCACTTAATATCCCCAACAGCCTTGAAATCTTCTCTTTATAAGTCTCTTCTGCTCAACACTGCATGGTCTGTGCTTATCTTCACAGTGCTCTTTCTGCTGCTGTGGTTCGCAGAGATGCTGTTTCCTTCGCTCACTCTGCTCCATTGGGACGATGCAGCATGGTGTGTAGGCATACCCGCAAGCGTCATTGGGGTTGCCTATGTGCTCACAGTCCGCGACCCGCAGAACTATACCGGTTTCTACCCCGGCATACTGATGTCGCTCTTGCTTTCTGTACAGTTCTTTCTGCAAGGCAACTACGACCTCACACTGCTCTATATCTGTATCTTCGTTCCTTTCCAGGCAAAGTCTGTTCTGCAGTGGAAAAAGCCTCAGCCCGCTGCTGAGAACGGCAGTTTCAAACCGGCGTTCCTCACTATGCGACTGATGCTGCTGTCATTGCTCGTCTTTTTGCTGATAGTGGTAGCTGACTGGTTGTTGGTAACCTGCGTCTTCAACCATGATGCTCTCTTCGACGGCTGGGTGCTCAAGCTGCTCGGGGCACTGATGATTGCCTCCTCCGTTCATGCCAACTTCTGGCTTATCTACCGCAAGAATGACGCGTGGCTTTATTGGGTGTTGTACAGCCTGTCGGGAATGTTGTTCTACATTGTCGTGGGCAATGCCTTCTCCATAGTGCTCTTCCTTGTCTTTCTTGTAATTAACTCCATGGCAGGTGTGGCGTGGATTCGTAACACGCCGCGAGAGAACTACGGCTGGCTGCGCGGCAGATAAACTGAGGGGTATAGCCGGAGTCAATTATTCAATGCCTGCAAACCACCACCACAAAGCCCAATCATCGGCCCAATCATCGTTCCATGCGTCCCAATCATCTTCCCATTCGTCCCAATCATCTTCTTCCTCTGACGAGGTGGTCTTTGTAGTGTCTGTGGTCGCTGTGGATGTTTTCTGTGCACTTGCCTTCTTCTCTGTAGCTTTCTTCTTGACAGGTGTCATGCCTGCCGAGGCTTTGTCGAAAGTGGCATGGAACGAGTATTTGTCCCAATTCTTGTCGTGAGAGTATATATGCTCGTAGCTTGATGTCGGGTCCTTGGTCTTCTGGTAGTCTATCCAGAGGTTGAACTTGTATTTGTTCTCACCCTTTGCGTGTTTTAGTTCTTCGTATGGAATGAAAAACGTGTAGTCTTTCCACTTCTTGTAGTTCGAGTTGCAGTATTCTGTCCGTGAGATGCCTGTCCTGTCCTTTCTCGAGCGGTAAACGCTTGTCTTGCTTATCGGGGTCAGATAGGTAAACACACCGTCCTCGTTTTTGCCGATTATCTCAATACTGTTTATTATGTTGCGCCCTTTCAGGTGATAGCAGGTGATGTCATAGTGAACCATCAGCCCTTTCTGACCGTTGTCAAACGCCTCGCTGTATCTCACGTTCTCTATCTTTGCCGACGGACCTACTATGTCTGCATCCAACGCGTAGCGGTAAACAAGAAACAATGCAAGCGGCATTATCACAAAGCAGAATACGACGACTGCCCCGAAAATAATTTTGCCGAATCTCCTGTATATCCTTTTCATCAGTTTGTATACGCAGAATATCACTGCTGCCAATATCAGCAGCATTATGCCATAAACCGGAATTGCTGTTGCCATACTTTTGTTATTTGTGTTATTAAATATTTCGTCTTTATTCGCCTTATCTTTATACTCGTTGCAAAAGTACATCTTTTTTCCGAGAACTGCAAATCTTTCAATTCCCCGGCTTCTCCACACGCCCCACGCTCCACTCTCCACTAATAAAACTGACCAACTTCTCTCAACTTTAAACTCTAAACTCTCAACTATATCAGTATGTGGTTATTTTATGTGTGCGCTCTCATTAATCTGTCCCGATACTTCTTCTTACTTTCTTCATTCCTGACTTTGCACTCTCAATACAGCCTCTCATTATCAGTTAGTTGTGAGTTTGGCACGGTGTTTGAAATAATTTTTATAAAACGCCGCGTTTGTTAAAACAAAATTTAGAACCGGGAGTATCGACTCCCCGACAACATTTAACAGTTTAACCATCGGAGGACAAACTTATGAAACGAATGATTTTAGGCACAATGATGTGCGTGTTGATGGCAGCAGGCGTATCGGCACAAGTAGAAGACAGTATTGCAAAGCGTGACATCCGTCACGAAGGTATGCATCCGCGCCGTGAAGTACGCGGAGAAGTAAAAGGAGAATTCAGAGGCAAGGCTAAGGGCGACAAAAAGATTGCTCATGTACGCCCTGAGATGCGCGACGAAATGGCAAACAGCGAAAACTTCCGCGGTCCGCGAAAAGAGGAATTCCGCGGGGAAAGAAAAGGTGATTGCCGCAGAGCGGAGGCAGAAGGCAGGGCTAAGCGCGAAAAGCTCACTCCGGAACAGTGGGCAGAGGCAAAAACCGCATTCCTTACTGACAAACTGACGCTCACAAAAAAGCAGAGCGAGAAACTGCAAAAAGTTTTCCTGAAGGAATCTGAGGCTTTCGAGAAAGCAAAAGCCGAACTTGAGGGCAAAGATGAGGCGGCTAAGCGTGAACAGTTCAAAGACCTCAAAGCCGCTACCGACAAGCAGGTGAAAAAGATTCTCACTGACGAAGAATATGCCAAATATCTGGAGATGGGCAAATCCCGCAAGGGCGGTGGCAAGTGCGACAACGCCGACAAAGGCAGACCAGGAGCCCGCAGACATCACATTCTGCCCAAGAATCATCCCCATTACCCGGGCAATAAAACTAATGCGGAAGCCGAAACTGACAAAACCGCATAAACTGAATACCGGCATGAAAAGTTATCCGTCAACAGGCGGATGACTTTTTTTGTTTGTGTATATAAGAAAATTGTCATATCTTTGTGGCGGAAATGAAAAATGTATCAAACTCCGTATCTCGCAAATCTGCTATCCTTACAGCATAGCAATTCAAACATTATACTAACCACATTAAACTATTCACAATTATGACAAAACGTCTCTTCCTCGCAGTAGCCATTGTGCTCTCTTGCTCTATGGTTGCTCCCGCGCAGATGTTACGCAATCTCGTCAACTCTGCCAAGACTACTGCCGCCCAGCAGCAGAACAAACAACAGCAGTCGAACCAGTCATCACAACCTGCTGCCCAGAAGTCAAACTCTTCATCACAGAAGTCGGGTGGCGAAGTTAAAGAAAACAACGGACCCGTCTATTACGTAAGCAATGCCGGAACTGCACGTGCTGCAGGTACAAGCGCTGATGCTCCTGCCAAGGACATTCAGAAGATTCTCAACAACATCCGCGACAACCAGCAGGATGGTGCTGTTATCCGTGTCGCCGAAGGCAACTACCTCGGCTATATGAACTCTGGTTTTATCGAGATTTACAACTGGGTAACACTCGAAGGTGGCTGGAACAGCAGCTTCACAGAGCGCGATCCTCTCAAGTATGTCACCAAGATTGAGCCTACTCAGGACCAGCTCGGCTCGAACGGCAGCAAGGGCGTTATCCACATCAACCGTGCTCTTGACGATGTGATGGCAAAGAAGGCGAAAGGCACTCTCATCATAGACGGTATCTTCATCAACCTCGGTTATGAGAACGTTTATATGCCCAACGACCCCAAAGACCCGCGCAACGGATGCCCGTCCGAGAAGTTTGAGACAGGTCGTATCGTGGACGCTATTCCTCCACAGGTTCAGCACCAGATTTTCTACTCTGACGGCTGGATTGCAGGCAACGTTATCATACGCAACTGCCTTATCCTCAATGGTGTTTACTTCGGACTCCAGTTCGGTTCACGCTGCGGCGAGGTGGAGATTTACAACAATGTGCTTGTAGGCAACCGCATGGGTGCTGTCCGTATCACCGGCGGTGACAAGAACGGTGAGGCTTCTCACGTCAGCTTCCACCACAACACCGTTGCCTTCTCATGGTGCCGCGACAAAGAGCAGGGTGACATGGGTTACGGCTATGAGTGTATGACCTACATCAACTGCGACCTCTACAACAATATCTTCGCATGCAACAACTATGCTGCCATCGCACGTACCCACGTGCTCGGCGGTCCTGACAAGGTGATTGAGGCAAAGCGCAAAACCAACATCTACGACAATGCTTTCTTCCTCAATGCTGCTGACCTGCAGCTTCCTCCTACAGGCGGAGGCAAGTGGACCAACGTGAAGGTTGAAAACTTCGAGGACCTTGACGAGTCTATCCTTCCGAAGGTGGAAGGCAACTTCGAACTCAAGCAGGGTGACCCCTTTGTCAATGCTCTCGATCAGGATTACCTTGAGGCGTTTGCCAACCTCAAGATTGTCACCAGCAGCAGTTTCGATCGTAACTCCGCAGCCAACCAGTTCCGCTCGGCCATGGGCATGAACATGCAAGGCTCCGAGACTATTCGTCCTACCATGTACGGCAACCGCTACAACTACGACAAGGCTCTCCTTCTCTTCGGAGCAAAAGAAGGCTACGGCGCACAGAAACCATGAAACGCTCTGCGTTGAGTGAATAACTAATACTTAATAGCTAATAGTTGATAGTTAAAAGCGAATAGCTAATAGCGAAAGAAAGACTCGATTTTCGGGTCTTTCTTTGTGTTTGTAGATTTCAAACAATTGTATTATCTTTGCAGTGTCATTTGGGTTAAATAAAATTGCAACCTTTTTACTTGGAGAGGAAGATACTTTGAACTCGAAAATTGCGACAACATTTGTAAACATGAAATCACAAATTGTGACATCATCTTTAAATTGAAACAATAATACATCTTGTTCTCGGATGCAAAATGAGAACCGTCACTTACTGACGTAAAACTGAAGGACATAGTTAATATGCGTTTATTGATGTCGTTAATAAATCTAATATGAATAGTACAGAACTTTCAGAGGCGAATACATCTGTTGTCCTTTCTGATAAAGAATTACTATTATTGGCCGACAAGATTGTCGAGGTAATAGAAGAAGGCAAGCAGACCTTAGCCATTAGCATCAACGATACCATTAAAAAGACTTATTGGAAAGTAGGTCAATATATTGTTGAGTTTGAGCAAAATGGCAATGCGCGCGCCAAGTATGGTTCTTCTTTGTTATCAAAACTCTCCTCTATACTCAGAGCAAGAGTAGGGAGAGGCTATAGTCGTCCTAACCTGAACAACATGCGTAAGTTTTATCAGCTGTTTCCAAAATGTCAGACGTCTGACAAATCTGATACAAATTTTCAGACATCTGACAAATTGACTTGGTCTCATATCTGCGAACTTATAACAATTGATGATGACTTAGAACGTGAGTTCTACACTAAAGAATGCATAGCAGAGAACTGGACTGTAGATTATTTGCATCGTCAAAAAGAAAGTGGATTGTTTATGCGCTTGGCTCTAAGCAAAGACAAAGCAGGTGTACTCACTTTGGCGAAGAAAGGTCAACAAGTACAATCTCCTGAAGATGTTGTAAAAGCCACGTATACATTGGAATTCTTAGGATTGCCCGATAAGTACAAAGAAAGCCAACTGGAAAAGAAACTGATTGACAACATGCAAATGTTCTTGTTAGAGTTGGGCAAGGGCTTTACATTTGTTAAGCGGCAGTATGGAATGACAATTAATAATGTCCATTACCATGTGGACCTCGTTTTCTACCATCGAATCTTGAAATGTTTTGTCCTGATTGATTTGAAACGAGGTGCAGTCACTCATAAGGATATAGGGCAGATGAATATGTATCTGGGCTATTTTGCCAAAGAGGAGAATACCGAGACAGACAATCCACCTATAGGTATCGTTATGAGTCATTACAAAGATGAACTAATGGTAGAATATGCTACTTATGGGATGGATAGTAATCTATTCGTGTCAAAATACGAGTTATTCTTGCCCAACAAAACAGAGCTACGTAAGTTGGTAAAAGGATTGCTCTCACAGAAACAATAATACATCTTGTTCTCGGATGCAAAATGAGAACCGTCACTTACTGACGTAAAACAGAAGGACATAGTTAATAGCGTTTACTAAACGCTTGTTTTTGATTATCTGAAACGTAGGAAACTTCAGTAGTTATCTTCGAAAACAAGTAGTGGTAGATGCCTGCGAGGTGTATTTTATGCACCCGCGTATATCTTTATGGATATGCGCGTGTGTACATATATACACAGCGTGGGTTTCTGCATTGCTTATTCGAGATAACAGGTTTTTCCTACGACCTCAGATGACGGATAAGCAAGGGAAGAAATCCGCGTTTTTTATGCGTGTACATAAACAAATAACAGTAACATCCCCTCTCCTGCCTGACTTGCAGGAGTTTTCCTCCTATCTCCAGCAGATATGGGATAGTCGTTGGATTACCAACAACGGTTCTTTCCACCAACAATTAGAAAAGGCGTTGGCGGAATATCTCGGAGTAGAATATCTTTCACTGTTCACCAATGGCACATTACCACTCATTACCGCTTTGCAAGCATTAGGCTTAACCAAAGGCGAAGTAATCACCACTCCGTATTCGTTTGTTGCGACCACACATAGTATTTGGTGGAATGGCCTGACACCGGTCTTCGTTGATGTAGAGCCGACAACCGGTAATATAGATCCAAGCAAAATTGAAGCGGCTATTACTCCCAACACGGTTGCAATCATGCCTGTTCATGTCTATGGTCAGCCGTGCGATAATGAACGCATAGACGCAATCGCCAAGAAACACAACCTCAAAGTCATCTACGACGCAGCTCACGCATTTGGAGTCCATAAAGACGGACAATCCATCCTCAACTGGGGCGACATCAGTACTTTAAGTTTCCATGCGACAAAAGTCTATGGAACAATAGAAGGCGGAGCGCTTATTTGCCATAGCGCAGAGATGAAATATCAAATCGACAACCTTAAGAACTTCGGTTTCCGAGGTGAGACAACGATTGTTGCTCCTGGTATCAACGGCAAAATGGATGAAGTCCGTGCTGCTTTCGGTCTTCTTAATCTGAAGCAAGTAGATGCAGCCATCGAGAAACGGCGCGCAGTAGCTGTCCGCTATCGCGAAGCAATAGACAGCATAACAGGTTTGTCCTATTTGCCGGAGTTCCCGAATATTCGATACAACTACGGCTGTTTCCCAATTTTCGTAGATGTAGAGAAATACGGAATGAGTAGAGACGCGCTATACGACAAACTCAAATCGCAAGGCATCTTAGGTCGTCGCTATTTCTACCCGCTGATTAGTACCTTGAATCCGTATAAGGAATATCCATCTGCGTCTTCAGAGAACTTACCAGTTGCCACCAAGATGGCAGATCAAGTGTTATGCCTCCCAATGCACCACGCACTAACAAACGAAGATGTTGAACGAACAATTAATAGCATAAGAAGATGAAACACCTTATTATAATTGGAGCCAGAGGATGGGGACGCGAAGTATATGAGGCTGCCAAGAATAGCCCTGCTTTCCATCGTCATGAGTTTGATATCAAGGGATTTCTCGATAGCAATGTAGATGCGCTTGTTGGTCTTCGCGGCAATTATCCTCCGATATTGGGTTCAGTTGAAACATATCACATCGAGCAGGATGATGTGTTCTTTGTGGCAATGGGTATTTCCTACTGGAGAAAACTATATGCGGATATGATTGCCGCTAAAGGTGGTAAGTTCCTAACTATCATTTGCGAAAGTGCTTATGTAAACCCCACAGCCGCAATCGGTGAGGGCTCATTTATTGCAGGTTGGACGAGTGTGTCGGATAATGTAGCGATTGGCAGACAATGTATCGTTCATCCGTTTTCAAATATAGGACATGATGCGCAATTGGGCGATTACGTTACAATAGAATCCTACTCATTCCTTGGTGGGCACTCGGAAATAGGAGATGAATCTGTGATGCATGTCCGTTCAACATTGATTCGACAAAAGAAGATTGGCAAGCGTGCAGAGGTTGGTGCGCATAGCGTTGTCATTCGCAATGTGAAAGATGGAGAACATGTATTTGGTAATCCTGCTAAAAGAATAGACTATTAACAAATAATATTAATCAACTAAAATTTAGATTTTATGGAACTTAATGAATTTGTGGCAAAATTTGCCGAGTTGTTTGAAGACACAGACACTTCTAATTTCTGTGGTTCTACAGATTTTCGTGCTAATGACGAGTGGAGTTCTCTCATTGGACTTAGTGTTATTGCTATGGTTGACGAAGAGTACGATGTTGCTTTAAAAGGCGACGATGTGAAAAGGGCTAAAACTATTGAAGATTTGTTCAATACAGTAAAAAATAAAATGTAATGGCCTTTCTGGAATTCAAGAACGTCCGCATTGCCGGTATGGCTGCGGGCGTTCCTAAACACATTTCAAGCAATCTTCATCCTGACGAGGAAGATAATGTATCCACGGATTATTCTCCTGAAGATTTTGTGGAAACAACAGGGGTAAAGGAACGCCGAACCTCTTCTACCTTGTGCACATCCGACCTATGTTATGGCGCAGCTGAAAAACTGATTGCAGATTTAGGCTGGAATAAGCAGGAGATAGAAGGCATATTGTTCGTATCGCAAACAGCCGACTATATACTCCCCGCAACAGCTTGTATTTTACAAGATCGATTAGGCTTAAGTATAGAGTGTTACGCTACAGATATGTCTATCGGTTGTTCTGGGTGGCTATATGGTTTGAGTTCATTGGCTGCTTTGGTCAATACGGGTGGTATCAAAAAAGCTTTACTAATGGTCGGCGATGCCAAAGGACGAGTAAAGGGTAGGCGTAATCCGTTGTTTGGTAGCGCTGGAACTGTTACCGCACTTGAATATTCGGAGAACAACTCGCCTATGATGTTCCATTTTGGAACCGATGGTAGTGGGTTTGATGCGATTATTACTCCTGATGGTGGTAGTCGAAATCAAATCACAGATGCTTCTTTCCAATTTTATGAGTACGAAGGAAAAAAGATCCACCGTCTTCAAAGCCGCATGAAGGGTATGGATGTGTTCTCATTTGGTATTACTACTGCTCCAAAATCAATAAAGAAACTTTGTGAACACTTTGGTGTTGATTATAACAAAGCGGACTATTTCGTTTTTCACCAAGCGAATTTAAAAATGAATAATTTCATCGTTAGAAAACTGAAATTAGACTCTGCAAAAGTACCGAATAGTTTGCACCTTTTTGGTAATACCAATGGAGCTTCTATACCAATGACGATTGTCACTCAGTTAAAAGAGCAACTTCGCTCACCCCAGAAATTACTCTGCTGTGGTTTTGGAGTGGGACTCAGTTGGGGAACCTTGTTGTTTGATACAGATAAGGATATAGTTATTTCCGATTTAGTCGAACTTGAAGATACAGAAACATCCACATATGTCGTATAATCCTTTCTCCCTTGAGGGAAAAACAATTTTAGTTACCGGAGCATCATCTGGTATTGGAAGAGCAACTGCAATTGAGTGCGCAAAATTGGGAGCCAATGTAATAATTACAGGCCGTAATGAAAATCGATTGCAAAACACTTTCGGTCAATTAGAGCCAATTGGAAGCCATATGCAAATATTGGGTGATTTAACTATTGCCGATGATATGGGTAACATCATATCTGCGTTGCCCAAACTGGATGGTTTGGTTAATAATGCAGGTGTATCGTTTACAAAACCTATTGGTTTTATAAAGAAAGAAGACCTTCAGCATGTATATGAAACAAATCTTTATGCGCCAATATTACTGACCAATAATCTACTAAAAGCGAAAAAATTGGCTAAGAACGGTTCAGTTGTATTTGTGTCTTCTGCCGCGTCTTTTGGATGTAGTAACGCCAATTCAATATACGGTACTGCCAAAGCATCACTGGCTAGTTTTATGCACTATTGCAATAAGGAGATTACTCCAATTAAGCGAATCCGCTTCAATGCTATTCATCCGGGAATGGTTCAGACAGAACTCGTTGAGAATCTTACATTTACTGCAGAAGAATTAGAAAAAGATATGAAACGCTATCCTATGGGGCGTTATGGTACGCCGCAAGATATAGCGTTTTCTATAATATATCTATTGTCAGATGCTTCATCATGGGTGACAGGAACAAGCCTGATTATTGATGGCGGCGTTTTAAATAGAGTGTGATATAACTTTACGAACGATAAGATGGCCTTATTATCTTCTTCAAATATTGGAATAGCAGGAATTGCTGCATGTGTGCCGAAAAATATAATAGATAATTACCACTACACACAGTATTTCTCTGCTGATGTAGTACGCAAAGTTGTTGACAAAATTGGGATACAAGAGAGGCGCTTTACTGATGAACAGACCTGTGCGTCCGACTTGTGCTATGCTGCTGCTAACAGACTTATAGCAGATATGAATATCAAGAAAGAAGATATTGATGCACTTATCTTTATATCTCAAACTCCGGACTATAGGATGCCGGCTACGTCCTTTCTGCTTCATGAAAGATTAGGGCTACCTAAAACCACTATGGCTTTTGATCTGACATTAGGTTGTTCCGCATTTTTGTATGGTCTTAGTATTGGGTATAGTTTATTGCAACAGCCATCTATGCAAAGGGTATTAATACTAGACGGGGAAACGCGTTCGAAGGTTTATTCTCCAAAGGATAGAAAAACGGCTTTTTTATTTGGTGATGCGGGAGCTGCTATACTATTGGAGAAAGGTAATAAATACGGAGAAAGCCATTTCTCTTTAAACTCAGATGGGTCAATGTCAGACGCTATTAAAATTGATGGAGGAGGTTATCGCATGCCAAGTAGCGTAGAAACTTTACGTGAAAGAGTAGTCGATGAGTACGGCAACATTCGCAATATGGAGCAAGGATATATGAATGGCGATGATGTATTTAATTTCGTGGCTAGAGAAGTGCCTAAAGATATAAAAACATTATGCGATATAACGAAGAACGATTTACAGAGTTTTGATTTCTACCTATTACATCAAGCTAATGATTTTATGAATCAGTTCTTAATACGGAAACTCAAATTATGCCAATCTAAGGTTCCTTCATCTATTGCCAAATTTGGGAATACTAGTTCGGTCTCAATACCTTTAACTATAGTTTCAGAATTGCAGAATCAATTATATGGTCAAAAGAAATTACTATTAAGTGCGTTTGGTGTAGGCCTTTCATGGGGAACTGCAATAATCAACACACACGATTGTCAAATTTCACAATTAGTAGAAATATGAAAAATTCAAATAAACCATTAGTCGCGATTCATTGCCTTGTGTACAACCACGAGCTGTACCTAAGGAAGTGCTTAGACGGATTCGTCATGCAGAAAACCACATTCCCATTTGTGGCAATAGTTCATGAAGATGCATCAACCGATAATTCTGCGGCTGTTATTCGTGAGTACGAGCAGAAATATCCTGACATTATCCGTCCTATATATGAAACGGAAAACCAGTATTCACGACCGGACGGAAAACTCATCTTCATCATGCAAGATGCTATTCTGGCGACCGGAGCAAAGTATGTTGCCATCTGTGAGGGAGATGATTATTGGACAGATCCGCTTAAACTACAGAAACAGGTTGATATATTAGAGAAAGACCCGCAACTGATGGCTGTGGTAACGGATGCTTGTATGGTTGATAGAGAAGGCAACCTTATAACAGCCAAACTTGGTGGCGCTGTGCCGAATGATAAGGAAGGAAAATAGACTTAAGTAGCATTTTGCAGGCTGAAAAAAGTGTAATAAGTGTCTAAGTAGCATTTTGCAGGCTGGAATATGGTTTAATTGCCGAATATTACTATATTTATGACTAATTCAAACGTCAAAATTAGTCATAATGAATAGAAAGAAATGTCCTTCTTGTAATTCGCCAATAACGAAGCGAAATGGCAAAAGAAATGGTGTACAGTTGTACAAATGTCAAGCGTGCGGAAGACAGTTCCGCGCAGGTGAAAAGCCAACCAATGAGCTGCTCTGGTATCTGTATCAGGAGCGTAAACAAACAGCGT
>JAFVBR010000007.1 GCA_017479885.1 Paludibacteraceae bacterium | reverse complement strand
CGCTATGATTCTCTCAGAGAGTTAATTATAGGCATGCAGGCAGAGGCTCATAAATTACGCCACCTCGGTGTGGACTATGTCATTCATCGCTCTACATTATCAGATGCAAATAATCGTCGCAGCAGTGATTTCTTTAAGCAAATATACTTTATGCTATACGATAAATACCGCAGTTTTGATATTGTAAAACTCATAGACAGAGCCAACGGTATCTCCAATGAGAGCACCAAGACAAGGATACAAAATAGATTGTGAAGTGTTTGCATCAATTGATGTTTGTTGAACGTTGGGCATAGATTAAATGGTTTTATTGGTTGTTATTAACTTGTTTGTTATTATGCCTGCGCAGAGAGGCAATATAGTTGAGTTCGTGCTGCGCATAGGTTTGCGATGAGGGGTATTCAAGCAGTTGTTTGAATATTTTTTCGGCATTATCAAGGTCATGAAACTCAACGCAAGAGTATCCCCGTCTGCGCAACAAGAATTCATAAAAGTCCCCCTCCGACTCTGTGAGTTCACTATTTTCACGATTCTCTGCATTCTTTTTCAGGATCTCTATCATGCGATCAATCTCGTTGAATACACGAACATCTCCTGCATTGGCAAGAGCATTGATGTATTCCTGGGTATAGTCATAGCGATTGGAAAAATGCGCTATTTCCAGATAGTAATATGCGCGGTCGTATTGGCGGAGTTCAGAATAGCAAAATCCGATAAAGAAGCATACGTCAAAATATACAGACCTCTGAGAATTGTTCATTTTGAAGAATGTGGGCTGTAATTCTTTGAAAACAGGCAACAGCGTAGTCAGTGCTTCGTAATACCGCTCAGAATAGAAGAATTTGATGCCACGGTAAATGCGTTCAGAAAGGTCATTTTGTTCCAATTTGAGAAGGAAATGTTGTTCTTTAGAAAGTTCGGATTGCCGACCCTGCCTCTGTTTATCATGTGCATCAAGCCACATGAACTCAAACTCGCTGTGCTGATTCTGCACAGTGGTTTTATCATAGGCGATGAGCAGTGATACTGTATCGGGGTGAACTGTAGAGGTTTTCGCTTCAGCCGGACGTCTGCCTAAGGCAAGGCGCAAAGCAGTAAGCCGAATATACACAGTGAAGTCAGACTGAGAGAAAGCATCAAGCTGAAAAAGATATTTATAGTCTGTAGTTCGCACTTGCAGCACAGAATCATGCAGGAGTTTGCCAGACTGAACATTGTAGGCAGCAGAAACGACATCGTAGTTAAATATTTGCTCAGCATCGTTGATCACATTGGTTTTTCCTGCAGATATGATGTACAAACGGCAGACATTGACAACATCAGCAGCATCGAAGAGATTAGTAATGAGTGCACCAACAGTCAGCGGGTTCTGAGGGTTGGCAACAAGTTGATGTTCGGAATGTTGCAACTCAGCTTCGTTAAGCAAGAAATACATTCGTCTATTGTCGCAAACAAACTCGAAATCAGTTTTATAATAGTTATTTTGCATCTCTTGAACAATATGTTGAGCCAGAGACGGAGCCTGATTTACGAAATTGCTGATGTCAGTTGGTACAGCGTAGAAAGTTTCGAAACACAGATTAAGTTGCACCTTGTCAGACTCTTCATTAAAGGTACTACAAACCTTTAGAACACCGAGTTTATTAGAAAAATCATTTGCGACACGAGCATAGAGGTCGGCTTGAGAAGAATCAGCCTCTACAAAGTCTTCATACATAATATATAATTTTCCATCGGTAGTAGACGCATACGCAATGAAGCCGCCGCCCTGGAACTTAAAGCCAAGGTGACTCATTTTGGAGACATCGTCATTCAAGAAATAGTATTTGCAACCATTTTCACTAAGAAAATCGGTGAGGATTTCGTAGGCAGTAGCAGGAAAAGGGAGCGAGTCGTCAGAGGCAGGGGCAGACTGAGGAGCAGTCTGCTCGCCGGCTGTGGTTATGATTTCCGCTTTCAGACGTTTACGTAAAGCTTGTACTTCGGGGTCATCCTGGAGAGTTTGAGGCTGCTTGGCAGTTTTCACCCAGTCGAAGACAGTTGCTATCATGATAGAGACAAAGAGTGTAATTACTACAAGAGAAAAAAATATGAGACCGATATTCATAATAATTGAAGATATTTGAGGGTTAGTATTGAGTCAGAGAAAATGTGCTTTTTCTTAAGATTCTGCATAATTATTCAGAATGGAAGAGATAGCAAACACTGAGCATAGAGGTAGCATGACGAGAGCATACCAGAAAGTGTCGTTTTTTAAGATTTATGCATATAAAGTGCATAATTATGCATACTGATGAATAATATTATTTGAGACAAGATAATTGTTTTCTATTTATTCGTAGTTATTTTGAGTATGCGGCGTTCGTTGTCGATTTCGATTTTGCCGAGTCGTTTGAGGACAGTCTGACCCAGCAGGAGCGGGGCGGACTGGTTGTTGACAACAGAGGCTTGTACTCCGGTCAGTTCAAGACCGCCGAAGTTGATGTGATTGAGAATAAAGGTGGTACCGACAGAGATATTGCCATCGGCAGTCTGATAACGTTGTTTGCCCACCACATCGCGCGGACTGAGATATCCGTTTTTGAACATGAAGTTGGCTTCAGTCTGCGAGATAGTGACATCAGAAGCGCCGGTATCGAAGACGAAATTGAGCGGCAGACCATTGATAGTGCAATCTACTTTGGTAACACCATTGGAGGCAGTGAAGGGTATTTCGACCACTTTTTCTTCGCCTTTCTCATTGTTTTCCACTTCATTAAACTTGCTGATACGTTCTTGTGCTTTGGCTTCATATTGTTGCAAAAGCGACTCCAGTTCATCCCCATGCAGACTTTGCAAATCGGGGTCATTACGAAGATGAGTGAATCGTACAAAGCCTGCCTGCAGTTCTTGTTCCAGCAATGACATAGCCAACTCTTTTTCACCGAGAAGTGCATACGCGCATGCCACATTGTAGCGATTTTCCGTTGTATCAGCTTGGAGCAGACTATCAGCAAGAGCCATTGCTTCGCTTTTCTTGCCGAGTGAGGCCTTAACGAACATAAGCAATCCGGGGCGCTTGGTTTTAGCCTCTACAGCGAGGAAATCTTTATTGGCTTTTTCAGTCTGACCTGATGACTGATAGCACCTCCCACGCATATAACGTCCATGTTCATTGCTACTATCGAAAGCAAGACCAGTGGTATAATCATCAACTGCCTTGTCATATTGCATGAGGAAATGATTGATTTCGGCACGCGCAAAATATAGCAGTGCGTCATCGGGATGCTGACTGACAAGATAATCGATGTCAGCAAACATCTGAGCAACACTATCCATCTCACTATAGGTATACATGCGTGAATAACGGTAGGATATGTCAGCGGTATCGCTTTCAACAGCTTTGTTGTGGTACTTGAGAGCATTGTTCCAGTCACCCATATCGCAATAGAGGTCTGCCATAAAATTATCAAAATAGGCATCGGGGTTAATAGATTGGATTCGCTTGCAGGTGCGGATTGCATCTTCATAATTCTTCTGCACCCGCTGGATAGCCATAGTGTAAAGATGCCAGTCAATGACATTGGGATTAGCAAGGGACTGAGCATGGAATTTAGACAAAAGCAACTCTTGAAACTCTTCGTTTTTGCAAGATGACATGAGTTCTGTACACGTCTCCTCTCCTTGTTCCAGTTTAAGGCTTTCGAGGATATGGTCGGCAGCGTCTTCATATCTGCCGAGTTTCACCTCCACTTCAGCCATAGCGCTATAGGTAAAGGAGCGCTCTGCAAGTTTGTGAGCATACTGATATTGCGCGAGCGCCTGTTCGTATTTCTCTTGCAGGAACAAATTTCGTCCGAGATAGAAGTAACCGTTAATAAGACCCGGAGTAAGCTTGATATATTGTCGGAAATCGGCATCAGATTTGTCCCATTGCTTGAGGTCGCGATAGAGGAAACCACGTGATTCTAACCAATCTTCATTTTTCGGTTCGGTTTTAATGGCAGTAGTGATACACGACAGGGCCTGGGTGGTGTCAGCCATCTCCAAGTATATACGCCCTTTTAGATAATGTGTCCATGCCAGATAATACTTGTCCGCAGCGGGAAGGTACTTGAGTGCCAACTCGGCGAGATGCAAGGCTGTTCCCCTTTCGCTCTTTTTCTTGTATGCCGAAGCCAACCATGCATAGGCATATCCGTTCTTTCTGTTTTGCTTAACTTCTTTGGAAAGGAAGTCGATACCTTCATCCAACTGGTCAGATTGGACGAGTTCGATCCCGCGTTGGTAGTTGTAGGAGTCGGGGCGTTTAGGCTCCTTAGCGAAGGTCATGCTGCAAACCAACAATGCAGCAGAGGTGATTGAAAGAATACGTTTCATGTTGATGTTATTTTATGGTGATATTGTCGTGAGAAGCAAATAAAAGATTTTTTCGAGGTATGCATCTATATATGCTTTGAAACATATAAAAAGTAACCCATGTAATTGTGATTATCTTATCCCATCGATAAGAAAGCTCAGGTTTTTAAGGTTTTTGAGAGCTATTCCTGTTCCATTGGCAACAGAGTGAAGCGGGTCATCAGCGACATGGAAGGTGATGGTAGTCTTATTGGTAAGGCGTTCAGCCAAGCCATGCAGCAAAGCTCCCCCGCCAGTAAGAAAGATGCCGCGTTCAACAATGTCAGCATAGAGTTCTGATGGTGTATCGCCAAGAGCCTGCATGATAGCCGTTTCGATATTGGATATGTTTTTATCGAGACAATGAGCTATCTCCTGATAACTGACAGGTACATGCAGCGGCAAATCGTTGGTTTTGTTCGGTCCGACGACCACCATATCTTCAGGCGGGTTATCGAGTTCAACAAGAGCCGAGCCGACTTGTTTCTTGATGCGTTCTGCTGTTGGTTCACTGATACGCATCCCGTGCCCTGAATGCATATACTGCACAATATCCTGATTGAGAGCATCACCGGCGATGGGAATGGATTTGTTAACAACGAGGGAACCAAGAGCCATAACGGCAATCTCGGTGGTCCCTCCTCCGATGTCAACCACCATGCAGCCCTCGGGACCTTCAATGTCGAAGCCCATGCCGAGCGCAGCAGCCATAGGTTCGTAAATCAGGTACAATTCACGTGCGCCCGCCTGAGTACAAGAATCGTTGATAATACGAATCTCTGCATCGGTAGCACCAGAAGGAACACAGACAACCATACGAATGGCAGGATTAAGGAAATGACGGCGCTGAGGGATGAGGTTGATAAGTCCCCGAATCATCATCTCGCAGGCTTTGTAATCGGCAATGACACCCTTGCGGAGAGGGCGCACTGTGTAGATTTTGCTTTCGCCGCGGTCTTGCATAGGGCTTGCCTTTTTGCCGACGGCAATCATCTTGTCATCAGACTTGCGAATGGCAACCACGGAAGGCTCGTCCACTACGATTTTGCCATCACAGATGATGATGGTGTTGGCAGTGCCAAGGTCAATGGCAATTTCTTGAGTTAGGGAGAAAATATTCATAAATGTTCAGGTGGTTGTTAGTCACTACTCTCCCTTGACGAGGGAGATGGAAGTGAGGGTTAAAGGTAGTTTAATGGCAACAGGCTTTGTCTGTTTTCTTGTAGCAAAGGTATAGGTTTTAAGGCGAGGCGGCAAGGGTTATGTACGAAGTGACGGCAACAGTGTATGAAGCGCATAAAAGGGAGGCACTTCGTACAAAAAATGTGATGCGGAAGCCGCGAACCAAAGTCCGCATCACTCATAGCAACCCGTCTTTCTGACGGTTGCCGACCAGGGTGTTTCTAAAGGAAAGAGGTGGATGGTTTATGTGATTCGACAACAAAAAACCACCTTTAGAGACGCCCTTAGTTGATTAGTAAGAGAATGTGATGAACGATAAGATACATAATAGCAAGGTTTTAAGTTTAACGGATAGATTTGACTGCGATTCACTTGAATCGTTAGTGCAAAGGTATAGGAAAAAAATCATCCCTGCAAGAGAAATATGAAGTTTTCTATGTTTTTTTACATTGCGATGATTGACAAGGAGTTAGAACTACTGACGGTTGAAACTGAAAAAACAGATGTGTCTCAATCAAAAATCAAGATTGAGGTTGCTTTTTGCTTTGAAACGTTCGTACTGTTCTTTATTGAACGAATAGAAAGCAGCAGATTCTGTCCGTCGAAACCAAACAACACGCAGTCGGCAGTCATTGCCGCCCGTGGATACTCATAAGCATATCCCTTTGCTGTTTTAACGTAATCAGGTCTCATATTATATATATTAAGGTGTTAGGGTAAAAAACATATACCTTTGTGTAAATCCGCCGCAAAGGCACAACAAGATTATAAACTACGCAAATATTTTGTGTAAAAAATACACAATATTTTACATTAGTTTACTTAAACAGCTTATTTTCAGGAATATAAATTTTATCGTAGAGATGAACTCCTAAGAATTTCCATTTAGAAGTATCGGATTCGCAGAAGTTGATAATGCGTAATGTATCAGGTACACCGGCAAAATACAATACAAAATAGTGTCGGTGCCCCCATGCCACGGAAGTATTTAGACAACTTGCGAGATTAAATATAGACGCATACTATATTCACTAAAACGAGCAACCAGCGGACCTGTCAGTTCAAGGATGGAATATGAGTAAATATCAATCCTGATAAATCCAGCCTAATAGATGGGTTCTTCGTATGTTGGCTTCTTCATTGACAGACCAGATGAACATAATGATTTGCAAGTAGAATCATAGTGTAGTGAGGTCTATTCTATTCAAAAAACATTAGTGTACTCATGACTTATTTCCTTAAAACGACAATAAAGCGGACAAAGGGTTGAGCAGGAATGGAATAACGCCAACAAATGAAATGCCTTCATCGTTCATCCATGGAAGTTCATTGCCATCTAAAATCACAATTTTACGGAAGGAATCCCTTGTGTTACGTAAGGAGAAGGTCTCTTGCTCCATCTTTTCTTTGGTGTCCACGTTAAGTGACGATTGGATATAGATTTGTTCTGTGCCGGTATTGACAACAAAATCAATTTCGTACTGCGTTTGTCGGCGCTTGCCGTTCACCATTTTTTCCACTTCAACCACTCCCACATCCACGTTATAACCACGGTGAATAAGTTCGTTGTATATCATGTTCTCCATCAAATGTGAACGTTCCTGCTGACGGAAATTCAATCGTGCATTGCGCAAACCAAGGTCCATTGCATAATATTTTTTGATATTCTCAAAGTACCGTTTGCCTTTGACATCATAGCGTTCTGCTTCGGAAATTAGATACGCATCTGCCAAATAACCCAAGTAAGCTTTTATGGTCGGATCTGTGGTATCAACAGACATCACCGTTTTAATAGTATTGACTAATTTATGCGGATTAGACAAGGATCCGATGGCTGAGTAAACAGCATCTGTCAACGCATCTATCGCCACATCATCCTTTAACTTGTACCTCTCTACAATATCCTTAATATATACGTTCTTATGCAGATTTACAAGGTACTTACGTTTCTTTTTATTATCCGGCTCCAATACGGCTAATGGCATTCCTCCGAAAGCAAGATATTGCTCTAACGCATCCTTTTTATCCAACCCCATAAAAGCGTAGTATTCAGCATATGATAATGGATAAACCCGAAGTTCGCTACCACGGTCACGAAAATACGTAACTACGTCGGTAGATAGCATCTTGGAATTGCTACCGGTAACATACACATCTATGTTTGGCTGTTTCCGCAATCCATTTAAGATATCATAGAATGTAGTATAGAGCTGTTCTCTATCTTCTTCCGGCACAAGCGACTCATCAATGTCTGTATTTTTGACCTTGTAACTTCGTTGTATTTCATCAATAAAGACATAGTATTTCCGTTGTTTGTCTTTGCATTGCGCCATAACGTATTCTTTTAACACAACTGGATTGCGATAAGCAACATTTGTGTCTTCTTCTAAGTCTATCTCCACGAAACAATCTTCCTCTATACCATTGTTAATCAGGAATTGTTTGTATAAGTGCGACAAAAGATACGACTTCCCACAACGACGTATACCAGTGATAATCTTCACCTTGCCATTCCAACTCATAGCGTATAACTGCTCTACATAATCATTCCTTAAGATATCCATAATACATTCACCGCTTTAAATTTAGTCGCAAATGCGACTTTTTTTTAAGTAAACCACCGCAAAAGTACTGCAAAATATTGAATAGTGCAAGAGTATTATGCTAAATAATAAAAGGTTCTTATCTGACAGACATAGATTACTAAGGAAAAATAGAATTAGTATATAATTCAGACAAAAGACAATAACACCTGTTTTAATTTCTCAACTTCAGCATATAGTTTTGTCGGGTTCTGTTTCTTAAGTTTTGTCAGATTGAGCAACTTCCATTGCACGGATGGGAATCGGCTCAAATCACCAGCGTGACACAATGTCCAATCCGGTTCTCCTTGTTCGAATGATATTAAGAAGTTTCTATCTTCATTTGTCAAACCATCCAATATATACTGCTGCAACTCTTTACGTACCTGTTCGTACTCATCATACGAGAAGGTTTCTTCTGACATTCCGAAGAACTGTTTCTCCAACGCATCATGCTGATCAATCGGATTGGGCAATAGAGATTCAACAATAGGTTTATCGCTACCTGCTAATGCAAGCAATAATCCATCCCGAACAGCATCAAAGGGACAATTCATATGTTTGAAGTCAAACAAGTCTCTGGGATGCTGCCGAGACAATGCTGCCGACAATTTACCACCGTAAAGTTGTGAAAAACTGACGATTCGTGCATCGCATGAAGTTTTGAAATCCTCCTCAGCTGCGGGACATAAAGGATGTATTTCCACTTCTTCCAAGACACCCCGTTTTGTTCCGTTTACCTCTATCTTAACCATGGCGGTATTGAGAGTACACAATAGTTTCCAGACATCCGGCTTATGAATAATACGCATACCCGGGATACGCTGTAACAATGTCTGCCGCAGTTTTGCGAGCAGACGATTAATATCATTGAGGCTTGTTGTTCTATCAGCGAGCGGCAGATATGTCAAGTCAATATCCACTGAATAACGCGGCATATTTTTTACAAACAGATTTATAGCAGTACCTCCATGCACGGCAAATTGTTCTATGTCATAGATATGAGGCATTATGCGTAGTAATAATGCCACCTGCTCGCGGTATTCGTCATGCTTATTCATATTCTTTCAACTCTTGTGGAATAGTTATCTTATATTTACTAATGTATACTCCATTCTCTACCAATTGCATTGTGCCGGTTCCTATATCTATGCGCGATAAATCTAATTTATTCCACCAAGGATATGCCGCTTTCTCTGCCATATATAAGAACATTCGTTTTACACGATAACTTGTAGTGCGCTCCAATAACGTTTGCACTAAATTAGATCGTAATGCTGATAGCATTTCCATCAGATAGAACACATCCATGTAACTATACCATCTCGGAGCGAGATACAAGCATTCCAATATTGCCAACTCTTGAGATGAAGCTGGCAGTTGCAGCCCATGTTCAGTCCACATCTCCGGTTCTTCGGCAGGCAATTGGGGAGTGAAGAAATAGTGAAAGTTGCGATCAAATAAATCTGATTGCAGCCATTGCATTTTGTGACGCCGGTCTGTTGTAATCATCGCTCGAGGTTTACCCATCGGAACAAAATGCATCACACCATGTAATTCCAGCGCACTATGTGCCGCCAAACGCAGATGGGTTTGCGTCTGTTTGGCACAGCTGGCAACAGCAGCATACGCCGAGAGTTGTTCACCTGCACGATAGTACACACCGCGGTTGAGCATCTCCAACCAACCGGTGTTGCGGTATTGCTGTAGTAACTGCGGGGAATAGCCGTTTTCTGCTAACCACTCTGAAAAATACAATCCATTAGGGATCCCCTCTGCAAGCAGTCTGTTTATTTTATTTGCGTTATCTAAAGGCATTGTTTATTTTTGTACAATAAATTCAAGTGCAAAGGTACTGCAAAATATTGAATAGTGCAAGAGTATGAAACGAAAAAACACTAAAGATTCCAATCGGAGACGGTGTAGTTAGACTCGAAGATGTTTTTTTTCACAAAGTTTCTAAAGAAATTGATGACATAACGAGTGATTTTGATTTAAGTTGCAAAGTGTTGAATTTTTAGGCAAGAACGATTGGGCAAAGGATTATGCTAAAACAAGTTATATTTGTGACAAACATTTGGCAGTTTCAAACAAAAGTAGTAATTTTGTGCGCTGAAACCAAAAAAAAATAACGGTTACAGCTCACTATGGATATTTTAAACACTATATTGTCCAGTTCAAGAACGGTGTTCACACCACAATGGTTATCCCTCATGGATAGTAACCGTGAACGCGAATCAATCACCAATTCGCTGCGTTACTATGCGCGGACGGGTGCTATACTTAATCCCAGAAAAGGCATTTATACGAAGCTCAAATACGATGAACTAGAGATGGCTTGCTCTTTGCTAAAGCCTTCTTATATCTCGTTGGAATATGTGCTTTCGCGAGCAGGAGTGACGTTTCAATACACTTCCGATATCACGTGTGTCAGCTATCAAACCAGGACCATCGAAGTTGATGGGCGCTCCTATGTCTTCCGCAAAATCAATCCAACGATTTGGGCAAATATGTTGGGAATAGAACAACGTGATAACATAGCTATCGCCACAGCCGAGCGCGCCTTTTTAGATATGCTGTATTTGAGTGCCGGACAATGCTATTTTGACAACCTTCGTCCGCTCAATAAAGCACTCATCAAACAGATTTTGCCGACCTACAATTCTCCTACGCTTGTCAAGCGAGTAGAAAAACTATTAAATCAATAATTCTCTATGGATATAAACAAACATCGTTACTATATGATGCAAGTGCTGCTTGCCATCTTCCGTGATTCGGAACTGAGTTCGTTACTGGCGTTTAAAGGCGGCACTTCACTCATGCTTTTTCATGGTTTGACACGTTTTTCCACAGATTTGGATTTCAATTTGTCAGACGCTTCAAAAACCGAATTAGTCTATCATCGCCTTCATAATTTACTGCTGCAATTCGGCACTATAGATGATGAAGCCATCAAGTTCTATGGACCAATTTTAGTGCTCAATTACGGCAAAGGAGAACGGATGCTGAAAGTGGAAGTCAGCAACCGCGAATATCCGAATCATTATGAAATACGCACACTATTAGGAGTGGACATACGAGTCATGACATTGCCTGACATGTTTGCCCACAAACTATGCGCCTTAGGCGAACGTATTACGCCTCGTGATATCTACGATGTATGGTTCTTCTTGCAAAAACACGTGGAAATCAATGCAGAGATAGTACAGATACGCACCAATATGTCCGTCAGCGAATACGCATCGCAATGTGCCCGACAAATTCGTTCTTATAGCCCTCGGGTACTGATGCAAGGTCTCGGAGAAGTACTATTGGATAATGCTTCAAAAATTTTTGTACGCAAGCAACTGCTTGACGAAACCGCATCTGCATTAGATTTATTTGCGATGTATCCACAAATAGCAAGTTATTCGTAGCAGAACTATCACATTGCATCTTGGTGAGTGCTGATGTATTGGTACTCTACATCAGTATCGTCACGAAAAACAGATAGGCGTTTAATTGTTCCATTGTCAGGCCAACATCCAGTTCGAAGCGATAGTCTGGGTCTTCACCTACATAGTAGAGGGTGATGCCATCTTGACGAACCAATCTCGCTCTTTTGGGGGACAAGGTAGGAATGATGGAAATGACTACATTTTCTCCTGTAAAGTCATATTCAAAATTTGCTCTGCGAGGCACAAAATCGTGGGAAACTTCTTTCCCATTCTCAAATCGTTTGTGACTACTGAATACATGTGTTACAAGTGGCATAATTTTAATACACTTTTAGGTTTGCTACTAATTTTTTCAGCGATAGCACTTCATCTATCATCTGTTCTAATTCCTTGAATGTATAGTATCTTTCATGGATATATGCAAAATTTTGATGGTCTGTTTCAATGAATCCATCAATAGATGTCCAAACAGGCAACCATTTATCCTCAAATTCTTTTTCAACTCTTGTTATTTTATTAACATCATCTAACAAAATTGTACTATTGAATTCCCTACACTCTTTAGTCATTTCTATGCGTTGATATGTTCCATCTGCCCAATAATAGTACACAGAACTTCCTGTACAACCAAATGTGGCACATATCTCACCACCTTGAGATTGCCAATAAATTTTGCAGCCGGAATGACTGCGTAGGAATTGATACAAAACATTCTCGTTCAATTCTTTTTCAAAATCTCTTTCCATTTTTTGTTTACATTAACATTATGTATTATTCATATTCATTATCAAAATCAATATCATTATTGATACAGACTTTCTGATTTAGAAAAGAGATAAATTTTCCTATGAACTCTTTTCCTTCATTAGAAAAATCCCTTTTCATATCTTCGTCAATAGAACTCATCTGAAACCTATTAGGAACTAATCGATCATTTTCCAAAGCAGTTTTTAATCCTGAGAAATATTTTATTGATGCTATTTGTGGAAAACTGACAAGTTCAGAATAAATCATTTTATCCAAATCGGTCAATGCCCGACGAGTGGGGCCTTCAAACCGCTTCATAAACCCATGAGGTAAGTCTATTTCTGACTCAACAAAGATATGTTTCAGATATTCACTTGCGACATCTAACATATGGATTCGACATGAACGCATCTGCATATTCTGAGGATTTTTTTCTATTGCCTTACTTAAAAACAAGATAGCTATACTTGCCACTTGTTCCATAATAGAATCATTTGAATTTTGAATAGTTGGCATAAAATAAAAAGCATATAGACAATTACCAACAAGAGCATAATTTGTAACATCACCTAAAATATGTGGATTATTACAATATGACAAATATCCCTCATATAATAAGCGATGTGATTGTTCCTCATAACCTTTCTCCTTCATATCGCAGGCAAGGTTGAATTTTTCTTCGATAGGTGTCATAATAATTATATTTATAGTTTGACAATTACAGAATTAGGATAGTCAGAAGTGTCAATCTCTGAAATAGGGATTCCAAAAATTCTTTGAGAGGTTCTCATTCCTTGCAAATCTTTTGCCATATTTGAGCCATAGCAGCGTATGGCTATCAAATTACCAAAGATATTGGGCAAAAAATCATAACCATACACAAGCCCACCATTTCTACCATAAGCATGCAATGTGTACTGTGGTGTTTTCTTGAGTTCAGCATAACCTCCATATTGAGGCATAAAATTCCTCATTTGATTATATAACCCATTGATAACTGTGATGGCATTTGCATCATAATTACTAAAATAATCATTCATATTAATTGGTATATTTAAGTTGCCTACTCACTTTACGGCTTTTCGGTTTACTCCGTTTTTATTATACTTTATCTATATATTACACTATGATACAAAAAAGGCGTGGAGTCCAATTGGTCTTCATGCTCCTTGAGGGCTTCGCAATCCCTGTACTTAGTATAAAAAACAACCGAAGTCCACGCTGATATGTAAATATACTACATTCCACAAGCATGTAGTACGGATATTACATATCCCGAGGACATTCATTGGCTGTTGTTCGGACTAAGTACGAAATGTTGCGAAGATTTCAAGGAGTCGCAAACAACGTTCAATAAACGCCTTTCCATTATGTCTGCCATCGCATTTGACAACCTTGGACATGAAATGAATGACCACGTCGTCATTAAAGTTCACGGTGTCTCCGCTCTCCCCTCACAAACGCTTCACAGGTTTGTGCGGACTCCCAATCAGCATTGAGATGCGGTTGCGTTATGGCTCAAGCCCACCCAAAAGATACATAATGCTCCAGCGTGAACTTGCGGTTGCAAAGTTAAGATTTAATTTTAATATGAGCAAGATGTTTGATTCGTTTTTAAGTATATATTCTGATTTGGCAACATAAAGGACTGCCATTCCTACTAAGGGTGTGACAAAATTGAATGATATCAGGTCGCGCGTGGAGGATTGGAAGATTAAAGATTTAAACGACACGTTATCTCTATTGGAGGATATGAGGATATGAAGATTTGATTATAGAGACGTTCCTGTGCAACAGTGCAGTAGGCGCGTCTATACATGGTGTTAGGTTATTTGCGGGAGAGGACATTGCCTTTTGAGTCAATGAGAACTTCACTATGACCGTCTTGCAAGATGGCACGGAAAGTAGTGGCATTGAGACCTATGATATCAGTATAAACTGGCATAGTGAGGAAATGACCAAATCTATCCATCAGACCGGCACGGCTACCGACATTATACTCGAAAAAATCGTCACTCGTTAGTTCAATCCGCTCAATCTCACCCGTCTCTTTATTCTCAAAGTGAGTCGTATAGCAGATACGCGACACATAATCGATAACACAGTCAAGAATGACACGACCTGAATAGTCAATCTGGCGTTTGAACTCGCCCTTCTTATATACGACGGCATAGTCTTTACCCAACTGAACATCATCATAGTCAGGTTTTATAAGCCAGTTGCCAGACTTGTCGATAACACCGAGACGGCGCGTGCTGTCCGCCACTGCACAACGTCCATCGTGGAAGACGAATTCGCTCAAACAATGGCCCTTGTAGGGATAACTGAATGGGAGAACCGTCTCACCACTGCTGTTGATAAAGCCTATATACCCATCTTTCTCAACTGCAGCAAGTCCTTCGGAGAAGACCCATGCACGGCGATACTGAGGCTCGATAATAATCTCACCTGTGAAGACATTGAAATAGCCGCGTTTGTCGTCTTTACAGAACACTCCGAGAGTGTCATAATCATTAGTGTTGACCCAATCGACCTTGATATTTTTGATGAGTTTTTTACCAGTCTCGGCATCAACAATGGTAGTAGTGGTGCCGGTTGTCACTTCCACCAGATTGTCGGAAATCTGACGTTTTGTGGTTTTGTCCTTGCAAGCATTCAGAACGATGATTGCACTCAGCAGCAGACTTACTACTGCGAAAAAAGAAAATAGTTTTGCTTTCATAAGATTTTAAGTTTTAATGAAAATTGATATGATTAGGATTAATGGCAACAAGTCTTTGTTGTTTCATAGTGCAAAATTAGGAAGCACAAAACAGTTGCGCAATGTTTGTGTATGAAACACAAAAAAGAATGTACGAAACCCGACATGAAGAAGGATTTCATACAAGAAGAGAGAAAAACGATGTAGCTAATCGTAGTTAGTTGGCAGTCCAGTAGATGAAGTTGAGATACTTGTAATAGATTTTGTCGGGTGACTTGCCATGAGAAATGCGATTACCATCGACATCAGCAACCATTCCAAGTGCATCGGAGCCAATGAGATAGATAGCATTGTCCACTCCCAGGTCAACGAGCAACTGGCTGAAATCGTGCATGCTGGCATTGTCTTGTGTCTCCACCACGGCTATTCTGTTCTCCACCTCGCACAAAGCACGACGAATAGCCTGCGACTTGAGTTCACTCTCCTGTGCAATGCCTTCAGCTACAAGAGGATACTGACGAAAGAAATAACCATCACATTCGGTGGCTTCCTCAAAGAGAGGAGAGTTGTCAGCCTTGCCGACAAAGATGCTGTCACGAAGGATGGCGCAGTAGCCTTTCTTGCTCAGTCCCCACGCTATCGGCTTGCCCTTCAAGACGAAAGCACCCACTATCTTATGGTTGTCAGCACGTATGTCGGCAGCCTGAAAAGCGAGAATGACATTCTCATCGCTCAGGCACTTCTGACCAATCTCCAATGCCGGATGTGCATTGAGCGGGAGATAAATCTTGATTGGAATATCATTTACTATTGTATCTTTTATAAGAGTTCCGGAGATTGAGACAGTATCACTTTCAGCAATCCAACCACACAAAGGATGGAGATTGGCTTTTATATTATTTGTAGGTTCGAAAAATCCGTTATCACCGGCATGAATGTTTCTGTACATAAGAAAAAGAATGCCTGCAACAACCAGCAAGAAGGCAACAAGTATTAAAAACACCTGCCATGTGGCACTCATTCTGCGCCTTTTCTTCTTTTTACCAATGATGCGGATTTCGCTGTCTGATATGTCATCCTTTATCTTTCTCATACATTGTCCTCTATTAGTTTCTTTAACGATGCCAGAGCCTCTCGTGATGCGGAGAGCGTATGCAGACCTTGATGCATGTCAGCCAAGACAAGTTGCTGTTTGGCAAGATTAATCAGATAAATATAATTAAGATTGATAATGAGCCCCCTGCCTATTCGGACAAAAGTGCCACCTGCATCAGGAATCTGATCGGCTATCATCTTCTCTATCTGCCCCAATTGAAACGAAAGCATACGCATCTCGCCACCTGTCATATAGAGCGTAGAGTAGTTGCCGTCAGACTTGACATAGAGTATCTGACGGACTGCTACACGTACCAATTCGGTGGCAGTACTGATGACGAGATGTGTTCCTTTTGTCATTTCGGCGACAAAGGTAATTCAGTTTTTCGAATCACGCAACAAGGGCATGCCAGAAATGTATGAAACATACGTTTTAATGTATGAATCGGTATAAAAAAAAACAAGAGGCACACAGTTGTGCACCTCTCATGTTGATTTACGCGATACAGAAAACTCTTACTTCTGGAACTGACCTACCCACTTGTAAGTGAGGAAGACAAGCCAACCGGGAGTGTGCTTGAGGATAGGAGTAGCCAAATGATTGAGAAAGCCGGGCATACCCCATTTCTTCTTCTTGAACATACGCTTCAAAGCCTTTTTCACCAGTTTCTCAGGAGGAATACTAACCGTGAGATTAACTGCCAGTTTCCTATACTTGGGAGCCAGACCAAACAAAGCAGTATCAACAGCACCGGGAGTCATAACGGTAATACCTACTCCCTTGGGGTAAAACTCGTACCACAAAGACTTGGAGAAGTTGTAGATAAACGCCTTTGTAGAGTTATAAGTTTGTATTCCGGGATAAGCCATCCATGCAGACATGGAAGACATGTTGAGAATATATCCGTTTCCGCGACGAACCATATCCTCGCCAAAAAGACGACACATCTTGGCAACCGTAACAACATGCAGCATAAGCATCAACTCAAAGCGCTTCATCGAGGTCTCCACCAAAGGATTGAAGAAAAACACACCCGCATTGTTGATAAGTACATCAACCTCAAGAGAATGGTCAACACAATACTGATGGAGTTCTTCCGCTGCATACTGTTGCGACAAGTCACGATACAAAGGAATGGTTTTTACGCCGTATTTCTGAGCCAAATCGTTGGCTACATCAATCTGTTCCTGCTCTTGATTGCTGACAAGCAACAAGTCACATTTATAATCTCTTGCCAGCGCAGTTGCATACTGCAATCCTATTCCGCTACTGGCTCCTGTTACTAAAGCTAACATTTGTTTGATAATCGTTTATCCGTCTTCTGACGAATTGATAATTGTTTATAGTTATTAGACTTATTTATCTGATGAAATGCATAGGCTGCCAAGGTTCATATTCAGGTTGGGGAATACCGCGGGTAGCCTTCAGCAAGCGGGCCATATTCAAAGCCAGAGTACGCATAGTCTGCATTCCTTCGGAATCAAGAGCCGCCTGACCTTCTTCTCTGCCATATACAATATTCCAATATTGTGAAGTGACGACCGGCATATTCATCATCATGAAAGGCATGTTAAGCGTTTGGAAGGCAGCAGTTGCTCCTCCTCGGCGGCATACAGCCACTGCAGCAGCAGGTTTGCCTTTGAAAAACCCGCCTGCACTGAAGAACATACGCTGCACGAGCGCGAGGACACTGCCGTTAGGTTGACCATAATAGACAGGCGACCCCACAACAAGAGCATCAGCGGTCTGCATCTTTTCAGATATGCGGTTGCACACATCATCATCGAACACGCACCGGTTGTCGGCATTCTGCTTGCATTGACCGCATGCTATACATCCGCGTACCGGTTTGGCACCTAACTGCACAATCTCACTCTTTATACCTTCTTTCTGCAGAGCGCCCGCTATCTCGGAAAGAGCAAGAAATGTGTTTCCTTTCCTGTGAGCGCTACCATTGATTAACAATACCTTCATAAGTTGCAGGCATACGCAGGTTAAGCCTGCGTATGCAAAAAAAACAGTTGTATATATTATTTGTTTTCAGCCTTTTGCTTTGCCACACTCTGTTGTGCTTCAGCTTCAAGGCGTGAGATTTCTTTCTTCAGGTTTTGAGGAATTTGCTCACCGTCACGCTCAACACACTCGTGGCACTTCATGTCGAGAGTGTACATACGTCCGACGCAATAGTTGGAGCGGCCACAACCAGCGTGATAATGAGGATTCTCCTGTACATGCTTTACGAAGTCGGGGTCCTTGATGAGGACGTGGGCAATCTGGAAAAGTTCGAAACCCTCGTCCATGATCTGCTGACAGTTATCGCCCGACTGCACACCGCCTACGTAAATCAACGGTACATCTTTTATCTCCTCTCGGAAACGTTTGGCCTTATCCATAAAATAGAGTTCGCGGAAAGGCTGTGTAGGCATCATGATAGGCCCTACACCAGGCAGATGCAATGCAGCCTTAAGCCACCAGAAAGAGCGCATGGGCATGTAGTGTGCAAGAGTATTTACGGGCATAGCACCTCCGAGGATGGTCATAGGCGAAGCGCTGACAGTACCACCTGATAGAACGATACCGTGCACTTTGTGTTTGGCTATCTCTTTGGCAACCTTTATTCCTTCCTCAATGTCGGAGCCACGCCAGCAATCATCCCACATATTGGTTTTTACCACAACTGCCATGTCATCACCTGCATGAAGCATAACTTCATCGAGCACCTCATTGAGGAAACGGACACGGTTCTCGAAACTGCCGCCATATTCATCATGGCGACGGTTGGTACGCGGCGATATAAACTGAGAAATCAGATATGCGTGACCTGCGTGAATCTCCACACAATCGAAACCTGCCTTGCGGCAGAAATCCACAGCCTCCCCGAATTTCTTTACCAGAGTCTTTATCTCTGATTTTTTCAGACGACGGTGAATCGTAGGCGAATAGAGATTGAAACCGTTGCTTGCGCTGACAGGCAGGCAGTGGCAAGTGTAGAAATGAGTCATGTTGCCACAATGGCCAAGCTGGATGCTCGCCTTGGCACCCTCTGCATGAATATCATCGGTAAGTTTCTTAAGATCGGGGAGAATCTCATCGCGTATATAGAGCTGACCATCGAACGAGACACCGCTCATATCGACTGCGCAGTAAGCGATAGTAGTCATACCTACTCCACCATGAGCCACACTGACATGGTAGTCGTGAAGTTTCTGCGTAGGTTTGTTGCCCTGACACATATTCTCGAAAGCTGCACTGCGGATGATACGATTGCGCAGTGTAACAGGTCCTAACTGATAAGGAGTGAAAAGTTTGGAATCCATTATGCCGGAAAAATAAGAAGTTAAAAGGAACAGTTAGCAGAAAGTCGAGAGTACGATCAGATATTCGCCTCCCGACTTTCCGGTTAATTAGTATATGAATGGGAAAATCCTCTTGAGTTTGCGTTGCTTGAATTCATCTGCGAACTCTACTTCATATTTATGATAGATAGAGTTGGCGCGCGGGACGAGATTGGCACAAGTGAACCAGAAGAAGACGAATCCGGCCCAACTGCCGGTAAGAACAGTCCAACCAGCCCACTCCACTATCTCGCCGAAATAGTTGGCCGAAGTAACATAATCATAGAGTCCGCCGTGGGGCAAATAGTGCTTGGAGTCGCCGGGTTTGCGCAGATGACGGATAATATAGTCGCTATGCCAATTGATAAACATACCCGTGAAGAAAATCAGAACACCGAGTATGAACCGCCAGTCAGTCAGCCATGCAGAAGTGTAAATGGTCTGATATAGCGCCGACTGAGGTGCTTTCACAAAGAGCCAATATCCCTGTATATAGCCATTAGTAAGATTGAACACTATACTGAGTGCCATAATGACAATCGGCATTTTGCTATTACCCTTCATGAGCAAAGGGAATATGAAAGAGCGCTGGAAATAGTGCAACTCAAAAAGCAAAAAGAACACCAAATACGGCAACTCGAAACGTACATCGCTGCTTGCCCACATATAGAGCACTACAAAGAAAACCGGGCATTCCATAAGAGTCCATCCGACTTTGTTGTTGATAGACGGCCCCCACTTCTCTGAAATCATCTTGCCATATCCGGCATCAACAAAATAGAGCGAAATAAATACTATCACTCCTATGATTGCCACTACAAAAAGAAACAAGTAAAATTGATCCATGCAAATATGTTTTATTTGGTATATATTTCAAATTGGCGTTTCACTTTGAGCGTTGTATATTAAAAAAATATACACTACGGCACAAAATGTTTGCAAAGGTATATAAATTATTCTATTTGACCAAGAAAAAAGTGCATTTTATTAAGATTGAGACAAACTATCAAAACAAATAACCTACATTTACATAAAAATTATCCCACTGTGAATAATTGTCTTGCGCATGATAATAGTTCTGGGTATTGATAGGCACAGCCCAGTCAGCTGAGATAACAAAATTTTCGTTCATTGCGAGTTTGAGTCCTATACCAGCCGACATGTGAGGCATATAAATATCACGCTTGGAGAAGATGAAATAATCAGCTACATTGTCAGACAGTCCTTTTGCTGCGTTGTTTTCGTCAATAGCAGTGCGTATTGCCTTCTCGTCAAGATTATAAGGCTGAGTGACAACACCTATATCAAAGAACGGGGTTGCACCTAAATAGAAATGTTGCCTGCCTATGTCGAAACGAACAAAAACAGCACGAAACTCAACATTTGCAAAAGCAAACCCTTTTGCCATTACTCTGTTCCGCAACATACCTCTCACGGACGAAGAACCGCCGAGAGCCTCATACATCGTGCGTTGCTGATACAGCACATTCATAATGGAAGCGGCATAGAAAGGCTGCCTACCTGCAAGAATATTCTGTCCGCCGACACGATAGGCAAATGTAAGATAATTAGGGACGATGGTAACATAATGGAGGAAATTATAGTTAATTATCAGATGATTATAATCACGCAAATTGCCAAAAGCAGCATTATAGGTCAAAAAGACATCTGCATTGATACCTTTGGTTGGGTTTGCCATCTGGTCGCGGCTGTCATAAATTATACCTCCGCGCAGATAAGGATGAACTCCGCCACGAGACAGCTTGGCATCAATCAGTCCCCAGTCCTTGTATTTCTGTACAAGACCGTCAACTGCCGGATACTTATTGTCATTTTTTTGAAACTTGTTGAGAAAGTCGAGATCGAGTTCGCCTACATTAAACCAATACAGGCCGAGTCCTGCATCCCAACGCCAGTTACCCTTTATCCGGCCATCGATATCAGTCATAAAACGGAGTATATTACGCTGATACTTATAGAAGAGTCGGGTCTGCTTCAGCGACTCGTTGTTTTTGAGCCAGTCGCCATGCAGACGAGACTGATAGCCGTTATAACCATAGAAATCAGACATCGCATCAGGCAGATAACTGAGGTCGAGTTTGAAACCGTGACGGGGAATAAGATAATTGCTATTATAGTTGAATGTAAAGATACCCGAATGACGGAGGAAGTAGGATGCCTCAAAATAAAAGCCATGATAGTAGTTGGGATAAATCTTGCCATCGCCATAGTAATAAAGATTACCCATTGCTCCAAGTTGCAGAGACAGGTCATTATCATAAGAAGCAAAAGGCAAACCTCCGAAGTTCCAGCCGGTCTTGACTTCATCTTCGCCTGAGGACTTCTTTTTCTTTGCTTTTTTTCCTTTTGAGGAAACAATTGCAGAGTCAGCGGCAAGAGAGTCCTGCGTTGAGACAACTATACTATCGTTCGATGAATTCTGACTAAACGCAGACAAAGAAAAACAGATGGCAAATATAGTTAGGAGGTTCTTCATCTACGCGATTTGATAATATTCTCGGAGACCAAAGTGTATATACTACGTTGCTCTTCGTCAGGCAAAAGAAGAAGCTGACGCTTCATAACCTCAAAATCATGCCGCGAAGCAGGGCCGGTTTGTGCCTCACGCGGAGAAAGGAAATGAACCTTTGCAGCAGTCTCATCTATTAATGGCAGCAATATATCGAATGGCAACCCGGCATCACGCAACTGCTCTTCTGCAAGAGCATACATGCAGTTTGTGAAATTGTTGGCGAGCACTCCGGCAAGATGCAACCGCACACGCGATTGCGGAGTACTGTCATACACCTTTCCGCTTATGCTCTCTGCCAGAATTCTAATTATAGAAACGGCTCTTTCATCTTCACCCTCAATCATTACAGGTACAGACGAGAAATCGGTTTGGGGTTTGGATTTAGAAAATGACTGGAACGGATACATAACTCCTCGATGGGCAGACTCCTTCAGGTCGGTATATGGCACTGAGCCCGAAGTAAGCAAATGCACTGCGTCAGGCCGGCAATCAAACGCAGGCATCAACTTATATACTTCATCGCGCAACGCGTAAATATATACATCTGCATCCGACCTAATGAGGGCAAAGTCGCAGAGAGGCTGTGCACCAACTTTTTCTGCCAGCAAAGAAGCCGATTCAAGAGTCCTACTGTAAACTTGCGGAATAGTGTGCCCTGCCCTCTTGAGAGCCGGGGCAAGACTTGAGGCGAGATTGCCTGCTCCTATCAAGACTATTTTCATAGCGACATGAAATGATGATTGATAAGCAATGATTGAAAAAATGAAAAAGTCGATGAGAGTAACAAACATAAGCTTTCTCTCATGCTTTTTCATTCTTACAGTCTCTACTTTCTGCGTTTGGCATTTTCTCGGGCAATCTGCTGTTGCTCCCGCTGCAATCTCTCGAGTCGAGCCATTAGCCCTGACTTCTTGGGTTTACCTGCACGCTTGGCGGCATTAGCCTCCATTTGTGCAAGCAGTTTCTTGTCATCAATAGACCAACGGAAAATGTAGGTCTGAATGATGGTCATCAAAAGCGATACAAAATAATAGTAACTCAAACCTGCTGCATAGTCGTTGAAAATATACATGAAGAAAACAGGCATTAGATACATCATCCACTTCATCATCTTAGCTGACGGATCGTTGCCGGTTGCCTGAGTCTGCATATTGAGCCAAGTGTATAAAATATTGGTGACTGTCATCAAAAGGCAGAAGAGAGATATATGATTACCGAAGAACCATGAAATCAGCGGAATATTCGCCTGCCAAGTGAAGATTGCATCGTATGTGGAAAGGTCCTCTGCCCAGAGGAAAGATTGTCCCCTGAGTTCGATTGCCGTAGGGAAGAACCAGAACATAGCCATAAGCACGGGGAACTGGAAAAGCATAGGCAGACAGCCTGACATCGGACTCACTCCGGCACGTTGATAAAGAGCCATCGTAGCCTGCTGACGCTCCTGCATCTTTTCTGCAGGATACTTCTCGTTAATCTCATCAATCTGCGGCTTGAGCACACGCATTTTCGCCGTTGAGCGATATGAGGAGAAGGTAAAGGGCAAAATGATGAGTTTGATAACTAACGTCATGAGAAGGATGACGAGACCGATATTCATTCCCCAGGACATAAAGAGGTCGAACATAGGAATGACGAGCCACATGTTAATCCACGACACAATTTTCCAACCTAACGGCACAAGACTCTTCAAGTTGAGTCGCTCAGCTTTCTCCAATCCCTTGTCGTATGCCTTGAGAGTATTGTAGTGGTTAGGACCAAGATAGATACGAAAATCGGTTGTATTGTTTCCTGCGGGGTCGAATGCGACAGACGCCTGGGTCTTGTAACTCTTGATATAGCCTGATTCCTTTGGCATGGTGTTGCTCTCAAGTTGAGTGGAGGTGAAGGCATCGTCAGCTATCAGAACCGTAGAGAAGAATTGGTCTTTGTATGCAATCCAACGCAGTTTGCCTGTGACATTCTTCGAGTCGTTTTTAGCCTCGGCAAGTTTCTCTACATCACGGTCTGTAAACATGTACTGAAGTGTTGCATAACGCTCTTCAAACTTACGCCCTTTCTCGTGCTGCGGAATGAGCTGGCTCCATTGCATCTCAAGATAATTCATATTCTGTGCAAGCACCCCTTGCATTCCGTGACTCCGGATACTGAGGTGAGCCATATAATCATTGTCGGGCAGCGTATATAGGAAATCTATGTATGCGTCAGTATTGGTAAGCAGACGCATGGCAAGTGTTTGATTACCATTCTCATCCACAGTTACAGGCTGCGGAGCAAAATAGAGTTGCTGCGAATGCAAGATGCGGTTGTTGGCTGTAATAAAGGTGAAGTTGAGTTCCGTTTCTTCCTGATTGAACAGAACAAGCGGATTGACAGAGTCTCCGTATGACTTATAGTTTTTTAACTCTGCCTTGACAATATTGCCGCCCTTGGTCGCAAGATATAATTTAACGAGTTGGTTCTCAAGCACTGTTTCACCTTCTGTACCTACTGCTGACGGTGCGAAAGCCCCGAACACCTCCTGCAGAGAACTGCTGTTTTGCTTTTCATCTGCGGGCAGGGTCGCCATCTCGGCTTCAGCCTTGCGGAGAGCCTCCTGCGTCTCTATCTCCAGTTGACGCGCATAGCGAACCGAATCCTGATAGTGTTGCCTGCGCTCAAGTTCTTCCTTCGAAGGCCGGTTGAGCAATGAGAAACCTATAATGATTGCAGCAATGAGGGCAAATCCAATCCACGTATTTTTATCCATTTGTACTGTATTTTAAGTTGTTTGACTATCGTATTATGCAATGCCATGCGATATATAACCGCATATCTGCGCAAATTAGCGTGCAAAGGTACAAAGAAAAATCGGTATGCGCAAACAAAAAGCGGGAGACTGAATTGTCCACCGCTTTTATTGCCGCAACAATGACTCTAACAGTTGGTCATTGGACTAAACATTTTATTTGCTTACTTCGACATAAGCATAAACCATTCGCCGCGATAGTATCCGAACGATGTGATGCTGTAGCCTTTGTTCCACATCTCAGTCATCTTGTCGTTGAGTCTGTCCCAGTTGGAAGATTTGAAGAGTCCCTGATCGTTGTATGGTGTACGTCCGCTGCGAACGAGGAAGAGTCCGCCGTCGGCATCCATAACATCGGTAATGATTTTCTCATCTGGATACATATTGTCCATTTCCTTCTGAGTAATTTCACCTGATATATAGTTCCAGCTCTGGCTCCAATCAAGACCCTTGCTCATTACTGCGCAATATGTACCGTCACCGTAAGCAACTTTGGTGATAACATAATCATCGTCCCATGCTTTTTTTATTTCAGCCTTGAAATCCTCCCAGCGTGTACGGGTAAACCAACTCTGCGCTCCCACGCCGGTATATCCGCTACTCATAATCACAATCCAGTCTTCGCCATCATGAGCGACATTGGTGATACGATAGCCTTTGTTCCACATTTCATCCACTTTCTCTTTGGGGAAAGTTTTGCCGGTGCGAATGGCTTGTCCGTCCCAACCGCAATCCTTAGTCATGACAACACGGTACTGACCATCACCATAGTCAAAGTCAGTGATGTAATAATCTTTGTCCCAGTACTCTTTTACATAGTCCATAATTTCATTCCACGTGCGGCGAGACCACGTGCTCTGCAAGCCGATTCTCAAAGGTATCATAATAGATGTTTTTAAATTGTTATGTAGATATGTTGTTAAGTTGATAAGTTTTATCTCGGTTTCGACATAAGGAGAATCCACTCTCCTTTATAGAAGCAGAAGGAAGTGATAATGTATCCTTTATCCCAATACTCATGCATCTTGTTATTGATGGGGTCCCAAGAAGAAGACTTATAGAATACTTGATGACGATAAGGAGTATAACTGCTTTTGACATAGAAAAATCCTTGCGCACAATTCATGAGGCAAACAATGATACCACTATCACTATAAATATTATCGAGGTCTCTTTGCGTGAGTGATCCGCCTACAAGTTTCCAACTTTGCGACCAGTTCATGCCTTTACTCATGATACCGCAATAAGTGACATCGCCATAGGAGACGTTGGTCAGCAGATAGTCTTCGTTCCACGCTTTTTGAATCTCCGACTTGAAATTTTCCCAGTTGCCGCGTGTAAACCAAGTCTGCGCACCGATACCTGTATCGCCGTCACTCATGACAACAACCCAGTCTGTACCATCATAAAGAACACTGGTAATACGATATCCTTCGTTCCACTTTTCTTCAATTTTCTCCCTGGGGAAAGTCTTGCCGGCGCGAATAACCTGACCGTTGTAGCCGCATTTTTTAGTCATGACTACGCAATACACACCGTTGCCATACACGAAATCGGTGATGTAATAGTCTTGGTCCCAATACTTTTGGATATAATTCATAATATCATCCCAATTGAGACGAGCGGCCATTACTTGCTGGTTGCCATTTTGTCTAACAGGTATCATAATGATAAAGTTTAATAATGCCTACACTTTCAGGGATTTTCGGCAACTCCCAAATATGGTATTAATAGTTTATTTCGACATTAGCATGTACCACTCGCCACGATAGAAGCAGAACGAAGTGATTACATAACCCTTGTCCCAATATTCCGTCATCTTCTTGTTGAGCGGTTCCCAACTCGAAGACTTGAAAAGTCCTTGGTCATCGTAAGGAGTGCGACCGCTGCGAACGAGGAAAAGTCCGCCGTTGGCATCCATAAGATCGGTAATTATCTTCTCGTCAGGATACATATTATCCATCTCCTTATTGGTGATTTCCCCTGAAATGAAATTCCAACTCTGACTCCAGTTGAGGTTCTTGCTCATAACTCCACAATAGGTCCCGTTTCCGTATGAAACACAAGTGATATCATAACCGTCGTTCCAGCCCTTCTGAATCTCCGATTTGAAATCATCCCACTTGGTACGAGTGAACCAACTCTGAGCATTGAGACCCGTATTGCCACCTGTCATAACCACAATCCAATCTTCGCCATCATGAGCGACAGATGTTATATGGTAGTCCTTGTTCCATAGTTCGTCAACTTTTTCCTTCGGGAAAGTCTTGCCTGTGCGGATTGCCTGACCATCCCAATCGCTGCTATAGCACATAACTACGCAGTACTGACCATTGCCATACACAAAATCAGTGATATAATAGTCTTTGTCCCATTTCTCTTTGATATAGTCCATTATGTCCTTCCATGAACCGCGTGAAGCTGTGGACTGCCTCAAACTTATTTGCTGTGGTATCATAATTATTATGTATTAATTTAATTAATATACTCAATGAATCTAATAAAATTTGATTTGCGGTGCAAAGATAAACATATTTTTTATTATACGCAAACTTTTATTTTTTTTTTAATTTCCCTATATTATCCGAGGTAATGTGACCGGGCAGCCGGCGGAGGTTGTACTGACTTGCCATTATCTCACCATACGCTCCAGCAGAACGTATGGCAAGCAAATCGCCCCTGTGAGCGACTGCCATACTGAAGTTTCTTACAAACACATCGGAAGACTCGCATATCGGTCCTACCACATCGTAGGTTTCATCAACAGGTCCGTTGTTAGATATATTCTCTATTCGGTGAAAAGCATTGTAGAGCGCAGGTCGGATGAGGTCCGTCATACCGGCGTCAACGATAGCAAATTGTTTCTCTTTGCCCTGCTTGACATAAAGCACCCTTGTAATCAGCGAACCGCAAGGTGCGACAACCGAGCGCCCGAGTTCGAAATGCAGAGTCTGCTCAGGACGCAGATTGAGCATACGGCGAAAGACATTGAAATATGCCTCGAAATCGGCGACTGGAATATGATTGGGATGTTCGTAATTGATTCCAAGTCCGCCACCTACATTGATATGTCTCACAATGACTCCGCTCTGTTCGGTTTGTTCGACCAGAGTATTGATACGCATACACAAGTTCCGGAAAGGTTGCATATCGGTAATCTGCGAACCGATATGAAAATGCAGACCAAGAAACTCAATATTCGGCAACAGGCAGCAGACTTCAATGGCTCTCTGCAAGTCCGACATCTGTATTCCGAACTTATTGTCTGCAAGTCCGGTAGTGATATTCTGATGTGTGTGGGCATCAATATCGGGATTAACGCGAAGACATACACGTGCAGTTTTGCCACGCCCTGCAGCCATATTACTGATAACCTCAAGTTCTTCAACCGATTCCACATTGAAGCAAAGAATGTCAGAGTCAAGTGCAAGAGCAATCTCCCAATCGGCTTTCGCCACACCTGCAAACACTATTCTGCCGGCCGGCACCCCTGCTTCAAGAGCAGCACGTATCTCGCCTCCTGACACGCAATCTGCTCCCAACCCGGCTGATACTATCTCACGCAGCACCTCAGGAACAGCGCAAGCTTTCAAGGCATAATGCACATGAAAATTAGGCTCTGGCGCATAGTCGGCAATGATACCGAGAGTATGGCGGAGCAGATCGAGGTCGTAGTAATAGAAAGGAGTGTCAATCTGCTGAAAACTCTCAACAGGGAAACGGCCTGTCATCATAATCGATTTGGTTTAATGTTAAAAGTTTAACGTCAAAAAATCATCTTTTACTATAAAATTCACCCTTAGAATAGTTCCTTGCTGAGTGCACGAAGAGCACGCACCTTGTGTTCAGAGGACACAAGAATCGAGATATTATGGTCGCTACCGCCATACGAAATCATTCGCACAGGAATCTCACGGAGGGCCTCCACTACTTTTGCTTCAAAGCCGAGATTGTCACTGCGCAAATCACCCACCACGGAGATAATAGAAAGTCCTGTTTCAAACGACACCGTGCCGAGTTTGCGCAAGTCCTCCACTATAGCGCCTATCTGACTGAGGTTGTCTATCGACATAGACACCGCCACCTCGGAAGTTGCGATGAGATCGATAGACGTTTTGTACTGTTCGAAGACACGGAATACGCGGGAGAGGAAACCGTAGGCAAGTAACATACGGTCGGACTGAATGCGGACTACGGCTATACCATCTTTGGCCGCCACAGCCTCAATGCGCCCCTTCTTGTAGTCGTTGCTGATGAGTGTGCCCGGCGCCATAGGATCAAGAGTGTTGAGCAAACGGACCGGTATGCTCTTCATCTTGGCAGGCAATATGCACGTCGGGTGAAGTATCTTAGCACCGAAATATGCCAACTCAGCAGCCTCTTCAAACGAGAGTTGCGGCACAGGCACAGTGCCATCCACAAAACGCGGATCGTTGTTGTGCATACCATCAATATCAGTCCATATCTGTATCTCTTCGGCATCTGCACATGCGCCAATGATAGAAGCGGAATAGTCGCTGCCACCGCGGCGCAGATTGTCCGTCTCACCTTTATCATTGAGGCAGATGAAGCCTTGTGTGACAACTATCTGATGACTGCCCTGCTCCTTCAGTTGCTCCTGCAGCAACTTTGCTGTAAGAGCCATGTCGGGTTCGCCGTCAGCGTTGATACGCATAAACTCAAGGGCAGGCAGCAGCACAGCGTCCATGTCCTGCTCCTGCAGATAGGCTGTGAACATGAAGGTTGACATCAGTTCGCCGAACGATACCATCTGTTTCTCCAATTGCAAAGAATAAGTCTGCATCAGCAGTGAGCGCATGTCGGCAAACATCGAGCGAAGTTTGGTCCAGACATAGTCTCTCATCATCTGCGTCATATAGAGGTCGGCACTCTCTTTCTCGTATTTGCGCTCAAGAGAGTTCAGCACATCGGCTGCACCTGTGAGATTACCTAATTTGATATAGTCTGACGCTTGCAAAAGCATGTTGGTGGTGCCTGACATAGCGCTGAGAACAACTATTTTCTGCTCGCCGTCATCAATAAGACATGCTACACGCTGCATCCGGTTAGCCGAACCTACTGATGTGCCCCCGAATTTCAGTACTTTCATTTCTTTATATCTCTTTATTATTACAAAATGCAGGAATTTACACTCTCTTGTAGAACTCTGCCACTGCCTCAATGCCTTTTCTGAATACTTCTATATCAAAACTCTCGTTGGGAGAATGAATGGCATTCTGCTCAAGACCGAAGCCCATCAATATGGTTTTCACACCGAGCACCTGCTCGAATGTGGCAATGATAGGTATGCTGCCTCCGCGGCGGGCTGCTATAGGTTTCTTGCCGAAAGCTTTCTCAAACCCTGCTTCGGCAGCTTTGTACTCCGGCAAATCAATAGGACAGAGATAGCCTTGACCGCCATGCATAGGAGTCACTTTCACTCTCACGCTATCAGGAGCAATCTGCTGCATATAGTCGCAGAAAGCCTGAGATATTTCTTCGTGGTCCTGATTGGCTACCAGTCGGCAGCTCACTTTGGCATAGGCCTTGCTCGGCAACACCGTCTTGCTGCCTTCACCGGTGTAACCTCCCCAAATACCACAAATATCAAACGAGGGGCGGCACGAGTTGCGTTCAAGTGTGGAGTAACCTTCTTCACCCGCCACTTCTTTTACGTCGATAGCCTTCTTGTATTCCTCCAACGAGAACGGTATGTCTGCTATCATGCGGCGCTCTTCATCGCTCAGGGGTACCACATGGTCATAGAAACCGGGTATGGTGATACGCCCGTCAGCATCTGTCACCTGTGCCAGCATCTTGCAAAGTGTGTTGATAGGGTTGGCTACTGCTCCTCCGAAGTGACCGGAATGAAGGTCACGGTTAGGACCTGTGACCTCCACCTCCCAATAGGCGAGTCCTCGCAAACCGACAGTTATAGATGGTGTGTCTTTGCCTATCATTGAGGTATCACTGACAAGAATGATGTCGCACTTGAGAAGGTCTTTGTGCTCACGAAGGAACTTGTCAAGCGATGGAGAACCAATCTCTTCTTCACCCTCGAAGATGAACTTGACGTTGCAACCGAGCAGTCCGGCTTTTGCCATATACTCGAATGCCTTTGCCTGAATCATCGCCTGACCTTTGTCATCATCAGCCCCTCTACCATATAGTCTGCCATCCTTCTCTGTCAGCACCCATGGGTCGGTATGCCACTCTTCAAAAGGCTCTACAGGCATCACATCATAATGTGCATACACAAGTACTGTCTTTGCACCATGCTTCTGACAGTTATATTCGGCATACACCATCGGATTGCCGTCGGAAGGCATCACCTCTGCACGTTGTGCACCTGCCTGCAGAAGAAGTTGGCGCCAACGCTCGGCACAAACACGCATGTCTGACTTGTGCTCGGGTTGGCAACTGACAGAAGGAATAGCCACAAGCGATGCCCACTCCTCAACGAAACGGGGCATGTTGTCGGCTATATATTGTTTCACATTGTTTGGCATAGTTTCGTATTGTTTAATGTGGTTTAACGTTGTTTGACCTTATAGCACTTTCATCTCATAGTTGTCAAATGTGATTGTTTCGCCGGAACGTATCTTGGCGCGCTTGCGCAGTTCAGGCACTCCGTCACGAAGCACCATGCCCTTAATTATCACCTCGCCTGCCTCTGCACCGGAATACACCACGTTCACTGCCTTCAGCAGCGACATGAGAGGAATGAAATCCTCCCCGCCTCTCAGTCGGAATTCTACTGTCTCTTTCATAACGGTATGTTTTTATATTGCGGCAGGTGCTTCATTGCAAAGAACACCGCCCAGTCTGGCAGGTGTCTGAGCAACGGCACTGCTATATGATTCACCCAGCCCGGCATAGCCAGTTTCTTGCCCCGGAACATTCGGCGCAAGGCAATCTGAGCGAACTTCTCCGGGGGATATGATATGCGCCAGAAGACGAGCTTGCGGCGAGTCTTGTCGTCAAGACCATAAAGCGGAGTGTCAATTGCACCCGGGGTCAGGGCAGTCACCGTCACTCCGTATGGGCGCATCTCGTACCATATCGACTTCGAGAAACTCATCACGAAAGCCTTTGTTGCATTATAGACCTGAATGCCGGGAAAGTTCCAATAGCCCGTCATTGAGGACATGTTGAGTATCCAGCCGCGGGTCTTATTTGATTCTTGCTTCTTGCTCATTGCTCCACGCCTGCACATGTCTTCGCCGAACAAGCGGCATAGCATCGCAAGAGTGGTCATGTGCAGATTGAGCATGGTCATCACACGCTGTGGCTCCACATCAAGAAGCGGTTGCCAGAAAAACATACCCGCATTATTGATAAGAATATCAACTTCTATATTGTTTTCGCTACACCAGTCGTACAAATCCTGAGCCGCCTCCTGCCGGGCGAGATTGCTATAATAAGGTATAGCTTTAACGCCATACTGCGCAGTCAAGAAAGCTGCCAATTCCTGCAGTTCTTTTTCCTGGTTGCTGACGAGCAACACATCGTGCTTGTAGTCACGGGCAAGGACTATACTGTATGCTTTCCCAACGCCCGATGAGGCTCCTGTAACCAATGCAAACATAGTTGACTAAATATTATTAGTGATCAGATTTTACACAAATTTTCAGTTTGCAAAGATAATATATAATTTTCAATTACGCAAAAACTCTATGTGGTACTATTTGCCGCAAACAATTAGAGACGACATACCAAGAATTTGAGCAGAAATTTGGGGAGATGTCAATTGATAATATAGATTATGGCTTGATAGAGTACACTACCAAGCCATAACACAAACACAATCTTTATTAACCTTAGTATCTACTTGCAACTGAAGCAGATTTATCTTAACACCCGTATGCGGGTATATTCATATCTACTTGCAAATAAAGCAAAATATTGTTGTTGAAGTATATTTTTCTTCGGGTTGAAGTACCGGAGACGGCCATTGAGGCTTATTGGGAGAGTCAGGATATTTCTGCGTCTCAAGACAAACCGCATGACGAAGACCATATACCTCACCACGCTTGCCGGTAACCGTGCCATCAAGAAAATTGCCTGTATAGACTTGTATTCCCGGTTCGGAAGTATAAACAGAAAGGCCTATTCCTGTCTGATCGCAATAAAGCGTAGCTGCAAGCGAAAGAGGAGTCGTTTCATTAGGAAGGAGTACCCAGTTATGGTCGTAACCATGACCGTTACGGAGTTGCAGATTATCCGCCTCAATGTCACGTCCGATCGGCTTTGCTTCAGTATAGAAATCGAAGGGAGTACCGGGAACAATATCTTCAATCTCACCGGTGGTCATGAATGTGCTGTCAACCGGAGTCATCTGCTTGGCATTCAGCCAGAGTTGATGGTCAAGAATGGACTTATTGCCATCACCATGGAGATTGAAGTAGGAATGGTTGGTCATATTGATGACGGTTGGAGCATCGGTAGTAGCAGAATAACGCATTTCAATTGAGTTGTCATCTCGCAATGTATAAACACACTCGGCAGTTACCTCACCCGGAAAACCGTTGTCACCGTCAGGAGAAACAATAGTAAGACGAAGTACGTTGTCAGCCGTCTGCTCTGCATCGTAAACCTGATACTGCCATCCCGTTGGTCCTCCATGAAGAGTATGACCGTAGTTGTTGGTAAGCAACTGATACTGCGTGCCATCAATACTTATCATGCCATGGTTGATGCGGTTTGCATACCGTCCGATGCATGCTCCGAAGTCAGTCGGAACGGTCTCGTAGTCCTTAATATTATCAAAGCCGAGGACGACATCACGCATATTGCCGTCTCTGTCAGGCACGAGAATTGATACGATACGTCCACCGAAATTGGTAATGCTAACCTCCATACCGCTCTGATTGGTAAGAGTATATAACGCCGTCTGCTTACCGTTAACAGTGTCTTTGAATTTACGTGCATCCAAGCCTGCCTTATTCAACTGCGGCTGACATGAGCCGAGCACAAGCAGGGCACAAGCGAAAAACAGAAGTTTCTTCATATATTACTGATTATTTGAGTTGGGAAATTACGTAATTGTTGATTTTGCTGACGAAGTCCTGGTTTACTTTCAGGACTTTGCGGTCGTAAGTCATTAAACCATTCACTTCGCCCTCCACATCAGATGTCTGAGTATAGACAGCGGCGGAGAAGCCCTTGGAGACAAACTTTGCCAACTGCTCGGCATAACGCACATACTCTGCCGTCACCTCATCAGAATTAGTGAATTTGATGTATCCCCAGTTGCGGTTGTTCCACCAGAGGTGACCATCCAACGGCAGACCTATACCTCCGTATTCGCCGAGTACATTCACCCTGTCAGGGTCGAAGAGATACATTTTGGGCTCGGGATAGTTATGCAGGTCAAGGATATCCCCTGCATGCACGAAGTTACCGCCACTGGCAGGATTAACAAGACGAGACGGGTCATATTGTTTGGTCCAAGCGGTTACTTTCTCTGTATCAAACTGTCCCCATGCCTCATTAAACGGCACCCATACCACAATAGAAGGATGTGACATGCAGAAGTCCATAATCTGTTGCCACTCATCGTAATAGTCGGCTTTCGATTCATCAGAGCGTTCTCTGTCGGTGCCGCCTTCATAGGTATGAGGAGCCCACTTGTTGCCCAAATCGCCTGAAGGCATATCCTGCCAAACAAGGATACCGAGACGGTCGCAATGATAGTACCAACGCTCAGGTTCAACCTTCACGTGTTTGCGAATCATGTTGAACCCAAGGTCCTTCGTCATCTGAATGTCATAAATCAGAGCCTCGTCAGAAGGAGCGGTATAGAGTCCGTCGGGCCACCAGCCCTGATCAAGCGGACCATATTGGAACAGATTCTTTCCGTTGAGTTGCATACGCCAGAATCCATCGGAACCTTTGGCTGTGGAAATAGAACGCATTGCCGTGTATGAAGCCACCTCATCGTCTCCTCCATTGAGCACTATCTTCATATCGTAAAGGAACGGAGAATCAGGGGTCCAAAGTTTGGGATTGGCAATAGTCAACTTGATTGACTCCCCTGCTCTTCCTGAAGCAGTAGCCACACAAGCACCGGCTGCATAGAGCGACACCTCAATAATGTTATTCTCTGATTGAGCGGAAGTCAACACAGTGGTATTGACACTGTTATCAGTCAAATCAGGAATAGTCTTGACTCTCACTATATGGTTTTCGCTAACAGGTTCCATCCATACCGTCTGCCATATACCGGAGACTGAAGTGTACCAAATGCCGTGAGGATGACTGATTTGTTTTCCGCGCGGCTGATACCCGCGGTCGGCAGGATCAATAACCGACATTGTAAGCTCCTGTTCTCCATTGGGCTTAAGATAGGGGGTAATATCCACAGAGAACGGAGTATAACCACCTGTATGTTCTGCAGCAAGCTGACCGTTGATGAAAACTTGCGCTTTCCAGTCAACTGCCCCGAAGTTAAGAGATATATGTTTTCCTTTCCAATTATGAGGAACGGAGAACGACGTCTTGTACCACAATGTATGGTTCATCGGCAGTTCTTTCCCGACACCCGACAAAGACGACTCAATGCAAAAGGGAACAAGTATCTCGCCGTCCCATGCCAGAGGACAGGGTTTGCCGTCCTCGCGAATGGCATATTTCCACAGACCGTTCAGATTCTTCCATTCTTTGCGAACCATCTGCGGACGGGGATATTCCTGAAGTACATTATCCGGAGTAACTTCTGCTCCCCATGGAGTGGAGAGGGTGCAGGGAGCAGGTTGCCATGTCTTTTTTATGACAGGAGTGCCGGAGGGTTTTTGTAAGAGAGAGTCGGTACTGATGGGTTCGCCGAATACAGGATAACCGTCTGCCGTCCAGTCAAAACGTTGCATACGCGGCGAGCGTGTATCTCCCATTCCGGGAGGATCGGTTTCAGAGGAACGCGCATGATATAGTATATAACTCTCCTTGCCGTCAGGTGAACGGAAGAAACTGTTGTGTCCCGTACCATAAACGCCGGCTTCAGGTTTCTGACGAAATACAGGTTCTGCACTTTTGTGCCATGATGCAGGGTCCAGCAGATTGTCGTCAACCGATGCGGTAAGCAATCCTAACGCATAGTACGGAGTCCAGCAGCCGCTTGCAGAATAGGCGATATGAATCAGTTTGCCGTCAGGACTGAAAAGCGGCTGAGGACCTTCATTTACATATATTGTATATGAAGGAGTCCAGCCATTCTCATTCTCCCAATGACGTTCCCATTCCAATTCAGGCTTTGAAATCAGCACTCTTTCTGAAGCGAGAGTCCAGGGATTCTCCATACGAGCGATGTAAATACATTGCGTTTCGGTTGAGACGCGGCGTGTCTGCCAGCCTGACCAAACCATATACAATTGTCCTCCTGACTCAAACACAGAGCCGTCGATTGCCCAATTATTGTCAGGATCGGTAGATATACGACCTCTCATCACAAACTCGCCTTCAAACGGGTCTTCGTTTTCGTTCTCAAGAACATATAGCTGATGATTGTCGGTATTACCATCGTCTGCAGCATAGTACACATACCACTTGCCATTCAAGTAATGTATCTCCGGTGCCCACAAATGGAACATATTGGTTGAATCTGTGGGAGTCCAGATGGTTTTGCATGGTGCATTCTTAACATCAGTAATATCCGGTGTCACCCACAACTTGATGCAGTCACCGCATGTATGCGTATAATAATAGTTCCCGTCATGGAATATTGTCCATGGATCAGGACCACACTTGGGAAAGATTGGGTTCTGGTAACCTTCCTGTGACTTCTTGCCGCACGACACACACAGAAGCAATAGCGCAAAGAATATAAAATATAAACGTTTCATTAATCTATGATTTTAACTATTAACAAATTCTATTCTACATACGGGACATTATCCACGCGATACAAATCGGAGAAAAGATAGTAACCACTGGCCACAAATTCGGCATCGAGCACCAGTCCGACACGGAAATACAGATAATCCCTATAGTTGTTAACATAATACGTCGAACTGCGGTATTTGTTGAGTTCCAAACGCATAGTAACATTATCTGACTCAGTAACACTGAGCGGACGGGAGGCTTTGGTAAGAGTAGTGGCACTATTGATATGCTGGTTGATACCGGCAAACACAAATGCACGCTGTACCTTGGGAAGAACTTCAGGCAGACGCGGGTCTTTGTTGCGACTGAAATATACAGTAACATTCAGTGTGGTAGCTGTTTCATCCAGCGGCGGGTATGTGACACTGTCAATCACATAATAAGGAATCACTTCCAACTCCATTTCTTTTGCACCGTCAACATCTATCTCGAGAGTGTCGTAGCCCAAACCGGCTCCAAGCGATGCAAAATCAGCAAACTGGAACGGATACTGCTGATTGGCCAAGGTCATATAATATTTGCCGGGGAAAAGCATCTGACTGAATGTTCCGTCTTCGTTGATACGAATATTTATACCGTTGTCCTTTTTCCCGAAACCCTTCTGATATACCTTCAGCACATTTGTATTCCCGTCGAAGACGTAGGGCTTGCCGTCATACACCACCCTGCCTGAGAGCTGACAATCCGGCTCACTATAGTTGTCGTACTCGCATGCAACAAATGCGAGCAGAATAAAAACAATAGAACTGAATATAAAATAACGTGTCTTCATCTTAATGCTGTATTAATGATTTGGATTAAGTACAATATATGGATTGCCGTCATCCTTTGGATAAGTGGCATAATACATAGTGTTGTCGAAGTTGATGGGGTCGTTGGCAATATCTTTATTACCCCTGTGCTCAAGCAATACACGGCGGTAAATCCATTTGCCGTCATTTTCCTCACCCGGAGCATAGATTTTATATGGCCACAAGCCATAGGTCAATGCTGACTCGTTGGCAGTATTGTATTCCCAAACTTCATCGGCTGTTCTCCAGCGCTTAAGGTCGTTGTATCTATGATCTTCAAATGCAAGTTCCACACGGCGCTCGTTCTTTATTCTATCCAATGAAAGTTCAGAATCGGAAATCTTGAAACTTTCTCCTACCGCACGTACACGGATCCGGTTAACCAAATCAAGCGACAATTCTCTCATGTTCAAACCTGAGTACATTGTCTCGCCATTCTCATTGAGATAGAAAGCCGCCTCTGCCGCATTCAACAGCACCTCACCATAGCGGAAAACAATATATGGGACACTGCTCAAGCCGCTTTTCTCCGAACCACTGGTGACATCCACATATTTACGGATAAGCAGACCGCTGTGAGACACATAGTTGCTCGTTATCATCGGACCTTCGGCACCGGTGATGAGTTGCCCTTCGTATGTATTGAGAGCTGTGGCATTATCTACATCTTCTATCGTAGGAGCCATCTTGAAGTCATACCCGCTTCCCTTGGGAATAGCCAATCCGGCACGGAAATCAAGTTCCTGTCCACGGAAAGAAGAACCGGGATACATAACCGTTGCCGCCAAACGTGGGTCTCTGCCGGCAAAGAAGTCTTCGGGTTTGTCGAACACCTTATATGAAGCGGTTGATCCGGTCACTCCTGTAAGGGTCTCCTGACGTATGGCTCCGTTGTAAGGATTGAAAGCCTCAGCAGTGTGCGTATCAACTATTTCGTAACAATCCAGAAGATTGGCAATAGGATTGACACAAGCACCACTCTTTGTCTCGGGGCGCATGCTGTGAGGCACTGTCCAATAAGTGAAGTAATTTGTGAGATTGGTTCCGTCATAAGCCACCTCAAAGATTACTTCAGGATTGCTTACCGCCTGGAATACTTCACCATAGTCGGGATGCAGACTATATGTCCCCATCTCAGCCAAGGCTATATATGCATCCACACATTTCTCAAGATATCCGTTCGCACTCTCTTTGGGGATTCCTGTTTCCATTCCTTTCAGCACAAGGCCCTTGCTCACACTTTTGTCGTAATTGTAAGCAAGAGTACCGGCATAAAGAGCTGCACGGCATTTGAGAGCAAGAGCAGCGCCTTTGGTGGCACGACTCACTGTTCCGGCTGCTGCCAGAGAGAGGTCTTCGGCTATTTCGTCCGTTTCCTTTAGTATGAAATCATATATCTCCTCCTCTGTATTACGCGGTTTGGCAAGCGTGAGAGGTGCGTTGGTATATTCCTGAACTTCAGTAATCAACGGCACACCACCCATGCGGGAGACCAGAACGAAATACGTGTAAGCACGCATATATCTTGCTTCTGCCAGAAAATAGCGTTTGTGCTCTTCGGACACATTCTCACCTGTAGATGTTTCCAAACAAACGATATGCTTGTTGATATCACGTATCAGTCCGTAGTCATAATACTGGCGATAACCTGCACTTTTGTTACCGATATTTGCCCAATAAGCGCTATTGTTGATAGCCTCGTCCCATGAGCATAGGTCGTATGTTTCGTTGTCATACGAAAACGACTGCTCATAACGTAGCCGACTGTAGAGATTGGCAGCCACTGAGTTGATAGTGGATACAGAAGAATAGGTCTGCTCTTCACTGAGGGCTGTGGCATCAGTAGGTGACAACCACTTGTCGCAAGATGACATCGCAACAATCAAACCCGATAAAATAACAATATATTTCGTTTTCATGGCAGCTGTTATTTGAAGTTGAGATTAAAGCCTATTGAGAACACGCGACTCTGGGGATAATCCACACCATTGCAATAAGCAATCTCAGGATCTACGCCATAGTCGTTGAGAGAATCAATACAGAAGAGGTTGGTCCCCTCGAAATACAAACGAGCCTTGTCTATATGAGCACGACTTGTCCACTTCTTGGGCAGGGTATAACCGAGAACCAGATTTCTGAGACGCAAATATGTGACATTGCGCGTATAGAAATTGTTTTCCCCTCTGGTAGAAGGACGAGCCGAACTGACGGCAGGGAATTTACCTGCCACCCATGGTGAAGTGGGGTCCAGAATGTCTTCATGATGCCAAGCATTGAGTGTTGTCGCCTCATAGCCTGCAAACTCACGGCTGCACGCCCATTTCATGTACCAGTCAGGAACGAAGGTGTTCAAAGCGGCTCCCGCAAAGTCCATTGCAAAATCAAGCCCCTTCCACTCTATGTTGAAATTCAAACCGAAAGTCAGCATAGGTTGCTTAATACCTGCCTTGTCAGACCATGCAAACATAATTGATGAATAGCCCAACGGGCGTTTGTCATAGTCGTTGATATATCCGTCTCCGTTGACATCCTTGAAGATAAGATCGCCGGGAAGCAAGGTCGTATTGTTAGCTCCGTCAATGATAACCGGATAGTTGTCGATTTCTTCTTGGGTCTGGAAGACGCCTATCACTTCCCACTGCCATACCTGATTGTTTTCTACGTTCGACCAACGGTTGGAATGACTGTTACGATACTGATCCCATGAATTGTAAAACTTCTCCCCGGCTCTCACTCCGTTCATCTGACGGGAAAGAGTGATATTGCCGCCAATAGAATACTTGACTTCTCCTACCTTATCCTGCCAGCGGATGAAACCATCGAAACCGATATGCTTATCTGAGTTAAGATTTTCCGCAAGCGGACTCAGACCCGACTCCCGAGGGAATACCAGGTCGTCCGGTTCTGCTGCTATTCCGTTACGATTACGCTGGAAGAAGTCGAACTCCGCAGTCAGACGGTTATTGAAGAAACCGAGGTCAATACCGACGTCTATCAGACTGGTGGTCATCCAACTGATTTGGGTATTGGGAGTGCCTTTATATTCAGTTCCTATAACGGCAGTCGATCCTCCCAAAAGCGGATCAGAGCTGAACAGATATTTACCTGACCCATAATTATATCCGTCAAGATATGCGAAATCAGGATACAAACTGCCTACATTGTCATCACCCATCTGACCATAGGATGCACGAATTTTTAAGTTGGTCCACACATTGTTTATACTGCCCTCCTGCCACCATGTCTCTTCCGACATACGCCATGCGGCACTTACTGAAGGGAAGAAGCCCCAACGTTTGCCTTTCGCGAATTTCCACGAACCGTCGTAACGACCTGCGAAATCAATAATATAGCGCTGACGATAGTCATATCCTGCGCGAACCACCATACTGGCCGTTGTGTTGGTATATTTTGATTCTGACACACTGTTGTTCTCACTGGTTGTCATCAGGTCGATATATGGATTGTCAACAGGATTCTGTGCATTATAAATTGAGTTATAGAAGCGCTTGTAGAACTCAAAACCTGCTGTAGCGGACACATGATGCCCGTTGAACGTATTGTCATACCAGATGAGAGCCTGACCCGTGAGGTCGTTGGTAACAGAGCGGGTGCGCTCCATCCATGTATCAGCCTTGTCGTATGCCACTTTATAAGTGTCGTTGGCAGCATCGTAGGTATATTCTTTCCATTCCTTCTCGAGATTGTTGATGTCGCTTGCACCATAATAATAAGAGAATACCGCTTTTGCGCTTAACCCCTGCAAAGGAGTTGCCCACTCTAAAGCAAAATTGGTCTGGAATGATGTATTACGCTTATGATATTCACCTGCGTTGTCTATAGTGTACGACGCAGGGTTATGCGAAGCATCGTAACCTGCTATGTAGTTCACATAATTAGGATTGTCGTTAGCAAACGGCCGATAGATAGGCGGCATACCGATTACCGACATCTTACGTGCTGCATAGTCATCCGCTCCTGGAAGACCTGGATTCTTGGTGTTGTCAATCTTACCTGAAATCTGAGTACTGAAATTCAAACCTTTGGCCAACTTGACATCAATGTTCGACTGCAGATTGGTACGATTGAATGAATAATCCTTGAATACCGCTTCCTGATTGACGTGAGAGATTGAGGTGTAATATGTCACTTTCTCCGTACCGCCTGATATATTGGCATTCAGGTTATACTGCGGAGCTGCCTTACGAACGTAATTGTTGTACCAGTCAAAACCACGATAGTCCTCACCCGTTTCCGGATTGTAGTATCCGTTACGCCATTTCTCCAGTTCTGCCTGAGCCTGCTCGGCGGTTATAGCCAATGTACCGCTATTGACATCACGCATATAATTGGCATAAACCCAATCATAAGCACTGAGCATCTTGGGGTACTTTGTCCACTGCTGCCAGCCTACATTGGCGTTCAGACTGACCTCCATCTGACCTGCAGCACCTTTTTTTGTGGTTACAAGCACAACGCCATTGGCTGCTTTCACACCATAAATGGCAGCAGCACCGTCTTTCAAGACAGAGATGTTGTCAATATCGGTCACTGCAAGATTGTTGAAAGCATTCTCGTCTTTTATTATACCGTCGATAATATAAAGCGGAGTACCGAGGTTACGGACTTGCAATGTAGCCGCAGCACCGGGTTCACCACTGTTCTGACGATAGGTAACACCCGCCATCTTACCAACCAAAGCACCTGAAGTGGTAGTGCTCGTTGTACGGGCGATGTCTTCAGCACGCACAGTAGTGACAGCCGAGGCAATACCGCCTTTGCGCTTTTCACCGTAACCTACCACCACCACCTCGTCCAACAATTTATTGTCCGGCGACAATACCACTTTCTTCGTTGACCCGTCGGTTGCCGACAATTCTTGTGAGGTGTAACCAACATAAGAGAACACTAAAACAGGGTTCTTGGCGGCGGACGGAATACTTAGGGAATATTTGCCGTCTATATCAGTGATAGTGCCGCTCGATGTACCGCGAAGCACCACACTTACACCCACCAGCGGCTCATCCGTATCATCCACCACCACTCCTGATATATTCTGCGTCTGAGCAAACAGACTCAGGGGCAGAACGACCAGTAGAAACAATAATAACTTGTGTTTCATCATGATAAGAATTATATGTTATATCACTATTAGCTCTTTTGTTATGACCCTTTCTCCTACTCGTAGAACAAGAGTGTACAATCCTGCAGGATACGACATTCGTATGCTTGTCTCTCCATCCTCTTCGACGGAATATACAAGCGTACCGCCGGTAGAATAAATGTTTGCCGTATATTTCATACCGGGCAGACTCACCAATATCGAAGAATTGGAATTTACAGGATTCGGATACACGGCAACATCTTCGTTCTTTATGTCATCCACACCTACTATCACCTGACCATAATCAGACGACTGATAGTTCATGTAACGTGCCAGTTTCTGAATACGCTCCTCCCAACTCATTTTCTCCACTTCCTCCATATTGGGAGTTCCAAAAGCATCTTTGAAACGGAACATCGGGTCAAGATGACCGGCATAGTTCCAATTCAAAGTCGTGGCTACACCTCCTACCCTGCGAGGTATCATCACTTGGAAGGCTTCAAGTTGCAAACCTCTCGGCTGACCCGGATACAAGGTGCCGTCCCAGTTCATTGACTGTTTGCTGTTGTGAGCTGACATACGAGCCATCTTCAGATAATGTTCGTTCTTCGTCAGCAGGTACAAATGGTAGTAGGCAAACGAGCACCACGCAAAACCGAGGTCTGCAGCAGAGTGCCCTATAGCAATCAGGTGCTGCCCTACTATACTTCTGTCTCGAGGGAAAATAGGATTGTCTTCAGCGCGGTCTTCCTCTACAGGAATTTCAAAACTATACACCCATGTCTCTGTATATGTAGCTGCCTGCTCGGATGCAGTCAACCAACGCTGGTCAAGAGTCAGATCATATAATGACAAGAAGCCTTGCATTGCTAAATAACCGGACTCACTGTCAATTACACGCGGATTATCAACCACACCTGCGCAGTAATGGTATTTCTTGTGTACAAACAACAGGCAGTACTCACCTGCCTTCAACGCTGCCTCCTTATAGCGCTCATCGCCGGTTGCAATGTACAGTTCCACTAAATAACGCAAAGCGGAGGGGGTTGTCAGAGCATTTGAGTCTTTTACCGGATGACGACCATTCTGAATTTTGTTCCTGTTCCAGCTGAATGCAAGACTGCCGTTGGCATCTTGTTCACCGACAAGCCAGTCTCCGAACTTCTTGCAGGTGCTGATCCAGTTATCATGTGTCTCTCCGTTCTTCGTTCCATAACACCATGCGCTGAGCAAACCTTCCATTCCTCCTGTCATGATGCGTAATATACTTTCATAGTTGCGCCAACTGCCCTTGCCTCCGTCGTTTCTGGGGTCATACCAAGTGGAAGGCATACCGGCAGGACCCAGACAATCGTCTGCCCAGAAATCAAGCACAGCCTCACCTTTGTGACGGGTAACTTTATCATTGTGTTCTATGCCATACCTGTATATATAATAACCGGCGGATACCTGCATTCCCACAAAACCCATCTGATAGTCTATTCCGCGAGGTTTGAAATCGGAAAGACTGACTTCGAAAGGCCAGCCCGGTTTGTCATAAACTCCTCCATCAGCTCTGCTTGGTACGTAATATGTCTTCAGACTCTCTATCAGACCTTCGTAGCACACATCAAGGTCAACAGGATAAATCTTGGGATTGTAAAGGTCAAAGACCTTGTTCCATGACTCGCGTGCGGCAGTGGCATAAGAGTCTGTGGTATTTATCTTGAGATATACATTATAAGCATGTTTTACATCTGTTGCCACGGGGTGATAGCGCAAGCCTTTGCCCTGACGTGTTGACTGAGTGGTGCCGGGATAATAAACCTCTTGATAGGTGATACTCTGAGCAGTGTCACGATACATTCCGCATGCACCGAACTGATAGCCTGCATCGTAGGCTCCGCCATTGGCATCGTTGACCACGGTTTTACATTTTGAATCTTTATGTGCAAGAGTAATTGTTATGCCGCTGGTCTTACTGCGGGACATGACAAACGGCAGCGGTGTGCGGTCATCACGATAGATAAACCACAAGTCTGTCTCGCGTGGCAATCCTTCGGGAGTGTTGCATGCTGCATCAAAATAGCCTTTGTACATCACACCCGGAACCAGATATTCGTTACTTGTAAGAGTACTGTTGTCAAGAGTGGCTATCGCAAACTTCGAGCAGAAATAGTTGTCTCCTGCTACGACACTCTCAACTTTCACATCACGTCGCAGTTCTATCTCACCATTGCCATGATTCAGGTAGCGGTCTGTCACCAGAAACTTTGATCCTCTCAATGATGTCACTGTTGCAACACAAATGTAGCCGCTGTCTGCAGGAGTTACAATACTGTACACAGCAGAATAGGTTCGTTTCATCACCTCCAGACTTGCGGGTTTCCCTACTTCTATGAAAGGAATATCTGTGCCTTTGTAACTCAAGTTTGTTTGATATCCGCCATCAACAGCAGAAAAGGTCATAACCACATCACCGGACGTAATTTTAATGTTTTCAGCACATGCCATCACAAATGGCAATATTGCCAATAGCAAGAAATACTTTTTCATGTTATTATAGTCTATCTGACAACTCACAGTTTAGCAAGCCGCCGTGTTAATATAGTAAAAACAATGCAGGCAGTCGCGCCTCAGACGCAACTGCCTGCTGAGAGATGGTTAGCGAACAATAGCTTTCTCGTATTCGCCGTTTACGTTAACAATATACGAACCCGGAACAAGATTTACATTGTATGACTTCTCGGTAGTTTGAGCCTTTACTACGAGTGCTCCTGTAGCCGAGTAGATATTGATGTCACTCTTGCCTTCCAGACGATTCAGTTGCAAACCGTTCTCTGTAGGTTGTATGAAGAAGCTGTTCTGCTTGGTGTTCTCAACAGCCAGACCTTCGCCTACAAGTTGGATACCACGTGTCAGTGGCCAACCGTTAATCTTCTGAATCTTTATCTTGTTTGGCCAGTCTGCATAGAGTTCGATGCCTTCTACCACTGTCTCATCGACAGGAACTTCATCTACAGGGTCAGAAATCCAGACTGTCACCTCACCGAACAACTCGTCGTTAACCCATACCTGTGAGCGAGAACCTGCGGTTGGCTCACCATCGATATTGTCGCAACGGAAGAACCACTTGAAGTTGCAAATCATATCGCGACTTACGTAGATGGAGTCGAATACGATAGAACTCGGGTCAGCCCAGTAGTAATCTATCCACTCGCCGTTAGCAGTAATCTTTATGCGCTCACCTTCCGCATTCAGATAGATATACTCGTTGTTGTCCTTCTCCCATGTGTTGGTAAGTTCGGTGCAACGGGCGTCATACATGTGCGAGAACCAGAAGTCTTCCTTGATAGCGTCTTCTGTAGAATAGCACTCGCCTTCCGTACCACCGTCATTCCAGTGTGCATAGAGGGTGAAGGTCTTGTCCGACTTGTCCCAAGCCTTCATGCTGGTGCCGTCAGGATTGTAGTATTGGTCGCCGCCTTCTATCTCTGTGAAGTAGCCTTCGAAGTAGTCTGTGCCCTTTACAGGAATAGTTACCGTAGGCATATCATAGCCCTTTATTGCCTCAACGGTTTCTGTTCCACCCGTACCACCTTGCATATCGAAAGTGATGAGAGTGGTGTCTTGTATGACTTCCGATTTAGAGAACATAACGCCAAGAGTCTGCGGCCAACTGCTGTTCTTTACAATCTTAACCTTGTTGGCAGTTCCTTGTTTCAGAGGCATGCGGAATACGGTCAGAGTGTCTTTGGCTGCGGCAGTAACGGTCTTGAAGGTGTCGCCGTTGAGAATGATATCCACCTTACCGCCGTTTCTCTGATACCAATGCATATCATAGTCGCCGTCTTCGCTCACATATATATCTGTAAAGGTGATAGCCGACTTGCCGGGGAAGTCATCCCAGTGGAAGTCAACATACTGACGGTCACCGCAGAGTTTTACCCACTCGCCTTCTGCCATAATCAGTACTTCAGCGCCTCCGTCATAAACCAAGTCACTACGTCCTGTAGCAGAGTCTGTTACTGTGCGCGGAACCCAGGGCGTGCAGAGTGCATAGTACATATTGTTCAAATAATAGTCAGGAGCTTTAGCAGCCTCTTTGTCAGGGCACTCTACGTTAACAGCCACCTCGGGGGCACCGTTGTACCATTGAGCATAAAGTGTGAAGGTCTCATCTTCCTTGTCCCAGTTCTTTGCGCTCTTGCCATTCTCGTCATAATAAAGGTCACCACCGTCTTTCTCGGTTGCATATCCGTTGAAGAAGAAGTTCTCACGAGTAGGCAGACTTGCCAAGTCAGGCATTGCCTTGCCTTTCTGGGCAACTACGCTTGTCTCGCCTCCTGTACCGCCGTTTTGATCAAGAGTGATAGTGGTGTTGAATATTTTCTCCACTTTCTTCAGGTCAAGACTGAATACGCCGATCCAACCATCGTTCTTGCCTATCTTGATTGTGTTCATGCCCGCTTTCAAAGCCACGGTTGCCTCATAAGGTGAACCTGCGAAAGCAACGGTTTGTGTCTCATCATTTACGATAACGTCAACCTTGTTACCTGTGTTGCGATATACAACAGTCATTGTATAGTCGCCGGCTTCACTCATGTTGATATTGTCGAAGATAGCACGGCTCGGACCGTCCCAGTGGAAGTCTGACCAGCCGTCGCCTGTGAGTTTTATCAGACCGTCGGCATTGTATTTCACGTTCTCATCGTGAGCCACGGTGTCGCGAAGTGCGGTGCATTGGAAATAATAGGTATTGTTAAGATAGTAGTCAGCAGCCTGAGTTGTGGCATCATCCTGGCAGAGACCGGCAAGCTCAATGCTTTTTACGCCGAACCACTCGCCCTTACCTAACTTTATTGTATTCATGCCTGCTTTCAGGTCAATAATCTTCTTATAAGGAGATTGACCGTCAAGTGTCAAAGCCGAACTCTCATCATTAACTACAAGTGTACCATTGCTTGTTGTACCTCTGTAATTGACTATTAAGGTGTACTTGCCTGCCTTGCTCATATTGATGTTGTCGAAGATGCAATTGCTCGGACCGTCCCAGTGGAAGTCTGACCAGCCGTCGGCATACAACTTGATTTTTTCATTGGCAGCATTGTAATAAACATTCTCCTCATCTGTCTTCGGAGTCAGAGTGGTGCACTCAAAGTAATAAGGATTGCTCAGATAGTAGTCGGCAGCCTGTGCCACTTCTGCAGAAGGACAGAAAGTTGACAATTCGATACTGTAAACACCAATCCAAGTGCCTTTGCACACCTTGATGGTGTTCATTCCTGCATTGAGATTGATCAATTTTACATACTCGCTGCCGTCAAGAATAAGTGCCGTGGTGTCACCGTTCACTACGAGCGAACCGTCGCTGGTTGTTCCGCGGTAGTTCAGTTTCACGTAATACTTACCGGCCGTACTCATGTTGATGTTGTCAAAAATACAACTGCTGGGGCCGTCCCAGTGGAAGTCAGACCAACCGTCGTCAGTCATCTTGATATTCTCACCCTCTGCATTCTTGTAAGGGTAATCAGCATTACCGGTAGCGGTAAGCGCTGTGTGCGAGAACAAGTAAGGATGACTCAGATAATAGTCAGCCACTTGCTCTTCCGTCGGATTTGCCGACATGCTCAATGTCATAAGCATGGCAGCCATCATCAGATAAACTTTTCTCATGATTGTTTGTTTTTAATGGTTTATATTGTGGTTAATTGTGGATAATAGTCACGTTTGATTTTCCTCCGACATTCAAACTTTTTGCAAAATTAACCACCCTCTCGCATACGCGTGAATAAATATGTCGCAAAATATGCGAAAAAAGTCGCAAGATTATTTCCTGCGACTTTTATTACCATTTCCGATATTTTTATTACTATTTGCCCGTCTCTCTTCTGAAGGGAGTACTCCGAACATTTCTTTGTAGTTGCTCGCAAAATACGAAGGCAATGTGTAACCCACAGAATACGCAACCTGCTGCACGTTCATATCGGTGTACTGCAGTAGCTGGCGTGCTTTCCTTAGTCGTATTTGTTTCAACATGACAAGAGGTGTTACGCCCGTCAGACTCTTTACTCGCCTGAACAATTGGGCCCTGCTTACTGCCATTGTCTCGGCCAACATCTCAACCGAATATTCAGAATCATCCAAATGAGCCTCTATTTCGTCACGCAGTTTGTTTAAAAACTCCTCGTCTACACTCTGTGAAGTTCGCACTCGCTCAAGTTCTGCCGTTATCTTCTCCAACTGCTCCTGCTGCGTTGCCATCAACTGGGCATTCTGCTCCTGATCACGCTTTACTTGCATTCTGTAACGGTAGGCAATCACTGAGAATATCACAAATATTGCAAACAGTATCAAACTGAAACTCAACACTATGTTTGTATTCTTCAAGTCGGTGGTTTCATCCAGAAATCTATCTACTTTCATCTGAAGCGTCTTTATCACCTTCGACTCATAGTTCATCTCCTGAGTCATACGCATCACTAATCTTGGAGACGACTGATCCACCAGCACCGGCTGTAGCGAATTGTCTTTATTGTACGGCTCACCATACAATATATCGCATGCCGTCTGCACCAACAGGTCACCTCTGCTCACATTCGTTATCGATGCCGCTATCCTGCCGTCAAGCACTGCCTCTATTCCATTACCTGCGCCGCTTAAAGCATCAACACCCAACACGTGAAAATCTTTATCAGGATTGTTCGCCTTGCCTGCCGCGCTCGCACCCATTGCCATTACGTCGTTCTGAGTCACTATCACATCAACATCTTGTCTTACTTTCAATACCGAATCCACTAACATATAGGTCTTGTCATATTCCCAATCGCCACATACACTGCACACTATCTTCACCTCATCCTTGCCTTTCAAACTGTCTCGCAAACCTACATACCGTTCCGACACTGCCGGAGCACCTATCTTTCCCAATACCTCCAACACACCTAAAGGATTCTTTGCATTACGCTTCTCTTTCTCTGCCAACTCCAACACATACTCCGCCATCAACTCACCGACAGCGTAGTTGTCAGTACCTACATAAGCCGTATATTTGGTTAGCCGGTTGCTCCTTGCATTTATCACTACTGGTATTCCGCTGTCGTATGCCCTGTCTGTTGCATCTTTTACAGAAATAGGGTCTTCTACGCACACTATCAGCAAATCGACACCTGCATCCACCAGCGAGTCTATCTGCCCCGCTTGTCTGTCTTTCTGCCCGTATGCATTCGACATCACAAGTTTCAGTTCCGGATGAAGCACAGCCTCATGAACAATCTCGTCACGCATCTTGTCGTGCCATGCATCCGAGTTGTCCTGACTGACCCCGATCATGTATCCTCTGTCACTCTGCTTATGTGTACATGCCACCGGCAGCATACATAGCAATAACACAAACATAAAATAAAACCTTTGCATACAATAAATATGTTATAATACCAAAATATTTACTCCGCCACACCACAATAATCACTCTACTATATCACAAAAATTCACTCGCCATACCGGAATATCCACTCCGCCACACTGCAACATTCACTCAATCATTCCCAAACATTAGGCATCAGACATTTCTATATCAGATAAACGACATCACAATGCGACTTTTCTTATACATTATTCCGCCCTTTTCGCCTGCAAATTTACAACTTCTAAACTATATGTGCAAACCTCCGAACCATTTTCTCTTTCTTTCCCCTTTCCCCACCACACATTCACCTCACATTCACCACTCTTCAGTACAAATTCTCCAACCTAACATCATCCTCTAAATATTGTATTATTATTGGTTGATTATTGGACGATTATTGGACGATTATTGGTAGATTATTGGTAGATTACTGGTTGATTATTGGTAGATTACTTATATATTATTGATAAATTAAATGTAGATTATGGTATGATTAATTAGATATTTGTCTATGATTTCTTGACTATTACAAATCGATTATTGTGTCGTTTCACGTATATTAAATTAGGTTATCTGCACACTATATCTTAGACATAGCCATCATATCTTTTTCATCTGCCAAATTGGCAGTTTTTCCGGCATGGCACAGACATTGATTTCCACTCATCAAAAACCAAGAACCAATAACTAATAACAAAAACCAAGAACCAAAAACTAAGAACCAATAAAATAACTAACAACATAACACACACAACTATGAACACAGAGAATTTACAGAAATTTGCCATCAACCTTTGCGAACGTGCAAAGCAAGGCAAGCTCGACCCCGTGATAGGTCGTGACGAAGAGATTAGGCGGGTACTGCAGATTCTGAGCCGCCGAACAAAAAACAACCCCATCCTGATAGGCGAACCTGGTGTGGGCAAGACAGCAATAGCTGAAGGTCTGGCACACCGTATAGTACGAGGAGACGTGCCGGAAAATCTGAAGAGAAAACTTCTCTACTCGCTCGACATGGGCGCACTGGTTGCAGGTGCCAAGTACCAGGGTGAGTTTGAAGAGCGTCTGAAAGGCGTCATCAACGAGGTAGTGGAAGCCAACGGAGAAATCATCCTCTTCATCGACGAGATTCACACCCTTGTCGGCGCAGGTCAGACCAGCGGCGCCATGGACGCAGCAAACATACTGAAACCCGCACTCGCCCGCGGCGACCTTCGCTGCATAGGTGCAACCACACTGAGCGAGTACCAGAAATACTTCGAGAAAGACAAAGCCCTTGAACGCCGGTTCCAGATAGTGATGATTGACGAACCTGACGAAGCCGCCACCATAAGCATCTTGCGCGGACTGAAAGAGCGCTACGAGAACCACCACAAAGTGCGTATTCAGGACGATGCACTGGTGGCTGCAGTGGAACTATCCACACGTTATATCTCCGACCGTTTCCTGCCAGACAAGGCTATCGACCTTGTGGACGAAGCCGCAGCCAAACTGCGTCTGGAAATGGACTCAGTGCCAGAGGAACTTGACACGCTGGAGCGGCAGATAAAGCAGCTTGAGATAGAGAAGGCCTCAATGCGCTCCGCCTCAAAAGACGACAAAACCGATGAGCGCAGGCGCGTCATCGAGGAGAAACTGACAGAACTAAAGAAGCAGGCTGCTCAAATGCGCGAGCGCTGGAACAAGGAGAAGGAGCACATCAACACCATTCAGCAGGAGAAAATCCGCATAGAGCAGCTCCGCCACGAAGCAGAGACAGCCGAGCGCGAAGGCAACTACAACCGCGTTGCCGAAATACGCTACGGACTAATCCCTCAGGCAGAAGAACGGATAAAAGCAGCGCAGGATGTGTTGCACAACAGCAAACAGGCAGACGGACTATCAAACAATCAGACACTCATAAAAGAGGAGGTTGACGAGGACGATATAGCAGAGGTGGTAAGCCGCTGGACGGGAATACCCGTGACAAAAATGATGCAGTCGGAGCGCGACAAGTTGCTCCACCTTGAGGAGGAACTTCACAAGCGCGTCATCGGTCAGGATGAGGCGATAAAAGCAGTAAGCGATGCCATCCGCCGCTCCCGTGCTGGTCTGCAAGACCCGAAACGCCCTATTGGCAGTTTCATCTTCCTCGGCACTACGGGCGTGGGCAAGACCGAACTTGCCAAGGCACTGGCAGACTATCTGTTTGACGACGAGAACATGATGACGCGAATCGATATGTCGGAGTATCAGGAGAAATTCTCAGCCACACGTCTTATTGGCGCGCCTCCGGGATATGTAGGTTACGACGAAGGCGGTCAGCTGACGGAGGCAATACGCCGCAAACCCTACTCTGTTGTCCTCTTCGACGAGATAGAGAAGGCACACCCCGACGTGTTCAACGTACTGCTGCAAGTGCTTGACGATGGACGACTGACCGACAACAAAGGTCGCACAGTCAACTTCAAAAACACCATCATCATCATGACCAGTAACCTCGGCAGCCAGATGATACGTGAGAACGAAGAGAATGGTGTTCCGCGTCAGCAGACTGAAAAACAACTGATGGAGTTGCTGCGTCAGACCATACGGCCTGAGTTTCTGAACCGAATTGACGAGACTATCATGTTCACGCCGCTGAGCGAGGAAGAGATACAGCAGGTAGTGGGTCTGCAGATAGACGGCATCCGCAAGATGCTCCTGCAGAACGGCATAGAGCTCTGCGTGACAGACGATGCCGTACGCCACATCGCCCACGAAGGCTACGACCCGCAGTTCGGTGCACGACCCGTGAAACGTGCTTTGCAGACACTGGTACTGAACGAACTCTCGAAGAACCTCATAGCAGGCAAGGTTGACCACCGGAAACCCGTCATCGTCAGTCTGCACAACGGACAACTGCAGTTCAACAACTGATTACGGACACACACAATAATTCATGTGAGAATAAAATTGTAGAGCCATAACATGTTATGGCTCTACGTGTAATTAACGGTGATTCACTTAGCGGGTTTATGCTGCAACGTGTCTATTGGCAATCTTGGACAAGACGGACTGAGTTCGAATAGAAACACATAGCTGAACCTGTCGTTGCCATATCCTTCTCAAAAGATACGAACCATGCGCTACAATCATTAGTCACCCCAGGTATGCAAAAACAATGTCAGGACAATAGTTGCATTTTGTCAGGATTATGGCGATAATGATGACAGAATGTCATTCGACAGAGTTCAGCGGCTCAGAATATCATCAAGCCACTCGTTGCTGCTGTGAATGCTGTTGCTGATGCGCTCTGCACGGGCATTGTCCACGGGTGTACCGATGCCCTCGCGACAGTAGCGGACAAGGCGGTAGGCGGCGTCTTTCCACGGGTCGTCGCCGAGGTCGATGCTGTTGTTGGCATAGACGTACTCAGTCAGGCGGAATGCCATCTGCTCGTTCTTCTCCACTCCCCTGCCCTGCTCGTAGCACAGAGCCAACTCAAGAGTCGCCATCATGGCGCACTTCTTCTCGCTGAGCGACCAGCAACCCGAATCAATACCCACCTTATGCACTTCGCCCTCCTGCCAACGCTCAGGCAACCGAGCCTCGCGGAGCAATTCGTCAAAAGATTTGTCTGCCATAGTATGTTTTGATTTATCTGACGACAAAGGTAGTTATTATTTTTCAACAATACAAATTTTGCGTATTTGTGTAATTATTACTACCTTTGCCGACGATTATGCAACACGTAAGCAAAGCACAGATAAAACTTGTCCGCTCGTTGCAGCAGAAGAAATTCCGCGACGAGACGGGGCTGTTTGTTGCCGAAGGCGAGAAGTGCGTAGAGGAACTGATGAAGGGATTCGAGCTGTATCTTCTTGTCAACCGCGACAATGCCACCGAGCGCGAGATAGAGCAGATGTCGGGGCTCCGCACTCCGCAGGGGACAATCGGGGTGTTCAGGAAAAAGTTGAGAGTTGAAAGTTTAGAGTTGAGAGAAGTGGAAAGTGGAGAGTTGAAAGTTATACCTGTTTTGGCTTTAGACGGGGTGCAGGACCCGGGGAATCTCGGCACAATCATCCGCACGGCGGACTGGTTCGGCATAAGCGACATAGTCTGCTCACGCGACACAGCCGACTGCTACAATCCGAAGGTAGTACAAGCCACGATGGGTTCGCTCGCACGAGTGAGAATACATTATTCCGATTTGGAAAACTGGCTTGCCGGTCAATCAGCAGAAGGCAATATTCCTATATACGGAACCTTGTTGGAGGGAAGGAATATATATAAGGAGAAACTCGAGAAGAAAGCGATAATAGTAATGGGCAACGAGGGCAATGGCATATCCGATGAAGTGCGAAGACTCGTCACTCACCCTGTCTCTATTCCGCCATTCCGCCAAGGCGACCATGCAGAATCACTCAATGTGGCAATAGCTACAGCTATAACGCTTTCTGAATTCCTTAGATGAAGAGAACGATTGCCATATTAGTCTCCGCTATTCTTTTCCTCAGTGCCAATGCACAAGTGGATTTAGTCAAGACCAACTATCAGGAGAATACTCTTGTTGCACCACTCTATTTCGGACCCAACGCTTTTCCCGTGCCCGACATGACCGACGGCAGCACCGTGAGAGAACTGACTATGGAAGTGGCAGGTGACGGCTTCTTCGGTTTCCAGCGCGACAAGACTGCCGACATCTTCGCCCGCCTCAGGATTCCTCTCTTCACCGACCGCGTCAACCTCTGCCTCTGGATGCCCGTTGTAGAATTCTACCAATCAACAGACGGACGCCTTGCCTCCTGCCGCGTCCTGCCTGAAAACAGAGAGAAAGCCATGCGGGGACACGAAGGCGGCGATGTGTATGTCTCTACCGACATCATGTTCCTGCGCGAGAAAGCCAAATGCCCCGCAATGACAGTACGTGCCGCGGTGAAGACCGCCTCGGGAGGAGGCTTTGCCCTTGCACGAACTTACGACGCACCGGGCTATTTCTTCGACCTGAGTATAGGCAAGTCGTTCTTTTTCGGCAAAGACAAAAACAGCAATACTTGGAATAGTGGGAATATCTCGCTACGCTTGGCGGCAACTGCGGGTTTCCTCTGCTGGCAGACAGACAACGGCAGGCAGAACGATGCCGTGATGTACGGAGCATTGCTCAGGTTGAAGCACAAGTATTTCTCAGTAGAGGAGGTGTTTTCCGGCTATGTAGGTTGGGAAGGCGACGGCGACAGACCTATGACACTGAAGACCAAAGTCGCTGGTCACATAGCCGCCCCTAAAGCCAAAGGCAGTTTCGAGCCATACGTGATGTACCAGTACGGCATTCACGACTACCCCTTCCACCAACTCCGCATCGGACTCTGCTACAACATTGACATCCTTAAAAAGAAAGACCGCTGATGCTCACACTGCATAGCGGTCTTACTTTTCTGTACAAATACTTTAATAGGCATTCATCTGCTCGCTGACAGTCTTGGTGATGAAGTCGGCGAACTCCTGAATAGTCATCTGACCCTTCTCCTCGGCACCTTGCTGACGGACGCTGACCAGACCCTGCTCGGCTTCCTTCTCGCCCACGATGAGCATGTAAGGAATGCGCTTGAGCTCGTTGTCGCGAATCTTGCGCCCTATCTTCTCATTGCGGTCGTCCACAATGACGCGGATATCCTGCTGCTCAAGCAGTTCTTTCACTTTCCAAGCGTAGTCGTTCGACTTCTCGGAGACAGGGAGTACCACCACCTGGTCGGGCGTGAGCCACAGCGGGAACTTGCCGGCGGTGTGCTCGATGAGCACTGCCACGAAACGTTCCATACTTCCGAATGGCGCACGGTGAATCATGACGGGACGGTGCTTCTGGTTGTCTTCGCCTACGTACTCAAGTTCGAAGCGCTCAGGCAGGTTGTAGTCCACCTGAATAGTGCCTAACTGCCAGCGGCGACCAAGAGCATCTTTTACCATGAAGTCGAGCTTAGGACCATAGAACGCAGCCTCGCCGTATTCCACCTTGGCAGGCAGACCCTTCTCCTCGCAAGCATCAATGATGGCCTGCTCAGCCTTCGCCCACACCTCGTCGGAGCCCACATATTTCTCGTAGTTGTTCGGGTCACGGAGCGAAATCTGTGCCTCGAAATTGTCAAAGTTGAGTGCTTTGAAGATAATCTGGATAATCTCCATCACGCGGATGAACTCCTCCTTCACTTGGTCAGGACGGCAGAAGATGTGTGCATCATCCTGAGTGAAACTGCGCACACGGGTCAGACCGTGCAGCTCGCCCGACTGCTCGTAGCGATAGACCGTGCCGAACTCAGCACAGCGGAAAGGCAGGTCCTTGTAACTGCGGGGTGAGTTCTTGAAGATGGCGCAGTGGTGAGGGCAGTTCATGGGTTTGAGCAGATAGACCTCACCTTCCTCGGGAGTGGTGATAGGCTGGAAGGAATCTTTGCCATAGTGGTCCCAGTGACCGGAAGTGATATAGAGATTCTTGCTTCCGATATGCGGCGTGATTACCTGCTGATAGCCGTAGCGCTTCTGTATCTTCTTGAGGAAATCCTCAAGGCGCAGACGCAGAGCAGTGCCTTTAGGCAACCATATAGGCAGACCCTTGCCAACCATGTCGGAGAACATGAAGAGTTCCAGCTCCTTGCCTATGCGGCGGTGGTCGCGCTTCTTGGCCTCTTCGAGCAATGCCAGATATTCGTCAAGCATCGACTTCTTGGGGAACGAGATGCCGTAGATGCGGGTCATCATCGGGCGTGAGGCGTCGCCGCGCCAGTATGCGGCAGCACAGCTGAGCACCTTCACAGCCTTGATGGGTGCAGTGGAAGGAATATGCGGACCTTTGCAGAGGTCAGTGAAACTTCCTTGTGTGTAAGTGGTTATCTTGCCGTCTTCCAGTTCGCTGATAAGTTCGCACTTGTAGGTCTGCCCTTTTGCCTCAAAGTCTTTCAATGCATCCGCCTTGCTGATGTCGCGGCGGATGAGCTGCTCCTTGCGCTGCTGGAGCTCCTGCACCTTCTTCTCTATCAGAGGCAGGTCTGTCTCCCTGATGGGAGTGTCCTCGGGGGGCATAACGTCATAGTAAAAGCCGTTCTCGATAGCGGGTCCTATGCCGAACTGGATGCCCGGATAGAGTTCCTGCAGAGCCTCTGCCATGAGGTGGGAAGAGGTGTGCCAGAAGGCGTGTTTTGCCTCGGGGTCATCCCACTTGTGAAGGCGCAGTGTAGCGTCTTCGGTGATTGGCATGGTCAGGTCCTGCTGAACATCGTTGACTGTTGCAGCCAGTACGTCGGCTGCGAGACGGGGACTGATGCTCTCAGCCACCTGCAATGCGGTTACACCGCTCTCGTACTCCCTGACGCTTCCGTCGGGAAAAGTAATTTTAATCATATCTGATAAACGTACAAATGTTTATGCCCGCCGAGCTCACAACCGCCCGACTGAGCAGAATATGGTATTTTGTTGTGATTCTTGTTTACTTGTCCGTCACTTGTAGAGAGGTTATGCAAAACAGCGGAAACGTCTCTACTTATATTGACATTTGAACTGCAAAGTTACAACAAAAAACCTGAATACGCAACTATGAAAAAAAAGCATGTTTTCCAAAGAATTTGTATGTTTGAGATAAAATACGTACCTTTGTGCACTTTTAACTGACCTTAACCACATCGAAATACTATTAATCAACCACAAAAAACAAAGTTACTCCCCTTATGATTGGAATCTTCAACGACAACTTTCCCCCTATACTGGACGGTGTGGCGCTCACAGCCAAGAACTATGCTGACTGGCTTTTCCGCAAGCATCAGGACGTATGTGTGGTTACGCCCTATGCCCCCGGTATGGTAAGAAACACTCCATATCCAATCTACGACTACGCATCTATACCTATACCGATGCGTCCGCCATACCGCTACGGTCTTCCTCAGATAGATCTCAGTTTCCGCCGCAAATACGGCAGTTTGCGATTAGACCTCATTCATGCCCATTGCCCCTTCACCACCGGTATGCTCGCCCTGAAAACCGGCAGAGAGCAGAATATACCCGTCGTTGCCACCTTCCATTCCAAATACCGTCAGGACTTCGAACGGGCAGTGCCGAGCAAACGTCTTGTGGACTATGCTGTCAAAAGAATAATTCAGTTCTATGAACAGGCTGACGAGGTGTGGATTCCGCAGGCTTCTGTTGAGCCCACTCTCCGTGAATACGGTTTCAAGGGGCATGTGGAGGTGGTGGAAAACGGCAACGACTTCGTCACTCCCGACCAGCTGGTCACCAAAATTAGATATGCAATGCGTAAAGAGTTGGGTCTTCATAGCGATCAAACCATGTTTCTGTATGTAGGTCAGCATATTTGGGAGAAGAATATCCGCCTCACTCTTGATGCACTGCAACTCATCAAGCACATGCCTTTCCGACTATATATGATAGGCACAGGTTATGCCGAGTCGCAGATACGACAATTCATTCGCAAGAACGGAATGGAGCAAAAAATGATAATGCTGGGTATGGTAAATGACCGCGAGATTCTCCGACGCTATTACGCGGCCGCTGACATATTCCTCTTTCCTTCTGAGTATGACACTTTCGGTCTCGTAGTCAGAGAAGCCGCGGCAATGCATACTCCCGCCATTCTGCTCAAAGGTGCCAACACAGCCTGTGGAATTACGGATGGAAGCAACGGTTTCCTCACTGAAAACGATGCACACTTTTATTCACAACTCATCAGGCGACTCATGGAAAATCCATTGCTCGTAAGAGATGCTGGTCAAAAGGCATCACAGACGCTTGTACGCTCATGGGAAAGTGTTGTCAGTGAAGTGATCGAAAGATACAAAGATCTCATGAAGAGCTATAAAACAACAACCGGATTCAGACCATAAACTAAAAAAGAAAATACCTATGTCAAAAGTTATTCTGGTGCTAACATCATTCATTCAAGCCGCCACTATGATAGCCGGTCAGATGTTTCTTAAATACGGCATGCAAAAAGTGACTGACTTTACATGGTCATGGCACTGCATTTGGAATGATATAATACTCAACTGGGGTATATTCATCGGCATTTTGCTTATCATCGTCACCAACCTTCTATGGCTCTATATGCTGAAGGTTTACGATTTTTCCATCATCTATCCTCTCACCAGCATTGGCTTCGTGTTGGGCATGTTATGCGGTATGTGGTTCTTCGGAGAGCAAGTGGTATGGACACAGTGGATAGGCGTGCTGCTCATTATGGGCGGATGCTGGTTTATTGTAAGATAAGTTTATCAAGGTTACCAAGTTTGCCTGATGTTACTCACTACCAAAAATCTCACTATCGGTTATGGCACTTATGCCGTGCAGACCGAACTTGCGCTTGAAGCCAAGGGAGGCACAATGATATGCATGCTCGGCAAAAACGGCTGTGGCAAAAGCACGCTCCTCCGTACTCTTGCCGGGCTGCAGCCGGCACTCGAAGGTAATGTATTCATAGATTCTCAGGATATTTACAGTCTCTCACAGCAGCAAAGGGCTACACGTCTGGCACTTGTACTCACCGAACGGCTGTCAATCGACAACACCACCGTGCACGACGTAACTGCCATGGGAAGGTATCCATATACCAATTTTCTTGGCGGACTGACCGAGAACGATGAGAACGACATCAACACTGCCCTCAATCAAGTGGGAATGAAACATAAGCAAAACGACTACTTCAACCGCCTCAGCGACGGAGAGAAACAGCGGGTGCTTATTGCTAAAGCTCTTGCCCAGCAGACCCCGCTTATCCTGCTTGATGAACCGACTGCACATCTCGACCTCAACAACCGTATCCGCATTCTGCTTCTGCTCAAGCAGTTGGCGCACCAGACTGACAAGTGCGTCATCATCTCCACACACGAACTTGACCTTGCTCTTCAGATGGCAGACACCATCTGGCTGATGACTCCGGGACAAGGTATAGAAACAGGAACTCCCGAGGCACTTATAACTTCGGGAGCCTTCCAAAACGCCTTTCAAGACGATAATTTTACTTTCCTGAATGAGAACGGAGCACTCCGTATCAAGTTGAAATAAGTATTGGATTACAATAAAGCAAATTTGATTTACATTCAGACACTCAGCCACACCAGCAACACGTAGCACAGGTTTACCAATCCTGCTCCAAGCAGACACTTGTTGTACTCGGCACCCTTGGCACGAAGCACCTTATAATATAAATATGCTGCAGGAATGATTATCAACATTGCCCAACCAAGTCCGAAAGCGAGCCATGCAAACAGAGGCATCAAGGCAACAATCACTCCGAGGCAGACCAGTGCCGCTGTTTTGCCGAAACGCACAGGAAAAGTTTTCTTACCGGATTCACAGTCACCGTCAATATCACGTATATTATTGATGGCCAGCACACAAATAGATATCAGTCCGCACACTGCACCTGCATAGAACGCCGGTAGCAATTGACTGATGTTAGCCCACTGGAGGTCAATTCCCACAGCCTTCTGCTGCAGCCACACGGTACCCGTAGTCGCTATCACTCCGTAGTAAAGGAAGACGAAGATGTCGGCAATGCCGAGATAGGAAAGCGAGTAGTCAGTAGCGGTGTAAAGCCATGCAAAAAAAATAGCAGTGACACCTATAGCCAGTATTACCCACCCTCCTACATAGCAGAGCACAGCGCCGGTAACTACTGCCACTCCGAGTGCGACGAAACAGGCCACACGCATTTGTTGCTCAGTCACTTGTCCTTCAGCCAGAGCACGACTGAACCCTACTCTGCCTTTCTTGTCGGTTCCACGGCGGAAATCGTAGTAGTCGTTTATCAAGTTACTCAGTATCTGCAATGCGAGGGCACAAACAACGGTCAATACGGCAGTGGTATGACCGTTGATACCCGCATATCCTATATTTTTGCCTGCCACCAGCAGTCCTACCAATACAGGGCACAGCGAGGCAAACAAAGTCTGGGGGCGCACTATCCGCATCCACAGAAGCACTCTGTTACCCTCCTTACGATGCGCAGGTTGAGATGCGGGTTGATTCTTCCTGTTTTTCATTTTATTGCAGTATAAATGGTTGTTATTCCGAATGTAAGAGACTTGTATCTCGCATCAGAGAAGCCCGCTCCCTTTATGCGGTTGCACATTTCTTCTCCCCACACAAAGTTCTTCACACTCTTGTTGAGATAAGTGTATGCACTCTTGTCCTTGCTCACAAGGCGACCGACAAGTGGCAGGATATGAGAAAAATAGAGGTTGTATGTCCAGGCAACGAAGCGGTTGTCTGGATAGGAAAACTCGAGTATCATCAGTTTGCCGCCTGCTCTCATCACCCGATACATTTCTCTCAGACCTTTGTCCAGGTCGGAGAAGTTGCGCACGCCGTATGCACAGGTCACAAAGTCGAAACTGCAGTCGCAGAAGGGCATCTCGAGTGCGCTACCATGCATGAAACTTATTCTTTTCTCCAGACCGAGTTTGCGCACTTTCTCTTCACCGATACGCATCATCTCGATGGAGAGGTCAAGTCCTTGAATATGCACATCGGGCATCTGATGTGCTGTCTCTATCGCGAGGTCAGCTGTACCGATGGCAACATCGAGGCATTGACTATTGGATAATTGACTATTGGCAATTGAAGCAACGGCTTTCCGCCGCCAATACTTATCTATATTCAAAGACAGAAGATGGTTCAGAAAATCATACTTTCCTGCTATGCGGTCGAACATCGACCCTATGTTCTTCTTTTCTTCCATAATGTTTGATTCACTTCCCGACCGAGGTAATCAGTCACCATTGGTTCTTTTATCAGCCAAGCGGCGTCAACGGATAGACCGGAGGTAGTCGCTTGCGAGTTAGTTGAGTTCGGGATGTTGCACTGTCACCTCTGTACCAGGCGAGGACACATAGAACATGTCAAGCACCACAGGACTATTGCCACGATTCTCTCCACGATGCACAGTACCAACAACTTCAGCCATGGCTTCTCCCTGACAGAAAGTGCGCTCGGTGCCGTCCACACAAACTATTGTGAGCGAGCCTTGCTGTATGATGCCGTAGTTGATGACGGTGTGGTGGTGCCACCCTGTTTTTGCCCCGGCAGGGAAGACCATGCGGCAGACCTTCAACTCGGGTTTGCCTTCGGGATACAAGGGCAACTCTACCCCATCCCAACTGCACGAAGTGCGCAGCAATTCAGTTGATTTAATATCCATATCAGGTTTTGTTTCGGTTGGTATATTACCCAATGCTGCAAAGGTACAAAAATCTCCGATATCCTGCAATAAAAATCCTGTTTCCTGAATAAAAATAGGCCATAAGTCAAATTCTTACACCAAAGGGAGAGAATCGGCAAGCCGTGGAACACAATTTTCCATGCGGGAAGCGAGGGAATAAGTGAGTGTTAGAACGGGTAGCCGATGCCGAAGTTGAAACGGAGAGCATCAAGTGCGGATGGGATGTTGAAATAAGTCTTGATGGGCTGCGTGGTATCCACCTTACCCTCCTTGTCATACTTGAAGGTCTGATAAGGCGCGTGTATGCCCACGCCAATGTCGATACGAATAACGAGTCCGTCAAGGTCAATGCGCAAACCGGCACCCGTGCCGAGAGCAATCTGACGAGCGAAATCATCGTTGCCATAGACACCGTCCTTGAGGTCGGTTGGAATCTCGAGTCGCGTGATATAATCCTCGTAGCCGGCAGCCTTGAAGAGGTCTACAGTGCTATACCAGTTCCACACGTTGCCTGCATCGAGGAAAGCGGCGCCGTAGAGTTTCCACACGATGGGGAAACGGAGTTCTAAGTTAGCCTCGAGTTTCAGGTCTCCCGAATGGAAGAAGTTCTGGTTGTACTTGGCACTATAGAAGTTGCCAGGCCCATAAGCATAGGGTGACGAGGCACGCAAGCTGTTGGGTCCGCCGGCATAGAACGCCTCAGAGAGCGGAGCAAAAGTGGAGTTGCCCAGCGGGATATTGGCACCTGCAAACAGGCGTGTGGCAATGCATACGCGGTCGGTCAGATTGAACTTGTTGCGCAGTTCGGCATGGAGTTTTACAAACTGGTTATAGGTGATTTTGCCGAGGGGTTTGTCCTGCTCGTCCCACTTGTGGCCAAAAGCGCAATAGATAGCGTTGATGAGATTGCCGGACTCCTTGACACCGAGGTCGAGCATGGTATTGACATGACGCTGCGCACTATAGTCATTATAGGTGAAAGCATAGCCGATAGAGGGTACGAACTCGTTGCCGGCTATGATTTTTATCAGTTGGGGATACTCCGCCGCCTTGTCAAGCAAATCTTCCGACTCCGCCTTCATCAGCACCACTGAGAGTGAGAAGGGGGTGAAGGCATGGGTAACAAAGCGCGAGGAACGGATGAAATAGGTGAACGAACCAGTGAGTTTATGAACGCCGTAGCCTCCGGCAATATTCTCATACTGATAGCCGAGCATATAGCGTGTGTCACCCTCAGGATTGTTGTCGCCGAGCCAATGCAGATAAGGGAATACGAGAGCGGCATTGGCACCCAGCTTGTATGTATCGGTTTTCTTGGGGTCACCGGGGTGCCGGTTTCGCAGCGCCCAATAGTAAGCGCCGTTGCCCTTGACGGTGAAAGTCTCGCCATGCCCCATGAGGTTGCGTATGGACGAGGTGAGGGTGAGGTCAGGACCAATACTGTTGTTTGAACGATAAGCGACCGATGCGTCAGCCGCCAGTCCATAAGTGCGCGTGATACTGTCGGTGCGGAAGAGTTGCCTGCGTTGCCAATCTTTAGTCAGATGGACGCCTATACCCGACTTATAGAGTTCGCCTTCGAGGATATTGTTGTAGTCGCGCTGCGAGAACAGACGCAGCAGCACATTGCCATCTTTGGTGAGGCGATAGTCGGCAGTGATGCTTCGCAGCAGACCATTGGTGTTGTTGACCTCGGGATTGTCGGAGATGGCAGAACCTACTGTGACCCGCAGTTTGTCGTGGAAGAGCGACTTGCTGATGGATATGTTCATATCGTTCGACTTGCCTGCGGCATGGTTGGTCTGTGCGCTACTGATGTCAATCTCAAACTTCTTACCGAGTTTGCTGTTAGCCAGAACTGCATTGATACGGCTGTTGATGATGCTGGAGAGTGCATATCCTTCGTTCTGAGCTGCCACGTTGCTCTCACCCACATACATGCCCGTAGCGAGCAACGTTGCCGCCAGACCATCGCGGGTATCTTCGTCAAGCGATGCTATTTCGCGCGTGATGGTCTCGTCCTTGGGCGCCTCAAGGAAAAAGCCGAGGGCATTGAGACCGAGCGAATCGACCACTCCCTTAACCCTGACACCAGTAATGAAATCCACACGGCGTGTCTCCTCACCTTCCGACTGCACATCAGCACGCACTTTCTGCGAAGCCGAAACATCGAGCATGGTCTGCCCTATTGGTCCGTTGAACGCTACATGACTGCCCGAGTCAACACGGAAAGGCATGATGGGATAGACCTTAGGCGAATAGCGCACGGTGCCTTTATCTACATTAACTTGTCCGCCCAGATTGAGACTGCCATCCGCAACGCCATATTTGACGTTGACCGTGCCGTAAGGCTTGACCTGTGCAAGGTTTTTCTTATCAATAGGATAAGTTATATCGGTGACGGGGAGAATGGTGACATCGACATCGGCAAGGATGCTGTCAAGCGGGCCTGTGATCTTACCGTGGATATCGGTGGCAAGGTCGCCATAGACGGGAATAGGCCCACCTTTCTGCAACTTGGCAGGAGCAAAACTATCGGCCTCGAGAGTGACATCAAGTCGCATGGTATTGAGGTCAAGGTCACCTGTGAGAGCAAGGAAAGTGCTATCGACGCCATAGATAGGCAATCCGTTGAGGTCCACACGGTTATGCTCCATGATAACAGGTGTCTCGCCCATACTGAGAAGCACATCATAGGGTTTGTACTTGGCAGATACACCGAGCGGTAGTACTTCGGCGGAGAGGTCGAGGTTGGCAGGCAGTCCGTCGGCGCTTGCTTTGGCGCGCACAGCTCCGTTAAGGTCGAGGTCGGCAAAATGAATGATGCTGTCCACGAGGTCAAGCGGTATATCATCAAGGCGCACATCGGCGCGTATAGCATTATTGTACTGTTCAGAAGGCACCACGACTATATCCGCCGAACGGTTGCCAAGGTCCATATCGCCGAAAGAGAGGTCATCGAGGGTGAGGCGTCCGTTACCACGCAATTCGCTCTCAGTGCGCTCAAGGTCGAAGCGGAGCGCGGCATCGGTACGGAGGTCGTGAAGTGTCATCACACCATCTGTAAGACGAGTGTCGGCAGTGAGGGTTGCATTGGTTATGCCCTCGCTCATCTGCACCCGCATAGCCGCTTTTGCCGCTGGCAGACGCATGGCTGTACTATCATCGGGATGATTGATGTCAGGAATGGAAGCATCGAGTGCGAGGTCGGTCTGAGCAGAGTCAGAAGCAAGAGAGAGTGCAACACGGTCGATATCGAGACCCATACGCTCAATAATATGCTGCACAGGACTGCCTTTGGCAAGCACTATGTCGGCATTGATATCGGGAATAAGACGACGGAGGGTGTCGATAAGAGTGAGGTCGCCAAGCGTGACTATGGGATTGATGAGATTAGTGTCAGAGACGGCACTGAGCAGCGGTTGCACTTCGTCAACAAGAGCAAGCACATGCATAGGACTCTGAGCATCCAGACTGAATCCATCTGTTGCCAGAGAGAGCGAAGTTGCGCTGTCGGTCAGGAAATAGATAGTGAGACGGTCTGCACGGAAATCTTCGCCAGCAACATGAGCATCGACATTACGCATAACCGAATGATAGTCAACAGCCATCTGACGCGGGGAGAGGAAATCGGATACACGGAAGCGATGGTCGGTGAGAGCCTTCACCTGTAAAGAGGTGTCACTCATTGCCACGGGCAGATGCAGAGTGCCGTTAACGGTCTTGTTCTCCATTTGAGCATCGAGACGAAGACCTGACACATTGATATTGTCGTAGATACAGTCGGTAAGATGCATGCTGAGATTGGTCTTCATCGCATTTGAATTGATGTCGATGCCTTTGCCTTCCGCCTTTATCTCACCTGCCAAAACGACAGGTGTGCTGTCTTTGAGGAAAGGACTGAGGTCCACGCGCTCCACATTGACCAGCATATCGTAAGCCTCGTCATCAATATCATAGTAGCCCTGCACAGCAGCTTTGCTTCCGCGGAAATCGGCATCTGCGGTTACATCGACCCGCATAGTATTGAGGTTGAGCGCAGTGGCAGACACATCGGCTTCTGCTCCGAAGGAATCGGAGCGGGCATGAAGCCCCCGCGATGTAATCAGATTGCGGGCAAGATTGACCTTGGCATCGCCATACACAGTGTCGATGGGAAGAATGAGACTGCCTATGGAGAGCGAAGCACCACCGATATTGACACGGCGCACATCATAGAGATTGCCGCCCACATCAGCCAGAGTGTTGACAGAAAGAGTACGTGTCTGCACGCTTAGATCCATAGGAGTGAGCACAAACTTGATGTTGTGCAATTCACCATCGGGCACATCGAATGCCATGAGCATAGGCGTGGTGTCATTGGCAGTGGTATCAGGCGGAGTCTCACGCAAATCTATACCTACATAAGCATCCGAGAGTCGGAGACCATGCAGCGGATATTGACCTTGGGCTATGTTGATTCCGGGACTGGATGCACGCAGAGTGCCTACTATGGCATCCACACCGACGGCTGCAATCATGCTGTCGGAATGGAAGACAGTATTGGAGAGCGAAAGCGTATCCACCTCAATGGGAAGCGCCATGAGCGAGGAGGCCTGTCCGGCAGCAATAGCTTCTTTTACTGTAGGTTGAAAATTGCCGGTGAGAGCATTGGCACGAAGACGCAGGTCGTGAACATAAATGAGCGTGTCCTGACCGCGGTGTCCGACGAAGAGACTGTCAACCTCGATATGCAAGGGCAAGTCGGCAGTGCCTTTGTATGCCCGGTAAAGTACCATGGGAGAATGATGGAAAGGCGAAAGATAGAGACTGCCGAGATCAATGTCGTAGTCTGTGTTTTCATTTGCGAACTCAACACCTTTTTCCATGACTGCATTACGTGCAGATGGCGTACAAACAACCACTGCCGCTGCAATCAGCAGAAGCAGGACCAGTCCGACAACAACTCCCACGAGAGCAAGAGGGACTTTCCAAAAGAGACTCGCCTTGCTCATTTAAAAATTCTTTTGAACGCCGAACTTTAGACCATAGAGACCGGGAGTAAACTGATTGGCAATGAGATTGCGCAGTTTGCCGGAGAAGATTATGACATCGTTGCTATACTCGTTGTAACGCTCTCCAAGAGCGTCCTGATAGCAGCGGGTTGTGCCGCTGTAGCCGAGACTGAGAATAGAGAAGAATATCTGAAAAGTGCTCTTGCGGTTGAACCGATAGGTGATAACAGGTGAGAGTTGTGCTCCATAAGTAATGCTGTGACGGAGACCATCGTAGTCTGTTCCGGTCACATCGCCAGACTTGACACGTGGAAAATCCATACCTGCATAAAGGTGTGCCTCAAGCCATATACCTACTTTATTGTTGAAGATAGTCTTGAGACGGTAGCGGACATAAGGCGCCACGTCCCACGAACCGCGCATTACACGCAGATCCTCGGTATAGGTTTTGTCATCGACTCCTATGTATGAATAGGTGGTATATGTGTCCTGATAAGTTCCCCCGAAACGAAGTCCAAGATATATACGCTCTCTGAGTTTCCAGCCTATCTCGGGTGTAAAACTGATGGACCAGCCGTTCTCTTTCTGGTTGGTCTTGGTATCGTGATGGAAATAGATGTCGAAATTATAGCCGTAATAGAGTTTCTGCTTCCAAACAGGTATCTCTTTGACAGGAATTGCTAATGCAGTACTATCCTGAGGTTCAATGGCTGTTTCTGTTTCGCCTGCTATAGCGGCTACAGAAGTCAGGCCTTGGGCAATGCCGTCATCGGGAACAGTATTCTGGGCACTGACAATAGCGGTTGCCATAAGCGACATGGCTACAAGCAGAAAGAAGCGGTTAAATGATGCAGCGTTTTTTTTCATATTATAATATTTGAAAGTGATAAATATTTGAAAGTGATCAAGAGGTGTTATAGTCATTCGTAGTAATATACTCGTTTGACGCGGCGTGAGACGGAGGTGAGAATCTCATAGGTGATAGTACCCAGTCTGTCGGCAAGTTCTTCTATCGGCAACTGGTCTCCGAAAACCACAGCTTCATCGCCGGGTTGGGCATCTGTACCAGTGACATCAATCATAGCGAGGTCCATGCAGACATTGCCCACCACAGGGCAACGCATGCCGCGCACAACCACCTCACCGCCATAGTTGCCGAATCGGCGGTCGAAACCATCGGCATAACCGATAGGAATGACGGCGATCTGACGTTCTTCGGTGAGGAAAGTATGTCTGCCGTAACCTATCGACTCGCCGGCAGCAACGGTTTTGACACTGAGCAGAGTGGTTTTGAGAGTGCAGACATTGCGCAAGTGCCTGCCAGCGAATGAGAACCCGTACATGCCTATACCCAATCGGCACATATCAGCCTGATACTGAGTGAAGCGCTCGATGCCGGCAGAATTGAGTATATGCCGCATAACGGGGTATGGCAACTCAGCCGACAAGACATCGGCACAGCGTTGGAAACGGTCGACCTGTTCGAGAGTGAAACTGTCCCAGTCAGGCTCGTCAGCCACACAGAGATGAGAAAACACCGAGCGCACACGCACTGCCTTCTGTCTGCGAAGACGTTCGGTCAGAGCAGGCATATCGGCGAGTTCGAATCCGAGACGGTGCATACCGGAGTCTATCTTGATATGAACAGGATAGTTCTCAAGTCCTGCATCGGTAACAGCCGTAATGAAGTCTTCAAGCGACTGCATAGAGTAGATATTGGGCTCGGCATTGTTTTCGATGATAGTGCGCAGAGCTGTCTGCTCGGGATCCATGATGATGACGGGCAGGTTGACTCCCGCCTGACGGAGTTCGGCCGCTTCATCTGCCACCGCCACCGCCAGATAGTCAGCCAGATGGTTATCCTGCAAACAACGGCTGACCTCGACAGGTCCTGCTCCGTAAGCAAATGCCTTGACCATGCAAACAAGTTTGGTAGAAGGCTGAAGCAAGGAACGGAAATAGCGCACATTGTCGACAAGTGCGCTAAGATTGATTTGCATTACTGTCTCGTGGGTCTTGTCGAGCAACATCTGCGATATGCGTTCCTCATTGTAGCCCAGATAGCGCAACACGGCAGCACAAGTTCTAAGGTTCTGGTGAGAGGGGTCCTCAATCACAACCTTGCTGTTGCGGAAAAGGAGCATCTTCTCACTGCGTTTCTGCTCAAGAGAGAGGAAGTTCTCACCGTGCTCCTCACCAATATATGTTATGACGCCTATCGTAGGGCGGATGATACGCTCGAGACGCTGCATCTCGCCGGGTTCAGAGATACCGGCTTCGAAGATGGCAAGTTGGGTATTATCATTCATCTGCCATACAGAAAGCGGCACACCTATCTGGGAATTGTAGCTGCGGGGTGAGCGGGTGATTCGATAGTCATCCTTGAGCAACTGATATAACCATTCTTTGACAACAGTCTTGCCGTTGCTACCAGTGATGCCGATGACGGGCACATCGGGGTAGAGAGAACGCTTGTAAGCAGCCAGAGTCTGCAAAGCCTCCAGTGCGTCTGCCACATGCAAGATATTCAACCCTGGCATAAGTGCAACATCGGGCTGTACGCTTGCACGGCCTACAACCACTGCCCTAACGCCTTTGGTGTACAAGTCGGCTATATAGCGTGCACCGTCATTGATTGCCGTCTTAATAGCAAAAAAAAGGGTTTTAGACGGCTCTGCACCCAACTCCCGTGAGTCAGTAAGCAGATAGTCTATATCTGTTGCATCATTCAGCTGTTCGGAGGCGGACAACACTACTGCTATTTCCGTAAGTTTCATATATATTTAGATTGCAAAGTCTGTAATATGCTGCAAAGATAGCGTTTTTTTTGCAAATTGCAAAATAGTCGGTTCCTTATCAGGGCAACCGCATCAAAATTTGTAGTTTTTGACCATATCCGCCATATAATCGCTATTGAGTGATGCCTTAAACAGTCTTTTCCTTATGCTTCGTTTGTCACTATAGTTTCTTACCACCTGCAATGCCAACTTTCTAAT
>JAFVBR010000024.1 GCA_017479885.1 Paludibacteraceae bacterium | reverse complement strand
CGGACCGACACTGACATGGCACCGCACGGCAGACGGCACAGAGATACGCTCGTCTGTCAGACAGATGGTGCAGGTATATACCCTGCAGGGCATACAGGTAGCTGAACGCATGATGAATGCCGGAGAGCCGATGCTGCTGCCCAAAGGCATGTATATCATTCGAGGCGAACAGGAGACAGGCAAGGCCTTCTAAAGAAAGAAAGGATTAGTCAGGCTGCACAATTGAAGGAATCACAATTCTTTGATTGCTTCATCATAACACGCTAATCTTGCACCACATACAGAAGAAAATCAACTTGATTTTCTTCTGTATTTTCATGTCAGGGACCAAAGGTCTCACTCCGGGGACGGAGTGCCCTCTGAGCACTACAATATTTCACTCCTTCCCTACTCTTTTACTTACACCAGACGCCGGGCACCGTATCTCCGGTACCTTATTCTGCCCAAGCCCCTGCCATGCCGCATTTTAACCCAAAATAGGTCATTAGACCGATTTGGGTTAAATGACAGCATATCGTGCTAAACACGGTATAACGGATGATACCGCCATAGCAATGAGCAACCAACCAAAATGTGACAATTTTTAAGATTAAACATAAGGAAATTAGTCTCTCACGCAACGAAACATGCCGAATTTTAAGAAACAATTATACCATATTACTAAAAGCACCCAAACCGGAGGTTCGGGGTTTCAATTTTGATATATTTGCAGTAATTTTGCAAACTGAAAAGAAGAGGGTTTTGCCGCAAGCAGATATGTCACAAAAAGTATTAAAGCACAAGCAGATAAGCATATACGGCAAAAATAAGGAATGACAAGCATAAGAATCCGGAGCGGCAAAGAGTATGCCGGAGGCAGCAAAGGCTGAAACGGACAGGACAAACAAAGAAGATTTTAAGGCAAAAAACGTTTTGAAAAGATTACACACATACACGATTCTGATAATGTTGCTATGCGCCGCAGAGACAGGTGCATACAACAACTCTTCATACAAGGCCAATATCTACGGCATAGGTGCTGGTGCTCCGGCTCAGGCGGTGAGAACATCTCTGCCGTCAGCAGGCAGTCTGTCAGCCAGACCGGCAACAGGCAGCACTATGGCAACCGAGCCTGTAGCAAGACCGGGGGTAGTGAAATCACCAACCATAAGTTCGTATCATGCCAAGGCTCGCAAGACAGCGATGCAACGGCAGACAAGCAGCCAATACAGTTCGGCATCGACCACCTACCCCGTTTACACAGGTGCCTCACGGCAGACACTGCACTCATACGGCGGTTCGTCACAAGGCGGAGCAGGCAGCTACAGCACCGGCGGCAGAAACACGTCATCAGTGAGCACGACAGCAGGCGCGGCGGGCATACAGGTGTTCACGATGCCAGCACAGAAAAGAAACAGCACTGCCGGTGCAACCTATAGTAAGGAAAGCGACGACACACAGTATGCCTCAACAGAGAGCGACAACACAGCAGGCATAGGCAAGCTGTTTGCGCCGCCGACCGGCGGAGGAGAAGGCGGTGATGAAGATGAGCCGTGGGGAGGCTACGACAGAGATTTGTGGAACACTTTCCGTGACGCATGGCTATCAGGAGAAGGCGAGGACGGATTAAACTACTACAGCGAGCAAAAGTTGTACGAGTTGTGGTTAGAGTATATTGCCGCTCATCCGGGTCAGATGCCGGGAGAAGCCAATCTGGGTTACACGTGGGACGAGTTGATAGCATATCTGCGCCAGAACACTGCAAACGGCACGGGATACAGTATGCTGCCTGTAGGTGACGGTCTGTGGGCAATGATAGCAATGGTGCTCGCATATCTGCTGTCAAGAATAAAAAAAGTGCGGAATTTTAAGATTGGTGAATAATTATGCAGAGGGAGGAGATAGCTAACACTTATATAGGTCCTATATACCTTTGAGCATGACGAAATATGCAATTTTTTAAGATTATGCAGAAATGATGCATAAAAAGTGAATATTTGAGCGGGAGTTCCCGACGAGGGGCATAGGGATTTTGGTTTTCCACAGACGGTAACAGAATCTGCCAGATTGACACAGATTTGATTTCAGCAAGTGCGAAAATGTGCAAAACTGACGAAATATGCGAAATAGATTAAACTAAATATACAACCCAAACCATAAATGACAAACAACATGACAGGAATGAGAACACAGAAAAACATACTACACATACAAACCAGCCTTCACTGCTGCAGACTGCTGATAGCAGCAATGCTGATGATGCCCGCAATGCAGATGCAGGGTCAGCAACCTGTGAAGAACGGGAGTACATGGTATTCATTGTACAATACTACAGAGTATCATAATGAAGACCATACTTATGACGTTTATGCTCCAACAAACAGAAATCTCACTTTCCAGTGGAAAAAGACAGGTTGGTTAATTGGTTATCCTATATTTAGTTTGAGTATTTCAGAATCTAATAATAATGGCTCAACTTTCAGCAATTCACAGAATGTTGTAAATAGCGGTGCCAATAAAAAACAAGACTCTTACACCAATGGTAGTGCTACCATTAGTATTGATATCAATAAAATTAATTTCGACCAAAGTGGTTCTCTTGAACGATACTACAAGAATGTACAACTTCCTTTAGCGCAACACATTCGTCTGGACTACAATAATACTTATTTCGGCACAGCGGATTACACTACTACTCTTCCTAATACCGTTTGGGGCAGCAAGTCGGCACCAACAGAAATAAGATTCCGTTCATTCCTTACTTCAACGACAGACGGCAATATGGTTATTTCATGTGACCAACCTGAGATATTCCGCATAGGAACAGCCAACAATACAAGCGGTCTTACATACAATGCAGGAAAGAATGTTTGTGCGACAAAAGAAGGCACAGGTGCGACAAATGCTCCTATTTCTGTGCTCCCATACAATTTTAATGTATATTTTTGTCCAGCAGAACCAAAAAAGTATGAAGCAACAATCACTATCAGCAACGGCACAAGCAAAGCATATGTACATGTATCCGGTACAGGATTGAAACAAACTCCAGTAATTGACGAATGCCCCGTATTGAGTGTTGCGAATGTTACTTACGGAGACTTGTTCGAAGACATACTAACAAGCGGCAGTGCAATAGGCGACCAAGGTCAATCAGTTGCCGGAAAATTCACCGCCAATGAGGACAAACCCACCGGTTGTACAACTGCATATACACTTACTTTTACCCCAACAAATACGACCTTATACAATACTACCAATAACGGGAACCCTATAACTTGTCAATTCACTCTTGATTTGAACAAGTTTACCAAAGCATCCCAGGCTATCACTTGGACTGATGCAGCGGGTACATTGACCGGAGACCATACGTTTACGGCGACAGCCGGTGAAGGTGTGACAGTATGGTATTCATCGTCAGACGAAACGGTAGCTGTAATGCAAGGCAGCACTATACACTGGCTGAAGGCGGGTGAGGTGGTTATAACTGCGCATGCAGATGGAGACTGCAACTACAACGAGGCAGAGCCGGTAAGCAAGACTTTCAGCATGAGTCAGAGCATACCAACCGTTCAGACTCCTCCCACGGCTACCTCTATCAGTTTCGGACAGACACTGAACAGTTCCACATTGTCGGGAGGAGTGGTGAAATACGGCAGCACGACAATATCCGGAACTTGGCACTGGGTCTATCCTGACCTGCAACCAGAGGTCGGAACGGCACAACAGCAGGTGATGTTCACTCCTGACAACGCCGCTTACGCAAGCGTGACAACACAGGTCAATGTGACAGTAGGCAAACTTACACCTGACATAACTTATATATCAGCACGTTTGTGGCGCGGGCGCAGTGTCTATAGCAATCCGTTTAGAACTACTAACCATGAGGCAGGATTCTCATCCGTGACCTTCACAAAGGAAGACGGAAGTGCTTTGGACGATCCGGCTATGCTTACATGGGACCCGGCAACACAAAGTATTGTTGTGGGGTATGTATATAAGGAAGATGACGAAGGTAATGTCTTGTGGGACTATTCCGGCAACTACAAAGTGCGTGTCTGCCAACCCGAAACAGAGCACTTCGAGGCATGCTGCGTGGAGTTTGTTAACCCTGCAAGAAGAAAGAGTGACGTGTGTCTGCCCGTTATTGGATTGGATATGGAAACATATTCGAAAATGAGAATAGAAGGAGACGGAACAGGATGGAGCAGTAGCACAGGCAGTCACAGAGATAAATATCTCGGTGTCGGCGTAACCTACAATACGTGGAAAGGAATAAGTATCGGTACATGGAAAGACGGTTTTAGTATAATACCCGGAGACGGACGAAGTGTTGTGCTCAGTTTCACAGGAGTACCTGACAAATTGTCTTTCTCCACCAAGGCAGAGGCTGCTGAAGCCGACAACATAGGTTTTATTACCAATAATGTCACAAATAACCAATGGAGCATACAGCAAAGCAAGGACGGCACCAACTGGGAATGGCTGCAGAATAAAACTGCTAACGGAACGCAAATCAGCAGTAGTCAGGAGTATCAGCTTGATCCCGATACCAGATATGTGAAAATCACGTATTATGGCAACTTCGCAGGATACATACTCGCAGATGACTTCAAAATCACCAGACGGCACGGCTACGAAGTGAAGGACAACAGCGGCAACTGGGTGCCGGCTACATCAACAACATTACCTCAGTTCGGTGTGGATGACGGAACTTCTCCTCGACCACTCCAACTGCCGCAACAACTGCCTATCAGATACTTCAGCATCGGCGATTGTCAGGAGGAAAACAGTGTAATCAATATAAGCACTGCATCGGGCAACGACTATTTCTATGCTGATGTTAATGAAGCAGAGCACGACCAGATACGTCACAACGTGGACTTTGACCAGTGGGGAGAAGATGTACTGACTATCAGAAACACGGGAATCAATGTATCGGGTGTGATAAGACTGGCAGGGAGCAACGGCGATGCACTTGATATAAATGTAAGCGCAGCCAAACCTGACATTTTCCCGACCAAACATCACCTCTTCTACACGGGTACGGAGCAGTATCAGCGTTCTGAAACAGACCCGTACAGAGGACTTATGGAGCACGACCTCACACTCTGTTTTGCACAAGACGGTACACCTCTCTTCGACTCACTCTACATCTTCGGAGTAACGGGCAATACAGAGGCGGTACGCAACAAGTTCGACTACTTCGACACCTACAAAGGCTACTGGCTGCCAAAGGTGAACGTGCCGACAGAGACAGTGGCTTGCAACGCGCACACACCGCTGTTTGTATATCAGAAGGCCTCGGGCAAATACACATGGGCACGCACAGTGAAGAACGTGTCGGCTACAGGGTTGCAGAACATGCATGCCAACGACAAGAAGTTAGCGTTCATAGGTTATTGTCCTTACGCATATACAGGCAAAGACGAGACGCAGGACGGCTTCATATATTTCACCGGCGACGGTACGCACTCCACAGAGATTACATTGTTCGGCACAGAGATAGGTGCCCGTCCGCATACTGCAGACGGCACTACTGCTGAGGCAGGATATAAGAATGAACATCAGACTGAGCTGCACGAAGGAGACAACGGTGTGGCAGGCAACGGGTCGCTGTTTGCATTCAGAAAGACCACTAACAACGGCAAGCCATACAACGTGAATTTCCACATCTGGGGGACGAACGTGCTTCGCTCCACAAGAGGCACGAATGTGAACGTAAAGTTCGGCAGTCAGGCACTGCAGATGCACCAGTCATCGGCACCGATAAGCGTGAACACGTCCTCCACCGACTCGTGCGTCAACATCAGCATCAATGACGTGTATGACGGCGTGCACACTGTAGAATCGTCGTTGACACTGGTATCTTCGGAGAAGACGGGCGTGATAGACATCGGCAACGAGAAGAGCACGCTGACAGTGAACGGAGGCATAATAAACATGATAAACGGCAACAAACCGGAGAGTCCGTTGGCAGTGTCGTATCAGAGAACGTTATTGGAAGACGAAAACGGCAGAGTAGCAATACTTTACGGTTCGGGCAGAGACCAAACCGATGCCCACGTATATCTGAATGACGGGACCATGCTGGGTGAAGAGAACATTCGCATGCCGTGGAACACAGTGGTGACAGGCGGAACATATCTGAAAGACATAGACTGCTATCAGACACTGGGCGGCACAACCGGCAGACCTGTTGATGCCGAGGGGAAAAAGGTGAACCGAGTGTCAGCCGGTATGCTTGCAAGCGAACTGCCAGAAGGTTACGGCCATGAATCGGTGATAGCCGACGAAAATGCCAAGTTGTATCCGCTGCTGCCCAGAGAGACGAGAGAAGACCTGACCAATCCGTGGGTTGCAGCCCTGCCAGACAAAGAAGGCACAGCCGCTGCACAGAACAGCAATCTTCTGTACATGGAGGTTGCAAACGGGTTGTGCGATGTAGATGGCAGTAAGATGTTCAGCCCTGTGACAAGCACAGAAAATTATACTGTTGACGGCACATTGTCGATGCTAATACAGCTTGACCGCGCCGACCGCTGGCGCACCATAGTGGCTCCGTTCAACGTGAAACGGGTGTATGTTCTGGAACCGGCAGACGAGAGCGGGCTGAAATACAAGAGCGACCGCGCCACGCTGATTGCCCGTCAGAAGGCTGCTGCCGAAGGTTTGTACGAATACCTGCAACCGTACATTGCACCAACGGAAGAGGGGAGAACAGCCACCCTACTCCCTTTGCGGGCACTGATAAGCAAATACAGGGCTGAACATGTAACGAAAACTGATGACATAATCTTCCCGCTTGTACACTACGACGGCACGAACTACAACTCATCGAACTATTATCTTTACCAGGTTCCGCAGACGGGTTCAGAGCCTGCGCTCTGGGAGATAGACGGAGACAACGTGCAGTCGAGCTGGGACTACGTGAAAGCCAAGTCGGACGGCAGCGAGACCATAATGCAGCAGGGTCACACCTACAGCATGAGCTTCATGTACTGCCCGACATGCGACGACGATTATCATAACAACAGATATGACTACTGGACGGGCAAGTTCATACTGTTTGAGGGCACGGGAGGTCAGACAATCAACGGCACTGACAATGCAGGACTACAAACAGCAGATCCGAGCAAAGCAGTGATGACAGGCAACTCTTCGCTCGGCATGATAGATGCAAGCAATGTATATCGGTTCAATCCGGAAAGCGACATGTATGAAAAAGCCTCCGGCAGTGTTGAACTGAGTCCGATTGAAAGCGTAATGCTGCTACCTGCAGGAAGACGCGCTGCCGCAGTCCGCCGCTCGGGGCAGATAATATACTCCGACAACGACGATACTGGCAATGGTGACACAACCACAGACAACCTGAACATCACCGGTGCAAAAGAAGGTGCACAGAAAGTGCTCCGTAACGGAAACATATATATCATACGCGAAGGAGAGACATACACCATAACCGGTCAGAAAGCAGGACGTTAGGAACAGACGACGTAACATTACAGACATTCATACACAGACACATTGTCAAACAAAAGATTGCAAAGACCATACCTTGCAATCTTTTTGTTAAGATTATTGTTACTCCGGCTGTTTCATGCACTCGACATATTATCATACCTGAGCACCGGTAACCACAATTTGCCATAAAATGTGTAAAAAAAGCAATATTGAGGCATGTTTGGCACGATATTGGCAAAATAATCAGTATATTTGCACTTCAATAGAGCGGCATACGCGCACATTTTGTGCCCTACAACACAAGAACAAAAACTAAAACCCAGATATACAATGAGAAACAAACTTATCATCACCGCATTGGCTGCGATGCTTGCAGCAACCGGTTCTGCCCAAGAGAGCAAGTACAGCCACTACTACCGTAATCTGCCGATTGAGATAGAGCAGGTTAAACCGGTAGAGTTCCCCAAAAACGCACTCAACATTGCCCAGTTCGGAGCTGTGGCAGACGGCGAGACACTGTGCACCAAAGCCATAGAAGCCGCTATCGACAGTCTGAGCAAGATGGGCGGCGGACACGTGATTATTCCCCGCGGCACATGGAAAACGGGTCCGATAGTGCTCAAAAGCAACATCGACCTCAATCTGCGCAAAGGCGCCGTGCTGGTATTCTCCGAGAACAAAGAACTGTACGTCCAGAAAAATGACCCGCGTGACGGTTCGAAGAAATGCAACGCACTCATTCGCGCCTCCAAGTGCGAGAACATAGGCATCACCGGTCAGGGAGTGATTGACGGACAAGGTTTTATCTGGCGCCCGATAAAAGAGAAGAAAGTGGTGCGTGACGGCGGTCTGCAGGAAGTGTGGGACGCAGCGATGGAACTGGGCGGCACACTACGCCAGGACGACAAGACCTACCGTCTGTGGTATCCGTTCAACCTCAAACCAGAACTCGGCATACCCAACATTGCCGCCACTGCAGAGATTCAGGAGAAGATGCGCCCGCACCTTATCAATATAACAGACTCCAGAAACGTGGTAGTGGAAGGTGTGACGCTGCGCAACAGTCCCAAGTTCCACCTCGTGCCTACCAGAATACAGAACCTGATAATCGAGAACGTGACTATAGACTGCCCGTGGTGGGCACAGAACGGCGATGCCATGGACCCTGGCAACGTGCAGGTGGCACTCATTGCCGGCTGCCACGTGAGTGCCGGTGACGACGGCATCTGCATGAAGGGCGGCGTAGGTGAGAAAGGTGTTCAGGCAGGTCCGCAACGCGACTTCCTCATCACCAACGATACGGTGTACCGCGCACACGGTGGCTTCGTCATTGGTTCGGAGTTTTCGGGCGGCATGCAGCGCATAATAGTGAAAGACTGCATGTTCGACGGCACTGACATTGGCTGCCGCTTCAAGTCGGCTCCAGGCAGAGGCGGTTGGTGCGAGCACATATACTGCTACAACATAGTGATGAAGAACATACGCGAGAGTGCCATCTTCTTCGAGTCAGGCTATGCCGACCGCTCGGCAGGAGGCAGAGGAGCCACCGACAGCGATGACAAGACAGCCTTCTATCCCGACTGGAGCAATGTCACATTCAAAGACATCACTTGCGTCAATCCGCAGCAGGCGGTGGACATCACAGGCATAAAGGGCAAACCCGTGCATGACCTGAGTTTCGAGAACGTAAGTTTCTACGGAGTGAAAACAGGCATGAGCATCGATTATGCCGAGAACCTGACATTCAAGAACTGCACCATCACCCCCGCAAAAGAGAACACTATAAAACACTCGAGCGGCATTATGTGGAACGGAGAGGAGTTGTAGGCAATTCCACAACAGACCTTCATAATCAAGGAAAGCGGGCATGAATACTGAAGAGCGGGTCTCATTTCGAGAGCCCGCTCTTCTTATACGGTTCTTACCGGGTTTGCAGAAGTTTTGTTACTTCACTTCCGCACCAAGGATATTGAATTTATGTCCGTTCTTGAGGATATAAATCTGACCGTCAAGAACCACCTTGCGGGCTTTTATCTGCTCAGCCTCCACATTCTCCACAGCAGTCAGTTCTCCGCGATATGCGCCAATAAGAATCTTGGCAATACGTGCGCCACCGTTGACTTCTTTGATTTTCACTTTGTGACGACCTTCCTGCACTGTGTAAACGAGGTCGGTCCAGCCGCTGTAGTTGTCTTCAATCTTGGCACCTGACTCAGTATAGACATCACCGTCTGTGAAGCAGAGGTCGCTGTCGTCTTCCGGCTGATAGGGGTCAAGATATGATGAAGCAGAATATGTGTGGTCAAAACGGGTGGGAGCCGAAGTACCCTTGCTTGTTGCCACCAGAACAATGGTGTCACCGGGATTTACATTGTCGATTATCACTTCGAAGTTCTTGGAGTCGAGTTGCAGGAAATCAGCGGCACACTTGAGTACACTTGCCTTATTATCCTGATTCTTATATTGTAAGGTCAGTCCCGGAGCCTTTGCCAATGTAATAATCATTACACTGTCATTACCCTCAATATTCTTCTTATTGATGTAGTTCACAGCAGGAACTGTCTTTCCGTCCATATTGTAAGTTCCGATAGTAGCATTATCACCTGACTGAATCTGAATATCTTCTGCAGTAACACCTGCAAGAATCAGGCTGTCACGATAGTTGAACACAGGACGTGCAACAAACACTTTGAGGAAATATTCGTTTTTAACAGTGTCAGAATTAGCGGCACCTTCGAGAGTAGCGTATGCCTCAACTGTTGTTGTTACATCATACTGATCAATCAGAATGCTGTCTGTATATTCGGCAAAAGCACCTGTTTCATTCATTCTATAGAATATCTTGGCACCCTCGTCAGCGGAACTTAATTCAAGTTTAAATGGGTCAAAATATGTTCCGCCTGCAGCCGAAAACGAAGGATTCAACGCCTTCTTTTCAACATCTTCTCCACGAACAACATCAAGTGTGATTACATGAGTACCTGTATTACCAGCTTTGGCACGGGCAATACGAATTGTATCCATATCGTTTTTGAGCTCGTAATTGAATGCTGTCAAGCCCTCTTCTGTACGGGCATTCAAGCCTAAACCTGAAGCGACCAACTCTTCACCCTTCGTATTATATACTCCCACTACTGCTTTCTTTGTTCCATCGCTGTTATTAAAGCAGAATTCAATTTTGATGACATCACCTGTTTTGAAGCCGCCTTCTTTGAGAGTCAGTTCCACATAGTTGCTATGCTCATTGGTCTCATCGTTGATTGAATAACCGTTCTTGAATTGAATGGACGGAGTAGAGGTCATGTTTTTGTCGATTTTCACAGAACTGTTCATGTCGGTGGTTCCAGTGGCAGTAATGTTACCAACCTTACCTGTCCAACTGAAGATTGTTTCTGCATTTACGCTAACTGCAACTACAAGTGCAGTTGCCAGAAAAAGAAATGTTTTTTTCATTGTTGTTGAGTTTTTAATTGTTAATAATATTGAGTTAATATAAGTTTTTCACTTTGTCACATAGATAGACTTCCAGATTGGTGAATCCCGTCACCAGAGTCACCTGCCGAGCATCTTTCTGATTCTGCGGGTCAAGACCATACTTTGTCTCCCAGCCGTCGTCTATCCCGTCTCTGTCAGCGTCTGTTATTGCGCTTGTGCCATCAAGAGCACACCAGCCTCCTGCATCATCGGGAGAATCAATAAGTGTGCCGGAGCCGTTTTCCACATCGGAAACAATACGTGCATCTATAGCGTCACGCGAGAGCGAACAGCCGGCAGTCTTGAGTACGGTAGCGTACGCCTCTTGAGCGGTCTGTATCTGCAATTCAGTTGCCATCGCAAAACGCTTGTCGGACTTTGCAGCAGTGGTGGTGGCACCTTTCCAGTTGTCGGTAGTCACTTCCTCGGAGTTGTACATCAAGTTGCCACTTAGCCAGACCATCGGCGGCATTATCTCGCCCGAATACTTGTCAGAGCAGTTGCCGCACTTGGTCCACGGGTCAATCAGACGCGCACTCACGCTGTTCTTGGTTGAAGGACCCGGCTTATAGTAGTTACCCACGAAATTGATGCTGCGCCGTGCACCTACAGACTCTCCGCCGTATGCCGAGTTGCCGCCCCAGTTATAGACCACGTTGTTCACAAAGTCCACGGGTCCGCGACATGTGTTCTCCACATAGTCGTGATCGAACCGCGGATTGCGGCTGTCGTGATGTGCAAGCAGGTTATGATGGAAAGTCGCGTTTTTGCCTCCCCAGATGCCCCCATATCCGTGTGCACCGCTCTGATGCCCTGCATTGCGCAACGATTCAGTGATGAAACAGTACTGCAATGTGAAGTTCTCGTTGCCGTAGCAACTGACACATTCGTCAACCGACCATGAGAACGAGCAGTGGTCTATCAGGATATTGCGGCAGTCGTTCACAGAAAGCGCATCATAGTCTGTCTCAGGGTCTTTGGCAAGCGAGGCAGTCCCGAGCCTGCAACGGATAAAACGAAGGATGACATTGTTCGCCTTTTTGATTATTATCGGATAGTCTGCCACACATATTCCCTGTCCGGGGGCAGATTGTCCGAGAATACTCAGGTTGCTGTTCAAAATAGTCAGCGGTGCTTTCAGATGTATAGTACCCGCCACATCGAACACTATCACTCTCGGCCCCGTCTGTTCCACAGCATAACGCAGAGTACCCATCTCGGGTTTGTAAGGGTCTTTGTCTTCCAGACTGCTTATGCGGTACACTGTAGCCGAGCCTTCACCTCCGGTAGCCACGCTGCCGCAACCCTGTTTCCAGTCGGAGCAGGCGGCTACAAGTTCGGTGAACTTGTCGAGGCTCTGTTTGTCCTTATCGTCAGTCACAGGCTCGCCATTGCCCGGACCGCATGCGGAAAGCATACACCACATGACAGAGAGAGAAAGCAATATGAAACGGTTTTTAATATCCATAGTTGTTGAACAAAATACCGTTGCTTGCACCTATAATAGAGGAGAAGATTGGCCAGTACTGATGCGAATTGATGGTCTCAGGGTCGGAATAGTCGTAGAGCACATAGTCGGTGTCAACCAGTTTCTCGGCGAACTTGCACTTGCCACTGAGCCATCTCTCTCCCGACTGGTCGTCGGTCTCATCAAGTCGCATGCCATACACTTCTTCAATCACATAGGCACGCACCACATCTTTTCCGTTGAAGTCTTTTGCACCCGGTTGCAGATAGGAGTTGTCCTCTTTGTACTTGAAGTAGAGCACATGTGCCTCATGGTTTTCCCTGAGATCGTCCAGACGCTCACGGGCATTCATGAGAGCCTCCTTGAGTATTCCCCAGCGCATCAGGTCCCACTTGCGAATATACTCGCCTGCGAACTCCAGCTTGCGCTCCTCCTGTATTGCCTCCAGAGTAAGCGTCTTGGCACTTACGTCAGCACGTTCGCGCACCTTGTCGAAACACTGCTGACCGGTATAAAGCGTGGGAGAAAGAGGAGTGACGGTTTTGTTGTCCAAACTGCCTATACTTGCTTCGGCAAACATAAGCAGCACATCTGAATAGCGGATTACGGGGAAGTCGATACCGTCATCAGCATTATTGTTGTCGCGAGCCATCCATTCGATGCGGTACTTGCCGCAAGCCCATTGCGAAGCATCCTGCTGAATACGCGGGTAGAGGCACATCTTGCTTTTCTCTGCACGTTGGAGCGAAGCATCTATACTACCCGAGGTGGTTATGTTCCACTTGTAGGGCAGTACTGTAACTTCACGGCGCAGGTCACCGTCTTCGTAGTCGAACAACAGAGTCGGAACCATTGCCATAGCGAAATTCGAACTTACCGACTCGCTGTATTTTATGTTATGCAGGAGTACTCCCATCGTTATATCACCGGCACTGGTGGAACTGTTGCTGTTGAACTTGGCACAGTTGTAGTTCATCACCTGTCCGCGCGCCCCGTCTGCCAGAGGCAGCACCCAGATATGCTCCATCTCTGCATAGTTGGTCTTGTCCTGACATATATTCTTGAATATCTGCGCATAGTCAGCAAGCAGTTTGCTGTCCTCATTGCGGATAATGCTGTCGCATGCCCACATTACCTCCTGGTACAGTTCATAACGTTTGTCTGCATCATCTACATTAAAGGTTATCACATAATCCTTGTTTCCTGCCACCAGTTGTGTCGGACGCACAGCCTTGCCGGCATACATAAGGTCAGCACGGGCGAGCAGTGCCAAAGCAGCAGACTTGCTTGCACGGCGTACATCATTGCGGGCGGAAGCCAGTTGTGCATTGCCCGACCACTCCATCAGTCCGGCAGCCAGTTTGAGGTCAGTGCGAATCTGCTCAAAGGCTACATTACGGTCCACCTTGCCCTGCGTTGCCTCGTCAATAGATGTTCCGTCGTATGACTTGACATTGACCGGCACATCGCCCCAATACTTAACCATCTCCAGCAGAGCGAAGGAGCGGAGGAAGAGCGCCTCGCCTTTCATATAATCGTACTTGGCGGCTGTGGCTGAATCGGCTTCAGCATAGCCGTATTTGTCGATTCCGTCCACTATGTTGTTGCAACGCTCGATGATGACATTAAGATGCCCCCACGGGTCGGTGCCTTTGGCATTCGACAGGTCGGTGTTGGTAGGCTTGATTTGATAGGTGGCATACTCCTTACTGCTCTTGCGGTTGTATTCGATGTCGGTATTGAGTCCTGCATAGCCGCAAGTCAGACGGTTGCGATAGCCGCGGTCCTCACCAAAAACCTCATACACTGCCGCCAGCGACTGTTCGGTAAGAGTAGGATTGGAGAACACATCCTCGGGAGTGACCGATGAAGGTGCATTGTTGTCGAAGAAACCATTGCAGCCGACAAGGGCAAACACTGTTGCTGCCAATGCTATGTATCTACTTATTCTTGATGTTTTCATATTAGTTACTGTTTTTTTGTATGTTCTGTATCCTGCTGTTTTTAGAATCCTACCGACAAACCGAAGTTAAACGAACGGTTCTTGGGAAAAGCCGAAAAATCAACTCCTGTTGCAAGCGGGTTGCTCTTGCTGCGTGCGTCCACCTCCGGATCCGCACCCGAGTATTTGGTTACACAGAAGAGGTTGTTGGCAGTGAAGAAGATGCGGAGGTTGGTCATATATGCCTTGGCAATAAGGTTCTGCGGCAGAGAATAACCAAGACTGAGACTGCTCAAACGCAGGAAACCTGCGTTCTCTACGAACTTGTCGGTCAATGCGAATGTAGTAACCACAGGGTTAGCCACCTTTGCATTTACGTTGGCTTCGTTCAGAGCCTGCTGGTATGCAGCGAAATCACCCGTGTAGGCTATATAATTATGGTCGGCATTAAGATAGCTGTATCTCTCTGTCAGTTCGGCACTCGTATTGCGCAGACGGGTCTTCTCGGTTACAGAGGAGTAGTCCAGAGCGGAGAGGTTGAGAACGCTGTTTCCGCAAGTATATGTGAAGTTCACGCTCCAGTCAACCCTGCCCCACTTGTCGCCACCTACAAATCCTGTGATGTTGAAACCGCCGCTCAGCACCGGCTGGGTGTTACCTATTACTGTACGGTCATCGGCATCGATATTTCCATCATTATTGGTATCCTCAATACGCGGCATACCGGGACGTGCCGTACCCATAGGAGTGCTAACCGCCTTGCCGTTGATTGTGAAGTCGCCTCCTGTTACGGAACCGGATTTGACAGTGTATCCGTCGAAATCGTCGGCTGTGTAGAAGCCGTTCGTCTTGTATCCATATACATTGCCTACCCTCTCTCCGGGGATAAGTTTGTATTCATAGTCGATATTGTCATAGCCGGAGCTGAAGCAACCGGCACTCACGTTATACTCATTCATACCGCCGAGGCTGGTAACTACCGTGTTGTTGTGCGCCAGGTTGGCAGTAACAGTCAGTCCGTAACTGAGGTCTTTTGCGCGATGGTCAAGTATGACACCTGTCAGCGACAGTTCCACACCTATGTTGCGGGTGGAGCCTATGTTACGGTACTGGTAGTTGTATCCTCCATCGGGCAGACGATACAGCAGCAACAAATCACGTGTGGAGTTGCCGTAAACATCCAACGACCCGCTCAGACGCTGGTTGAAGAAGCCGAAGTCTATACCGAGGTTGCGGCTGGTAGTGGTTTCCCACTTCAGGTTCTCGTTGGGTGCTATGATGTTGGCACCGCCCATATAGTACTGCGTGGAATACAGACCGCTTGACGAGGCTGCGTATGCCAGATATTCGGGGTGGATGTAGCCGAGATCAATGTTGTTGTTACCCACCAGACCGTATGTCGCACGCAGTTTGAGTTGCGATAGAAAACGTTGTGCATTGCCCATAAACTCCTCTTCCGCAATGTTCCATGCAAAAGCGGCAGACGGGAAATAGCCCCACTGGTTTCCACGGCTGAACTTGGTGGAGGCATCAGCACGGAAAGTAAGAGTGGCATAGTAGCGGCTCATGTAATTATAGTCGGCACGTGCTATGAACGACAGCATGTTGTCATTCGGACTCACATAGTTGGTTGTGACGTATGCCTCGGCAGAACCCAGATGGTCAAACACTGTCTTGCCAGTCAGCTGCTTGTCGAAGCCGTAGGCGCGTGAAGTGAGCAGTTCAGCCTTTCTTATTATCACCTCTTCTGCGGCAAACAGTTCAACATTATGCTTCTTGTCGAACGTCTGTTTCCAGTCGAATGAACCTGTATGTTTGAGTCGTGTAGTCTTGTCGTCTGTTGATATGGTATTGCCGTGACCTGCAGTGGTATATGCCGATACGGATGAGCGGCTGTAGTAGGTTGTGGGACCGTAATAGCGGTTCTGTTCCACATCACGACTTTCATAACTCAAGTCGGCTTTGATGGTGAAAGCCTTGAGGAAACGATACTGTACATAACCGTTGAGCGACCACTTGTTGTCTGTCTTTATCTTGTAATTATCATTGATAGAAGTGATGGGGTCATAAAGCGAACCGATGGTCTCTTCGTCATCAGCCAGCCCGCTTTCGCCATCGGCTGCATCGCCCATGCTGTTGAGAGGTATAGGCGAATATGATATGGCGTTTCTCACGCGGCTCTCGCTCTTGGAGCCTGCATCCTCAGCCGTGTTCATGCCTGAGCCGAGCACGCGTGTGTTGGTGTAGCGTGCGGTGATACCTAATGTCAGACCCTTCACTGGCACAAACTTGCCTTTGAAGGAGAGGTTGTTGCGGTCGTAGTCGGAGCCGTAGAGAATACCCTCATCGTCGATGCGGCTGTAGTTGAGATAGAAAGTGGCAAGTTTGTTGCCTCCGCTGACAGTGAAGGAATGATTGCTGTTGAGACCTGTTAGGCCGAAAGTGCGGTCCTGCCAGTCAATCTCCTTGTCAGCCCAATAGTCGAGAATCTGCGAAATGGTGTAGAAGCCGCCGCCTGTCTTGTCAAAGTCAGGTTCAAAATAGCGGGAGAAATATGAGTCTATCTGCGAACTCTTGTTCAGATGAGCCCATTCTTTCTGCATCAAGATGAAATCGGAGGAGTGCATCATGTTATATTTTGACGCCACCTTCTTCCAACCCATATAACCCGTGTAGTCAAAATGCAGAGTCATCTTGTCACCATCGGTGGAAGAAGGCTCTTTAGTAGTTATGATGATAACGCCGTTGGCACCCTGGGCACCGTAGATGGCAGTGGCAGCCGCGTCTTTCAATACGTCCATGGAAGCTATGTCCGAAGGAGGTATGTCAGCAATGCTCGCTACAGGGAAACCGTCCACTATGTATAACGGGTCGTTCGACTGGGTAAGTGAGGTACCGCCACGCACTCGGATCTTCACATCGGCATCTGGTGCACCTTCGGTTGTAGTAACCTGCACACCTGCCAGTTTTCCCTGCAACGCCTCTGCGGCTGTTGTCACAGGGATATCCTTCAACTGGTCGGCACTGACAGATGCCACGGAGGTAACAAGGTCGCGCTTCTTGGTCGTACCGTAACCGGTGACAACCACTTCTTCCAGCACCTCGCTGTTTTCCTTAAGTACCACATTTATCACCTGCCCCGTTATCTCCACCTCCTGAGTCTCCAGACCGATGTAGGAGAACACAAGAGTGGTTGCACTTTCGGGCACATCGAGTTCGTAGTTGCCGTCAAAGTCGGTGACAGTACCGATAGTAGTACCCTTCACAACCACAGAAGCCGAGATTATGGTCTCGCCCGTCTGGTCAGTCACAACACCACGAATCACTTTTGCTTGGGCAGCACCTGCAAGAAACAGCAGAGCTGCCAGAGTAAAGATTTTCAATCTGTTCATCATGTGTATTTTTAATATTTTTTGTTTGGTCAGGCAAAGATTGTGTATAGACACAACTTTCAATGTGCAAAAGTAGCACAAAAACACGGAATCAATGTATAAAAAATGACACTTGGTGTATTTTTTTTCTCACTTTCCATAAAAAGCATTACCTTTGCAGCATGATTTTGTGTATTGCAGAAAAACCATCGGTGGGAAGAGACATTGCCCGTGTGCTGGGTGCCACCACCAGCCGCGACGGATACATGGAGGGCAACGGCTATCAAGTCAGTTGGACCTTCGGGCATTTGTGTGCTCTGCTCGACCCTAACGAATACAGGGACGAATGGAAGCGTTGGAACATGTCGTCGCTTCCTATGGTACCCGAGCGTTTCGGTATAAAGGTGACCGAGGAGCCGGGAGTGCAGAAACAATTCAACATACTGAAGACTCTGATAAGCCAGGCCGACGAAGTGATAAACTGCGGCGATGCCGGTCAGGAAGGCGAACTGATACAGCGCTGGGTGTATCAGAAAGCCGGTTGCAAAGTGCCGGTACGCCGCCTGTGGATAAGTTCGCTGACCGAAGAAGCGATAAGGGAAGGTTTCCGCCAGCTGAAAGACCAGTCGGAGTACCAGCGTCTGTACGAAGCCGGACTTTGCCGCGCAATAGGCGACTGGCTGCTCGGCATGAATGCCACGCGCGCCTACACACTTAGGTACAGGAAGCAACAAGGGCAAGTGCTCTCAATAGGACGGGTGCAGACCCCTACACTGGCACTTATCGTACAGCGCCAGCAGGAAATAGAACGCTTCGTCCCGCGCACATACTGGGAACTGAAAACCGAATACAGGGACGCCACTTTCACAGCTCTTGTGAGAAAATCAGAAGAGGAACTGCTTGAAGAGATAGAGAAACTGAGAGAGAAAAACTCGAAAGCAAAGAACCCCAAACCGCTGCCTACACTTGAAGAACTGCAACAAAACAACCCCGGCATAGATGCCATTCCTTCTTTCGAGGCCGGCAATGCACTTTGCGACTCCATAAAAGAAAAGCCGCTGCATATCATTTCCGTCGAGAAGAAAAAAGGTACAGAGGCTGCGCCGCGCTTGTTCGACCTTACATCACTGCAAGTGGAATGTAATAAAAAGTTCGGTTTCTCGGCAGACGAGACTCTGAAACTCATACAGAGCCTGTACGAAAAGCATGTCACCACCTATCCCCGCGTGGATACCACTTTTCTTCCTGATGACGTATATCCCAAATGTCAGGGCATACTCAGAGGGATAGAGAGCTATTTCAAACAGCAGATAGAACCATTGCACGGCAAACCCCTGCCCAAGTCGAAAAAGGTGTTCGACAACTCAAAAGTAACCGACCACCATGCCATCATCCCCACCGGCCAGCAGCCCAACAACCTGACAGAACAGGAAAGGAAAGTGTTCAACATGGTTGCACTGCGCTTTATTGCAGCCTTCTGGCCTGAATGCCAGACCAGCACAACTACCGTTCTCGGCGAAATAGCAACTGACAATTGTCAACTGCCTGCCGTCAACTATCACCTGCCACCAACCATACTCGTACGCGCTACCGGCAGGCAGATACTCGATCAGGGATGGAGGACGGTTTTTGCCTCACAAGACACCATTGACAAACAGGACGTTCCTGACGACAAAGAAGACGAGACCGGAACCGGTGCAAAAACGCTGCCCGACTTCAGGAAGGGAGAGTCCGGTCCGCATAATCCCAGTCTGATAGAGAAACAGACCACCCCGCCCCGCCCATACTCGGAAGCCACTCTCTTGCGGGCTATGGAAACAGCAGGCAGAACCGTGGACGATGATGAACTGCGCGATGCCATGAAGGAAAACGGCATAGGAAGACCGTCCACACGTGCTGCCATAATTGAGAAACTCTACCAACGCAAATACATCGAGAAAAAACGTAATACTCTGCATGCAACCCCTATCGGAGTGGAACTGATTCACACCGTTCATTCACCTCTGCTCAAGAGCGCCGAACTGACAGGACGTTGGGAGAAGAAACTGCGCCAGATAGAAAGCGGGGATTATACCGCACCGCAATTCATTGAAGAACTGAAGCAGATGACCTCCGAAGTGGTGCTTGACGTAAAACAAGACAAAGCGGGAATGGTTTGTCCTGTATGCAAAAGGGGAACAGTCATTCGCGGCAATACGATGTACGGCTGCTCACGCTGGAGAGAAGGTTGCAACTACAGAGAGCAATTCTGATTGCCCTTTGCATAGAGCAGTTACGATTGCACTTTATTCACTCTTGCCATATCCGTAGCCATAGCTATAGCCATAGCCGGCATTCGAGGCTTTCACACCGTTGAGTACACAGGCAATATTATTCAAACGCTGTTGTTGATATACCTGATTGATAAAATCAGCCATATCGGTTTCCGTATAGTCGGCGCGGGAAACATAGATGGTCATATCTACCAGCCTGTTGAGAAGGAAAGTGTCGCTGACCATAGCCACAGGGGCGGAATCGACAAATATGAAATCATATCTTTCACGGAGCATACCGAACAACTCGTCAAGCCTGTCGCCCTGAAGCAACTCGTTAGGATTGGGAGGCACCACTCCGGCAGGTATAACATCAAAATTCCCGTCAAGTCCGGAGGGCAGAACAATATCCTCAAGAGCATATTCTGAGTTTGACAAATATGCCGTAAGCAAACCGGCGGAGGGCAGTGAAAGATAATCGGCAAGGGTCGGTTTGCGTATATCCAAGCCCACAAGAACAACACGCTTGCCCAACAATGCCATAGATAATGCGGTATTGATAGCAACAAACGATTTTCCTTCGCCATTGATACTTGATGTCACCAGCACCACATTCGACTTACGTTCAGCAGGCAGCATAAAACGCAAATTGGTACGCAAGAGGCGGAACAACTCGGCAGACGCAGTATTTTCTTCTTTGGAAATAACTACAGTGGAATGTTTCCGGCTTTGTATGAGCTGTCCGAGCACAGGCGCATTCACCAGTTTTTCCAACTGCTTAACGTCTTTTATCTTGTTGTCGAAAATATCGTATATGAATATCACTCCGAACGGGATGAGCAGCCCGAGAACAAGAGCCGCAAGCAGTATGAGTTTCAGCCTTGGAGCTACAGGGTCGGTCATCATCTGCGGCCTGTCAATAGTCTTGGCAGGCATAATAGTCGAAGCCAATGTAAGCGCATTCTCTTCCCTTTTCTGATACAGGAAAAGATAGATATTCTGCTTTATCTCCTGCTGACGCTTGATTTGCAGATATTCACGCTCCTGGGTAGGAACATCGCCTATTCTGCCCGCATACCTGTTTTCCTGCTTTTTCAGGTCACGCCGCATTATCTCAAGCCCGTCTTCTACACTTCTGATGCTGGTCTCAATATTGCTGCGCATAGCCTCGAGTTGCAAATCCATAGAAGCAAGAACAGGGTTGTCGGCAGTGGCGGAACGCATAGTCTTCATGCGGGTTAGCAGCAACTCGTTGTATTCGCCGATAACCTGAAGAAGCACTTCGCTGTTGATACCTATATTGGCGGGAATAAAATTGTACTTGTTCTTCTCATCAGCTATGAACTGACGGAGAAAATCAAGTATATTCTGCTGTGTCTCAATCTCCACCTGCCGCTTCTGATATTCGTTGGAGCCCTGCAGATAGATAGCCGCTTCGTGGCTCAAACTGGTTATACCCTTCTCTTTTTTGTAGGTTTCTACATCGCTCTCCACCGACTCCAGTTCATCAGTAATAATTTTCAACCGCTCATCTATAAAATTCTTGGTGTTGGTTGCCATTATATTCTTGTCAATCACAGCATCATAGTTGTAGAGGTCTATCATCTTATTGATGAGATCTATAGCCCTCTGCGGCATATCGGTATCGGTACTGATGCTCACCACATTCGACTCCTTCTTGATTTGCCTCCCCCCTACTCCCTGCCGGTAGGAATCGGTAAGAACAGGCAATGGCAGGGTAACAATGCGGAACTTATCACCCTTCTCAAGCGGCCGATTGACTTGGAAACAAATAGTGCCGATGCAGGTTGACAAAGGCTCAGCAAGTGTATTTACCTTATGCTTGCTCTTCTGGAATCTGCCATATTTAACATTGATCTTATAACCGTCACGCACACAAGACAACTTGATTTTTACTGTCTTGCGCATTGTATCGGTGAAGCATTCGGGATAAACGACCTGCACATCCTGTATCGGATATTGTCCTACCCAGCGAAGTTTGTCCTTTTTGCGATACTCCGTCTGAAGTCCGAGGTCACGGATAGACTGCTCCATAACGTAACGGGAGTTGATGATGGCAAGTTCGTCTGTCACTTGCTTCGTTGCGCCCAGACCCATCATCGACAGCATATCCACCTGAGGCATCTGCCCCATGCCGTTTTCATCGGTTGAACGGATAAGCAGCGTAGAAGAAACATTATATACCGGAGTCTTGCTCGAATAAAACAATACTCCTGCTCCTAAACATAATACAACGGAGACAACGAACCAGTACCAATATTTCAGATGATGCAATATCAGTTCGCGCAGGTTGATTGTATCTTGTTGGTGATCAGTATTCAGATTATTCATAATATTTACTCTTTAGAAGATGAGCCACCACCCTTAGTCGTATTCACTACCGACACTATAACTGTCGCCATTGAAGCCAGTGTTGTCACCATGCTCAGATAGAGAGGCAGGTTTTGCGATGAAACGGCACGTGCATTGTTAGGTTCAACATACAGCACATCGTTCTGCTGGAGATAGAAATACGGTGATGTAAATACGTCCGGAGAGTTCAGGTTCAGCCTTACGAACTCCAGTTTGCCGTTGTTTTCGCGGGTCAGGAGTACGCTGTTACGCTTCCCATATACAGTCATATCACCTGCCAGAGCAAGAGCATCAAGCACGGAAGTACGTTCGGCAGGAACTTCAAACCGTCCCGGATGATTGACCTCGCCGAGAACAGAAACCGAATAATTGATAAAATTGAGTGTAACCTGCGGATTATTGACTGAGGCACTTATTTTCTCTTCAAGCAAAGCAATTGCCTCTTTGCGGGTAAGCCCTGCAAGATGAATTTTCCCCAAAAGCGGATAATCAATATTTCCGTCTGTATCAACAGTATAGTACTGATATTTGGCAGTAAGGGATGCCTCATCGGAAGCAGGGCGGACACTGCTTATTGCCAGAAGGCTGAATGGAAGCACTGCCTCAGGATCAATGGCATTGACTGTAATAATCAGTTTGTCGGCAACCTTGATAACAGGTTCCGCTGCCGGGGTATATTTCTGATTGACAGAATCGGCGGCTGCACTATCCAATTTATTGAAATACGTCATCTTTCGCTGTGCAATACACGATGACATCAACAATATTACGGCTATAACAAATAATATATATTGGTTCTTCATATTCTTCAGATTAGTCCGCAAAGTTACAAAACATATTGCAATTACGCAAATTCCGTACCCCGTGCATAACTTTTATGATATATTTACTGCACGATAAACTTGCCTTCAGCCGCCTGATTCCGACAAAACAAACGGACGACATACATACCTGATTCTTCCGGAGCAGAAAACTCAAAAGGCATATACACCCTGCTATATTTTCTGCATAACAATCCCTCGATATTGAATATTTCGATGTCTGCCGCCTCTGTAGTTCCGACTATATCTATAGTAATTGTTCCGCCCTGACTGATGCAGGCAGGATATAGAACGGCAGAACTCAGTCTTTGTTTTTCAAGTGTCGTCGGAGTAACAACTATTGAAGTATCATGTGGATTGGGAGCAGGGGAAGGATCATTATAGGACAACAATACTGAATCTGAGCGAACCGACATATATATAAACGAGGGCGAATAACGCGCATAGGAAATATGCCAATCTGTCATGCTGGTGTCACGGTAAACATGAGCAAGGCGGTAAATACCCGTATCTACGGCACTTGCCTTGAAGGAAAACACCTCACGCAAGTTATTGTTTGTGCCGGTCCGGAAATACCCGCTTTTAAGAGTCAGACTCCTGCTGTCCAGTATGTCAAGCAGGGTGTCGGCATGATGACTCATCAATGCCAAACCATATTCACCTGCAAAATTATAAAGCCCGAAATTCTGCACACGAATCATGTTGACAGATATCTGGGGAGAGAAATCAAGATATCCCCACAAATATGCTTTTCCATTACTATATGCATATTCGTCAACTTTTATACTGTCTATACCGAGGTGAGACGCAGGCAGGAGATTGTCAGCTGAGGGCTGTATGCCGACAATGAAAGTAATGTTCTTTCCGTATGTCTTTCCTCCTCCGCCCACACCTTGCTGACCTGACGGGGTTAGCGCTGACATCAAATAATAACCGTCCGAGTTGCCTCCCCAGCCCCAGTTGATATGGTAATAGCCTGACGAGTTGTAGCCATCGGCAATAAAAGCATGGCGGGTATTCTGCTCCGAGGTACCGGCTATTATCACCGGTCGGCCTGCTGCCAGTTCGGCATGAAGAATGTTGCCTATACTATCCTCCGGCAATACATTGCACTGAATGTTCTGTATGCTGCGGTCATAACCGAAGTATGTAACTAACGAGCGGGCTGCAGTCGTTGTGTTGGCACTGCTGCTTGAGCCGTATTTCATATTGACCGACACGCCGCAATGATACATCAGCATAGACAACATGTCACAAACGGAATCATAGTTGGCAGATGTCAACTTACCGAGTATTAGTTCCCAATTGTAGGGTACGGAGTCAAAACGTGCATACAAAGGGATTGTGTCATTTGCAGCACGCGCCCAGTTGTAGGAGTTGGAGCCAACGCCGATTGACGGGTATTTGTAGCGTGCCATCACTTGCGCCATGGCAGTCGCGACACAACCCGTTGCAGAACGTGTTCCCGATTTGTATTCCGGACATTTTTGGTTGAACGGGTTGCCTTGGTTCCACTGCGTTTGACAAAGCGGCAATACCTCTTCGGGCAGCCTCAAAGCAGACATTTCAACCCGGTCCGTTGCACCATCTGCCGATGCTTCTGTCTCACCGTATGAAAACCGATGCCACTCCTCATCATAACAACTGAGCCAATACCGCAGATTGTCGTTGATAGAATCAGGCACTAACTCACCGTTATCACTCCACCCGAGCACTTCGGGCAGTCTGTCATCTGCCCCTACAATAACGAAACCATTACCTGTATTCACGGCAATCCACGAATCAGACCGTGCCGCCACCCTGACATTGGTCTCTGCAGGAAGCATGCGATGCATGGAAGTGATACTTTTAGTATGCAAGGAAGCTATCTTTATTGCATCACTATTAGTACGCATTGCTGCCGATAGCGATATCGGCAGCAGCAAAAAAACTATCAAGATACGATTTGCTATAGAATAATTCATATATATCCAAATTATTCCACTTTAACCTTGTACGAACGACTCGTACCTCCATCTTCAATCACATTCAATATGTACCACCCCTCGTTTCCTGGAGCTAATATCACATCATTGTCTGCAAAATAAACAGTATCAATAGTTACCCCCCTGAAAGATATCCACGCTGCCCTTCCGCTGATGTTTCTCATTGTTATCGGTTGACGCTTCTCTACCAGCGTAGGAATTGTTCTGACAACGGAATAATCTTCAAGTTCTATCGGGCAGATGAACAACGATACACTGTCTGTTGCACGGGTTACCATTGCTGAATACTCTGCATCCAAATCCAATCCTTCCGGAACATACAGATAAAAATCTTGTTCGCCATCAATAGGTACACCGTTTTTATACCACTGATAATTGCAGAATTCATATCCGCCATTATAATCGCTGTTTCTTACTGCAAGCAAATCATTCCATCGCTGAGTGATAACCGACGAAGGATATTCAACAATGAGTTTCAGCGGCAAATACAAGTCGCCTGAAATGCTGTCGTAGAATTCAAGAATAAAGCCGTATTCATTGGGAGTAATATAAGTGGGAAGATCACTTGACAGCACTCCTAATTCGGTTCTCTCGTTCAATATATCAGGTATCTCAGGACTACTGAACTTAAGCGAATATGTTGATGAATAACCTGAGATAAAGCTATATGGCATATCCAGCACTCCGTCATCGGCACAAATAGTAAATACTGAATCTATATCAACTTTGAGAACATCGTGAACAAAAAGATGCAAAGTTACGATTGAATCACAACCATATTCACTCTTCAGCTGTGCCGTATATGTACCTTGTTTCGACAACTCATTACCATTGAACATAAATGTCTCTGTATTCATGATCATTGTATCTACTACTGTAAAAAGAGTATCAAGTATGTTTACATCGAGCACTGTTATACTGTCGCAACCGATTACAGATACCAGCGAATCCGTATAAACAGTTGATTCCGTGAATGTGGTATCTCTATAGGCATAACCGTCTGCACGGCAAGCATTGACATGAAGCGTATCTATCTGTGTCCCTACTTTGGGTACCAACACATAGAATTGCTGTTCATCAGGTTCACACTCGCCCAAATAAGCACGAAGAGTGACTGTGAACAAACCGCCCTCTTGAGGATACTCATGCTCGGGGTTTGCCATAAGTGATGTCGTACCGTCACCAAAATCCCATTCCACATAGTCAACCTTATTGTTGGTATGTACCTCTGTCTTTGATATTTTGTTGTATTCTTTTATGTGACTGGTATTAGTGAATTGGTATATATTCTTGCAGCCAGACGGTTTATACTCATATTCCATTGAAGCAACCGGGAAATAGGGTAAAGACGACGCATAAAGAGTAAAATAACAAGTTGTATCACCTTCAAACATAAGGTCAACACCATATCTTAGAGTATCGTTGACATCAACAGAGAATACTCTCTCGCGGCTTTCTATATACGATTCCCTGTATAAAAGCGGGTTATGAACCTGATTCTCAGCAGAAGCCTTGAACCAACGGTATCTAAATCCGTCAGGAGCAACGAACTCGGTGTTCTCCTGACCACACGACATACCTGACAGACTACCGTTAGAGCAACCGAGAGTAAAATATGCATAACCGAAGTGACCGCCCTGAGCACAATCGTATGAAGTCAGTTGCACGGTCAAGTCCTGTCCGTCATATTCGGAAAGGTTAACACCTACTGTCGTCCAGTCTTTCCATACTATTTTTGTTGTTTGCAAACTGGAGCCGGTTTCAGGTTGGAACATATACCAACCGTTAGCCTCATCAACTCCTGATGACGTAAAGTCAGCTTCTGCGCACGAGCCAATCGAACGTCCGCTGGAATCCAACACTTTTAGTGTAAACCGAGGGTCCTGATGGCTGTTTGACTTGCCGATGTCATGACCGGGTTCCTGAAGTACTACGGCATATCGCATCAAAAGAACAGGTGATTTTTCAGCATCAACGTGATACTTGTATTTTACACGTGAAGCGGTATGGTGAGAACCGGCTGTACCTTCCTTTCCTAATTTGACAGATGCGAGTTCATTGGCAGGTACTTTCAACAACATGCCGCCTGTGTAGGGGTCTCGTTCGTCATGTGAGTCAATCCTGACATGCTGCGACTGCACATTGTCAGCACCCAAATCTATCTTTCCCGCCGACCATTCCCATGTGGGACGCTCAGTATCAGTTGTTTGCTGGAAACCTGAGGTAAAAGAACAATTTTCATCAGTCAAAGTCAGATAATCTATACAATGGTTCGCAGGATAATAAATAAAGGGCGAATTGGAATATGGGACGCTTCGCAGATTGCCGTCACATAAACTGCGTAAATAAAAATCACACTTGCCTTCGCTTAGGCTATTGAATATAGTTGTCGTATCAGACACTGTACGGGTAGTCCAACGCCCGGTCGTATGGTTGAACACCCTCACTTCATACATAGGGGCATCACCGCTCCATGTCAGAGTGACAATATTCATCTCCTCGTCTGTATTAATATACACCTCGGTAGGAGCAGGACACGCTCCTTTACGCACTATCTCTATGTTGTCGATACATGCGCCGGGATTTATTGCTGCCGACTGGCTGCTCAACCAAAGGAAAAACAACCTGCGAGGCTCACCGTCAGAGCTTAGAGTCGAGAGTTTGGTCTGCCACTCAGACCTTCCTCTGAACTGCGTCTTTGTTGAGTTATCATCAGGATTGTCAAGATTCAGAATATAGTTGTTGATAGTAGTACCTATGGTAGTACTCGTATTGGAATTAAGATTGATTGTCCTGCCCAGAAAATCTGTTTCAGGAGCCCAACCTACATATAGTCCTTCCACATCAGTCAGTGTATAACCCAATGCCTTCCAATCAAACGAGAAATCGTAGTCGCCTGCCTCAAGATAGATTGTTGTATATGCTATAACATACGAAGAAACATTTCTATAAGAAGCTGTCGAGCCGTTGTCAAGCGAAACGTACATCGCTTTGCTGCCGCCGTATGTATTGTTCTCTGCTGTATCTATAGTCCATTTGTGCGGAATATCGGCAGCAAGCTGACCGGCCGAAAGAGTCCATTCCTGATTTTGACTTTCCGTCTCAAAATCGCACGAATAGTAAGTCACTTGAGCTGACAGCGTACAAGCAGCTGCAAGGAGAGCAATTAACAGAATATTTTGCTTTGTTTTCATATCCTAAATGGGGTTTCTGTATTGACTATAATATTATTTGTCCACCATCAGCGGTTGCGACATTGTGTCTGAACCGTCGTCAGAAGATATCCTTAATACATACATGCCGCTGGCAGATGGCATACGGACGATATTTTCACCTGCGCTAAGCGACTGGATGCTGTACACGTTTCCTGTAAGAGTATAAATTGAAAGGGTTGAAGTTTTCATAGCACGCACACTGACTGACGAATTTTCAGATACGTATGTGGGGAATGTGGTAATCTGCTTGTCAGTTCTGTCGGTAGGCTGAAGCGGGCAGGCGAATGCCACTACACCGTCAGATCTGGTTAATCTTACCGTATATTCCGAGTCGAAATCCAAATCCTGATACAGATATGGCAATGTCGCACCTTCTATTTCCACGCCGTCTTTATACCATTGATACTCAGTAAATGTGAAACCATGGTTGTAATGCTCGTTCAGCAACATCAGCACATTGTTCCATTTCTGCTCTATTATGCCGCCATAGCGCATTTCAACAGGAAGGATAAAGGTCTGCGGCTCACATACATGAGGCTGATAGAACATCAGTGTTACAAAATAATCGCCGGCAGGGAGAGCGTTGGAATACTCTATCTCTACTTCATCTATGTCATTGTCATATATTACAAGGTCTTTGAAATAGCCTGTACTCAACGCATTGTCGCTGAAATGCACCACAACGCTGTCAAATCTGCCGATGCTGTCCCTTTTATTGGGCAGATTTTCCCAGTCTATCAACAAAATGCCGTCGTCCGAACACATCACTCTCGGCAGTTCATCCACGCTAAGTTCCATGCGTTCAATTACTTTTAGCGAGAGAGTCAGCACGCTGTCGCAATCAGAAGCACTGGTAAGACTCTGTGTTGATACTCCTGTATAAAGGTAAGAGAATCCGTTCAGATGATAAGGCAGGTCGGACGAGCATATAGTATCATAATATGTCTCATACGATGTAGGAATGACTGTCAGACGAAGTGTTGTCATACTGTCGCATCCGGCTACATTCACCTTTTCCGACACATATTCAACCGATTCAGAAAAGCCCTTGTTGTCAAACCGGAATGGCGTTTGCGATGAACAAATAGTTGTATCAACCACCTCGGGGGGCGTAAGAATCGATGGTATCTCAAGCGTCGTTTCCATTATACTGTCACACATTCCGCCTCCGAACAAGGCGCGATGGCGTATGTTGAGAATCTCACCTTCCTCAGGTGCCTCGTATTGAAATGAAGGCTCTACCGTATGCATCACCTGCTTGCCGTCGCTTGCACGATAAACCCATATCTCCGACTGGTCGATATGCTCTCCCGGAGCATCATTCTCAATTATTGTACCGTCTGTATCCTGATAGCGGGTAATCACATGACTTAAATCCGTAAAATTCACTATATTGGTGCATTGCTCAGGAACCATCTGTGCATTATATAGAGGAACCGGATAACGCGGCTCAAGCGAAGTGCGGAGTTCTATACAACAATTCAACGGGTCACCTGTCATTGGGTCTGTCATACACATCTTACAGGTGTAGTTGTGATGCCCCGACTCTACATCTTTCAACTGACGTTCTTGGCCGAGCAGCTTGCCTGTCTCATCAAACCACTCGTAGGAGAATCCTGCAGGGGCATCCACATTTATCTTACTCTCCTCACCGCAATTATCCGTCTTCAGCTCCGCACTGACGCATGTCATATAATAGTAAAGATAACCCGAGTGACCACCCGCAGCACAATCCCAATTGTGAATACGGATGTACACTACTCTGCCCTTGTAGGCTGTAAGGTCAAAACCGAATGCCGACCAGTCACGCCATCTGTATCTTCCGTCACCGGAAGTGTTCCATACATCGGCAAGTGACTCATCATACGAGAACTGCGGATTACCGCAAATGGTGTTCTGGCTGATTATATGCATATTCTGGTCCATTACCTGCACCTCAAAACCTTCCATGTCAGCATGTGTAGAAGGACTCCACACAGGAGCATAACTCATCACAAGCAAACCATAGTCGGGGTCAACCGTGAATTTATATGTTATATCCTCATGACCATAAAGCGGCTCAGGATTACCCAACCTTACCGTAGCCATCGTCCCGTCAGGAAGACACTGCAATGGGTCAACAGGATTACCGTTGGCATCTACCGAACCTTCAGTCCTGGGGTCAGTCAACTGCTCCCAAATTACGCGATGACGCGCATACAGATCCCAGTTGTCTTCCTGACCTACATGCTCTCTGCCATCAGGGATATAGCCAATCGTCAAAGTATTGTCTGAGGGCGGAATGCCAAAACTACTCTCTGTTTGATAATACCCGTATCTGCACACAACATCATCACTTTCCAAATCAACATAATTGATGCAATGTGCATCCGGACACCAGTACACCACGTCATTCTGCATTGCCCACGCACTTGTATCAGATTTCAACTCGTCATGTTCTTTTATACCCCTTATACGCAAATTGTAGGAGCCTTCGTTACGCATGTGAAGGTAATAAGCCCCCTGCGGTGAAATAGGACTGATTGACGCAGCCCAGTCATCTTCATTCACATTTCTGTATTGCAGCTCAAGATAATCTGCCGTACTCTCCCACTCAAGATGAAACGCCTCCTCTGAACAATCCGTTGATATCCTGAAATTGTCAGGACGGGAAACATTTGCCGAAGTTATCTGCACATTGTCAATACAAATGCCCACATTGGTCTGACCTATTGACATCGTATTGTTAACCCAAATAAACAATATCACAAATTCCTCATCAGACGCAGACTCGGTAACTCTCAAAGGAGCTTGCTTGGCTTGATGAGCATATTTCCATGTTTTCGAACCATTGCTGTAATTCCAATAAGTTCGGGAAACTCCGTCAACCTCAAAAGCCGAAAATTGCATTCGAGCCGGCAAGCCCGTACCCGATGTTTCACTCACGTAATTCAAATACGGATAATTGCCCGAAGTAAGCTGTATTGCAGGACCACAATATACATAAAACGCAGCCTGCTGCTGACTAATCGGGTTACCTACCATGCGCCAGTCAAATGATACATCATACGAAGCCGCACCATGAGGAACACGGAACTTTCTGTACGCCATAACCTTGTTCGGACGCGCACCGAACAATGCCGAATTGTAACCGGGAATGGTATCATCCAACTTCGAATATGCGGAAATATACAGGCCGTGTTTTCCTCCGTTGCGGGCTGCACTGCCTATCACCCATTGGTCGGTCGCATTGGGCGTATTGTAGTTCAGTACCCATTTGTCCGTTTCCGACTGGTCTTCGAAATCGCACTCATAAGGAATTGATATGCGGTCAGCCAACTGGGCATTGCAAAGCATCAACGGCAATAATGCTATCAATATGTAGATAAGCCTTTTCTTCATTCTGATATCTGGCGTATATCTTCACCTCCTGTAGCTGTTATCGTAAATTCTACACGACGGTTGAGAGCACGTCCCTCTTCTGTATCGTTGGTTGCTATCGGTTCACTCTCGCCCTTGCCTTCCGATGCTATACGCTCGGCACTTACACCGCGCATAATCAAATCGTCGCACACAGCCTTGGCACGACCTTCCGACAAACGCTGGTTGGCAGCATCCGAACCTACGGCATCGGTATGACCTGTGATAAGTATCTCCACTGTCGGATTGTCTGTCAGGAACTGAGCCAGTTCTTCCAAAGCCTCTTCCGACTCGGGCAGTATCTGAGTTTTGTTGGTAGCGAAGAACAGATTGTGCAGTACCACTTTCTTGCCTTCTTTTATGCGTTGCATATAGATGCTGAGTGTGTCTTGCTCAAATCGTAACGTATCATCCAAAGGCATGAAGCCTGCTGTTGACAGATGAGCGTAATACGTACCCGGCAGAAGGTCGGTTGCAAGCAATCCGTCTTCAGTTGTCTCGCCTGAATACACCTGGGTTGTGCCGTCCGCTATTGCTACCTGCACAGCTAACGGATTATTGGTTTCTGCGTCTCTTACGTATGCTGTAAGATAATATATTGTCGGCACTTCTTCAGCCTTTATACTGATAAGCAGAGTATCTGCCATATCTTTGGAAAGCATCAAGCTGAGCGTATCACTCGGTTCGTATCCCGCCCGAAGTGCCCACAACTGATATTCTGCTTTGGGCATGCGTTGAATCACTACACCGTCTTTATTGGACGTTTTGCTGCTCTGCTTGTCTTTCACAGTGTTATACATGGAGAGCATCACACCTTGAACAGGTTTCCCTGTCTCAGCATCAACCACCTTCGCTCTGAACAAAGGCATCGGCTGAGCCGGTATGGGAATCAGTTTCTCCTGTTTCTTGGGGAACTGGTAGAATATTGCCAGTTTCACTCCTACAAGAAACGGATTTACGCGCGCACCGGCAGCATAAGTGGTTGAAAGAGCGGAGTTAACAGGGTAAACAAGCGGGTCCGGATTACCGGGCAATACCGGCGGTATATCTATTGCACCGTCAGCCAGATTCTTTCCGCTCTGTACGCTAAGAAGACCATAGTCCGCATAGACACCGAGACGGTAGCGCAAGTGCGATAAGAAATTATCCTCTTGCTTTTGTCTGCCACGCCCTTTGGCTTTCTTCGGCTTGGGCTGAAGCCACTCGTCAAGATATATGCCTGCTTCCGCAGCCAAACCCAAGTTCACATTATATTTCAGTGTTCCTGCATTGACACCCATATCTCTGTCGGTGACTACACTATGCGAACCTATGTCAAAAATCTTGTCAGGCAACTCCACATCGTACAAATCGGTTGACAGAACCGACGACACCTCCGATTTTCCGAGCACTCCTATACCCACTTTCGGACCGGCAAGAAAATACCATCTGCCCCACTCGCCGCCAAAAAGCACCGGAATCTGCACAAAACCACCGCTCCATTTGTCATTCATTCTGAATCGGTAGTCATAACTCATCGTAGGATACTCAGCAACAGAATATGTGCGTGCCAGCAAGTCGTCAGATACTGAAGGCGAGTACAATTTGGTATCCGAGTTATACATCTCAAACTCCACTCCCGTATTAAACAGGAAATTGTTGTATCGCAACTGGTACCCGAGTCCGGCACCGCCTCCGAATCCGCCTAAAGTCTTTGCTGAGAAGCCCGTACCGTCATCGGCTTCTTTGATATTCTGGAACATTGCCGAATATCCCATCATACCCCATACTCCTATCGCATGAGTCAGATCGCGTCTTGAACGGGCTATTATCTTTCTGTTCTGAGCTTCTATTTCCGCCACTCTGCGTTCGTAAGCATCAGTTGCGCCTATAATTGATTGCGAACGTGCATCCGACTTGGCATTGTTGCCGGCAGACGGCTTGGTTTTAGCATTCTCTGCCGTTTGACGGGCCTTGTTGTCCTGGCGTTGTGCCTCTGCCTTCTCGCGCTCTTTCTGGCGTTTTGCCTGCTCCTTCAGCCGTTGCTGTTTCTGCTTTTCCTGAGCCTTGCGTTTCTTCTCCGCCTCCTTCTGGCGCTGGGCATTCTGCTTCTGAGCTTGAGTTTGCGAGACTGCAGCAGAGGCAGGAATAGTCATTACCGGGCATACCAGCATTGAAAACATCAATGCCAAACATATAGTCAGTATCTTACTTGTATTGTTCATACGTTATCTATATTCTATTGTTCTATTATTGACAATTTATTTCTTGCTCAAATGAGGATGCAACTCCGCATTTATCTTTCCTCCGCCCTTGACGGACTTGAAACCGGCGTTATCTTTACAGAGCACACAATCTTTGGTCTCGGGTATCTTGAAAAGCACGGTGAAACGGATACCTACAAACAGGTTTGCCAATTTCAGATCGTTCGCTTCAACCGAACCGTATATGTGGTTTATGTCGTATTGCAAACCCTCGCCGTTGTCATAATACGAAAGCCTCGATTGGGTAGCATTGTGCTTATGCTGGTCAAGTACGCCGTACTCTGCAAACAGACCTATCCTGTACTGAATCTTCTTCTTAGGAACATCATATCCCGTAACACCGACAATCGAATGTTCCAGACGCCAGCCTATCTCGGCACATACATTTAGTTGGGGCGCAAACAAAAGAGAGTTCGCATTGCCCTCCATGTACCTGTCTTCAAATACAAAATGGTCAGGCATGTTTTGCAATTCGCCGATGTAGCGGTCATAACTGGCAGTTGTCGTCAAATAAGTCGATACTTCCGATACTCCGGCAATGCTCAACAACATCTTCGCTCCGGCAAGCATATACATTTTGCCTGTTTGAAAACCTATCATCACCGGCACAGAGATATATGCGCTATTCAGCTTGTTTACAGTATTGAAAAAGTGGCAGTTATAATTGAATTCATCTCCTTCGGTATCGAGCATGCGGAGATACAGATAATCATCCGAAATAGTATTTACCGACCGGGCGAACCGACCGGTCAGCCCTACATCAAACAACAACTTGCGATACTGCAACTCATAACCTATATTTATCGAGGCTCCTGCTCCAAAGGCAGGTTGTGCAGCCTTCTTATTGTCCAATAGCGCTGCATAACCGACATCCGCACCCGCAAATGCAAAATTTTGCACCTGCGCGCATGCACCTTCAATCAAGACAGAACAGAATACTGACAATATAAGTTTTTGCATCTTCATGCCTAAACCAACCCATTTTACAAATTGCTCGCAAAATTACGCTTTTTTTTTTAATTGTGCAATACTTTGAAGTATAATTTCATTTTTTATTACTTAATAATCGTATTTTCCGACAAAAAGAAAAGTCCGACAGTGCCGGACTTTTCTTCTCATGTATCAGTGGTTTTATCTTACCACTACACGGCCTATATATACCTGCTGAGTACCCGTTGTGATACGGACATTGTACAGTCCGCTCACGTGGAAGCAGTCTATTTCTATAGGATTGCCGACTTCGGTAGTTGTCATTACCTGCTTGCCGGTCATATCATATACGTCTATACGCATGCCCTTGAGCTCGGAACTTGTGAACTTGCTTGATACTGCAACCGTTTCATCGCGGTTTATCACACTTGGCGTAAGTCTCAAATCCTTTGCCTTCAGGTTGTCAATGCCTGTCTCTGATATGATAGTAAGTTTATGATACAACACTCCGCCGCATACGCCGGCATCCGTAATGGTATCTTCATATACACCGGGTTCGGTTCCGATCGGATAGGTTACATCACCATAGAAGTAGGGCAAATCACTTTCGTTGATAACCGTATCCACGTAATGCTCTTGTTTCTCAAGTACATCAAGAACCAATACGGTGGTGGAGTCGCATCCGTTTATACTTGAAACCGTCTCCTTATACTCTCCGGCGACACTGATGTCCAAACCGTTGAACGGATATGTCTCCCCGTTGCATATCTGGATATTGAGTGTATCCAGATAAACCGGAGTAACATTAACCGTAAGAGTTACCAATGAATCACAACCGGCTGCCGACTTCAGATATACCGGATATACGCCCGCCTCTGTGAAGGTCTGGCCTTCATAAATTACAGGAGTACCGGCACAGGTGGTCACCTCGTATGATGAATACAATGTGTCATATACTGTCAGATTCAAGTCGATTACCACGTTGCAACCGTCAACATTCTTAATGGTGTCAACGTAGTGGCCTGACTGGTCCAAAGCCGGATATTTCTCACTCATGTAATACGTGTTGCTCGAGCATATCTGAACCGTACGTTCGTCCTTCAAAGCAGGTACAACCTCAAGGAACAATGTCACTATACTGTCACAACCCGTAACTACAGATGTCAGCGTGTCGCTTGTTATAGTACGTGTCAGGTATTCCTTGCCGTTGAATTGATATGCCTGACCCTCGCAGATAGTGTCTTCCACCACGGTGTACTGACGAGGTATCACTGTCAGATTCAAAACCGTTATACTGTCGCAACCTGTCTCAGTGCATACTCCTTTCTGCTTGTACGTTCCTGATTCCATGCGCGGAATGAAGTTGTTGTCTGAATACTCTTCACCCTCGCAGATGGTAGCGTTTATCACGTAAGTCGGAGCTGAGAGCACTTCGGCATCAAGCACATAGAGCGAGTCGAGGAACGAGCCTGTATATTCGCTCAGGTCGGCATCCAAAGCAGGAGCATATACAATACGCTCGAAATGCTGGGCTCCGGAAGCTATCCTGTCTTCATCTATGGCAAAGCCCAATGTCTGAGACTCGTCAAACTCCTCATACTGGCAGTTCGTCAGAGTACCTTGTTCCACTACGTAGTAGTTCAGATTAAGGTGGGAGATGCGCATGTAGTTTCTTGCATTGTGAAGCGTATTCTCCACATAGAATGCAACTTTGATGGTTTTGCCTTTGTACTTCGACAAATCCACACGTATCGGATTGGCTACGGCCTCATCCTTCGTAACTGCAAGGTCTGAAAGCGAATAATCGCCCTTGCCGTACCAGTGGTTACGATCCTTGCCGTCAACACGGATGCCGTTGTCTTCACCTGTTTCATTGTTCCATATAATGGCGTTCTCGCGTTTCCATGTCTCACCGTTATCGTCGGATACGATAACCATGAACTGATCATCCTTGCCGTTCAAGTCCGCCTTCCTGTAAATTGTCGTCGAACTGCTCGGACTACCATCTACACTGCCGTAACCGGACATGAAGCCCGTAAATGTCAGCCATGCGTCATGCTCATCGTCAAGTACTACTGACGGAGTAATCATCCAACCGAACTTCTGGTACGTACTGCCCAGATATGCCGAGTCGAGAGTAGCATCGGTAGGCAATGTGGTGGTTGAATACATGTACATGTACTGGTGAGGATAAACCAGTCCGTCCAGAGCAGTTCCGTGATACCATGCGTATGTAGTCGCCGGGACAATATCAGCAGTACCGGCAAACACGTCTTCTGCACGACCGGTTCCGCTCTCCCAGTCAGCAGGAATCCTGATGTTGGTCATGAATGTCTCTGCCACCTTCGGTACACGAAGCGTGTGGAACTCATAAGTTTGGCTCGGATCTGACTCCATATCCTCCGCACATATTGCCTGCACAGTCACATAATAATTTGTGAATGGTTCCAAATCGAAAATCTCCAGTGTATCGTTGGCAACCGTATCGCGGACTACAAGTGTTGACTCTGTAAGTTGCGCACTCGTATATACCGCAACAATATCAGCCTTGCCTTCACTCTCCCATGTTATCATAGCTGCATCTTTCAAAATGTTGCTTGCTTTCACATTGGAAGGAATTATACACTCCGACTTGGTTTCTATTGATATGTCATCAATGTAGAATCTGTTATATACGTACCATGAAGATGTTGTCTCCAAATACGATGCCAGTTTCTCGGCACATACCTCCATAGCTATATTGGCATCACCTACAAAGCAAATGAAGTGTGCATCCGTTTCTTTCACATTCTCAAAGTTCACAGTCATCTTCTGCCACATGTAGTCGTTCTCAGGAGTTGCAGGAGTTGACTGCGTGGGATTTACACGGTCATACACAAGCGTATCTACCGGAATAAATGTTGACATGTCATCAGGATCACTCAGCAAACCAACCACAACAACCGAAGTATAGTTGGCTGTTGTTGCCGCACCTGCCAATAGTTGCGTCTGCGGATTATATGAGTTTGGCAACATATAGAACGAAACCTGCATATCCTGAATATCACCGCTTATCTCAGGCGTAACGGCCCAACTGCGGTAATATGTTGACGTTCCTAAATAACTCTGCGAGTTATAGAAATACATTCCGTTCAGGTTGGTCTCTGTTCCACTTAGCGCATCCGATGCGTGTGAATACCATGTGGTTCCCGAAGATGACACTACGTATGGAATATACGTACTGCTCTTGGTTGTATATGTACCGTCTGCACGCCAGCAGTTAGGAATACTGTATGTCGCACTGGTTGCTCCTTTGCGGATTACAAGACCTTCGGCTGCTTCGAAACTGTATTTGGTTCCGCTTCCTACTGCAGGACAGCCGGTGTCAAACTCACCGTCACTGGTCCACTTGCTGTTGCCAAGTTCTCCGCCGCATTCCGACCTTACATGCCATACATACCTCGTACTGCCTTCCAAGCCGCTGACAGTAATCGAATTTACACCCTCGGCTACCAATGTGTCGATGGCTATTGCATTCGAAGCGTAGGTACCGCTTGTTGCTACCTGTATCCTGCTCTTTGAGTCAACGAAGGTTTTCCAGCTCAGCACTGCCGACTTGTTGGTTACGTCCGAAGACTTCAATCCGGCAGGAGTAAAGCATGTGGCTGGTCCGAATGATATATCATCAATAAACCAGTAACCTATTGTATCATTAAGGAATGCTATATACTTTCCTTCCGTGCCGGCAAGTGAAATCGCAAACTCATCATACCACAAGTCCTCATTTTCAAACAGGTTGGTACTTGTCGTAAGAGATAAGTCACTATAGGTGAACCGCTGTATCTCCTCAAATGTGGAGATGTCGTTCGGGTCAGTCACTGTTCCCACTATCAGCGGACGCTGCGGCGCTGTACTTGTAGCAGCACCTACCTTCGGGGCAGTTTCCACACTGGTTCCCCAGAACGGACGCGCCCAGAAGTTGAGCTGCAATGTGTCAAGCTGGTCACAATCAATCATCGGCATTACGGCATAAGCACCGTTGTAACCGGTGGTTGTTCCATTATACAAGCGCAACGCATTCTTGTCCTTGTCGGCACTCGTATTCTTGTTATGGCTATAACGCATGTACTGGTACGTCGTTGAACGAGTATTACCCGAGTAGTATGTTCCATACGTGTGGACATCTCCTTGATAAGCCCTGCCGTTATAGCGCTTGTTACCCATATACCAACCCGGCAATGTCAGATATGCAGAGTCTGCTGCCGCAGCTGTCGGGCCGAACAGAGATACCAAACCGCTCTCGAAGTCTATGGTGTCAGTAACGGCTATTTTCTCACTCAATGGCATTATCTCCGGACGACGGATCGACGTCGCACCTATGCCGCTCTCGCCTGCCAACTGAAGGTAAGCATAATACTTCTTGCCGGGGGTGAGACCGCTGAAGGTGACTGTAGTATCCGTCACATCCTTCTTGTCGGCTACTATATCTGAAGCGGCTACGGAATCAAGCGGGAAATTGATGGCTGCATCTGCATCAACTACATATACATTCCACTTCTCCGCACCGTTCTTGTCCCAGTTTAATGTCAGAGTTGTCGCACTTACTGCCGACGACTTGAACTTCGGTGTTGCCACATTCTGCTTCTTGGGCTCTATCGTCAAGTTGTCAAGGTAAATATAACTTGTTGCTTCCGTTCCTATATTACGCAACACGAGTTTCTTGTTTACTGTCAGTTTTTCGGGCAACGGGAACACAATGTGGTCAAACAGACGGTTATTTGCATTTATTGCCTTCTCATGCAGGTACAGAGGAGACATCTTGAACGATGCCAATGTCTCATAACTGCTGACATCTGTTGCATCTGCATCTATCATTCCTATCTCCAGTTCAGCCATCCTATAGTACTGGTTCGTCTCCAGTATGGTGTCTCCACCGGCATAACCGGCCCTCATGTCGAAACTCAACTGCTTGTTCTGGGCATTCTCAATCTGAGGTAGTTTAACGTAGGCATTCGTCCAGCAAGAGGTCGCTGTCGTACTGAAACAATTGTACATCCTCAAAGCCGCTTCACCTGTACGCGAATACGTAATGGTTGCAGAATTGCTGTAGTTGTAAGGAATATATGAATAGCTCGTGGCGTAAGTGCCTGCCTTCGATATATTCTGAACCGACAAATCAGGATGAATTACATACGAATCAGAAGTGGAAGTAGGAATCAACGTTGTACGTTCGGTATTCTCAAAACCATAGAACGCACTGTCTGTAATCAGTTTCTGAGTATTAAAGTCAAGCCCTGCAGACCAGGCACTTACATCACCATCGCCGCAATTGGTACGAGCATACACGGTGTAAGTTGTGCCGTTCTTCAAACCTTTCACAGGTATCACTGTCAGTGTGTCTGTCACCATAACAGTGTCTTTCTCGTCACCACTTACTATCATCAAATCCCACTTCGTATCTTTCTCTTTGGCTGGACTGACGCTCACATCACATGTCTCGAATGTCACGTTGGAAACGCTTTCAACAGATGGAGTGAAGCAGGTAGGAATCTTCTCTACTTTCAGGTTGTCCAGATATATGCTTCCGCCCTGACCGGCGTGATATGTCGTGCTCGTACCCCATGGATTATAAGTTGCGAGCACTAAGTGCATGTTCTCGCCGCTTACATCCGACAACTCACGCACATACTCGTGCCATACTGCATCAGCACCATTGTAAGGCTTAACAGCTATCGTATCTATCGGCACAAACGTCTTCAGCAGAGTGTCCAGAGTTGATGTCTCGCTTGCAAAACCTACTATCAAGTATCCCGTATAATCGCTCGATGACGATATAGCTGTCGTGCTTGAATTCCTATATACGAACGACACCATCGTCTGGTTTATCTTACCGCCTATTCTGGGTGTTGCAGCAGTTGCACGCCTCTCAGGCGTGTTGTATGTTCCGTAATAGTAGAAATACATGCCGTTTCCGCTTGTACCGTAATGAGCTGTAGAATAAACGTATGGATAAATTGTTGAGGTAGGATTGTCTATCAGATTGTAGTTGTTGTAATATACATCCCAGCAATCAGGGTGACTCGTGCCGCCGGTAGCGTAACTGTCGAAGTTCTCTTCATAAGGCAACATCAGCGACTCGGGACACTCGGTCTTGAAATACAACGGATCCAGAGCCCACTGTGCCGTGTCTTGGCATACTGCCTTGATGTATGCATAATAAGGCTTCGAGCCTTGCAGACCATCTACGAACACTGACTCCTTGTCGGTCTTTTTGACAGCCAGCCACTTGGCATACGTATCCCACTTGTCGTAGGCTACAACCTCGTTTGCTATATATACATAGAAACTGTCGGCTGACGACTCCCAACTGAGTTCTGCGTCATAAACGTTCGGGTTGGCACGCAAGTGAAGAGGTATCTGACAACCGCTACTTGCCTCGCTCACTGTAATATCATCTATTACAAACACGTTGGTCTTCGCAAATTCCGACATGAAGGCTATCTGTCTGCCCATATTGCCGTCGGCATCACCTTTGTACTTGTCAAAACGGACTACCATCTTGTGAACAGCAGTGTCCTGTACATACAATGTGTCAAGAGCCATGAATGTGGAAAGGTCACTCGCGTCTGATACTATTCCGACTATTATACCACCGGCATATGTTGTCAGTGCCGACTTGGTCAGTGCTGTTCCGCCGTTTGCACGTCCTTTGAAACTAACCTGATAGTTGCGTATGTCGTCAACATCAAGCGTAGGCATTATAGCGTACGCACCGTTATACGTTGTGGTCGAATATAAGCGCAGCGCATTCCAGTCGGACGGAACAATGGTTGTATTCGTCTGAGTAGCGGTTCGGCGGACAACATACGGCACAAATCCGGCTGTCTTGTTGCTCGGATCCATTGCCTTGTTACCCAACATCCAGCACTCTATCGGACGAGCACCGCCTGCCCATGTCGCAGTTGTGGAGTTATAAGTGGTATCGTTGTAGATATTCACTTCTTTTCCGTCAATAGTTATACGCTCGAAGTCTATCTTCTCGAAGTATGACAATGGTTTGGCGGCGCACTGCGTCGTAAACGTATTGAGTACATACACAGATGTCGCACCCTCGTCGCAAAGCATCTGAAGTGCTATCGTGTAGTCGGTTGACTCTTCCAAGTCATGGAGTATCTGACCGGCTCCGTTGGCAAGTGTGTCAGCTTGAGCCACCTTGCCGGCAGCTACCATCTTCTGCATATAAACACTGCCTGAATCAGGATCATTGAGCACAAGAGCATCAACTACCGTATCCTTGAACAATGTATATGTAATTACCGAACTCGATGGCAGACCGGTCATCACTATTGCCGAAGTATCGCTTATCTGACTGATATTCACCTGAGGTGCCTTACATGTCTGCTCGTACATCTGTATGTCGTCTATGTAGCCGCCTGCATAGCGGGCTGTTGATTTGTCAAGATGCAAATCTGCCACCCATGCCACATACTTGCCCATCTCCGGCTTGTAACCGAGGTCACCGAGCACGTATTCATACTGGTTCCAGTTGGTATTACCGGGATAGATGACAGCCAACTCGGTATATGTGCTGAAATCATCCGGGTCCTTCATCACGCCCAAACCGAACGTGTATGTATTACTTTGTGCCTTATACCAGAACGACACATACAGCGATGCCATGTCATTCACCTTGATTTCGGGTGTTGCGAACACTGCCGGACCTGCTGAGGTCGCAGTAGCCGTAGCAGGTATGTAGGTATATACGTGCATCGATTTTCTGCCACCGGGACGGCAGTAACTTGTTGCCGTAATGGAGGCTGTCGTACTATAACGGTATATGCCCGGTATATATGATGCCGTTGTTGTGTTGCTTTCGTTGTATGCAGTCCAGCAATCAGGCACATATTTTGTTTGGGCTGTTGCAGCGGAGTCTCCGAGATACTCGAAGTCCATCATGAAACTCTTGGTCGGAGTAAGGGGCAGACAGAGTGTCATCGCACTTATACTGCTCCACTCTTTGCCTTTCGTCGGCTTCAAGTAGATGTAATACCATGTTTGCGGCGTCAGGTTCTCTATCTTGTAGTCAAAGACTGTACTTGCTATCGCAGTATCTTTAAGCACTACTCCACTTGTCGTTGCAGACACAGTGTCAGGATTGATTTCCTTTGTTGCCACCACAATGGTCCAGCCGTCAGATGCCCGGCCCGACCAGCTCACACTCACGTTGTCGCCCTGTACGTCCGTCGTTTCAAGCGACAGGGGCTTGCTGTCGGTATATATCGAGAAAATGACGTCATCAATATACAACGAATTGTATATAGTACCTGTAGCACCTGTTGTCGGATTGGTTGCACGCGGCGACCATGCATGGGCGGTCGTAAAAGCTATATAATTTCCGTACGACGGAGCCCAGTTGTCTAATACCACATTGTACTCCTTGAAAGTCGTTGTCGGTACCGACACTTCTTTCAACAAAGTGAAGGTGGTGGAATCTTTCGGGTCTGTCATTGCACCAATATACAATGTATCAACATAGCATGAAGCTGCCTGTTCAGCCGTAGTTGCCGCTGTTACTGCCCTTCCGAAAAACGACACCTTGACATCTGTCAGATCCTGGGTGGCAAGCAGTGGAGCAATAGCATAACCGCAACGGCTGGACAAGGCGGTCGTAGCACCCTGGAAATTGTAAAGATATAGCGATGCGGGCGAACTGTAGTTGGTTGTCGTCAGATAAGGATAGTTGCCTGCCGACACTTTCTGCCAGCCGTTTTCCAAACCTTGGGCAGGAAGTTTGTAGCCGTTAGTCGACGAGCTTCCCCATCTATCGAATTCCTCCTTATAAGGCAGAGGCATCGGATTTGGAACTTTCGTGGTGAATTCAGTAGGACTCGACCACAGACTCACGCCATCATCAGCCTCACGGTCACATACCGAACGTACATATATGTAATATGGAGTACCCCACTCCAGTCCGCTTACAGAATATTGTGTCTGCTTCAGGTTATTTTCCCTCTTTATTACATTGGTCATGTACTTCTCATTGTCCTGCTGATCGTCTGTAAGAATGGCGGAACT
>JAFVBR010000001.1 GCA_017479885.1 Paludibacteraceae bacterium | reverse complement strand
TTTCTCACAGTTGGATGACCAATTTATGGTATGTCGCAATTATGCCAAACAACAAGTAGGACTTTTTGCTCGTATTATCAGCAAAATCAGCGCAATCACTGTCCTACAATATATTAACTTTATCAACAACAAACCGATTGGGAGAATTAAATATGCGCTGGGGTAATTCCGCCAACGGGTTGTTTTTATAAAGATGGGTATGATTTCTATTCTGCCCAAATATGTAACTTTTTCTTTAGAAGGCAGAAGGCAGCTCAATTCACATCGCGCTGCCTTCCTGAAACACAACTTTAATCAACTATATTTATATTAACCTTTACAGGTGTTTATATATTCAGATAATCAGAAGAATAGTTGATGGAATCCCATTCGCTTCTTATTTTGACAAGGCGTACATCGCAAATGCTGCGCAGCAGATGCCTGCAATCTGCAGAGGATTGGGTATAACCTGCAGAATAATCAGTGAGAGGAGAACGGTAACCATAGGCGATAAACCTTCCATTGGAGAAACCACAACTGCTTTGCCATAGCGATATGCATAAACCAGAGTCAGGGCACCGATAGAGTTAAGTATCTGTATGCCGAACGACGCCCAGCAGTCTCTGACGGCATGTTCAGTCTGCATGAAAGCAGTGGCATCGCCGTTCATAAACCATGCGACAGGAATCAGTATTACAGCCGTGATAGCCATCCAGATAAAAATAGACTCGGCATCCATCGAGTTGTTGGCAAACTTCATGAAGAAACCCTGAATACCCCATGCCAGAAGAACCAGTATTGCCAGTACTATCCACAGCCATCCGCTTACCGGACTGCCTTCCTGACCGGTCTCAAGCGAGAGAAGCAGAATGGCTGCCAATGCTACCACTATACCTGCTATCTGCCAGCGTGTGGCTTTCTCTTTCAGAAATACCGCTGCCATAGTAATCACTATCACCGGCGACATGGAGATAAACGGGTATATGATGTAACTCGGACCAAGGGTGAGGGCTTTGAAGAGCACCAACTGTCCGCCTGCACCCAGCAAACCTACGGTGCAACCTAATGCTGCCGATTTCCAGTCGCACATAAATTTGCCTTTGTTGATAATCAGTGCCACTATGGCACAAGGTATCATCGACAAAGCCCATACGATATAGACTATTGTATCGGGTATTCCGTTCTGAATCTGGTAACCCGAGAAAGCTCCCCATACACCCCATGTGACAACGGTAATGAGGATAAACACAAGCCATAACTTGTCTTTCAGGATATTGGTTTTCATATTGATTGATATTTTGTTTATTTCACTTCAACAGTAGTCAGGTAGTTGTAGCCGGTAGCAGACTCCCAGCAGTCTTTGTTGGCAAGGCGGATAGAGAATTTCGGATTGCCTGCAAGTGTCGGTTTGGGGTCAGGCAGGTTGAGATATATCTTGTAGTTGCCTGATTTCTCAGGTTTGAATCTGGCTTCAACGTAATGTTCTCCTTCCGGGAACCAGAATCTGGGGTCACAGTCGGGAGTGAAAGAGGCGACATCATCCGGATCATCTGCGTTGACAAGCATGACGGCTATGTCACGCGGATTTTTTGGTGAAGAGAAGCCTTCGTTTATTATTGTCAGTTTCACTTTCAGGTCTTCGCCTGCCTTCGGCTCTTTGGTAGTTGCCACATCCGTGCACACAAGGCGGTAGCCTATGAGCCGTCGCATATCCTCCAGGCATCCTTGATTCTGCCAACCGGAAATAACCCCCTTGTGATAACTGATATTGAGATACGAGATATGCATAGCCTGCATCTGTGCAAGCGAATTATCGCAGCTTGCATATTTGCCTGTGCGGCACGATTCTCCTCCGTAGATTGTATATTTTGTTTCTGCCTCCCAATAGGCCCGGTCGGCTGATACGGTGAATGTGCCCATGTCTGTTTCGTCGGCCATAAATGCATCATCGTGGCAGGCGATGCGCGACTTGTCGGAGCCGTTGAAAGCTTCTGCCAGAGTGATTGTGTCTTTCAATCCATAGCCGAAACAACTTCTTTTGAAGTCGGGGGTACGGACGCATATCATTCGCTCTTTGGGCAGTGCGTCAAGCAGTGCGTCAAGCACCCGACGCCGGTCAACAAAATCCTCCCGTGCGGAAGGCTGGTGTTTGAAATAGGTTGTGTAGTACCATTCGCCCCACGTACCTACGAATCCTGCCTCCATGGCAAAGATGACATCGGCATATTCCTGCAGAATGGGCTTTATTTGAGATATATGTTTGAGTACAGTGTCAACCGGAGCCTCACGTGGCGTCTGGCTTTCATTGTCGGTATATGCGAATCTTAGAATACATTTGCAGCCGCCGTCGCGCAGTGCCTGCATGTTGTTGCGTACAACCTCAAGATACGAGTCGGGTATTGCGCAGTTGCGGTAGTCTTTCAGATAGTAGTTGTTAAGCACAAGCGAATAGCCCATGTCGTAGATTGTTTTTATTCCGCCGGCAGTAAGTTGTTCGGGGTTCGGGCTGTGAAATTCTTTGAAAACATGGAATCCGCGCTCAGGATTACAGAAAAGGTCGTATATCTCGGTGAGGGAATCATGACGCATTCCGTCATCTTCCGTTTCAGGTTCTACAGGTGTGACCGGTGATGAGCATGCTGCCAGTACGCATGCAAGAATAGCAATAATATAACGGAATTTGTACATAATAACCAAGTGATTAGATTAAATAATAGTGATTAGATTAAATAATAAAGTTGTCTGAATAAATAACGGGGACCGCCCCGCTAAGAGCGGTCACCCGTTTGAAATAACATTAGGGCAGTGGAACTTCCAACAGAGGACTCGGAGTTGTTGTTGCAACCCCGTCTGCGTCAAGAACCTCAGTGGTTTCGGGCAGACAGCCGGACTCACCCCAAGCAGTATTGGAGCAGAATACACCAACCTTCAGACCTTTAAGTCCGCCGGGGAGCATGGCAATCATGATTTTGCCTTCGATGGCTGTGTTGCCGTTGGCAAGAGCAACCTGGTCGCAGGTAGATGTTGAACCAACTATACCTGCATCTTCCCACGCCCATTCAGCTTGGTCAGCATCTGCGGGGAAGGAGTAGATACCGGCAGTCTCAAAATTGTCAGACCAGAAACCTTCAATCAGGTAGTCAGCTGCCGAGTTAACCCAAAGATAGCTGTTGGAACCGGTAGTCTCGTCACCATCTGTATTCAGATAGATGTCAATAGGAGCAACCCACCAGCCTTCAACATCTTTGTATTCGCCTGTCTGTTCGTCCTTAACCTGGAATGTACCGGCCTCTTGCTTGTACTCTACATACCAGTAGATGAAGTTGGCATCAGCACACCATTTCATGTTGATAAGACGAGGATACTTGCTGTCGCTTGAAGCAGAAGCTGTTGCAAGTCTTTCAGCCGGAACAGCTGCCCAGTCTGAGAAGTCACCATCAACAGTGATGATTGCTTTTTCAAGAGAAACTTCTTCTGTCATTGAGTCTTCGCCACCGGCATTCTTAACTGTGAGTTTTACAGAGTAAGAACCTGCTTCAGCATACTCGTGAACGGGATTCTCTTCAGCTGAGGTCTGTCCGTCACCAAACTCCCATGCAAAAGTTTCTGCATCTTTTGATGCGTTGGTAAATGTTACTTTCATGCCGTCAACTTCATAAGTGAAACGGGCTTTTGGTGCATCTACCTTTGGGGTAGAGCTGCAGGATGCTGCAAGAATAGCAATTACAGCTACAAATCCTGCGAAAAGAATGTTCTTTTTCATTGTTTGAAAAATTTAAATTAATAATTAAACATGTTTATTTATTAATCGCGGTTAATAACCGGGATTTTGTGATATTCCGCTAACGGAATGTTCATTGAAAGGAATGGGGTATTGAATCTTGTCATCTGTGTATTTCACAACCTCCCATGGCTGTACGCCTGCAAAGCGGCGGTCCATATCACGGCGGTTGCGATATACGTCGAACATACGGTGTCCTTCGAAGGCAAGTTCCATACGACGTTCATCAAGCACCACATCAAGAGCATTGGTGTAGCCATGCATTTTGGCTGCGGAGAACATACCCTCTTCAGGAATACCGGCACGCTTGCGGATGGCGTTCACATCCTCAAAGGCTTTGGCATCCTGACCGAGTTTAGCTTCCGCTTCTGCACGGTTGAGCAGTACTTCGCCCCAACGGAGGAATACAGGCGAGGAAAGCATCGGATCGCCGTCCTGACCCGAGAATTTGGTTACGTAGTACATAGGGAAAGTGTTGCGGCTAAGCATAGATTTGATTATGCGTGCCGAACATTTCTCACCACCATAGTTGACATAGTATTGAGTGTACTCACCCATAGGATCTGCCTGATTCATACCGTTCACTTTTTCTTCAACGATGCGATATTTGGTTTCTTCTATCTCGCAATATTTGCCTTCTGAGTCAGTCTTCACACCGGCTGTCATGTCACTTCTGAAGTCATCTGCATCTGAAGGGATGGGGAAGCAGACAACATAATTATCGTTCCCTGAATATTGAGGTATGATATATGTCAGACGCTTGTCGTCAGGATAACGTTCATAGAGATTCAGAAGAGGGTCGCTGCAATATACTTCGCCCCATCCTACACCGTCTGCTCCGTTGTACATACTTCCGATACTACCTTTGGCGCGTGTCTCGAGGGCAGTGTGAGCTACAGCAAACAGAGTTTCTTTGCTCGACAGAGCCTTGGCAAAGTAGTTGGGATAGTCAGAGTCAAGGTAGGAAACAGGATCACCCATTTCACTAATTACATCGAGAACTTTCTGATTCTCTTCCATGTAGAGATAAACGCGTGAGAGCAAACCTAAAGCTGCATTTTTAGACGCATAGCCTGCATTGCCGCGCGGCTTCTGCATGAGTTCGGCTGCTTTCTGCAAGTCGCTTACGACCTGGTCGTAAACCTGACCTACAGTAGCACGTTTTGTTTCCTCGGTGTTTGTGCTTGTACGGAGCACTATGCCGGGATTGTCCCGACCGAGAACATACGGTTTTGAGTAGAGAGTTGACATCTGGAAATGCATCAGTGCACGCATAAAATATGCCTCTCCGATAAGCTGGTCGCTTTCAACAGAAGTGCCTTCCTTGAATCCTTCAATAACCGAGTTGGCGGAATAAATAACCTTGTAACCAATCCACCACAAAAGTTCTACATTCTTCAGGTGGTCGGTCATCTTGTAACAAGTTGCCTGATACAAAGGGTCGGAGGTACGACCTGAGAGACATGTGTTGTCGGCGGGGAATTCTGCCATCTGAGTATAATGACGGGCATAGTAGTTGCTTGAAGAATATTCTATGTATTCATATTCATTCTTGAGCATGGCATAGCACCCGTCAATAATATATTCAGCACCGCTTTCGTCTGCAAGCAAGGCACTGCCATTCAACTCGTCAGATGGAAAGTAATCAAGATTGCAGCCGGAAAAACCGAGCATCATAGCGACAACTGCGGTTAAATATAATACTTTAGTTTTCATAATCGTCAAATTTTTATAATTATCAAATATTGAAATCATCAAATTATCAAATTGAATTAGAATTCAATCTCAATTCCTCCAACGATGTTGCGTGGAACAGGATAGTGATCGGAATACATACCTGCAAGTTTGTAGGTAGTGGTAGTGATGCTGACTTCAGGATCGAGACCTGAGAACTTGGTGGCAGTAAAGAGGTTGTCGGCGGAAATATAAACACGGCACTTTGACATGTATTTCTTCGGGATAAGTACTGCGGCAAAGTCGTAGCTGAGAGTAATGTTCTTCAGACGGAAGAAACTGCCGTCCTCAAGATAACGTGAAGATACTTCGTTTGAACTCTTGTTGCCGTTGAGCACACCTTTGGGATGGGTCGCCTGGTCACCCGGGGACTCCCAGCGTGACCAACCAAGTTTGGAGTTCTCTATAGAGAGTTGATTGTGTCCAAGATATGCACCGTCTGCATCGTTAGTCTGGCGGTTGTAGTTATATACTTTGTTTCCGTAGGTGAAGTTGGTATTAATGCTCAATGTGAGACCTTTCCAGCTAACCTGTGTGTTCAAACCACCCTGGAATATAGGAGTAGCCTTGCCTACAACTCGCGCGTTGGTTGCTTTATAGTTGTTGGTAGTTGTTTTGTTACCGTTTGCATCGAGCACATAGTCTCCTATGCTATCAACAACGTACCATAGCGGGTCACCGTTTTCTGGGTCAACACCTGCCCACTCTTTCATGTACCATGAATAGATGTCTTGTCCCTCTTTTACCTGCTGGTTGACGGACGAAGCTGACTGCAAGAATGGTATGTGGTCCGGGGTGTAGGTTACGCGGTTGCGGTTGAAACCTATGTTGAATCCGATGTCCCAACGCCAGTCTTTAGTCTTGATAGCGGTAGCATCGATTCGATATTCAATACCTTGGTTGCGAACCGTGCCGGCATTCTTGGTAATCTCGAAGAAACCAGTTGACGGAGCAACCGGCACATCAAGCAGAAGACCTGTATTGTCGGTATTATAGAGGTCAAGAGACATGTCAATGCGGTTGATGAAAGTAAGGTCAACACCGACCGTTGCCATGTTGGCTGTTTCCCAGTGAAGCAACGGGTTGCTCAGACGGCTCGGAATAGCAGCTGTTACATTCTGGTAGGATGTGCTCAGAGCATAGGTCGCAAGATACTTATATGCAGGTATATTGTTGTTACCTGTTACACCATAACTTGCACGCAGTTTGAGGAAGCTTACAATGTCCTGACTTTTCATGAACTCTTCGTTGCTAATCAGCCAGCTTGCTGCCACCGACGGGAAATAACCTACGCGGTTTTGCGGAGCGAAGATAGAACTTGCCTCTGCACGGAAAGTGGCGGTGATGAAGTAGCGCTTTGCATAGTCGTAGCTTGCCTGGATGAATGTAGCCCAACTTGCACCGGGAATCTCATAGCCGCCTAACCCTTGCGGAACGGTAGCATTGAGTGCATCAACGCCATTGGGCATGCCTGTACCTGAAACATTGGTATATTCGCTCTTCCAGAGGCCGTATTCAAAACCTACCATACCGTTAACAGAGTGATTTCCCCACTGATAAGCGGCTTTGAGTATGTTGGTTGTACCGAATGAATTAGAGAAATCGATAGTGTTCTCAAGGTATCCGTTGTATCCAGTCGCGTTACTGCGCGGGTCGCTGTAGCTTATCCATTTTGAGTTGCTGTGGGAGTAACGATTGGAGGATTGCAGAGTCAGCCAATCTGTGATGTGGAAATTGAGCTGCATGTCAACTCCCATAGAAAGACCTGTACCTTTTGCATAGTCAAACTGTGCGTTATAAAGTGAGTTCCATCTGTTTTGAGAATACCACGCCTTGCCATTGTCAGGACGTGTGGCGGCTGCAATCTTCACAAGGTTGCCGTCTGCATCATACGGATTATCCCAAGGCATCTTGTTGTATGCATCGTCCATCATCTCCCATGAAGACTCGCTTGTGGAATTTGACTTGTCGAAATAAGTACTCAGACGTATATCCAGCCACTTGGCTATTTCTGCATTTATATTTGCACGACCGGAGAATTTCTCGTAGCCTGTTTGCTTGAATGTACCGTCCTGCTTGTAATAGTCGAACGAAGCATAGTAGCCGAGTTTCTTCGTACCGCCGGCAACAGATATGTAGTAGTCCTGTGTAATACCTGTTTTGAAGAAGTAGTCTCTCCAGCGGTAGTCTTCGTCAAGCAGCGTGATAGGACGCAAAGCGTTGAAGTTCTCACCCTTGACATTATTGTTGTTGTACATGTACTTGTGGAAGTTGTAGAGTTCCTCAGAGCCCATCATTACGTAATTGCCGAACAGAGGTTGCGTTGCACCTACAGTGGCACGTACGTTGATGCGTGGTTTCTGGTCTTTGCTTCCCTGCTTTGTCGTAACGACGATAACACCACCTGCTGCAGCAGCACCATAGATACCTGTGGAACCGGCGTCTTTCAGAATGGAGATGCTCTCTACATCGTTAGGGTTGAAACTTCCGCCCATCACACCATCGACCACATATACAGGGTCGCTGGCTGCGGTGATAGAACCCGTACCACGAATACGAATCTCTGCTGCTGCACCCGGTTGACCGGTAGAGTTGCTTACTTGCAGACCTGCTACCTTACCTTGAAGCATGTTTCCGATATCACTTGAGGTGACATCGGTAAGCGCCTCAGCAGATACCGTTACAACCGCCGAACTAAGTTCAGCTTTCTTTACAGCCGAATAACCGAGCGACACGACTTCCTGAAGCTCGGTGGTTTCGGTCTCAAGCGAAATTCTCATGCTGGGTTGTGCAGCTTGTTCCACCGTCTTGAATCCCATAAAAGAGAATTGTAGCACTGCATTGTCAGGAACCGTGAGCGAGAAATCGCCATCGATACCTGTGATAGTACCGGTGGATGTTCCCTTGACAAGAATGCTTACACCGGGCATAGGCTCACCGTCCTCTGCACCGATTACTGTTCCTTTGACATTGATGTCAGCCATGGCTGCCACTGCAATCAAAAGACTCAGACAGATTGCTTGTAAACGTTTCATGATGATTAAATAAGTGTTAATAAATATTGTTGGTTTGTATTGTTTATAGTTTCGTCAGTTTCAGCAGCCAGTTCCCTGTAAAGTCGGCTTCGATGTATGGGTTGTTGCCGTCTATGGTGAATTGGCGTGGTTCATCGGCTGTGTACTCTATAGCCGCGTACATGGTGTTTTTCTCCAATCCGCGAAGTTCTATCTGTCCTTTGTATTGGTCAGCATAGAAAGCATAGTACATTGCGTTGTTTTGGCTAATGACGTGTGCTTCAGGCAGGTCGAATCCCCAAATGTAGAGATTCAGATATTCTCCTCTTGCGAGGTCGTTCTCTTTGAAGATGCGCATCCACTTGCGAATGAGCTGTTCTCTCTCGGGTGTGAGAAGGAAGGGGCCGTCGGTGACATAAGGATTGTCCTTGGGATATGTGAATTTTGAGCCTATGACCGCACCTACACCAATCTGTGAAGCAAAATCGCAGCCTCCGTCAGTTAGCTCAACATGATCGCCATAATAGGCGAGAGCAGGTGCCATGGCTGCATAAGCCTTGCGTTTCATGCGGACTTGCATGGAAGAAGTGGGGTCGGAAGCGACAGCCTGATTTATGTTAGGCAGGAGAAAATAGTTGACAGCACATCCGCACGGGCAGACCTGGACAACAGCATCCGGTTTGTATCTTCTGGTTTCGGCAAGCACTTTGCCGAAGTAAGACGGCATCTGCTCAGGTGCCTGTGCCGGATAGTCCAACTGTGAAGCATCGTTGTAGTCAGGCAGACAGCAATTAAGATGCTGACCGTCAATCTTGAGTCCGTCGAAGCCCCATGTCTGAATGAACATCTTTAGCAGGTCGCGTGTGTATGCATCAGTAGCCGGATTGACAGGCGAAAGATACCAACTGTTCCACCAAGTGATGAACTCCGGTGCCCACTCTTCTGTCAGAAGCATCATTTCAGGGTGCTCTTTCAAAAGTCTTGTCCCAGGGTCGGCTGCCAGAGGTGCCCACCACAATTTGGCTTTCATACCTCTGCGATGTATCTCGTCGGTCATGCGTCGCATGTCACGGTCTCCACCCGTGAAACGGCTGTTGGTCTGCCAGTCGCCTTCTGCAATCTGGTAGCCGTCGTCAACATCCACCCATTTGAATCCCAACTCCGCCACTTTGTCGAGCGTACCTATGACTTCGTTTATGGTGAAGAGACGCTCGTATCCCCATGCACACCATACAGGTTCAAAGGCATCAGGCTCCGAGGGTTGCATCTTTATGCCTTCGTTCTGCTGCATATACTGAGAGAAAGTGCGGAGTGCATTGAAGTAGTCGCCGGAATGTGTATAGCGGAAAGCTTTGAAACAGGTGATAGTATCACCTTTCAGGAACTCAACAGGCTCGGGGAGGTCGTATCTGAGCGCCATGCAAACCTTGTCTGTATAACGTTTCCACTCAACGGGCATGCTAATCATGCGTAGTACGGGTTCGAACAGTCCGATAGCTATGCCGCCGTCACGCTGCCAGAGGTCGAGCACAGGTATGCCTCCTCCGTAGTCAGAGTTGTTCATTCCGAGATAGTTCTCCTTCCTGAACCCTTGCTGTACGGGGAGAACCCAGTCCATACGTGCATTGCTTGACGATGGTTGCAGCGACCAGACAACAGTGTCTTTGGCACGAATTTCAGTGCGGCACATTTCGTATGCGCGGACGGTAAGTGGCTTGCCGTGGTTTACGTACTTAGTCTCTATAACCTCCAATCCCGGGTATTGTTCGACCGGAGTGACTGTTTGCAGTTTCTCAACATAGAAGCCTTTCTCGCCGTAAGGGAACTTTTGTATTTCCACTTCGTCGCAGACAAGCCGGTCGGAGGCAGGGGGCGTGTTGCATGCAGAGAGTACTGCCGCTGCAAGGAACAAATATGAATAGAACCGTTTCATAATGGTTGATTAAAAGATTGCTTACAGATTGCCTGGAGTGAGCATTATCTATCGTGTTTCTTTCGTAAGGGTATCTGTTCTTACTTGTATTCGTTCAAGATGCGTTCAGCATTCTTGTAATAGATTTTTTGCAGCACTTCGTCAGGCAGGTTCAGACCTGAGAGATACCAATGGTAGTTGTACTCAGGGATGTAGAAATGCTCGTCGTTGGTCTCGAGTACGCGGAAGATATTGTGGTACATATCTGCCGACATGCCGTTGTCGGTACCGAAGATGATACGGTCCTGATACCTGATGATGAAGTCGCGTGTTGCACGCGGGGTCTGAGCTGCCTCTGCCACGCGGGCTGCGATGTCGATATACATATTGGGGTAACGGTCGAGCATGGCACCGAGACGAGGCAGGTCGTGGTTCATGTTGAGATAGTGGCAAGCAATGAACAGAGTCTGCGGATTCTCGCGCACGGCATTTTCAAAGGTATTGACAAGCCCGTAGTAGCCGAGGCAGTTGACATCGGTTGTATCTACATGCCATGCAGCTCCGTTGGGCAGACCATCGTTGGTCTCGTCCATAGGCAGGTACATCCAGACAGGTTCGCCGATGTGGATAGAGACAGGCATCTTGAGCTCGGCACATTTTTCCAAAAGGGGCTTTACGCGCGGGTCATCAAGGTGAATACCCATACCCTCAACCGGGCGTGCATAGAGGTCACCGAACCCTTTGTCTCCGAGTTCGCCTATGCCCACCGCTCCCATTTCATGATATCGCTCCAGAGTCTTGAGAGAATTCTCAAGACCTTCAGGAGTATCGATATCGGTGTAATCAAAACAGCACCAGAGTCTGAACCGCTCTTTGTACGGTGCGTATGCTTGAGCCACTTCTTCGAAGGGGCGTCCTATCCAAGCGCAATGCATGACGGCAGTGTGCTGTACACCTACTGCGTCCATCACCTGTATCCACTCCTTTATCTGTTCGTCATTCTCTGCATAGTCGTGCGAGTGCATGTCAATGACGGGGTACTTGGCTTTTTCCACTTTGTTTGCGGGAATGTTGTTAACGTTCACCGGGCGAAAATCACTGAGCAACACCTTGTCTGCGGGATTGTCAGTGTTCTCCGTCTTTGAGCAGCATGCTGTGAAAGCGAGTGCTGCAACTGCAATTATAAGAAGATATTGTTTCATGGTGTATGTTGAGTTTGTTTTATTTGCTTAAGTTCACTTCCGCTCCGAGCAGGTTGTATGTTTTGCCGTTGTGTAGGATGTAGATATTATTGTTGCGGATAAACTTTTTGCCTTCTTGAGGTTTCTTCTCAGGCGCAAGATCTTCGAATCCTGTTGGCACTCCGTGCGGTTTGGTGCGAACCACTTTCATGGAGTTGATTAGTCTGGAATCGCCGTCATCGTTGAGAGCTATATATGAGTTGATTTCAATGCAGTCGCTCTTTACTGTTATTTTTGAGAATGACGGTGCGCCCGGTTGCCCGAACATACCCGTGAAGAGGTCGAAGTAGTTCTCAACATCGTGTCTGCCGTTGTTATAGTCATTCTCCATTCTCTGGCGGCTATGCGGGTAGTAGCGTTTCTCTCCGCAAGTGGCACCGATGAAATAGAGTGTGCCGTCGTCGGTACGATAGGTGCCGCCCTCATAACCCGTTGCGTTCTTGTTGGCATCCTTGGCAACTTCTTTCCGGTCGGAAATGGCGTTGAGGATAGGAGTGCGGGTATCAGGATTGACCGGACCGATAACTTCATAGGTATGGTCGTGTCCTTGAAGGGCAAGGTCTATCTCGCAATCTTTGAAAGTAGGCAGCATAGTGGTGCGGAAGAGTGGCGGCTCGCTGTCGGTAGAGTGGTCCGAACCCGAGAAAAGGTTGAAGTGAGCCAGCGAGATACGATATTTAGTGTCAGCATTCTCGGCAGTTTTTCTGCGGAACCATCTGCCCAGATCCAGAGTGAGATAGGTTGAGGTTCCTGTTTTGTAGCTGTACGATTCACGCCAGAAATCCTGCATGGAGAACACAAGAAACAGTGCATCGCCATAAATGAAGTTGTAAACTATACCGTCGAACTGTGCTTTGATATTGTATTTCTTATTGAATTCGTTGTCAGTATTGAAATGATAGGTGTAGTTTATATTGGGGCTGTCATCGTGGTTGCCATCAGTGGGCACTATGGGCATCTGCATAATTACGGGGTTGAGTGCTTCTTCAAACCAACGTTCCCATTCCCACTCGGAGTTGTTATATGACCCGTCTTCCACAAAGTCACCCGGGAATACGCAGAAACGTGCTTCAGGTACAGCCTTGACAGCAGCCAGCGCACAGCGTCGTGCCTGTTTGATATACAATGCATTCATGATATGACTGTCGGTCATATAGAGGAAGGTGAACTCCCCCTGATTCTCATCTTCGGTACGGAACTGTGCTATCTTGCTCCAATGACCCGGATAACCGACTCGCCACGAATATTCAGTTCCGGGAGTGAGATTCTCCGCCAATGCCTTGTGACTGACATACTTGTATTGAACATTACCGGGAATGCCCGAGTATTTGCGTGCATACAAGCATGAACCTGTATATACAAGTCTCAGTGTGGTTTTGGGCGTAGCAGCAATGGTGATGACATCTGTTCCTGCTTCAAAATCTTCATCGGTGGCATCCTTCTTTGCCAAGATCTGCACCTCTCCTTCCTCTATACCTTCGTTGGTTAACCAGCAGAATGCCATACAGGTATGAGGGTCGCCGTTGATGTTAGCTACCATATTGTAAGGATTCTCTTTGTCCTGCAAGGCAGCAACCTTGTCAACCAACGTCTGCAGTTTGGCTTCTGTAGGATCGGCTTTGGCAGCCTCTTTTGCCATGAGAAACTCCGTGTAGGAAGGCACGGTGAAGTCTGCGGCATTGTAGTTGGTATCGGCAAGTACAACGACAGGATCGAGCTCGGTGATACCGGCATACATAACTGCTGCTATGCCGGATAATATGATAATTGAGAATAATTTCCTCATGGTACCAGATTATTACGGGTTGTACATAAATAAATTGTCATATTCGGTTTGTTGTCAGCTCCATCCGAAGCGTTCCCTGCCTATGCGCTCAACGTCCTCGCGTGATGTGAAAGCGGTAGTTCCGCCGGCGGCTGTGGTGTTGACTGCACCGGTCATGTTTCCGTACTGTTGGCATACCTCAAGCGGACAGCCTTCAGCAAGACGGGTGATGAAGCCTGAGTTGAACGAGTCGCCGGCGCCTATGCAGTCCACCACCTGTTTGTTGAGCAGTGCTGCCTGACGGCGGTCTGCCTTACCCTTCTGAAGAAGCAGAGAACCGCGTGAACCGCATTTGATGACAGCAGCATTGAGGTAGGGGCGAATCTTCTCCACAGCCTCCTCCAGAGTCTCGCTCTTAGTGAGGAACTTAAGCTCGGTCTCGTTTGGCATAAACACGGTGAGAAGCGGTAATACCTCAGCGTAGTCCAAGTCCCATTGTTCTACGGGGTCCCACTGCGTGTCAAGCGAGGTGGTGACACCATTCTGTTTGCAGAGCTCGAGTATCTTCATAAGGTCGCGTCTTACTCCGCTCTGCATGAAGATGCTGGAGATATGGATATGTTTTGCGTTAGTGAAAACTTCAGGATTAATGTCTGAAAGCGACATATAGTCCATTGCTCCCTGATATGTGAGGTTGGCGCGGTCCTCGTCATAACTCATGCAGATGGTGGCACCGGTAGCATATTTGTCCTGACGAATCAGGTAGCGGGTGTCAACACCTTTCTTCTTCAGACTGGTTTCTACCAAGTCGCCGAAGCTATCGTTACCTATCATGCCGCAGAATGCCACCTTAGCTCCGAGTGCTGCGGCATTGGCGGCGAAGATAGCTGTACTGCTGCCAAGAGTGAGGGTCATCTGCTTGGCAAACTTCTCCTTGCCTATCTCAGGCTCACTCTCTATTTGGTTGAGGATGAGGTCCACATTCAACTCACCCAATGCTATAATATCAAACTGTTTCATGGTAAATAAGTTAATTAGTCAATAATCAAATAGTCGAACACTACATGTTTTCTCTAAAGAGTTTCCACATCTTTGCGCTCCAACCTGCGGGGTAGTCGTGTCCCATCTCAGGTCCGAATATGTACTCCTTTTTGCTCTGAGGTGTCTGCAGGTTGTTGAAGGGCACAATGTTGGTGCGCGGCGGACAAACGTTGTCCTGCAGTCCGCTGCTGGCGAGCACGGGGCACGAGATGCGGGTAGCGAGGTTCTTTGTGTCGAAATAGGAGAAGAACGCTATCATCTCCTGTTCGGTCATTGACCCTTTGCAGTTCCTGGCTGTCTCAACTGCGAGCCCACCTATCTTCAGGGCTTCCGCGAAGTCTCCGAGGAAAGCCACGTTGGCAGCGATGGCTGAGAACGGGTAGTCGCTCAAAGCGGCTGCGGCATAGGTGAGTGCACCGCCCTGACTTGACCCTTCGGCAAACAACTTGGTCATGTTGCTTGTCGGGCGTGTCGCCATGAAGCGTACTGCCTGCACGCAGTCCATATATGCTCCGCGATAGTAGTAACTGTCTTTGTTGCCGAAATTGTAGGAGAACCAGTCGCCGTATGGATTGGTCAAGTCGCCTAATCCGTCTGCCACGCGCGATGATTCGGGTCGGTTGTTGATATACTGGCCGCGGTGCGACAGATAGAACTCTGCATACTGTGAAGATCCTCCCGACGGGCAATCCACTTTGGCCTTAGTGTTCTGTGTGTCGTAGCCGAAGAAGTGCATGATGACGGGGTGTTTCTCGCCGTCTTGCGGTTCGCAGTAGTAGCCGCGTATCACTACCGGCTCGCCTGTCAGTCCGTCAGGCACCGAATTGAGTTCCACAAGATAAACCTTGCGGGTTGAACTGCTTTTGCCGGTCAGCTCTATCAAATTGGCATTCATGTTGATAGCTGCCAGTTGGTCTTTGGCTGTCTGCCAGAAAGTGTCGTAGTCGGACTGTTTGTCGGGAGCGGAGACTATCTTGAACGGGTCAACGGCAAAGATAAACGAACTACGTGCACCTTTGCCGTTTACACTGCAGGTGGCTCTGTACAAACCCGGTTCCAACGGGTCGGTAGTGGTCATCACAATATCCTTCTTACCCTTGGCGGGAATCTCCACACTGTCAGTTACCGTGGTCACTGCCTCTTTCATATCAGTTACAATCCTCATCTTCGCTGCTGCCATGACTGCGACATTGTTCGGGTTCTCGGCATGTATAGTGATTGCAGGTTTTGAAGAATACACCCAGTCTTCCGTCACAGGTACGGAAAGAGTAAGCGGCTGAAGGTCGGCAGGTAGCGTTTGCTCTGTGGTGTCAGTATTCTTGGGGTCGTTCTGCTCGGGTGGAGTAGTACTCTGGCACGAAACCGCCATAACCATCGTCGTGACAATGCTGATAAACAATATATACATGTTTTTGTTCATTGTGTTTGTATCTTCAAATATCCACTGCCCAGCCAGTTGTCATTGACAAAGCGAGGATAAGAATTTAACTGATAATTCTCCACTTTCAACTTCTCTAAATTTCTTTCAGACAGTCGTTGAGGTTGACAATGTTGAATGCGTTGTAGTATTTGTCCATGTTGTGTTCAATACGCATGAGAACAACTTCTTCTGCGTTGATTCCGAGACGGTTGAGATTGTCATACAATGTCTGGCGTGCAACAAGTGCTTCGGGCTTCTGCCAGATGTATCGGCAGCCTGTCATTACAAGCCAAAGCTGGCGCTCAGGAGTACACTCGCTGAGGTCTTTGCCAACCTCACCGCCGTGCAGCCATTTCTTCCAGCGGTTGGATTCGTACACGAGTTTCCACAGCACTTTGGTCATATTGCTCAGTTGCGCAACCTTGCCTTCTGCAAACTGTTTCTTCTCCTCCTCCTCAAGTTCGGCAAGAGCTTCATATTCGTTCATTGTGAACTCGGGTCCAACGTTGGCAGCGCCCATTCCTGCTTTGGGATAGTCTTCCGGATTGTCAACATCATCGGAGTAGTGACCTTTTATATAACTACCGTAAGGACGGACCTTGGCAGTAAGTTTGCGCGCAACATCTGCATCAAAGAAAGTAGTATGAAGGTCTGTTCCTACTTTTCCTACGATAAAGCAGGGCCAGATGTCATCAAGTCCCACCTCATGAAGACCAGCCTTGAGTCCTGTAAGGAAAGTGTCAAAAGTTTTGTCATCAGCCAGACCTCCGTGTACTTCTTCAGTACCTACTTCATAAGAGATAGGTGGCAGACCATGTGATTTGCGGAAATTCTCTGCATGAAGAATGAGTTCTACAGTACGTTTGACGACAACGTGGATATCGATTATCTGTCCTTTAGGCAGGAAAATGTCAACGGTAGGATCAACGTGAATAAGGTCGTATCCTGCAAGTATTGCTGCCTCGTAACTTTCTTTCACTCCTTGCATGGCGCGCTCGGTGTCCCAACGCTCGATTGACTGTTTGTCCTTGAGCCATGGTCCTCCATGGTCGATAGCCACTACATACGGTCCCGTATAATGTACTGCAGCAGCTTCACGGGCAAGAATCTTGGTGAACTCAGCCTGAGTCATGCCTGTGTATCCGCCGTCGCAGTCAACTTGATTGAGTGTGGTGGCAAAATAGATAGGCGAATTGTTGCGTTTGGCAGCACGGAACGAAGCCTTGATTACTGACAATGAGTTAGGGCACGCAGCGAAAAGAGTGCGCGGAATACCTGTTTTCTGCTTGAGTTCCTCCATTACTCGGAGGATGTTTTCAGTTTTTGCCATAAGGATATGAGGTTGTTAAATTAATGTGTGATTTAAATATTGATTTATTCATATATGGTGACTCCCTCCACTACACGATGGATGTTGCCGCTGACAGATGGTGCATCCGGATTAAGTCCATGACTTATCGAAGTATAGTATCCGAGCAACTGACCTACCAATACATAAGGCACTATGCCGTAGAATTCGTTCTCTTCTTTGCCGTATGGCATTTGTACCACAAGGTCTATGTTCGAGTCTCGCAGGTCGGGCTGCTTGCCGGCAATAACCACAATCTGCGCTACCGGCTTGTTGTTGCTGCTCACTTGGCGGACAAGGTCGCGCTCGTAGCGCTGCACGCTCTCTTCACCTGTCATTAGATAGACAACTATCGACTTGTCATTCACTACCGCCTTCGGACCGTGACGGAAACCTAAGAAACTGTCAAACTTGCATACGACACCGCCGTCGGTAAGCTCCTGAAGCTTCAGATGGCATTCTTCTGCTATCCCCTTCAGTGCACCCGAACCGAGAAATACTCCGCGTTCAAACTTCCTTTCGGCTATAGCTTTCAGCTTGGTCTCATAGCCTGCTATCACTGCCTCAGCGTTTCTCGCTGTTTTTTCTATCATCTCCTTGTCCTGCTCCAACGTATTGATATGACCGAGCATCAGGCAGGTAAGCAACATGGTGGAGAAACTGCTTGTCATAGCAAGACTCTTGTCATCAGTCTCTTCAGGCAGAAGCAAAAGCAGAATGTTGTCTTTAGCGCCTTCCGCTGCCAACTTGCCGTTCTTGTTGCAGGTGATGTAAATATGAGCCACTTTCTTGCATAGTCTGTTGGCAATGTTCACAGCCCCGACACTCTCAGGACTATTGCCCGAACGGGCAAAACTGATAAGCAATAAAGGACGCTCCGAATCCAATAGATACTCGGCATGCGTAATCAGATCGGTTGTGGGCACTGCGCGCACATTCTTCCACATCCCACGCATAACAGGTTCTATAGCATCGCCAATGAATGCCGAGGTACCCGCCCCTGTGAGTACGACATCGGTTTCGGGGGTAAGAAACTTGTGCAGGAATGCACTTATCTCAGCTTTCGCCTTAAGCAGATTCTCATACTCGCAAAGCCACATTTCAGGCTGCTGGTGAATCTCGTTGTAAGTGAATGAATTCATATCTTTTGATATTTGATTATTCTGTTGTTTCATTATTTGGTATGCAAAGATACGGAGTTTCGGAAAGGTTTCATAATATTTTAAGCATGCTTTTCGGCATATTTTTAGCAGTGTTGCGTAAATAGCTAATATGCATATTATTAAGTGTGATTTTTATTATGTTTTTTTATTTCGAAACATTTCGAAATGTATATTGAAACAAAAAAGTACTTTCATATGTAAAATATTCATATTATCTTTGCAGCACTAATCTTAAAAACTTGTCATTATGAGTCAGGTTATACCCAATATTCCCTCTGCCAAAGAGAGGCGTGCAATGATTCTCAGGTTGTTGGATATGAATGAAGAAGTGTCAGTTACGCAACTGAGTCAGGAGATGAACATCTCCGAGGTAACAATAAGGAAAGATCTTACGCTTTTGCAGGAACGAAACCTCTTGGTAAGGACAAGAGGCGGTGCGATGCGTCGTCCGATAGAGAATCTGAGCGAAGACACCGCCATCAGCAAGAAGAGGATGTTTTACTTCAAGGAGAAGGAGAGGATTGGTGCCGATGCTTCACTACTGATTAAAGAAGGTGATTTCATAATGCTTGACAGCGGTACCACCACGATGGAAGTCGCCAAGCATCTGGACAGATTCCAGCATCTTGACATACTGACCAATGCAATGAATATCGCCACTGAACTGATGCGTTATAAGCGTTTCAACGTGATTATGCTCGGAGGCAATGTCCGCATCAATTCGCATTCCACAGTAGGTCCTTTGGCCTTGTCTGTATTAAGGAACTTTAACGGATACAAGTTGTTTCTGGGAGTTGACTCATTCTCGCTTGACAGCGGAGTTTCCACTCCGAGTCTGGAGGAAGCATTGCTGAACCAACAGATGATACAGCAGGCAGGCAAGGTGATTGCCGTCTTCGACTCTTCCAAATTCAACAAACGCAGTTATGTACATATCGCAGAAACCTCACAGATTGACTGCATCATTACCGACCACGGTCTGCCTGCAGGAATGAAAACCAAACTGAAGAATGCAGGATTGGAGGTAAGGATAGTGTAATTGAGCAAGGATGTAAGCGGACTGGTTTTTAAATTGAGATTGTGCTGATAAAAACAAGAGCGTGTCTGAACACGCTCTTGTTTTTTCATATCAATGATGCAGTTACTTCACTTCTGCACCAAGCATATTGTAGCGCTTGCCGTCACGAATGATAAGTACCTGACCATTTTCGATAATCTTGACTGCACCGTCACGTATGAGGAGATCATCGATAGCGGTGGTAGTATTGGCAGGAGCTTCTGTCGGACAGAGTTCGATTACAGGATCACCACTCTTTGCATATGGAATGACTATGCCCACGAAATCATATTGTCCGTTTTCTGCAACGGTATAATTTAGTTTGAACTTGTCGTATAGTTGTACGGTAGAGAAGATGTAGAAGTTCTTTCCCGTCTTCGTTACAGTGGCACTTTCCACCTTAATGAATTTACAAGCATCATCAATAGTGGGAGCAACAGTGAACAGAACCGGAGCAGGAGCTTCTCCTTCGGTTATAGCTTCGGGTTTGGCAGCAGGTATGATTTCAGGCATTGCATTGTAAACATCATATTTAGCCTGCAAACCGGAGATTACACTACCGGCCTTTACATCTGTAGCGGCGATGTTGGCTGATTCCTTATCGTAGATGCAACCGCCTGTTCCTTCTGCATCAACAACGAAGATATTGTTGCTGGATACGTAGGTTACCGTAAGGTCTTCCAAAACCACTGCATTTGTCTTGTCGGCAGCTGCGTAGAACTGCTTAAGAGTAGTCTTTGGAGCAGACGGTACAGCTATGTAGAAATAGCCACCGAATGCAGCCCAGTCGTTCTGATAGGTCGGGCGGAAATAAATTGTGACCTCGCCTGCATGATCAGCATCAACAGTGTATTCGTTGCCCATGCCGTCAGGATACCATGCAACTATAGCATTGGCCTTCACCTCAACAACTTTGAGTTTTGCACCTTCGGTGAGAGTGATACTGAGCATATATTCTCCTTCTGCACCAGGGTTGGGAGCAAAGGCCTCATCGCTGATATCACCGATTGTCCAGTCGGGACCAATGAGGTAGTAGCCGTCAGCAACAACAGGACCTGCTGCAGGCCACCAGCGCGGGTCACCGAGGTTGCTTCCGTCGGTTCCTGCCTTCAGTGCGGGCGATGCGGCACTGAGGGTGTAGTCTCCGTTGGCAGCATCAGCAAACAGCGGGTCGCCGGTAATGTTGTCGGCAAACGTAGGACCACTCTTATGGCCATTGGTGCCTTTGGTGAGGTTGTAAGTCAAGTTGTTCTTAATTTCACCACCGTAGCAGTAAGTTGCATACTGCTCGATTTCAGTAGGAGCAGCAATAATAGTATTGGTAATGCTGGTCTTCTTTGACTTGTAGTTCATAATACCACCATTTCCACCTGTCGGGAAGTTGTAGAGAGTTACGTGGTCAACAATCAACTCTGTTCCTTCAGCCTGATCTTTGATAGCATTGTTGTTGCGAATATCGATAACAGCATAACCACTGATAGAAGAAGAAGTAACGTTAGCGATGGTAGTATTAGTAATCTTCAGATAGTCGCAAGCGTGAACATTGTCAGCAAGAGACGAAGCAGGATAGTAAACAGCAGCACGGCTATTGTCATGGAAGAAGCAGTTGTTGATAATACAAGAGTCAACGTGTGAGGATGAAGAGCTTGCATTGATAACATACTTGGTGTATGCAGTGAATTCGCAGTTCTCAATTACGAGGTTCTTGTGAGTGTTGTCGTATGAGTAAACAGCATAGCCGTTATCGGTTTCACCTACGAATACGAACTTGATTCCTTCAAGATAGAGGTTAGCTTTGTGCTGTATGTATCCACTTGCTTTGATAACAGGATGGGCACCTTCAGCAGCCTTGATTACAACATCATATTCGTTGGGCAGACTGATAGTCTCGATGTACTCACCGTCAGCAAGGATGATAGTATCGCCTGCACCTGCAACGCGAGCAAGAGTTACATAGAGGTTGCAGTCGTTGCGCGGACTCTCGGGGTTGTTGTCAGGAGCTATGTTCCATACCTTCGGACCTGCAGAAGCAGCCACAGTGATAGTGCTGGCCTTCGGGGCAGGTGTAACACACGTGTTGTCAGCCTTTACAGGAGCAAAAGCGTACAGACGCTCAACACCGGCAGAGAGAATATAGATGTTTTCGGCATAGTCGAATCCTACACCGTCGATGTTGTTGGTGAGTTGAGGAGTACGATAAGCCTCTTTCAGGTCTGGCTTGCCGTCTGCCCAAGTGATGTCGAACACGACGCCGCTCTTGTCGGAACCGACAATAAGTTTGGTATAATCTTTATTAACTGCCATGGCACCACGATATGAAATGTTGGCGGTGAAGGGCAGATAGTCAGTTACATACTTTTCTTGAGTGTCATCATAACGAACAGCACTCCAGTCCTTTTCACCGGTAGCAGTTACGTGGAAGAGGCAGTCATAGGCATCAGCGCCCCAGCGATTCTGAAATACCCAGAAGCCTCCCTTACCGTCAGCTGCCAAAGAGCAGTTGGCATTGCCAAGTTTGGCAAGATGGGCAATAGTGTCGATAGCAGAAGCCGTAATCTTCACGAGTTGGCTGTTAGTAGCACCGGTACCGACATTGTCCAATCCATATACAACGCCGTCAACAACGGTAATACCGGAGATACCGGTCAGGTTGGTAGCAGTAGTGACAGGGGTGAAGTTGGCTGTGAGGTCAGCAGTGTTAGCTTTCCATACGCCAGCCTGAGTGGAATTATTACCACTAAGATAAAGAGCACCATCTGCATCTAAAGCAAGGCGGTGTGGTGAGAAGTTCACAGCTGATGATGTACCCATCCAGGAAATACCACCAAGGTAGGGAACATTGAAATCGTTAACCAAGGTGAGGTCAGGATTGATTACATACAGACCTTTCTTGTGGTTTTTAGAATAGGTTGAGCCGCCATCAGCAGCACCATCGTTAGGAGAACTTACATAAATCAAACCGAAGTTTGCGTTCTCCGGATTGGTGTTGATAGCCAAACCACGTGGAGCATAGAAGATGAGAGCTGAGTCAGCAGCTACCCAAGTGCTGCCTTCTGCGGTTGCCGTCACCTGGGTGAGAGCCTCTGTGGCGGCAGCAGTCACCTTTACTGCCCAGTTGTAGGTACCGGCAGGGATACCTGCTTCAGAGAGGTCAATGTCAATGGTGTGAGAACCTTTAGTTAGGAATTCGGGAAGGGGAGCAGCAAAAGATTTCACTACAGCACCCTCTGCATCCAACAGTTGAATCTCCCCTGCTGTGGCATTGGCATTAAGCACATAGGTGAGGTTCACTTTGTTGCCATCTTGCACTGCCTTAAGACCTGAGGCAAAGATGTTCAGCTCAGCGCCCGACAGCGACAATGCCATCAGACCCACTGCGAAAAGTGTAAATAACTTTTTCATTTTGTTTGTGTTTTTTTATTGGCGGCGTTCTGTCTTCCCCAACCGACAGACGCCAACCTTCTGATTGTAGTAGATAACTCCGCGGGGACAGCGGAACGGTTAATATATGATTATTTTCGAAAGATTGATTGTCCTGCAGCCTATTCGTCTGTTTGTTATTCAATTCTGCTACCAAAGATATTGTAGGTATGCTCATTGTGGCGGATATAGATATTGCCGTCCTGTATGAACTTTCTGCCTTCACGAATTACAGGTTCGCTGTTGACATCTTCAAATCCGGATGGAACAGTGTGCTCTTTTGTCCTCTTTACCTTCATTGTGTTGAAGAGTGTGGAGTTGCCTTCGCTGTCCGCTGTATATGAGTTCATCAGCAGAGCCTCTTCTGTCACGGTTATCTTGGTATAGCTCGGTGCACCCGGCTGTCCGAACATTCCGGTGAACAAGTCGAAATAGTCGGTCATCTTATGCTTGTCGTAGTTATCGTCCATTTTTGCGCGGTCGTACGGATAGTAGCGTTTGCGGCCGCAGGTTGCACCAATGAAATAGAGCGTACCGTCGTCTGTTACAAATGTGCCGCCTTCCTTGCCTGTCATGTTCTTGTTGGTGTTGATTTCCACGCTCTTGACGTCTGAAATAGCATCCATAATAGGACGACGGGTGTCGGGATTGACCGGACCGATAACTTCGTAGCAGTGGTCGTGACCCTGAAGCACAAGGTCTATCTCACAGTCTTTGAAGATAGGAAGCATGGTCGCACGGAAGAGAGGAGTCTCTTCGTCAACGGAGTGACCTGAACCTGAGAACACATTCTTGTGCACGAGTGCTACACGGTATTTGGCTTCCGGATGAGCGGCAACCTGCGAGCGGAACCAGTTGCCTACATCATTGGTCAGATAGGTTGATGTAAGTGCTGAATAGCTGTATGACCCACGCCAGTAGTCTTGTTTTGAATATACAAGGAAGAGCACGTCGCCATAGACAAAACTATATGTGATGCCGTCGAACTGAGGTTTCACTTTGGCAGTCTTGTTGAACTGGTTGTCGGTGTTGAAGTGATAGGTGTAGTTCAGATTCTCCGAGTCATCGTGGTTGCCATCGGTCGGAACAATAGGCATATTCATTATGACAGGACGTATCGACTCTTCAAACCAGCGCTCCCATTCCCACTCCGAGTTGGCGTTGGTACCTGTCTCAACAAAGTCGCCAGGGAACACGCAGAAGCGTGCGTCCGTTTCGTTCTTGGCAACTGCGGTAGCGCACCATTTTGCGTTGTTGACGTATTCCTCATCCATGATGTGGCTGTCAGTCATGTAAACGAACGAGTATTCACCTTCGGCAGTGGCTTTGGTCTGGAACTGTGCTATGTCGCTCCAGTGACCTGCATAGCCCACACGCCATGAATAGGTTGAGCCCGGAGTGAGATTCTCAGCGATGGCTTTGTGGCTTACATATCGGAACGAAGTCTTCGGATCCATACCTGTGGCTTTCAGGAGTCCGGATGTTGACACCGCATAGCGCAGAGGCCTGGTATTGGTCGGAGTGGCGTCAACGGTGATAAGGTCTGAAGCACTTTCGAAATCTTCTGCCGTAGCGTCGGCTTTCTTCAGTAGCTGCACCTTGCCATCTGTTATACCCTCGTTGGTGAACCAGCAGAATGCCATTCTTGTGGCGGGGTCGCCGTTGATATTGGCAACCATGTTGTATGGCTCTTCCTTCGGGACAAGTTTGCCGATAGCCTCATTCATTGCAGCTATCTTCTCTGCTATCAGAGCATGGTCGGTAGTCAGCGAGTCGAGTCTTGCAGCTTCGCGAGCCACCCAGAAGGGAACATAACTCGGTATGGTGTAGTTCTCAATAGGATACAGTGTGTCAGCTGCAAGAACCTCATCGGGGTAGAATACAGGCGGCTTCTGATTGACTACAACCACTGCCGTTGCCGTGAAACCTCCGTCTTCTGTCTTTACGGTTGCTATCGTCTTCCCTATCTTCAAACCTACCACACCGCCATTCTGGTCAATGGAGGCAATGGTCGGGTCTGCTATGCTCCATGTTACGGCTTTGTTGGTGGCATTTTTCGGAGTGACTATCGCAGCCAGACCATCCACCTGGTCTTCAACTATGGTGAGGGTGTCAACAGCAATACTTACACCGGTCACCTTCACAACAGCGGCGTTCGGGTCGAACTCGTATGCGCCTATTTCCACTCCTGTGCCGATGGGACGTGTCTTGCCTTCAATGTCGTAGCTCGGAGCTTTTGCTGCATTACCCTTGTTGATAAGGGGAGAGGCGGCGCTGAGTGAGAAGTCGGCTGCACGCATTACTGCTATCTCACCTGCATTCTTCGGCAGACCTGCAAATGTGGTCGGGAACTTGAAGTGAGGACCATTCTCTGCATTGTTGTCTTTTGAGAGCGAGAGAGAGGCGAACGACTCTCCGTCAAAGCCTTGGTCTGCCCAGTTGTCTGACGAAGCTGATGATGCGGAAATAAAGTTTGTAGGATCTGTAAATCCCTCTTCTGCCTGATTGCCCCAGAAAACTGAATTGTACATCTGTCCTTCCGAATGGCAGCCGGCGTATTTCGCACCATAGTTGTTGCAGATGGTCAGGTTGTATGCTTCGGCTCCTGTCTCGTTGAATATACCTCCTGAGTCAGGCCAACCGTCCACGGTAGCGGCATTGTTGTGAAGCACGCAGTTGCGTACTATAACTCCTGCCTTGTGCGAGCGGATGGCTCCGTATTTGCCTGCACAGCCTCTGACAATACAGTTCTCCATTACGGCATTCTCATACAGATAGGCACCGCCTCCCGAACTGGTTGCCGAGCATAGTTCTATCACGCAGTCGGTTATCACGGCCGGCACCCCTTCGGTCTTGCTGCGGGCATATACGCCGCCGCCGTTTGAGCCGCTGCAGTTCGTGATAGTGCAACTCTTCAGTGTCATGTTGCCGCGAATGAATGCACCGCCTCCTTCATGACTGTGCTCTGCATTCTGAAGTACGAAACCTTCAATGAGAGTCGGATTTGTACAGTCATTGTCATACTTTACAATAATCATGTTGTTAAGACCGGTACCGTCAAGTATGGTTTTGAACACCTCGATGTCCCGTTCTCCTGTGGCAGGGTTGTAACCTCCGAACATGTTAACGCCGTCTTTAACCGCTACTTGTTCGTTGTAAACACCTGCACCTACATACACGTTGTCTCCTGCTGAGGAGGCGGAAACGGCTGTTTTTACACTAGCTTTGGCATTAGCCCATGACAGACCGTCATTACTGTCACTGCCTGAGGCAGCTACGTAGCGGTCAGTTGCTATAGCTGACAAGAACATGCAGCATAAAGCAAAGAGAGTAAAGAGTTTTTTCATATTATATGATATTTTAGTTGGATTTTCTGACCGCAAAAATAAGTATTCCGCAAAATATTGAGAAGAAAAAAGGTCAATAATTTTCGAAAATATTCATATATCGAAAGCAATCTTTTATCAACACTCTGAAATACAAATATTTAATTCTGTATAATACTGACAAGTTTCGAAATGTTTTGAAAAAGATTATTTGCTTTTGACTGCAAGCTTGGTATGAGGCTTGTGGCGGACAATCTTAAGTGAGTTGAACAGTCTGGGAGTGCCATCGGATTGCACCTTGAACGAGTTGAGAATAATAGCCTTGCGAGTTATTGTCACTCGAGTGTAAGATGGCAGACCCGGTTGCCCGAACATACCAGTGAAGAGGTCAAAATAATTATGAAGATGATGTGTTTCGAAAGCGTCATCCATTTCCTGTCGTGTGAGAGGTGTATAACGTTTGGCACCGCAAGTCGCACCTATGAAATACATAGTACCATCGCTAACATCGTAGGTTCCTCCTTGAATTCCGGTAAGGTTTGAGATTGAATCTATAGGTACTGTTTCCCTGTCTGATATGGCAGAGATAATAGGTGTACGAGTATCTGGATCAACGGGTCCGATTACTTCATAAGTATGGTCGTGACCTTGGAGGACGAGGTCCATTTCGCACTTTTTGAATACAGGTAGCAGCGTTTGACGCATGAGAGGGGTCTCTTTGTCGCGCTGATGGTCAGAACCAGAGAAAAGGTTCTTGTGCACAAGAGCAACACGATAGCGTGCCTTGGGGTGGTCCTTTACTTGTCTTTCGAACCAATCGGCGAGGTCACGTGAGAAATATTCGGAAGTGAGATCTTCGTAGCTGTAGTCTCCATGCCAGAAATCCTGCATTGAGAAAGCCATCAGCAGCATTTCGCCGTATTGAAAACTATATGTAATACCCGAGAATTGAGGTTTAACTATAGATTGTGTGTTGAAACTTGAGTCAGTGTTGAAATGGTAAGTGTAGTTGAGCAAAGGACTATCGTCATGGTTTCCATCAGTGGGAACGATAGGCATAATGGATATGACGGGTTTGAGCGATTCCTCGAACCATCGTTCCCACTCCCATTCGGAGTTGTTTTTGGTGCCTGTATCAACAAAGTCGCCCGGGAAAACACAGAAACGGGCATCTCTCTCATTTCTGGCGACTGCCTCAGCACATAGTCTGGCGGCATCAATATACTCTCGATTTTGAAGATGACTGTCGGTCATATAGACAAAAGAGAATGATTTTTGCCTATGGTCTTCTGTGCGGAAGTGCATTATATCGCTCCAATGTCCTTCAAATCCGACCCTCCATGAGTAGTCTGAGCCGGGACGTAGATTAGTCGCCACTGCCTTATGACTTACATATCTGTATGAAGTGTTTTTGTCAAGACATGCGGCTTTAAGAATGCCGGAGGTAGAGATAGCATAGTGCAGAGGTGGGGTGGTTGAGATATTGGCATCTACGGTCATGACTTTGGATGAGTGCCTGAAATCGTCTGCTGTGGCATTCTTTTTACGTATGATCTGCACACATCCTTCTTCAACACCTTCGTTGGTGAACCAACAGAATGCCATACGTGTGGCGGGATCACCATTGATATTGGATACAAGACAGTAGGGCTCGTTTTTGTTCTTTAGCATACTGATGGCCTCTTCCAGTAACTGAAGGTTGTGCCGTGAAGAGTCTTTTCTTGCTGTTTCTTTGGCAATGAGCATAGGTATGAAAGAAGGAATGGTGTAATCGGAAATTTGATATAATGAGTCGGCAGCGAGGACTTGCGGGTGTACAATGACCACTGGAGCCGGGGTTACAATAACAACTGTACTGTCGGCGGAGCCTCCTGCAGCACATACTGCCTTGACAAAAGCAGTGCCGGGAGTAAGAGCTTTTACCTTGCCGTTCTGTTGAAGTATGACGCATTGGTCAGGAGTTGACCAGTTGACAGTTTTGTCGTCTGCCAAATAAGGGGAAACGATTGCATGCAGAGAGTGCTCTTCCCCCTCTGTAATATATAAGGTGTCTTCAACGATATCGAGAGAGGTCGTATTAAGTGGGCGCGGCTCATAGGATAGCGCTCCTGCCTTGCCACGAATGGGAGAAACTGCAGAGGGAGAATAGTCGGCATTTATCATTACGGCATATTCGGCATTGGTATTTGGAACACCTGAGAAATTGGTCGGATAGCGGAAACAGGGACCTGAATCAGCGGTGTTCTGATCATTGAGCCATGGTTTTGTGAAGAAGTCCTCTTCGAACCCTTCGTCAGCATAGTTCGTGAGACGGATTGATAAACTCTCATCAGAGATATAGTTGGCAGGATCGACAAATCCATCCTCGGAGAGGTTGCCCCACATGACAGTATTTTCAACAGTGCTTTCCGAATGAATACCTCCGTAACGGTCACCATAGTTGTTACAGATGGTGCAATGACTTACGATACCGTCGAAATTGGCTACTCCTCCGGCGTCAGGCCAACAGTGACCGGTAGCAGAACAATTGTGGATAATGCAGTACTCAAGATGTGCTCCCAAAGCAGAGGCCTCGGCCAAATCGCCTTTGATGAGTATTCCGCCAGCTTGTTGACCGCTGCAACCGCGGATGATGCAGTGCCTCATGGTGATATTTCCTGCCAGAAGTGCTGCTCCTCCCTGCTTGTTGTGGCGTGCATTCTGCAGTATAAATCCTTCTATCAAGGTGGGCAACTCGCAATTGCCGTCCTCTTTGCTTATCAGACGTCTGTCAAGTCCCGTGCCGTCAAGGATAGTGCCTGCTTCTGCTATCAGATTTACACCGTCTTTAAGGTTAATCGACTGGTTGTACACTCCTGCAGTCACTAACACGGTATCGCCTGCCGAAGAGGCATCGATGGCTTGTTGGATACTCCCGTTGGCAGCAACATGCCTGTTCCCTGCACTTATATTAACTGCTATGCAAAGCAGCAAACTGCTGATGAAATGTCGTTTCATAGAATTATGTTTTGTCCTAACAAAGTGTATTGTCTGCCGTCAGGAAACATTATTATTATGTGTCCGTTTCGTATGTTTTTCTTTGCCGATACCGTTTCACTTGCACTGATGTCGCAAATTGCTGTATATGGCTCTGTTGTGCACCATTGTGCCGTCTCCTCTGCCGCCGACCAGTTGTTTCTGTCATCACTTGCGAAGGCAGCATAAAAGTAGGTCTTGCTCGTGTCTGAACCTGTGTCTGTCACCCGTTCTGCCTTGCCTCTATACACTTCTGTTCCATCGGTTGGAGAGGTGGGAAAACTGTCGTCTTTTCTCAAAACCACTGTCTCGGCAAAGTCCGGTGCCGGATTGATATCACCACTCACTTGTATGTCGTCAAGATAGAATGTTCCTGCTGCATTGTTGCCTGTTGAGATTGAGAATGAGATGCATTTCACCCCTTCTAATTGGTTCTTAGTGTCGCTGTTGGCGTACCAGGTGAAAGCAGAGAGATTTCTAAGATTGATGGTGTATTCATTCCATGCCGCTGTTTTCAGAGTGATATCCTCGGTGTACCACCAGTCTTCATGTCCTGACGACATGTTTTTGCATACAAGTCGAAGAGGAGTGCTCGTCCCGTCTCCCTTCATTCGGAAGGAAAGTGTCGGTGTCTGACTCATGTTCAGAGGCTCCGTAAAAACCAGATTGGCAGCGGATGTCTTCCATGAACCTGTTATGTTATATTCTGCTTTCAATGCATTGTTGCTCACTGATAGTTTCATTGTAGCGCCATCCTCTTCTTCAGCCTGCATTCTTTCCTGTCCATCAGAAAAATCTGCCAGCATATTGCTCAGATGAACAGGTTTTGTGGGGTTACTCCATTCCACTACATAGTGCTCTCCGTCTGCATATCCTGTCAGGTTGTTAGGTGCAGGGGGAGGAGTGGTGTCGTCCATCAGAGTGATGGCAAGAGGCATTTGTCCGAGATATGTATTCCCGCCGGATGTTACTGCAGCATACACGTAATACTGTCCCTTGGGATAAATGTCGCGTGTCTGCCATGTGAGGCGGTCGGTATTCAGGTCTTTTGCAATCAGAGTCATTCCGTCTGCAGTCGTTTCGTTGGCGCTTTGTGAATAATAAATCGCCACTTTCGCATCTTTGTTAGGGTCGAACACCGACCATGTCAGTTTCACCGAGTCCTCGGTTGCAGTACCAGTGTTCGGAGAAATAAATGCTACCGAAGGAGTTATCACTTCGTTGTCGTGCAAAAACTTGTAAGTATAGAATACTGTTCCCACGGAGTCGTATGCTGTCAGGTTTATCTCTGATGCATCGGCTGCCATATCCAGAGTGGAGAAGCATGACACCTTGCGGTAGAACATTGAGTATTGGAAATCTTTCAACTGCTTCTGCTGGTTGTAGTTGGCATTTCGTCCGCATCCAGGACGCACGTAATGCACACCGTCCTTATAGAGATGTTCAAACGAGTGATCGTCACCTGACAAGGCTATTATTCGTTTTCCTTTTGCTGCATATTTCTCAATCAACGGTGCAAACTGCTTCGGTTCGTCCGACCACTGACCATGATAACCTGTGGTCCACATTCCTACATGGTGGCATATTATAATCCATGGCTGTGTGCAGGCATTCAGTATCGAGTCTGCCCATTGATATTGTTTGCTGCCGGGCATGAAGTCAGGCGATGACTCGTCGCCGTTCAGGTTGATTATGATTATGTCCGCGTTGCCGTATTCGAAGTGAAAATACGATTCTCCTCTCGGGTCGGTCACCGGGTCTTCGGGAGTACCATGTGAGAACTGATGGAAATAGTCGTAGAACGACGACCAGCGGTATCCTTGCGGGTCTCCTGTCTCGTGGTTCCCTGGCGATGACATTACCGGCACTTGTGCCAGAAATTTCTGACCCGGAGTGAAATAATAGCTGTTCCAGTTGCGGTCGTTGCCTTTGCTGCTTACAAAGTCGCCGTTCATGAGCGCTATGTCAGGATTGAGTGCACAGATGAAGTCCTGCTGATTCGACCAATTGTTGCATGCGTTACCATGAATATCAGATATTGAGTAAATGCGGTATGCAGTGCCGGGCAAGGGGGCTGTCTTCGTAGAACAAATCATGTCGAAACGTTGTTTGTTGTTGCCCACAGTGAAATAATATCGTGTAAACGGCTCAAGACCTGTCAGTGTTACTACGTGCACATATCCTTCGCCTTCCACATTCCAGCCGTCGGATGATATTATCTCATGGTCCAGATTCTCTTTGTCGGTGCCGTATTTCACCACAGCTTCGGTTGCTTGTGTCTCTTCCGACATCTGCCATAGCACCTTCACCGAATTGGTTGTCGGGGCCATGCTATACGGCTTTTTGTACGGAATATAGGGATCATCGGAGGTGTCGTAGTCCTCTGTTGATACTCCCCATCTCGGGTCACCGAGATTGCTTCCGTCAGTACCTGCACCCACGGCAGGAGAGTTCTTGTAAAGCATGAAATTGCCTTCGCCGGCTCCCACAAAACGAGGATTGGCATTGCTTACTTTTGTAGAGCTGTATCCAGAGCCGTATACCGAAGCATTACACGATATGCAGTTGCTGATAGCGGATTCCGAACCGTACAGACAGAATCCCTTGTTCACAGCCACCTCTGTTGCGTTCATGAAGATGCTGTTTGTCACTTGCGCTCCATTTATGTTTGCGAGGTATATACCGCGTGTGTCATTGGAATTGTAGAATGTGCAATGGTCCACTATGCACGACTTGATTGTTGTGCCTTCTTCCGAACAAACATACAGTATTCTGCCTGTACCCTCCTTACCTCCGTCAAAGGTGGAGTTCTTTATGCTTACGTTATTCACCTGCTTGTGTGCGGCCGAGGCTTCTATAGCCCTTTCTCCAGCCACCATTTTGAAAACGCAATTATCCACCGTAAGTTTGTCAATGTAGGGACTATTCTGACCGGAGTCATACACTCGTATGGTTTTGCCGGTATAGCCGCTGAGGCGGCAGTTTTTCATGGTCATGTTGTAGATAACGCCGCCGGATATCATCCTTATGGCTTCCGTAGTACTTCCTTCCAGAGTCAAGCCGTCCAATGTCAGATCACTCATTGTCTCGATTCTTGCCCCCATTTTCAGTACAGGCTTTGCACCGTCTGCCGCCATTATGCATAATCTTGCCGCAGGTTTTATCGAACTGCTCTCGTTATAAATACCGTCTGCAAGGACGAGTGTGTCACCGGCGGAAGATTGACTCACTGCTACATACAGCGTTTTTGTTCCGGGAGAAACATTTGTTTTTACGGCAAATGCCGTTGTTGCTGTTATAGCAACTGTCAATGTGAGAATAAATTTTTTCATGGTTATAACTTTTGAAGGTTAGTTTTTATTTTGATGAACAGAGAGTCAATAGAATATAATAATTCTACATAAAAATCCTATACTCCTACTACTGTTTATTCCCTGCAAATATACGTTATCTTTTGAATTATCTATAAATTTAAAACATGTCTTTCGGCATATTTTTGTATAAGAGATATACTAAATGTCAGAAAGTCAGTGTAATAAAGATTGTCCTTGCCGGATACTTTTTATTTCGCAACGTTTCGTAATCTCACCGCAGTATCGCTTTGTGACCAAGTGTGACAAAGAAACAACAGCCAGACAGTGTTCCCGACTGTTACAAAGGCATAATCAGGCATAACAAAGAAAACGCAAGAGCCGTTATCTATAATATACAGACTTTGCGTTTTCTTCGTTAAGCCGTAAAACGTTATAATTTAATTTCGCCGACAGATTATTAAACAGGGTGTTTAACTGCCCCATCCGGTACGGTCGAGTGCGCGATAGTTGATAGCCTCGCTAAGGTGTGCGGGAGTAATATCGACAGGTTTGTCGGTTGTGGATGCAGGGTCGAGGTCGGCAATAGTTCGTGCCACTTTGAGTATTCTGTCGTAAGCACGGGCGGAGAGTCCGAGTTTCTCCATAGCGAATTTGATGAGTTCGCTGCCTTGCTTGTCCAAGGTGCAGTATTTTCTCATCTGTTTGCTGTTCATCTGTGCATTACAATATACTTGAGTGCCAGAGAATCGTTGTTGCTGAATCAGTCTTGCTTTGCAAACCCTTTCTCTGATAGCGGCACTTGTTTCTCCCTGCTCTTGTTTATGCAGTTCTGCAAAGGGTACGGGAGTTATCTCAACCTGAATGTCAATACGGTCAAGCAGAGGTCCGGAAATCCGCGAGAGATATCGTTGCACTGCTCCGGGTGAGCAAGTGCACTCATGTGTGGGGTCATTGTAGTGTCCGCAAGGGCATGGGTTCATTGCAGCCACCAGCATGAACGATGCCGGATATTCGATAGACATTTTGGCACGCGAGATGCATATTTTTCTGTCTTCTAAGGGTTGCCGCATTACTTCGAGTGCCGAGCGCTTGTATTCAGGGAGTTCGTCAAGAAAGAGGACTCCGTTGTGTGCGAGGCTTATTTCTCCGGGCATGGGGTTGATGCCTCCTCCGACAAGAGCAACATCGGAGACGGTATGGTGCGGAGAGCGGAAAGGCCTTTGGGTGAGCAGGGATTGTCGTGCGGCGAGAGTACCGGCTACAGAATGAATCTTGGTTGTCTCCAGAGCCTCTTCGAGAGTGAGTGGGGGCAGAATACCGGGCAGACGTTTGGCAAGCATGCTTTTGCCTGCTCCGGGCGGGCCTATCATAAGCATATTGTGACCACCTGCAGCAGCGACCTCCATAGCGCGCTTAATGTTCTCCTGTCCTCTGACATCAGCAAAGTCGATGTCAGAACCTGTCTGCTGATGTTGAAACAGAGTATTTATATCGATGTGCAGCGGTTCGGTCTGTTGTTCGCCATTGAGAAACCTGACCACGTCTCGCAGGTTGTTCATGGCATAAACTTCGAGTCCGCTGATTACAGCCGCTTCTGCTGCAGATGATTCGGGTAGAATGATACCCCTCAGCCCTTCTTGTCTGGCGCGAAGGGCGATACTGAGAGCACCTTTGACGGGTTGCAGAGTGCCGTCAAGCGACAGTTCTCCGAGCATCATGAAGTCTCCGAGTCGGAGTGTCAGCACTTCTTCGTTTGCAGCCAAAATGGCAATAGCGATACTGAGGTCGAACGAAGCTCCTTCTTTCTTAAGATCTGCGGGTGCCATGTTGATGACTAAACCTTTTTGCGGGAACCTGTAGCCGTTGACCGAGATGGCAGAGCGGATACGTTGTTCACTTTCTTTTACGGCATTGTCAGGCAGTCCGACTATGGTCAAGCAGCCGAGAGAGTGAGTGGTGTTGGCTTCGACGGTGACAGGCAGAGCGTCGATGCCATGGAGCGCGGCAGTATAGGTTTTAACAAGCATCGTTGTCGGAATTTGCTAATAGAGGGTGTCAGTCTTTATCTTTGTTTTTTGTTTTCTTAGTCTTCTTCGGTTTGGCATCGGCACCGTTGAAGTCGTATTTGAACATGAGTCCGACACCTTGAATGGTGTGTGCCTCGCGTAGTGAATATTTGTCAACGGTGTGCGTATATGCTTTTGCCCGCCACATGCCTGAAGGAGTAAGCAGATATTCGACATCGAGATTTCCGAATACGGGCTGGTTGCTGAGGTCGTTGTACCGGTACCCGAAGTTACCGTTGATGACGAGCCTGTTGTTGGGCGTATATTGGAATTGTGTTTCATACTCCTGACTTGACTGCGAGTCGAACCCTTCGGCTCTGATGTTGAATCCGACGGTGAAGTTGTTGGTAAGTTTGCGAAGCCAGTTGTTGATTTGTCCGGTGACGGTAGATGTGAGCAGTGAATAGGTCTCGTTGAGTCCGACGTTGGTTCTGTTCTGGAGGTATTCAGGTGTATAGAATCGGTTGAAGACAAGGAGATAGAGAATCTCTCGCATCATCATCTCGTCGGTGTTGATGATAGATTTGACTTGCGAAGCAACGGACTCGTCAGACTGCGGCAGTTCAATACCGAAAGAGATGAGGGGATTCATAAGGTTGTCTCGCAGATAGATGATGCAGTTGACGGGGATAGACGAACGGTTGGTAGCGACAGTGCTGTAGTCGGATCCGAAGAGGTCGCGCAGTGAGGCAGTAGTGCTGTATGCAGCCGAAGCGTCGATTTGCAGGTTCATGGGGTCTCCGGAGAAAGTGACAGTGCTACCGTTGCGTATAGTGAACTGTTTGCGTATAAGGTTTTCCAGTGTGAACTGGAAAGTGCCCGAGTTGAGTGTGTATGTGCCGTAGAGACTGACGTCGTCGGCGTTGACATCGTATTGGAACCGGAGATTGCCTTCTCCTCGTCCGCGCAGCTGGTCACCCGTCTTAGGGTCGATGACAATAGCGACTTCGAGGTCGGGTGTGGCTTCGATTTGTACATCAACGAAGACTTTGGTGGTAGGTTTCTTCTGTTCGGAGCGGTTGTCGGCAGCAGTTTTGCGTAGCGGCCTGTGGTCAACGAAGGTGATGAAGTTGTTTTCTTTGGCAGTTGATGCGGTAGCGGTTGAGAAGAAGAAAGAGGAGTTTTTGTCGGTTCGTGCATTGGCGCTGATGCGACATTCGGCTTCATTGCCGCGTATGCTGACGGAGCCTGTGCCAAATACTCTGCCATAGAACATCTCCTGCGCTTTCTCGGGCAGGTTCATGACGAGTGTATGGTTGACAGAGGCGTCAATCTCGTAGGAGAAGTTTTTGAACTTGTCGTGGTGTACAATTCCGTTAAGGTAGAGAGGGTTGCCGAGTTCGTCGTAGAGTGTGAGGTTGGAGAAAGTGATGTTGTCGAGTCCGAGAGTGACGGAGTCGTTGAGGTGATAGACAGTACCGAGGAAAGGAATGCCGATAGTGGCATCTTTGGCGTATGCCTTGCCCTCGACCCATGTATCTTTTGCAATACCGAAAACGTGTACATATCCAAATCCCCGTCCGGTGATATTGTCGAGGAATCCTTCTGTCCAATGGTTGATGAAAGCGAGGTTGGCAGAGTCTGGATAGATGAATAGGTCCCAGCGTTTCTCCGAAGGTTTGACGATGCCGTCGAGTTTGGCAATGGTATCGTTCTGTTCAGTTACGGCCCCCCAGATGTCAATAGTTTTCTGTTCTCGATTGAGCATAGCTTTGGCATGTGCGTCACCGAGCAGAGCATCGTTGATTTTGGCATTCTGCATCCAGACCTCCGCTTCGAACATCGGTTGTGAGAAGAGTGAGTAGGCCGTAGCCCATCCTGTGGCTGCTCCTCCGAAAGAGATAGAGCGTTTGACGTTGGTATATTCGAGCAGATAGTCGAGCACGATGTTGCTGAGTTGTATGTTGATGGAGTCTGTTTCGCGTTTGGAGGCGAGTCCGTCAGCAAAAACAAACTCATTGTCGGAGCCGATACGGAATCCGTTCATTTGCAGCGTGGTGTCTGCAACGGTATAGACGACATGGCTGTCGCTTATGTTCCAGAGTGAGTCGGCAATCATGATGTCGGTGGGGAGAATATGGCAGTCGATGAGCGGTTTGCGTGCGTACTGTGTGAAGTGAGTTGCAGTACGGAGTGTGCCGGCAGTTCGTGAAGAGTCGGTGTTTTCGACGGAGATGTCGAGATAGAGCGAGTCGTTTCTGGCAATAGCCTGGAGCAGCGTGCTGATGTCGCCCATTTTCTCTCCGGCGGGGTTGTCGGATGCATGTTTGTAGGCAGCGAGTCCGAGGTTGAGTTGCTGATGGCGGTTGTCGAGATTGAGTGTGATGTCGTCGAACCGTTGTGAGCCTGCGACGAGTTGCGGCACTGCCAGCTGTAGCGCATGCTGATTGGTGTGCTCGTTGACGAAACCTTTGATGGTAGGCATTTGCGGCAGGCTGAGGGGCAGGTCGAGAACCGATGTGATAGAGTCGAGTTGTTTGAAATAAGCGTAGAACTCCATCTGGTTCAGCTGGGTACCGTTGTTGGCTTCATCGCGTTTGTTTTCAGCGAGTGCCTTGGGTACGTGCTGTGCGATGAGTCTGCGGAAAGTGAGCGGTAGGGTGGAGTATCGATAGTTGCCTGCGAGATTGGCATTGAGAAAGTCAGAGTTGATTTTGAGGTTAGTGGGTTGGTCGTCGCCGGTCTGTGCAAGAAGTCTGAGCTGCCTCATGAAGAGTTGGCGGTCGGTACGTTTGAGAAGCAGCGAGTCGATGTAGAGATATCCGTTGATATTGTCGGGGTTGTTGCCTGAAGCATTGACAGTGACGAGTGCCGAGATGTCGGCATCGGCGTATTTTTGGGAGAGGTTGAGAGGTCCGAGTCGGAGTTTGTGAAGTTTGACAACAGCATTGACGACGGGCAGTTCCTGAGTGAGGTCGAGCAGTCCGTCGGCATTGAGGCTGAGGTTAGGGTCGTTGATGCGTATGTTTCCGTTGAACTCGTCGGTACTATAGTCTCCGTTGACGAATATGTTTTTGTAGTTGTAGCCGAGTAGTTGCAGGCTTGAAATGCTGCCGTTGAGTCTGGCGTGGAGTGGTTTGTTGTCACCGACGTGTGCATCGGCCTGCATTTTGAGTGCGATGTTTCCTATTTGCTTGTTTCCTGCGAGTTTGCCGAGTGCGAATCGTTTGGTTTGAACGAGTCCGTTGAAGTGCATATCGGTGAAAGCGGAGTCGGCCTGCAGTAATCCGTTGGTGCTAATGTTGCCGAGTCGCGAGGAGAAGACTCCGTTGAGTGTGAGGCTGTCGAGCCTGCCGTCCACAATACCGCGGTAGTGCATCTCGCCCAGTTGTGCAAGGTTTTTGGGCAAGAGGTATGGTTTTCCTCTCAGGTCTGAGATGAAATCCTGTATAACAGCCTTGTTGACGGCAAGATCATTGAGGTCGGCATGCACGTATGAGGTGTCAAGGCGCGGCAGTCCGTAGAAAGTGACGTCACCTTTCAGTATCTGTTTGTCTTTGTATGAGAGGGTCAGATTGTTGGCAAGAAGGTCATGAAGAGTGCCTGACACATCGGCATTGAACCCCACTTTTCCGCGCATGTTTTTTAGCTGTGGCACAAAGCGGCTTATGTCCCTTGCCACGACTTGAGCTTCGTCTATATGGAGGTTTACATTTGCGTTCTCAAGTCTGTCGGTATCAAAAAGAGCTGCAAAGAACGACTGATTGAGCGAGTCGGTTGTCTGATGCGGGGTTGAATCGTTGTGTTGTATGCTTCCTTTGAGCGAGATGACGGAGTTAGGCAAAGCGACATAGAGTCGTCGGATATCCGCCTCGTCCCCGTTTACGAACACTTCTGTCTGAAGGTCATTGAGCGCGAAACCTCCCTGTTCGCGCAGGCTGAGGCTGTTGACTGCAGCATGGAGGGAGTCTTTTGAGTAGTGGTAGAGGTCAAGGTCGGCATTGAGGTCTGTCACCCGCCAGTCATCGTATCTGAGACGGAGGTCGTCGAGTCGCACGTTGTTGACAGATATGACCTGCTGCATCTGTTTTTTGTCATCGGACTCAGGAAAGAGGTCGGCTATGAAGTCGTAGTTCATCTCCGGCTTTCCGTCAGCTTTTTGCCTGCCCGTCTTGTAAGCATTGAGGTAGGCATGCTTGAGGTCTATGCTGCTGAAAGATATCTGTTGTTTTGCGAATCCGAGCAGTGAGAAATGCGCCTCGAGGGTGTCGGCATAGAGCAGTGTGTCGCCCTGCTTGTCTTCTATGTAGATGCCGGTGGCGAACAGTTTGTCGGGGAAGGAGTAGTCGAGTTTGTCAACCTTTAACTCCGTTCCGAGGGCTCTTGAGAGTTCGTCCGTGAGTACGCGCACGGCGGCGGTCTGCACTTTGCTGCTTTGAACGAGGGCAAAGAGCATACCGAGCGTGAGCAGAGCGCAAGCCAGCACGATGAGCAATATGTAAGCAGCTTTTTTCAACGTCTTCCGGTAAGGAATGTACTGATTTTGTACTGATATTTTTCGGCAAACTATATAATATCTTGCAAAGGTACAACAATTGTTCCAAACTCGCAAACAAAAAAACGAGGCTCATTGTGAGATACAATGCGGCTCGTTGGTTTTATAGTGCGAAAAATTAGGGCGAATAGCTAATAGCGAATAGTGAATAGAGAATAGCTAATAGCGAATAGTGAAGGTTTCGGGGGCCGGTTCTTAGTTCTTAGTTCTTAGTTCTTTTGTTTTTGTTTCTTGGTTCTTGGTTCTTGGTTTTTTTGTTCTTAGTTCTTTGGTTTTTGTTTTTGACTCTTGGTTCTTTGTTCTTGGTTTTTGGTTCTTAGTTCTTGGTTCTTGGTTATGAAGTTAATTATTCTTTTTGCGTTCTTTACGTTCTTTGCGTTTCTTGTTTTTTGCTGTTTTGTCCTGTTCGGAAGTTTTTTCCCGGCTTTTGTCTCGCGCTGAGAGTTTGTGCTTTTGTTGTTTGAGAGTATTTGTTTCCTCGCTGACTGTCTGTTCCTCGCTGACTGTCTGTTCGTCGCTGACCACCTGCTTTATCTCCTCCAGTTCTTCCTCGCTGATTTTGTCTTTTTGGTTTTTTGTGGTCATCATGCGTCCGAAGCTGACTTTGAGGAGTGACTTGGTAAGGACCTTGGTGAGTGAGAAGTTCTTTTTTGTGGCATCAGCCGATACCGGAGCGTTGAGAATAACCCTGTTTTCGGAATCGGAGAGCATTTTGACGGTGGAGCGCACGGGCAGGTTTCTGTGCGGCGCCTTGGTAGCTTTCTCTTTCTTGCCCACTTGTGCGTTGTTGATGACTATCTTGGTATTACCATCGAGTTGTCCGGACACAAAATTCATCTGATTCTCCAGATTGAGTATTCCTGATTCGATAGGATAGCCAGTGTAGTTGCGGCAAGCGGCATCGAAGTCCTTGAGGTTGACGTTGGTGAGTGATAGCGAAAAGCGTGTGTTCTGTCTTTTGAAGTCGAGTCCTCCTGTGAACTCCGCCTTCATCTTTGCATTGTTGGTGAGAGTAGCTGTGAGTCGTAGGGCATTGCGTGCATTGCTGGAGACGTTTTTTCCCTCGACGCGCAGTTGTAGGATGGCATATTTCCAGTCGTAGTCCATGGAGTAGTCCTGATAAGTGATGTCGTGTCCGGTGAGTACTGCGGTCTTGGCCTGCCAGACAATGGGTTTGGCGTTTTTGGATGTTTTGGATGAACCGGCGGAGCCGCCTGAGTCATCAGACTTGAGTAGTCGCGAGAGAGTGTTCCAGTTTTTATGCACTTCATATCGTGCGGTAAGTCCGTAGAGCATGAGAGAGTCGAGGATGAAGGTGTTGTTGTCGAGGTCGCAACGTTCTATGACGGCGCGTAACCTGTCCAGAGAGGCGACCTCGTTTTTGTGTCCGTCCTTGAGGCATAGACCGCTCATGTCGATGTCGCCATTGACCTGAATTTTCTGAATGTTGTCCAAGCCGGCAGTGAGTTGCAGCCGCCCGTTGAGCCGTGCTCCGAGACCTGACACGTCAACATAATCCTGCACCAAAGGCAGGGCTACATCGGCGTGCACATCGTAGAGGTTGAGCAGGACGGAGAGGCTGTTGGAGTCCATCAGATAAGAGGCGGATACACCCACCATGCCGCCTGTGGGAAGCGCGAACTGCAGACCTGCATCTGTGCGGTTCTTGCCGAAATCGAGACCGGGGACAGACATGTTGAGGTCCTCCAACTCCCAGTGTTTGTTGCGTGTTACATCTTCGTATCGGACTGCGCTTTGCGAGAGTTTGATGTCGCCCAGTTTGATTTGCCACTTGCTTTTGCTTGAATCTTCGTGTGAGTTGTCGGAAGCAAACCGTTCTATGAGGTCAGAGAAGTTGAGTCTGCCTTTGTTTTGAAGCACCTGTCCGTTGAAGTTGTCCAAGTGTATGTGGCGTATGTTGACGCGTTTGAAGAGGAGTTGCGGATAGGCAATCCGGACATAGAGGTGTTTGAAAGACAGGAAATCGGTTTCACCGTCCTGCTCCTTGCAGCAGAGGTTGTGGATATCGACATCTCCGTTGAAGAGGTTGACGGTTAGTTTTTCGGCATGCAGCTGTCTGCCGAGCAACTCTTCACCACGGTTGTTGATGATGTGTTTGGCAATAGGTGATGCCAAGGCAGCGGCGATAGCGAAGAGTAGCACCAGACCCAGTGCAATACAGGAACATATCAGCCATGTCTTTTTCGTCATCTGCATACCGGCGTTGTTGCTTGCTTTGGGGCGGTTCTGTTTGCTTTTTAACAGTTCTGTCAACAATAACTACTTACGAACCGAACTTTAGTCCTCACCGTCTTTTATCTTTTTGTAGCGGTCTATATAGACAACAACGTCGTTGTTATTCTTGGCGAATCTCGCATAATTCACTTCAGAGGAAACAAGTACATCTTCAGGCATGCTGCCTTTGATGATATATTGCAGAACAAGATAGGTGTTGCCTCCCGAATTCTGCATATTATACACTCTGACAACACCCCACGGCACATTGTCAAAACTCTTCATTCTGATGCGGTTTCTTGTAAATACTTTCCAGCTGCCCTTGTCGGTTCTGTCACCGTCATAGAGATTTTGATACTCCCCGTCGTGGAAGAAAGTAAGTTCAGTGGGATATTTTTTTGTTCCGGGATAAATATATACCCCGTCTTTCTCCTCGGGTGAGCACATGACACGACCTTGCAGTTCCCATGTCCCAACCAGTTTGGATTGAGATTCAGGGCGGACAAAGATGTCTTCACCCATATTGGCTGAACTGCATGAACACATTGCGGCAAGAGCCGCTACAAAGAAAAGTGAGAAAAAGAGATGTTTTTTCATAACTAATTATCCGGCGGTTATGCGGTAGTTGCACCGGTGTTTAGGAGTTGTTATTTTTTTATGTTATAGTCTCGGATTCGGGAGACTATTGTTATTCGCTGCAAAGGTATGACTTTTTATTGACACTCGCAACAGTTATCATATTAAAGATTGATTTTTGTTGGGCATTTCAACTATTCTTTGTACCTTTGCAAGCTTGAAGCGCCAAACACCCGACACTAAATACGAAACTCTAACCTCAAAAACGAAAGATGAACATAGCATTGATAGGATACGGCAAGATGGGGCACATGATAGAACAGGTTGCTCTCAGCAGGGGGCATAACGTGGTGTGCCGCATAGACAAGGACAATCAGGAGGACTTTGCGTCGGAAGCGTTTGCTTCAGCCGATGTGGCTATAGAGTTCAGCACTCCCATGACGGCAGTTGACAACATACACAAGGCATGGCAGGCAGGAGTGGGAGTGGTGTCCGGCACAACAGGCTGGCAGAGCAGTCTGCCGGAATTACGGAAGGAACTGGAGACCAACGGCAAGGCACTGCTCTGGTCGAGCAACTTCTCGGTGGGTGTGAACCTCTTTTTTGCCTTGAACAAGCGTCTTGCGGAGTTGATGGCGCCTTACGGCGACTACAAGGTGAGCATGACGGAGATTCATCATATACACAAGCTTGACGCGCCCTCGGGTACTGCGGTGACGCTGGCAGACGACATTGCTTTTCCGAAGGAGAAGATAACGAGTGTTCGCGAAGGTGAGGTGCCCGGCACGCATTTTGTAGAGTATGAGAGCGGAGTGGACAAGATAGAGATTCGTCATGAGGCGAAGAGCCGCGAGGGGTTTGCCTTGGGGGCAGTGATGGCGGCGGAGTTTCTGTGCGGCAAAACAGGGTTCTACACCATGAGAGATGTAATGGGTAATCTATAGAGTACAATTGATAAATTACATATATGAAAGACAAGCTGATAACGAGACTTAAAAACGTAGAGAAGAAGCAGTGGATAAAGGCTGCCGTTTGGGGAGTGCTGTATGTGCTGTTCTTAGTGTGGCACGGCAACTGGTGGTGGGTGCTGTTGCTGCCCGTGATAGTTGACATGTTCACGACGAAGTTCATCAACTGGACATGGTGGAAGAAATATAAGGAGACGAACAAGACGTTGTACACGATATGTTCGTGGGTTGATGCGATAGTGTTCGCATTGGTGGCAGTGTATTTCATCAATCTGTATTTGTTCCAAAACTACCAGATACCGTCGTCATCGCTTGAGAAGAGTCTGCGCGTGGGCGACTTTCTGTTTGTGAGCAAGGCAAGTTACGGTCCGCGCGTGCCGAACACGCCGTTTAGTTTTCCGCTGGTACAGCATACGTTTCCCAAGTGGCTTGGCGGCGGCAAGAGTTATATAGATAAGCCTCAGTGGGAGTACCGCCGTCTGAAAGGCTGGGACAAACCTGAGAAGGGCGACATCGTGGTGTTCAATGTTCCGACGGGTGACACGGTGTGCCTGAAGATGCAGAATCCCGACTACTACACGTTGTGCCACTATTACGGCAAGCATAATGTGGAGAGCCGTAAGGACGCATTCGGCGACATAGTGTGGCGACCTGTTGACAGACGCGAGAACTACGTGAAACGTTGTGTGGGCGAGCCCGGTGACACGCTACAGATAATAGACAACCAGGTGTACGTTAACGGCAAGTTGTTGGAGGACAAGGAGGGTGTACAATACAATTATTATGTTCAGACAACGGGCAGTCTGTTGTCAGCATTGACCTTGGATAAGTTGGGAATCTCGAAAGACGACCGTCGTTTGATACCTCAAACGAAGGCGGGTGTGGAGGAGAAGTTGGCGTTGGGTTTGAATCCGGAGATGCCTGTATATCATTTTCCTCTGACCAAAGAGATGAAAGCACGTCTTGAGAAGAATGCGGCAGTGGATACAATAGTTCTGGAGCCGGAGTGGCGCGGTGGCGATGTGTATCCATTGGGCGCAGTGTTCACAGAAGGTGACTCGCTTGTCCGCTGGAGTCGTGACAACTACGGTCCGATATATATACCGAAGAAAGGTGAGACAATAAAGTTGACTGCGGACAACTGGCAGATATATCGTCGTGTGATAGATGCCTACGAGCACAGTACGGCTAAGATAGGTGACGAGTACACGTTCAAGATGGACTACTATTGGATGATGGGTGACAACCGCCACAACTCCGCCGACTCGCGCTATTGGGGTTTTGTGCCAGAAGACCACATAGTGGGCAGACCTGTGTTCATCTGGCTCTCAATAGAGAAAGACAAGCCATGGTTGAAGGGGCATATTCGTTGGAACAGACTGTTCCGCAACGCTGAGAAGTAGGGTTGTCCGGTTTGTATTCATGGTTCTTCCAACATCATATTTTGCTCCGGTGGAGTGGTACAAGGCTTACATGAAAGAGCCTTGCCGAATTGAGGTCTTTGAGAGTTTTCCGAAGCAGACTTTCCGTAACCGTTGCGTAATCATGTCTCCCAACGGAGCCGTGACACTAACCGTGCCGGTATGCCACTCGGAGCGCAAGCAGTTGACCAAAGATGTGCAGATAAGTTACCAGCAGCACTGGCAACACCAGCACAAGGTGGCATTACTCTCTGCCTACAAGAACACACCGTATTATGACTATTACGAAGATTATATATTGCCGTTGTATGATAGGCAGTTTAAGTTTCTAAAGGATTTGAATGATGCTTGTCATGCTGTGGTTATCTGCCTGCTTAATAACGAGCGTCCCAAGGGTTACAGCCCTCTGCCCTGTACAGCAGATTGGGCGGAGTGCGACCTTGAAGGCTATTGGGGCACTGGCGGTAGCATACTTGATTTGCTGATGCAGTATGGTCCGCAAGCAGCCGAATATCTGTAAATTTAATGTTATGAAACAAATAGATTGGAGTCGTTTGGGATTCCATTATACGGAAACAGACTACATAGTGCGTTGTGAGTACCACAACGGAGAATGGGGTGAATTGTGCGCGACAGCAGACAAGACAGTGCAACTGCACCTGTCCGCCACCTGCCTGCAATACGGGCAGGAGGCATTCGAGGGTCTGAAGGCGTTCCGCGGAGCAGACGGCAAAGTGCGCATCTTCCGCATGGAGGAGAATGCCCGCCGCATGGCACGCTCTGCAGAGGGACTGTATATGGCTCCCGTGCCCGAGAGTCTTTTTTGCGAGGCAGTGATGATGGCTCTTGAGAAGAACATGGACTACCTGCCGCCTTACGAGACGGGTGCCACGCTCTATTTTCGCCCTCTGTTGATAGGCACTACGCCGCGTTTGGGAGTGGGTCCTGGCAGAGACTTTCTGTTTGTGGTCATACCTTCGCCGATAGGACCTTATTTTCCTGTCGGTTTCCACGGGACACCGTTTGTTGTCAACCGCCATATCGACCGTGCAGCACCGTTTGGCACAGGACAGTTCAAGGTAGGAGGCAACTATGCCGCTTCCTTCCGCGCCACAGAGGCGGCTCACGCGCAGGGACTCAGCTGTCTGTTTCTTGATTCGGTTGAGAGGCGGTATATCGACGAGTGCGGCGCTGCCAATTTCTTCGGAATAAAGCAGGGCGCGTATGTGACGCCAAAGAGCACTTCTATCCTGCCCAGCATCACCAACAACTCGCTTATGCAGCTTGCCCGCGACCACGGCATACAGGTGGAGCAACGCCCGGTACTGCTGGAAGAACTTGCCGATATGACCGAGTGCGGAGCATGCGGCACGGCGGCGGTCATCTCACCCATATCAAGAGTGATTGACCCCGACAACGGCAGAATATATGAGTTCGGCGACGAGCCGGGACCCGTCAGTCAGTTGCTCTACAATGCCTTGCAGGATATTCAGTACGGCAGGGCGGAAGACAGACACGGCTGGTGCAAGATTGTATAGGTTAGCGTACTATCACCGTAGTATCACCGTAATATTACCGTAGTATCACCATAATATCATTGCAGAGACTGAATACTGACTAAACCTGTTTCAGGATAAGACACATCAACAGCCTGACACTATCTCTATATACCTATCTTCCCATCTTTGTATCAATTAGTTATCGATACGAAGATACTGCTAAAGTTGTCTTGAACCATCTTAAAAATAGTACATTTCGTAATGCGGAGTGGATTTATTTTTGCTGATTAGTTTTTTTTTCATATCTTTGCCCCGAATTTGGTAAGTTATGTCTCGTACAACGCAAAATACTATCTCATGGCTCGTCTGCTGCATCGGAGCCTTTGCACAACGGTTCGGATTGCTTAACGGCGAATCCTATGACTACCTGAATCGCTACAAGGGACTTGATTTCCTTTTGCGCAATTATGACATTGAACATACATTTTCCATTGACGATGCCGTAGATGATATAACACGTATCTGCCAACGCAATGGTGGCACACTCGCTTGAAATTCAGGATTATGCTTAGACTCTATCACGGCTCAAATATGGCAATTGAATCTATTGACCTCAGAATAGGTCGTAGAGGAAAAGATTTCGGACAAGGATTCTACTTGTCTGATGACTTGCAGCAAGCTCGCCGTATGGCGCAAATAACGGTAGAACGTGAGGGAACGGGGACTCCAATTGTTACCACCTATCTTTTAGATGAGAAAAATCTGACAGATGACTGTATCAACTTCAAACACTTTGATGCCTATACCGCAGATTGGGCACGTTTCATTGTAGCAAACAGGCAGAACAGAACTGATACTCAAATCCATGATTTCGATATCGTTTACGGTCCTATAGCCAACGACCGTGTCGGAGTACAAGTGCAACGTTATGTGCAAGGCTATATAGATGCAGAAAGGTTGGTAGAGCAGTTGAAGTTTATGGTGCCTACCTTTCAGTACTTCTTTGGTTCAGAGAGAGCAATCCGATTATTAGAAAAGATATGAGTGAGCATGAACAACATAATAGGGACAAGCAGTTTATGATTGAATGTTTGACCGACTCGCTCGTTCAGATGTTGATGGAAGACTATGGCTATGATATCCCAACGGCAATGCATAAACTCTACACTTCCTCTACATACAAAAAACTGGAAAACGAAAATACCGGTTTGTATTATCAAGGAGCCGTTTATTTGTACGATATACTTAAACAGGAATTGCAATAACATGACCGCGCACTCTGTCACTCTGCGTGCATCGGTAGCTTGTTGCATCCATGTAAAAAACAAACTCTAACAATATCACAATTATGAAAAAAATTTATTTTTTTTGTCGGCACTTGTTGCCTGCACTTTTCAGATGAACGCTACCGAAGGTGCGTTGCAAGGTCGTTTTACCATCAATCAGAATGGTGACCAAGTTGTTTTCTCGCAGGGTAACCTGCAATACCAAGCCTCTACGCAGACCTGGCGGTTTGCTACCAATCAGTATGACTACGTAGGCGATGCCAATAAAAACATCAACGACACCTACGACGGCTGGATAGACCTCTTCGGTTGGGGCACAGGTGACGCGCCGACTAAAACAAGTACCAACGAAGCAGATTATGCCACCTTTACTGACTGGGGGACTAATCCTATTAACAACGGCGGCGTAGATACATGGCGCACTCCGACAAGAGAAGAATGGAAGTATCTTTTCCTATCCCGTGAAAATGCCGCTACGCTCTTTGGCTTGGGTAGTGTTGATGGAGCAAAAGGACTGATTATTCTGCCCGATAATTGGGTGTTGCCGGAAGGTGCATCCTTTACCGCCGGCACAACAGTTGGTTTGGTTAATAAGGGAGGCTATATATGAAGTCAGCAGTTATGATATCGATCTGTACGTATATAATATTTTAACCGCCGAAGAATGGGCTGTATTAGAGGCTGCAGGAGCTGTCTTCTTACCTGCGACCGGGTATCGTTTCGATAAGAATGTAGATCTCAATGAGGCAGGTATTTACTGGACTCCTGATCAAAGCACATCTGAAGATGGAATGAGAGGTGCGGATCTTTTCTTTAGAGGTGTCACTGTTCAACCTTCGCACAGTAGAGACAGTTATTTCGGGCACGCCGTCCGTCTGGTGAAGGACATTGATACCACACCGATTGAGAATGTACAAAGTGACAATGTACAGAGTACAAAGATGTTCCGCAACGGCATCCTCCTTATCGAGCGGAACGGCAAGACATACAATGCCCTCGGCGCAGAGATGAAGTAATTAAAAAAAAGTCGTGTTACATAGGTATTGCATAGGTAGTGCTTAGGTAATGCATAGGCAGCGCTTCCGTTATTATATCCGCAAGTGCCTAAAAAGAAACAGAATATAAGAGTATCTTTAAGGTATCTTGCGGTACGCGGGTGGAGTTGCGTGCCACAGATACAAGTGGCATTAAAGCAGTAATACTTTTTGCGTAAAAGCAGTACAAAAAAAGAAAAAAACAGACGTAACAGCATATGAAAAAAATCGTACTCTCCCTCCTATTCCTCCTCCCGGTTGCAATGACGGCAACGGAGCAGAATGTTGTAGCGGTCTATCCGCAGAGCGGCGATGCAGTGTTGTTTGCTTTCAGCACTAAACCCGTATTGTCGTACACGGCGACCGACCTTGTAATGACCACCGACAACGGTTCGGTGCAGTACCCGCTGAACAGTCTTCGCAAAGTGGCATTCGAGAAAGCGGACATTCCGGCAGATGCCGATGATATGGAGCTGCCGCAGATATTCTCTTTCCGCGACGGACAAATCATCATCGAAGGCGGTGTACCCGGTTCGCCGGTAAATATCTATACGGTTCAAGGGCATCTGGCGGCGCAACACCGCTTGGACAGCAACGGAAACGGAACAATCTCAACGAGCGGCTATAGAGGAACGGCATATATTCTGACCACCGGAAAAATCACTTTGAAATTTATGCAGCCATGAGACGTATTTCTGTTTATGATGTAGGAGTCGGCACCAGCTCCGTCGGCGGCGATGTCACCCTCGAATACAAGACCACCTTGCGGTAGAACTCACATGTGGTAGAACTCGTATAGTCAACGTAACAATGTTTTTCTGCCGTTGCGGATGGTTATGCCTTTGAAGTTTTGGTTGACTTGTTGCCCGAGTATGTTGTAGGTTTTGTCATCAGCAGGCTGTGAGTATGAGCCTGTTGTCTGCGGGATAGAGGTATTGACAGGGCCGGTGTAGGTGACAGTGATGTCAGACCCTTTCTTGCTTCTGCCTGTGAAGAGCATGGTGAGTGTGCTGTTCTCCCGTTTGACACTCAGTGTGCCGCTGACGATATAATACGAGCAGAGCCAGTTCTCGTTCTTGTCGAACAGAGCGAGGAATGTGCCATAGTCGGCCTGGTCGGTACCTCCCGGTGATGCAATCAGTGTGCCGGGTACGGAGTCGGTAGTTATGTGATAGATGCCTGCCGGCGGTTCCTGTTCGGCGGTAACCATTTCGATGTACAGTTGTGTAGTGTCGTCTCCCATGTCGATAGCGAGAATGCCGTTGTACCACTTGTATTGGCAGTTGGTGAAACTGTATTTGAGAGCAGATGGTTCAGAAGGTTCGGCATCGTAGGTGAAATCGGGCATCGGAGTGAAAGTGCCGATATACTCAGCCCAGCCTTCGTAGTGCACTTTGATGTGTGAGCCGTAGTGCGTATAAGCATCAACATCGAACACCCAGTTGTCGGCATTCTTGCCTATGGTAACCTTGCCGGAGGTCAGATACCAGTAGCTGCCTGTGGTCTGATAGAACGAAGGCTGATGAGTACCAACTGAAGCCAGTATTGAGTTTTTCTCGTGAGAGTCGTTGATGGTGAAGGTGCCGAGAGGGAATACGTCTTGTGAGTAGATGTCGAGTATGAGTGCCGAACCACTTTCGGTATAGATGAAAATGTCTGTCAGCGAGGTGCCGAAAGGACGGTACCTCAGGCTGACACCTGTCTCCTCTATATCCGACTTCTGCTGCGGCTCGTCGATATATGCCGACGGGTCAAGTATGCCCTGATAGTCTGCAGTGACGGTGCTGCCGTGTGCACTGGTGGCTTCGACGGTAATCTTGTGGTTGCCGTCGTTGCTGCTTATTGTCACTTTGCCTTTGAGCAGAAAATAGTAGTTGCCTTTGGCAGTGCGCAGATACGACCTGCTGTTCCAGTCGATGTCTGACGTGTGGAGTGCGCCTGACGATGCAGCCGCATATTCTGATAACGAACTCTCACTATCGGCAAAGAAAAACTCGCCTGTGGGGAGTTGTTTGCAACCGGAGACAATGCGCAGGCAGAGCATGCTGCCGTCTGCGGCAAACAAATCCACATCGTAGAACCCTGCCGACATATTGTCAACAGTGGCTGATGAAGCATGAATACCAATGCTTGTCGTTTCTTCCGGCTCTGCTGCAAACGGGTCGTTTTCTGCAATGGCTGCGACAGACAGCAGTAATATTAACAATGTGCCCAATGCTCGTTTCATAAAGTAACCTCTTTTGTTTTCAGCGGCAAAGATAATGCTTTTTTTGCATATATAAAAAGAAATGTGTACCTTTGCGCTGCAAAATGTGCACAAACCATTCGTCTCCGTCAGGACGGACACAGACATGACAAACCAATAAAACTCTCAACAATATGTTCGACAATCAACCCAAAGGGCTATTTGCCCTTGCTCTCGCCAACACAGGCGAACGATTCGGCTACTACACAATGTTGGCCGTGTTTGCACTTTTCCTCCGTGCCAATTTCGGACTTGAGCCCGGTGCCGCAGGTGCAATCTATTCCTCATTTCTTGCACTCGTCTATTTTCTGCCTCTTGTAGGCGGAATACTTGCCGACAAGATAGGTTACGGTCGTTGCGTAACCATCGGTATAGTCATCATGTTTGTCGGTTATCTGCTTCTTGCCATTCCTCTTGGTGGTGGCGGAATGGCAATGTCGGCAATGCTTGCCGCTCTTGTGCTTATCTCTTTCGGCACAGGTCTGTTCAAGGGTAACCTGCAGGTGATGGTGGGCAATCTCTACGACGACCCGAAGTATGCGGACCGTCGTGATGCCGCTTTCTCGATTTTCTATATGGCAATCAACATAGGTGCGATGTTCGCGCCTACGGCTGCCGTGAAGATAATGGAGTGGGCACAGCAGAGTCTTGGCCAGTCGGTGAACGACTCGTACCATTTCGCATTCATGGTGGCTTGTGCTTCGCTGGTACTTTCGATTGCCATATATTATGCCTGCCGCCCGTGGTTCCGCCACGTGGAGAACACTGCCAAACAGGCTGCAGCAGCAGGTCAGGCTGTTGAAGAACTTTCACCTGAGCAGACAAAGAAGCGTATCATCGCTCTTTGCCTTGTGTTTGCAGTGGTTATCTTCTTCTGGATGGCATTCCACCAGAACGGACTCACGCTCACCTACTTCGCCAATGAGTTCACCAACCCTGTTTCTACAGGCATACAGTCGATGGCATTCGACATTGTGAACCTCGTGGCACTCGTGTTCATCGTTTATGCCTTGTTCTCGCTCTTCCAGTCTAAGACGGTGCGTGGCAAAGTCATCTCCGCTCTTGTCATTGCGGCTTCGTGCGGTTTGCTGGTTGTTAAATACACTCATATTGACCCGGAGGGCATTCATCTTTCGGCTCCGATATTCCAGCAGTTCAACCCGTTCTATGTGGTAGCCCTGACTCCTGTCAGCATGGCTATCTTCGGTGCACTGGCAAAGAAAGGCAAAGAGCCGAGTGCTCCGCGCAAGATTGCTTACGGAATGTTGGTGGCAGCACTGGCTTACGTGGTGATGGCATTGGGTTGTATAGGACTCAACACTCCTGCCGAGCAGCAGGCAGTGCTCGAGGCGGGCGGTAATCCGACATACGCAAGCGCCAATCTGCTTATAGGAACATACCTTATTCTCACATTCGGTGAGTTGCTTCTCAGTCCGATGGGTATTTCGTTTGTTAGCAAAGTGGCACCTCCGAAGTTCAAGGGTTTGATGATGGGTGGCTGGTTTGTGGCTACCGCAGTCGGCAATTTCCTTGTGTCTGTAGGTGGTTTTCTCTGGGGCGGAATGCCGCTATGGGCAGTTTGGGCAGTGTTCGTGGCTCTCTGTCTCATCTCCGCAATATTCATGTTCGCTATGATGCGCAAGTTGGAAGATGCTACCAAATAATATGTGATATTACCCTGATTCATATATGATATTACAATAATCCATACAATATTGTATTATGCAACAAATTCTTATTGATACTTTACGCGGAGAGATAGAGAATCTGCGCGAACAGATACGTCTGATAGAGAACAGAGTGGACGAGATAGAGCAAACCCTAAGTTCAGTGGAGGCTCAGTGTGTGCTCCCGTCACCGGCTCCTGAGACAGAGGATACGCCTGAGGAGGAACAGCCGGAGGTGGAGGTGGAATTCTATGTGGATGACACTGCAGCCGATGAAGAAGAACTGCTAACCGAAGAGGAGCTTGAGGTGGAGGATTCGGTAGAAGATGTGCTTGTAGAGGAGATAGAGAAAGACGTGGAAGAAGAGGCTGCCCCTGCACCTGAACAGCCGAAAAACAACCCTTCAAACTTGCAGAATCCCTCAACCATGTCAAGCGGTATCTCCGCCCCTTCTGTTGACGATATCCGCAAGGGTATGTCTCTCGGTGACCGCTTCCTGTTTCAGCGTGAGTTGTTCGGAGGCGACGGCGAGAAGATGAACAAGACTATCGACCAGTTGAACTCGTGCTCCTCGCTTGACGAGGCTATGCATTATGTAGGCAAGCGTTTCCAGTGGGATACCGAGAGTCAGGCTTACGAGCTGTTTGTCAATATTCTGAAGCGCCGATTCCAGTAACCAGCGATATGGTTTATCGGATTGGCTATTTGGGAGACGTTCCAGTGCAATGTCTCTACGCTTTAATAATTATCAAGCTAACCAATGCTTTACATTGTTCCTACACCGGTCGGCAACCTTGATGACATGACCTTCAGAGCAATCAGTGTTCTGAAGGAGGCAGACCTGATTCTTGCCGAAGACACCCGCACCAGCAGCGTGCTGCTGAAGCATTATGATATTCATACTCCGCTGCGCTCGCACCATAAGTTCAACGAGCATCAGACATCTGCCGGCATAGTGGAGGAATTGCTTGCGGGCAAGACTATCGCTCTCATATCTGATGCAGGTACTCCGGCTATCTCAGACCCCGGATTCTTTCTTGTCCGCGAAGCAGTGAATGCCGGTGTAGAGGTGCAATGTCTGCCGGGTGCAACGGCTTTCGTGCCCGCACTCGTGGACTCCGGATTGCCAAACGACCGTTTCTTCTTTGAGGGCTTTCTCCCACAGAAGAAAGGCAGGCAGACAAGGCTCAGTCAGTTAGCCGAACTATCTCATACGATAATCATCTATGAGTCACCATTCCGACTGGTGAAGACACTGGAGCAGTTGGCAGAGTATCTCGGTGCTGAAAGGCAGGCGTCAGTAAGCAGAGAGATAAGCAAGATACACGAAGACACCCGGCGAGGCACTTTGGAGGAACTGGCAGAGCACTATAAAGCAATGCCTGCGAAAGGTGAGATAGTAATCTGTGTTGCAGGAAAAGAGTGAAGCAGTACAAAGCCATATTCCTCGACTGGGATGACACCATAGGTGACTTCAGTCACGCAGAGCAGCATGCCCTGCGTGACCTTTATTCTATGTATGGTCTGGAGCGATTGTATGCCGAATTCCAGGATTTCTACGATTGCTACCACCCTTACAATATATATTTATGGGAGTTATACGGGCGTAGTGAGATAACAAAGGAAGAGCTGGCATTCCGCAGATTCTATCATCCGGTAGAGAGTCTGGAGAACGGGGAGAGTGTAGCCAAGATGCTGGCTGACGACTTTCTGAGACTGACTACAAAGCACTTCAGACTATTGCCCGGTGCTGCTGACACGGTGAGATACCTTGCGGAAAAATATCCGTTGACGATAGTGAGCAACGGCTTTTCTGAGGTGCAATACACGAAGATTCGTCTGTCAGGTCTGAGCAACTGCTTCAGGCATGTAGTGCTGTCAGAAGAAGCGGGAGTGCAGAAACCTAACCCGCTAATATACGAGAAGGCACTGCAGCTGAACGGTATGCAGAAAGAAGAGGTGCTGATGATCGGGGATAGTTATAACTCGGATATACAAGGAGCCATCAATGCCGGTATAGACCAAATGTGGATAATCAAGGACACTGATGACCCGCGCCTGTCAACATATCGCACTCCTAATATTAAAGATTTGCTATCAATTTTCTGATTATATAATTAAAATTTGTGCATATAAAATTATTGTTGTATCTTTGCAACGAGAAATTGGATTTACCCCAACGAATAATACCCATGAAAAAGACGTTATTTCTTTTACTGACTATTGCTATTATTTGTCAGAGTTGTTTATCGGGGCGGAATAGTCAATCATTATCAGACGAGGCTCTGTTGGACACGGTAGAGTTGTACACCTCTCGTTATTTTACGGAATTTATTAATCCTGCTAACGGATTGGCACGTGAGCGTGACAATTGGGAATTGCACGGTGATATAGTGACTACCGGCGGCACGGGATTCGGTCTGATGGCTATCGTGGCTGCGGCTGAAAGGCAGTACATTCCTCGTGAGCAGGCTGTGGCTCAATTGGACAATATCACTCGTTTCCTTGATCGCGTAGAACGATTCCATGGTGCTTGGGCACACTGGTATGCATCCGAGACGGAGCAGGCCTATCCCTTCAGCAAGTACGATGACGGAGGTGACCTGGTTGAGACTGCGTTCCTGACAGAGGGACTACTTGTGGTGCGACAATGGTTGCAGAATAGTGAAGTTGAGGCAGAACGAGTGGTGGCCGAGCGTGCAGACAAGTTGTGGAAAGAGGTAGAGTGGGATTGGTACACCCAAGGTACGGATTCGCTGTATTGGCATTGGTCAAAGAACTATGGCTGGAAGATGAATCACCGCATCAAGGGCTTTGACGAGTGCTTTATCACCTATGTGTTAGCGGCCGGCTCTCCGACGCATCCAATCAGTCGCAATGTTTATGAGGCATGCTACAAGAACTCATCTTATTACTACAACGGCAAGTCGTATTATGACATTCCGTTATCGTTAGGCATGGAGTATGGCGGTCCGTTGTTCTTCACCCACTACTCGTGGTTAGGACTGAATCCCAACGGCTTGACGGACGGCGAGGTCAATTACTTTGAGCGCAATCGCGCGCACGCACTGATTCATTACCATTATGCACTGGAGAATCCGAAAGGTCACAAAGGCTACGGTGCCAATCTGTGGGGCTTCACCTCATCAGATGATGCCTTGGTCGGTTACTGCAGTCATCATCCCGGTACAGAGGATGAGAATGGCACGGTGTCTCCGACGGCAGCCGTGTCGTCCATCGTCTATACTCCTGAGCAGAGCATGGCTGTTATCCGTCATCTGTATGAGGATTTAGGCGGGCAGCTATTCGGTGAGTATGGTTTTTACGATGCATACAATCCGTCACTGCCGGAGGACAAACAGGTCGTTCGTCATTATCTGGCAATAGACCAGGGACCTATCGTTGTGATGATTGAGAACTACCGTTCAGGGCTGATTTGGAATCTCATGATGCAGGCTCCTGAGATTCAAACTGGTTTGGCGCGTTTAGGCCTCCGTTACGAATAATTATCCGAACAAACACAACACAATCTTATATATCATGAATAAAACAATTATTCTTCTATTCGCCCTATTTGCTGCCGTAGGACTGTATGCCCAGTCAAGCGTGAGTGGCACTGTTATTGACGAAACGGGCGAGCCGCTTATCGGCGTGTCAATCCTGGTGGAAGGAACGAGTACGGGTACCGTCACGGATTTTGACGGAAACTACACGCTTACGGTTGCGGATAATGCGACCTTGGTTTTCTCGTATATGGGTTACCAAACGGAGCGCATTGCTGTAGCCGGTAAGACGACCATCAACCTGACCATGAAGTCGGACGACAAAGTGCTGGACGAAGTGGTCGTTGTGGGTTACGGCGTAGCCAAGAGCAAAGATTTGACCGCCCCGATTACTTCTGTGAAGGGAGACGATCTGAGCAAGCAGATTGCCTCCAGTCCGATGGGCGCTCTACAGGGCAAGGTGAGCGGTGTTCAAGTAACCCAATCGGGTGCACCGGGAGCCAGTCCCGATGTGAAGATTCGCGGTGTAGGCTCTATCGGCGATTATGCCAAGCCGCTGTATGTAGTGGATGGCGCATTTGTGGATAACATCGACTTCCTTTCTGCCGAAGACATTGAGTCGCTGACCATCCTGAAGGATGCCTCGGCTGCTGCCATCTACGGCGTGCGTGCCGCCAACGGCGTAGTGCTGGTGACTACGAAAAAAGGTGAGTTCGGTCGCGTAAATGTGAGTTACAAAGGTTATGTGGGTATACAAGTGCCGACTAACATCATGAAACTGGCCAACAAAGCGCAGTATGTCGAACTCCGCAATATGGCGTTCCAGAACACGAAGGGTTATGTGCCAGTATCGGAGAGCGACTATCCAGGTGACACGGATTGGTATGCCACGTTGACTAAGAATGCGCTGATTCACAGCCACGCAGTGGATGTATCCGGAGCAACGGACAAAACCAATTATTCGGTGGGTGTGAACTACTTCTATCAGGATGGTATCATGAACTACGGCGCCTCAAACTACGATCGCTTGAATTTCCGCGCTCGTATGGATCAGAAGGCTACATCGTGGTTGAACATAGGTCTGAACAATATCTTCTCCAACTACAGGCGCACCATACCTAATAATGATGCGTACTTCAAGGCCTTCGTTAATCCGCCGGTATATAACGTATATAACAACAGCAACACCGCCGCATACCCCGAGTCGTTCGATTCGCCTAACTTGTATGGCTTCCCGGTAGCATACGGCAATCCTGTAGCTACGGCGTTCTATAACGACAATAAGGAGCACGGTATCAAGGATGTGTTTTCCATCTATGCCGAACTGCACTTCCTTGAGGATCGTCTGAAATTCAAGACGAGCTATAACATGGAATTTGCCTTCTGGGATCAACGCAACTACATTCCAGTTTATTTTGTAGGCGGAGCACAAGGTTCGGATGTGTCGTCGCTGACGAAGACCTACGGCTACAGTACAAATCAGATTATAGACAATGTTCTGAGTTATCAGGACCAGATTGACGCTCACCATTTCAGCGTGATGGTAGGTCAGTCCACTCGCTTGTACTATAGCGGTTGGGAGACAGGTGTCGTACATGACGTGCCTAACTACAGCGAGGCATCGAAGTATTTGTCCACAGGTTCGTACAAGAACCAGACCGTGACGGACGGTGCGACCCGCTACAACGGTATAAGTGCTTTCTTGCGTGCCAGCTATAATTACCACGACCGCTATCTGGCTACCTTCACGTTCCGCGCCGACGGTAGTTCAAAATATCAGGAGAAATGGGGTTTCTTCCCCTCCATCGGTGTAGGTTGGAATATTACTCAGGAGGACTTCATGAAGGACCAGAAGGCATTTGATAACCTCAAGTTGCGCGCTTCGTGGGGCTTGCTGGGTAACGACAATATCCCCGCCAACTCCATGCAGATTCTGGGCGTAACGGGCATTGCTGCATCGGCCGTGTTTGGAGACAAGTTAGTCGATGGCATCGCAGCGCAGACCGTGCTGCAGAACTTCCTGAAATGGGAGGTGGTGAACGAGACAAACGTGGGTGTAGATTTTGCCACGCTCAAGAACCGCTTGACCGGAGAGTTGGACTTCTTCTACCGCAATACGGAGAACGTAGTGTTCTATGTACCCATCGCATCGGGCGGCGGTACAGCTGAATTGCTCGCCAACAACGGTACGGTTAATAATATGGGTGTTGAGTTGACACTCAACTGGGCTGACAAAGTAGGCGATTTCCACTACAACCTTGGACTCAATGCCACTTATCTCCGCAACAAGGTGCTCAAACTCGAAGGACGCGAATATATTCCCGGTGCAGCGGTCGGCGGCGATTATGCCACCCGTACGCAGGTAGGTTATCCTATCGGTGCATTCTGGGGTTACGAAGTGGAAGGTGTGTATGAGAGCGAAATAGCCGCATTGAAAGATCCTGTTTCGCAAACCATCAAAGATGCCGGATACTTCAAGTACAAAGACCAGAACGGCGACAAGGTGATTAGCGAGCAGGACAAGACCTATCTGGGCAGCGCTATACCGCCGTTGATGCTCGGTTTCAACTTCGGCTTCGATATCAAGGGATTTGATTTCGCCATCTCGTTCGCATCGCAGGTGGGTAACAAGATCCTCAACCAGAAGCGTATGAACCGTAGTGTGTTCCCTGACGCCAACTACGATTTGGACTACTACAAGCACGCCTGGCGACCCGATAATACGCAAACCAATTATCCGTCACCTGAAGCCTTCAACTCATCATACACGATGCAGTGCAACTCGTTCTACGTAGAAGACGGTTCGTTCATCCGCATCCAAAATGTGCAGCTCGGGTACAATATCACCAAAATCCCGGGCATCAAGAATATGCGTTTATACTTGTCGGCACAGAACCCGTTCTCGTATTTCCGCTACAACGGCTTCACTACCGAGATAGGCGGTTCGCCGATAACAGCCGGAGTGGATAACAGCGTTTATCCTTCCGCCGCTACCTACACATTCGGACTTAATCTCAACTTCTAAATATGTACGGTTATGAAAAGCAAAATTCAAAATATTCTTTTGTTCTTGAGCGCAACGGTCTTCATGACATCCTGCGACAGTTTTCTCAATATTGATGCCGAGGGTTCGCTGCCTTCTACCGGTATTGACCACTCCAAAGTGGACAATATCTACAAACCCGTTTCGGCTGTGTATGCCCAAACACGCGGATTGTTTGAATTTAACTATCTGGTAGTGGGTGAGATAAGTTCGGATGATTCCGATAAGGGCTCGACACCCTCAGACAGCCCGTCCGCCAAAGAGATTGACGAGTTCACCTTTACGCCGAAGAACGACATGATTAATAGTTACTGGGTAGATCTGTACAATGTTGTTTCTGCAGCCAATTACGCTATCGAAGAGATGCCTAAGTTCGAGGCAGAGATGCAGACTGACGAACTCAAAGCCTCGACGCATCAGTATGCCGCTGAGGCACGTGTATGGCGCGCCTGGAGCTACTTTATGTTAGTCAAAGCATTCGGGCGTGTCCCGCTGATCACACAGTCGATGTCATCAGAGGAACTCAATAGCCTGAAACAATCCTCTGTACGCGAGATATATGATTTTGTTGAGCAAGAACTCTCAGAAACGCTGACCTTGCTGCCGGAGAGCTATCCTGCAGGCAATGAAGGTCGTATCAACTACTACACCGCGTTAGCAATCCTTGCTAAAGTGTATCTGTACGACAAGAAATATAGCGAATCAGCGCTGTGCTGCGATAAGATTATTGCCAGCGGCAGGTACGGATTGATGCCTACCTATCGCGATGTGTTCCTTACCGAGAATAATAACTCGCATGAGTCGCTGTTTGAGGCACAGAGTTCTACTCTGGGGCAAACCAGCGGTGATGCACCGTACTTGAACTACGCATACTATCAGGGACCACGTAACAACCAGCCCTCTAATATGCAAGGGTGGGGATTCAAGGTGCCCTCCAATAGTTTGATTGCGTTTATGACCAATCGTGGCGAAACAGAGCGAATGAAGACTGCATTCCTTTATCGTGGTACGAAAACCGAATACGGAGACAGTATCATGGTAGGCTGTGCCAACCCTGTGTATAACGGCAAGGTTTATTCGCCGAGTACTTATAATACGATGGGTCTGAACAGTTACGGCCGCAACTATAACATCCGCCTCATCCGTTATGCCGAGATTCTGCTGATTATGGCGGAGGATTTGGTCAACGGTGCATCGGGCGCATTCGAGTCAGGAACAACGGCTCAATCAGCGCTGGATGAGGTGCGTGCACGCGTGCTGCTACCCTCTGTTCCTGCCACGCTGGATAATATTTATGATGAGCGCCGAGCCGAACTGTGTATGGAGGAGGACCGCTTCTTCGACCTCGTTCGTACCGATCGTGCGGTGGAATTTATGGGACCTTGCGGTTTTCAGGCGAATAAGAACGAAGTGTTCCCTGTTCCTCAGGCACAACGCCAACTCAATCCGAACTTAGACCCCACACCGGGTTATGTATATTGATACAAGCAGTTAATCGGTTCTGCTGCTTGGTCAATCGGGCGTATGCCTATGACAATCAGAACCATAACAAAAACACAACACAAATCAAATGAAAAAAATTCTTTTTGCTGCTATCATTTTGGCAGCCGGCATTTTCACAGCATGCCAACCCAAAGAAGTTGATCCGTACGAGGGAAAGACTAATCCGTCCACCATTTGTCAGGCTAACCTGATTGCCCACTTCCCGTTTGACGGCGCAGCTACTGAGCTGATCAACAACATTGAGCCGAAGACAGTAGGTACGGGTGTTGCTTACGAGAAGGGACGTCGCGGCCAGGCATTCAAAGGCGCAGCCAAGAATGAGTTGGTTTATGATGCATCTGCTATCAAGGGCATCGCCGATCTTAAGGACTTCTCGTTCGCTTGCTGGTTTAAACATCAGGCTGTTCCTCAGTCGCAGGCTCCGACACCTTATTTCTTCGGTTTGACCAACAGTGAGGACTTCTGGGGTCAGTTGGCATTCGTGCTTGACCGTGGTGGTCTGGACAGCACCGACTCGCTGGCTGTTAAGGTGGCTATCAATGGTGACATGTGGGCAGTTCCTGGCTTGAATCCTGCATTCGTAGCCGGCCGCTGGACACACGTTGTTGCTTCGTTCAAGGTTGAGAGTGACGCTCTCCAGACACTGACACTGTATGTAAACGGTGCACCTGTTGAAGGTCTGAGCTGGAACTTCGATGATCGTCCTGTTACCGACTTCGCAAAAAGCACTATGGTTCTCTTCGGCCAATGGCGTCAGAAAGCACTGGAAGGTGGTACCGACGAGTGGATGGGTGACATGGATGGTGACCTCGACGAGGTTCGTCTGTACAACATCGCTCTTACCGCTGAGGAAGCTAAAGCATTGTATGATGCTGAGATCACGGTAATTGACTAATCAACATCTTTTCACACGCCTCCCCTAATGTTCGGGGAGGCGTGTTTCAACACAAATTGTTCCGCATGCAATATGAAGCGTCTCGTGTCCTTATCACTCATTCTGTTGGGTATCAGTGCATGCCAACTGAACAACACACCTGACTCCAAGGCTCTTAATGTGGCCATATCTTCCGTATCCGTCACCAAAGGTTTGGACTCGATTATTGTGTCTTTCGGGCAGAATGCACAATTGGACATCCGGCAGTTCAATGATGGAGGCGTGCGCTTGACGCCGAATGCGGACATCGCCTATGACGCTTCCGTGCAAGGCAGTGATTTGATTCTTGTGTTGAAACAAGCGTTGCGATACTATACTGAATATACGTTCCATTTTGATAGCGGTAACAATTTAGGTGTACACATAATTGACGATTTCACCTACAAGTTCACAACCTCCTACAACCCGAGTCCGAAGTTCCCTGCCATAAGTGACGACGAACTGCTCACACTCGTGCAAGCGCGCACGTTCCGCTATTTCTATGATTTTGCACATCCTGTTTCCGGACTGGCCCGTGAGCGCAACACTTCCGGTGATGTGGTCACGTCGGGTGGTAGCGGTTTTGGCTTGGCAGCCTTCCCTGTGGCTGTTGAACGAGGATTTATCACACGAGCTGAAGCCTTGGCTCACTGCGGTAAGGTTGTCGATTTCCTTACCGACCAGGCAGAGCGCTTTCATGGCGCATATCCCCATTGGCTTGACGGCAAGACGGGTAAGGCCATCGCTTTCTCCGGCAAAGACAACGGTGCTGATCTGGTTGAGACAGCATTTCTGATAGAAGGCTTGTTGATACTACGGCAGTATTTCTCCGGCGCTTCAGCTGATGAGACGGCGTTACGCGACAAGATAACCGCCATATGGGAAGGGGTGGAGTGGACGTGGTTTCAACAAAACGGGCAGGACATGCTGTATTGGCATTGGAGCCCGAACTATGATTGGGCTATGAACATGCCTGTCAGGGGCTGGAATGAGGGGCTTATTGTGTACGTATTAGCGGCTTCATCGCCTACGCATAGCATAGACAAGACGGTCTATACCGAAGGCTGGGCACGTAAAGGAGCTATGCGAAACGGCAAGAAATACTATGACATTCTCCTTCCGCTCGGAGAAGACAAGGGCGGACCTATGTTCTTCGCGCACTACTCGTTCTTAGGGCTTAATCCGATGCATCTGAGCGATGAGTATGCGCACTATGGTGAACAAAATACGGCGCACGCACGCATCAACTATGCGTATTCGCTCGGCCATCGCGAGCAACCTGCCGATCCTGCACAAGCGCACTGGGGACTGACAGCCAGCGATATCCCAGGCGGCTATTCTGCCACATCGCCTACCAACGATAACGGCACAACTGCACCTACAGCCGCACTCGCTTCCATGCCTTACACCCCCGACGAGAGCATGGCTGCCTTGCGCTACTTCTACTACACATTGGGGGACAGACTCTGGGGAGATTATGGGTTCTATGATGCATTCAACCTGCGCTCACGCTGGTTTGCAAACTCCTGTCTCGCTATTGATCAAGGACCTATCATTGTCATGATCGAAAACTATCGTACCGGACTCTGCTGGCAACTGTTTATGTCATGCCCGGAGATACATGAAGGACTGAAGAAACTTAATTTCACATCTTATGAGAAGCAATAGACAAATATTTCTCGCAGGCATTCTCGCACTTGTTGCGTTAGGTCTGTTTTCCTGCCGGCAGAATACCGAGGAGCGGCAGATGAATAGATTCGTTGACTCCTTAATGTCGAAGATGACTCTTGAGGAGAAACTCGGGCAACTCAATCTGCCCGTCACCGGAAATATAGTTACCGGACAAGCCCAGTCAAGCGATATAGCCCAGCAGATTCGCGACGGCAGGGTAGGAGGACTCTTCAATCTGAAAGGTGCGGCAGCCATACGCGAGGTGCAGCGCATCGCCGTTGAAGAGAGCCGGCTCGGTATTCCCCTGCTCTTCGGAATGGACGTCATTCACGGTTATGAGACAGTTTTTCCTATTCCGCTTGCCATTGCATGCACTTGGGATACAGAGGCAGCCCGTACAACGGCACGCATATCGGCAGTGGAAGCATCAGCAGACGGCATTTGCTGGACATTCTCTCCTATGGCTGATGTCAGTTGTGATGCACGCTGGGGGCGTATGTCAGAGGGTTTCGGCGAAGACCCCTGCCTCAGTTCTGCTATGGCCACTGCTATGGTAGAAGGTTATCAGACTGACAATCTTGCCGACAGCACGTCTATCATGTCGTGCATCAAACATTTTGCCCTCTATGGTGCCGTGGAGGGGGGATTGGAATACAACAATGCCGAGATGAGCCGCTATCGGATGTACAACGACTATTTGCCTCCTTACCGTGCGGCAGTGGAGGCAGGCTCAGGTTCGGTCATGGCTTCGTTCAACACAGTGGAAGGAGTACCTGCCACCTGCAACCGCTGGCTGCTGACAGACTTGCTGCGCGACTCATGGGGATTCCGCGGTATGGTAGTATCAGACTATACCGCACTTCAGGAACTTCGTGAGCACGGGGTGGCTACTGACAAACGGGAGGCTGCAGCTCTCTCACTTCAGGCGGGACTTGATATGGATATGGTCTCCGAGGGTTTCTTCCTTCTTAAAGATGACAAGAGTCAGATTCCGTATATCAATCAGGCATGCCGACGCATTCTGGAGGCCAAGTATCGTCTCGGACTCTTTGCAGACCCATATCGATATTGCGATACTATGCGTCCTGCGGGTAGTATCTTTACGGAAGGGCATCGCGCTGAGGCACGCCGTATAGCACGTGAATCGCTTGTGTTGCTAAAGAATGAGAACTCGCTTCTTCCTCTCGGAAAGAACAGCACTATTGCGCTAATAGGTCCTCTTGCCGACACTCGTGCCAACATGCCTGGCACGTGGGCGGTAGCTGCCACTCCGTGGCGCTACAAGACACTGCGAGAGGGTATGCAGGATGCAGTTCAGGACAAGGGAAAGGTGCTCTATGCAAAAGGCTGCAACCTCACCTACGATGCCGAGTTGGAGGCCCGCGCCACTATGTTCGGGCGGGAGATGCGTGATTCACGTTCCGATGCCGATATGCTTACAGAAGCACTGCGTATCGCACGACAGGCTGATGTAATTGTTGCTGCTATGGGTGAGTCATCCGAGTTCTCTGGCGAGTGTGCATGTCGCACCAGTCTTGATATGCCAGACTCGCAGCATGACCTGTTGGAAGCACTGAAGAAGACAGGCAAACCTATTGTTCTGCTCAATTTCTCGGGCAGACCCGTAGTGCTCAATTGGGAGACTGAGAACCTGCCTGCTATTCTGCAGGTATGGTTTGCAGGCAGTGAGGCCGGTGATGCCATTGCCGATGTGCTATTTGGGGACTATCCGCCTTCCGGCAAACTTGCAGCAGCATTTCCGCGCTCTGTAGGACAACTGCCTATGACCTACCGTCACTATCATACAGGACGACCGTTGCCTGACGGTCAGGACACATTCTCCAAGTTCCTGTCATCATATATTGACAGTCCGACTTCACCGCTCTATCCCTTCGGTTACGGACTCAGCTATACCACATTCGAATATTCACCAATCCAGCATACTACCGATTCACGAACTGCCACTTTCTCGGTTGTTGTTACCAATACCGGCAGTAGCACAGGTGATGAGACCGTGCAACTGTATATTCGCGATATGGTGAGTATGCCTGCCCGCCCGGTTCAAGAGTTGAGGCAATGGCAGCGTGTGCATCTTGAAGCAGGTGAGAGCAAGACAGTGGAGTTCAATGTTGATTATGCAACACTTGGCTTCTATAATGGCGAAGGCGAGTGGCAACAACCGGAAGGAGAGTTCAAGATAATGATAGGAGGCAACAGTAAAGATGTACAATCGACAATGATTGTAGTAGATTAGCCAACCTGTAAATACGGATTGTCACTCGGGCAATGTTGTAAGAAAGTCAGTCAGGAAAATTCTCCAGTTGCGCCATACGTGACCTCCGCTCTGTTCGGTGAGAGTGCATTGTGCTCCGGCATTTTGGAGTCTGTCATATTGGCGGACTCCGTTTTTATAGAACATGTCAGCCTTGCCCACATACAGGTGCCAAACGGCTGATTGGGAGCTTGTTGGCAGTTGTTTCTTCCCGAGTACCGGCGAGAAGAGTCCGACAATAGAGAATAATTCAGGATTGTCCCTTACAATATTTGCGGCCTGCTTGGCTCCCGAACTCAGTCCGGCGATATAGCAGTGCTGTTTGTCAGGTCTGAGCCCGTAGTGTCCGCATACGAAGCGGTGCATGTCGGGGAATGCTTCTTCAAAATCACCTTTACCGAGAATGGGATAATTGAGAATATTACGGAAGAGGTTGGTACGATGCTTGGGAGTCAGTTTGTTTTTTACATTGCAGTCAGGCATGACGACAATCGTGGGTTCTATTTTGCCTTGTGAGAGCATGTTGTCGAGTATCTGCTTTACTCTTCCCAGTTCTATCCATGAGGCTTCGTCTCCGCTGATGCCGTGCAGCAGATATAGCATGTTTATGCCGCCGTCATCGTATTCCTGTAGAGACTGAACATGTTCAGTCTCTACCACATGTTCTTTGTTCGCTACGCTTTCTTGAGACTGAACATGTTCTTTGTTCGCTACGCTCTCACGATCTGAAGGTGCAGTCTCTACAATGTGCTCAGTCTCTACTGTGTACCCGGTATGATATGGCGGCAGATATACCAGTATTTTGCGCGTCAACTGTTGCTCTTCATTGTAGTAGAGGAGAGTGTCGATGGTTCCGTGCGGAATGTCTGCTGTTTCTACGTATAGGTCAGCCTGCACGTTTCCTCCAACTGCTACAATGCTTTCCTGATGAAGCAATACGTAGGCTGAGTCCCGGTTGTAAGGGTCATGCCGGTAGATGCCGTTGACAATGAAGCGGTATTGATATACCTCAGGCTCGAGCGGCTTTGTAGTAAGTGAGAAGATGCCTGCAGAATCACACACCATCCGTTGAGTCCGCATCTTTCCCCCGAACCAGCTGTTGTCGGGTTTACGAAGCAGGCAGTCGCTTCGCAGTCTGACGGTAACAGCTTTCTCGTTTGAGTATCGGAATGTGACGGTGCTGTCGGCATGCACCTCAGGTGAGATAATTGTCTGTGCCTGAATGCCCAACACTATGGGCAGTAATATGATAATTAGGTTAATTTTGTGCACGTCTGCAGTCTTCTATTTCCTCCATGAGCATTTCTTCGAACAAGCGGACAGAGTTCTCAAGCGAGAACCTTTTAGCCTCTTTCTGATAGAGTCTCTCCATGTATGCTCGTTCGTTAGGATGGTCAAGCCAGTAGTCGATGGCGCGTGCCAAGTCTTTCGGATTGCCAGGGAGGAAGAGACTGCGGCCATCGAGTGCGAACTGCGGTGTTGCGCTTACCTCCGAGTTGGCTATTACCGGTACAAGACCCGTGGCAAAGGCTTCTATGCATGATATGGCCTCACTCTCCATGTCAGAGGCATGCACGTAAACATCGGTTTGAGCGAGTAAAGTGATCAACTCATCACGGCTCAGATAAACAAACTGAGGAGGATAGTGGAGTTTCTTGCCCAGTTCCGCATATTTGTCGTATTCCGGTCCCCGTCCTGCAAAGACGAGTTGTATCCGGTCGGCATACTTTGAGTAGGGTACGGCATTGATTATCACGTCCTGCCGCTTCTCCTGCGAGAGCCTGCCAACCATCATTACAACAATTTTGCCTTCATATTCAGGCGACTTGGCGGGCTTGCCCATACTCATATTGCGATGCCCCGCCTCGAGAAATTCGTCTTGTATGCCGTTGCTTATGACGTGCAGTTTGGCTGTATAGCCGCGCTTGGCTATCTCGTCAGCCATAAACTGCGAGGGGCAGTGTACATGTCGAAACTTGTTGTAAAGGAATAACCTGAAATTGCGATAGAACAATTCGTTGAACCATTCCACCTTACCCATGTTTACCGATGACGTCATGTTCTGCGGTTGTATGTGGAAAGCGGCAGTGGAAGGTTTGCCTATCTTGTCGGCGTAACGTTTTGCTTCTACCTCAATGGCAAAAGGCAGGAAACAATGAATTACGTCTGCCCATTCAACCGCTTCGTGTATTGTTTCCATCTCCGTGAAAGCGAAGTTGAAATCATGCTTGTCCATAAGCGGTTGGAACACAGGCATGCGGAATGTGGGTAATGCGAAGCGATCAATGCCGGGTTCGCCTGCTGTAAGAATCTTCACCTCATGACCACGATGTCGCAGTTCTGCCGCAAAACGCTGTGCCGAGATACTCGTGCCGTTGTTGCTGGTGTCGTAAGTGTCTATTACAAAGAGGATTTTCATTTTTCCTGTGATTTCTCTGTATTATGCAGTTTCAGGATACAAAAGTACTGCTTTCTGTTGATGCAAGAAATATCCATTATTCTCTTTTATTGTTCTGTTTTACCCCCCCCCATTGGCTAAAATGAACAATAATATGTGTTTTCTTGTTCCGTTGGGTATAATTTTATTTGTGTATTTGAAAAACAAGCAGTACCTTTGCAGACGTAAAAACGAACAATTATTATGAAGGACAGGAAGACTTATGAAGGACAGTAAGACTCTTTTGCCGCAACCGCCGTTTGACGTGGTGCAGAATTTCGATACGCGTGATGTGAAATACCGACTTAGTTCGGGTGATGGTATAGAACTTGTTGAAATTGCCGGAATATTGCCTTCCTTCCCTAATTATTTCTCAGTGGACCGCTATGTGCTGCAGTTTATAGTGAGTGGCGAGATGAGTGCGCAAATCAACCTGCAGGATGTGCATCTCAGTGCTCCTTGTGCCATAGCGCTGATTCCTGATTTCATACTGCATTTCGACAAGGCTTCTGCAGATTGCCGGGCATTCGTTGTCAGTTTCACAAACAACATTGTGGAGCAGATGAACCTGATTGACATGCCTTATCGTGTCGCCAATGCACTGCATCGTGCACCATATTCGTCTCTTACAGAAACACAGATGGGAACAGCACGCAAGTACTTTGAACTGCTCAAAGAGAATATCTCCGATGCCGGCAATCCGTTCTCGCACGAGGCTGCGGTGTTGCTGCTCAAGGCTTTGATACGCAACCTGCAGGGAATGTTCTCAACGCGCTTTGTTGCTCCCAAGCGCATGACCCGTTCAGAGGAACTGACTGACGATTTTCTTACCTTGGCAGAGAAGGAGTGCGTGCGTGAACGCAGTGTGGACTACTATGCCGACCGTCTGCATGTCTCGCCAAAGTATCTTGCCAATGTGGTGAAAGAAAGCACGGGGCGTACTCTTGGCGACTGGCTCGACGGCTACACACTCCTGCGTGCCAAAGCCTTGCTCAACACTTCGCGCATGAACATTCAGCAGATTGCCGAGGCACTTAATTTTGCCAATCAGAGTCACTTTGGCACATGGTTCCGCCGTCACGCAGGTGTTTCGCCCAAGAACTTCCGCGTGTAGCACATATGAATATGTGCAACACGTATGATACAAATCAAACAAACCTCGTCTGTCATCTGCCTTGTCCATGAACAGAACAAAAACATATCTTCTCCTCTTGCTGTCCATTCTTTGTTTGTGCGCCAATGGTGAACCGACCAAAGGTCTGCAGTTCTTCTACAGAACCGGTAACCGTATGGATAATTACTTGCGCAAGGGTATAGACACTACTTATATTGATTTGCCTGAGCACAGTTGGCGGCTCGCTTATACCAACGCTATGGTAGGTATTAACTCCAACCTCACTTCCACCACAGATATTGCCGAGTACGGCAAGTTGGATTTCACTCTTCTCAACAAAACAACGCCAAGTGTGGACCTCGGTTTCTACGCAGCTTACCGCGGGTTCGGCTTCGGCTACAGTTGGGACGCGCTGCATGCATACGCGCAACGGCTCAGTTTTTCGCTTGGCAGCAAGTATGTCGGTATTGATTTTGCCATCCAGACCAGTACCAACATCAACACCTCTCTTTCCGTTGGTGATTGGGCAATCAAAGATTTCGCCAAGAACGAAATAGTCATCACCAACGCCAGTCTGAACCTATGGTACGCGCTTAACGCCGCTCATTATTCCCACCAGGCAGCCGTAAAGCAATCGTATATCCAGAAGAAAACCGCCGGTTCACTTCTGCTTCATCTCTCCTATCTCTCCAGCCAGGTGGCGTTGTCTGACTCCATGAAAGTGCCTGAGGCGGGAATCCCCCTTCTGCCGGCGTTGATGTCCAACCTGACGGCTGTCCGCAGCAGACAGATAGCTGCCGGCATAGGCTACGGCATCAATTACACGCCTAATCACGGCAAGGTCTTACTGCACGTTTCTGCTGCAGCCATGCTCGTAACCTATTCTGTCAATCTCGTTTCTTTCTACCTGCCGGACAGTATTGCTAACGGTCTGCCTGATGAGCCGATGTACAACCTTGAGTCCTCTTTTCCCGTACATGTATCCGGCAATATGCGCGCCGCTGTAAGTTGGGAAATCAACAAATGGGTGCATCTCAATGTCTGGGCTACGGCGGAGAACTTCCGCTTCCGCTCCAAGACAACCGTCAACAATAATATTATTTCACTTGAGAACTGGAACTGGAAAGTGCAAGCTTCCGTCGGTATCCGTCTCGGTGCAGGGAAAGACAGAGTGCAACGGGCGATGGAATCTTCCAGAGCCGGTGGTCAAGAACTGAGAGTGGAGGATGGGGAGTTAAAGGAAGTCGCCACCAAAAGCCGGTTCCCACAATGGCTAACCGATTATTTCTGGAGTCCGAAGCACTGACATCGTCCTTGCTATCACTCGTCCGTTCTCTATTTAAGCTGAGGTGGAAGATGCGGTTGACAAAGCTGCCCTTCAACTGCTCCACATTTACAAACATGTGGAAAAAAGGTTTTCAGTAGTTTTTTGGTTATATATCAGTAGTTTTTTAGTTATATATAATTGTATATTCCGAAAATAAGCATTATCTTTGCGGGGTGAAATGAGTTTCAGGTTTCACGTCCGTCGGCTGACGGACCGTTTAATGTTTCAAGTCGTTAAACAATACACAAATAGTCGAATATCTGAGTATTATGGCTAACAAAGAGATGCGCGGATTGGCTAAGGACACTGCTATATACGGACTTAGCAGCATAATAGGCAAGTTTCTGAACTGGCTGTTGGTGCCTCTGTACACCTACGTGCTGCAGAGTCAGGCTGACTACGGCATAGTGACCAACCTTTATGCATGGACCGCCCTGCTGTTGGTCATTCTCACCTACGGTATGGAGACAGGCTTCTTCCGCTTTGCCAACCGTGAGGACAAGGACCCTGCGCAGGTATATACCACTATCCTGACTTGTGTAGGCACTACGTCACTGCTGTTCGCAGTGCTCTGCTGTGTGTTCAGCACTCAGATTGCCGCGTGGTTAGGCTATCCTGACCATCAGGAGTTTGTCTCGCTTTTGGCAATAGTGGTGTCAATGGACGCTTTCGCCAGTATTCCCTTCGCTTACCTCAGATACAAGAAACGCCCGATCCGCTTTGCGGCACTCAAACTGCTGTTTGTCTTCCTCAATATCCTGCTCAACCTGTTCTTCCTTGTGCTCTGCCCCAAGATTCAGGACCGGAGTATCATCAGCGCATGGTACAATCCGGACTACGGGGTAGGGTACGTGTTCGTGGCAAATATAATAGCGACGGGTATTCAGACCCTCTGTCTGCTACCTGCGATGCTGGCAGAGAAATACAGTTTCAGTTGGTCGCTGCTGCGGCAGATACTGCGCTACTCGCTGCCGTTGCTGGTGCTGGGAGTGGCAGGCATAATGAACCAGACACTTGACAGGATTCTGTTCCCGTTTCTCTACACAGGCGAGGACGCACAGACACAGTTAGGCATCTACGGAGCATGCTTCAAGGTGGCGATGGTGATGATGATGTTCACACAGGCTTTCCGTTATGCCTACGAACCCTACGTATTTTCCAAACACAAGGACAAGCAGTCGGTGGAAGCCTACGCTGATGCAATGAAGTACTACATCATCTTTTCCTACCTTATTCTGCTCGGCATGGTGTTCTATCTTGACGTGCTGAAGTTCATCGTAGCGGAGAGTTACTGGAGCGGACTGAAGATAGTGCCGATAGTGCTGTGGACATACATCTTTCAGGGCGTATATTTCAACCTCTCGTTCTGGTACAAGCTGACAGACAGGACACAGTGGGGAGCATGGTTCTCGCTGATAGGTGTGGCAATCACGTTCACCCTGCAGGTTGTCTTTGTTCCTAAGATAGGCTATATGGCGTCTGCGCTGTCGAGTACGGTGTGCTATTTTGTGATAATGCTGCTCAGTTACTTCGTCGGCAGGCGATATCTTGTCATACCTTACGACCTGAAGGCAATAGGAGGATACACTCTGCTGACTTTGGTGCTGCTCGGCGTGTATTACGCAGTGCGGCTATTGGTGCCTGCTCATCAGATGAGCATCAGTATGGCAGCCGGCACAGTGCTGCTGATAATATATCTTGTGGTACTTGTAAGGAAAGACTTCCCACTGTCGGGTCTGCCGGTGGTAGGAAAGTATTTTAGTAGATAGTCGAAAGATAAAAGTCGAAAGTAGAAAGCTGAGAGACTGCTTGCTAAAAGATAAAAGACATTATGAGTGATTTTGATATAAGAGAAAAACTGACAGAGAAGGAGCAGGACAATGCCTTGCGTCCTTTGAGTTTCGATGACTTTGCCGGTCAGACCAAGATAGTAAACAATCTGCGTGTCTTCGTGGAGGCAGCACGCTTGCGCGGAGAGAGTCTGGACCACACACTGCTGTTCGGTCCTCCGGGTTTGGGCAAGACCACACTGAGCAACATCATAGCCAACGAACTTGGCGTAGGATTCAAGGTTACTTCAGGACCTGTGCTTGACAAGCCGGGAGACCTTGCAGGTCTGCTGACATCTCTTGAGACCAACGATGTGCTGTTCATAGATGAGATACACCGTCTCTCGCCTGTTGTAGAAGAGTACCTCTACTCTGCCATGGAGGACTATCGTATTGACATCATGATAGACAAGGGACCTTCGGCACGCACCATCCAGATAGATCTCAACCGCTTCACTCTGATAGGTGCCACCACCCGGAGCGGTCTGCTGACCTCGCCGCTCCGTGCACGTTTCGGTATCAACTGCCACTTGGAGTATTATGATGCTGAAGTGCTGACTCAGATTGTGAAACGCTCTGCGCGGCTGCTGGGAGTGAAGATTGACTCTCATGCCGCAGGTGAGATTGCCCGCCGCAGCCGCGGTACGCCTCGTATTGCCAATGCTCTGCTCCGCCGCGTGCGCGACTTCGCGCAGGTGAAGGGCAACGGCAACATAGACCTTGAGATAGCCAAGTTCGCCCTTGAGGCACTGAATATCGACACCTTCGGACTTGACGAGATTGACAACAAACTGCTGTGCACCATCATCGACAAGTTCAAAGGCGGACCCGTGGGGCTTACCACCATTGCCACCGCTATGGGCGATGACCCGGGTACGATAGAGGACGTGTATGAGCCTTACCTGATCATGGAAGGCTTCATCAAGCGCACTCCGCGAGGACGTGAGGCGACTGACTTGGCATACAAGCATTTGGGTAAGACGCGCTGGCAGCAAGACACGACCGGAACATTATTCGACTAAGATTATAATTCGAATAAGATTATAATTCAATAATTATATACCTTTATTACCCGCCACTAATATAGACTATCTTTTCAGTTCTGCGATAGACTATCCTTTCAGTTCTGCGAGTCGGCTGATATATTTGCCGATTATGTCGAATTCGAGATTGACGACGGTGCCTTCCTTGATATATTTGAAGTTGGTGACCTCATGCGTGTAAGGAATGATGCACACGCTTACGTAGCCTTTGCCGTCCTTTACGTCAGGCTCGCACACGGTAAGACTGACACCGTTGACACTGACAGAGCCTTTGTCCACGCAGAAGTAGCCCCGGCTTATCATCTCAGGGTCAGAGTCGTAAGAGAAGCGGTAGTACCAGCTACCATCGGTTTCGTGAGCATCGATGCAGACTGCAGTCTGGTCAACATGTCCTTGCACGATATGTCCGTCAAGACGCTCGTTGAGGAGCATGGAGCGTTCTACATTCACGCAGTCGCCAACCTTGAGAAGACCGAGGTTGCTACGACGGAGCGACTCCTCCATTACTGTTACTACGTACTGTTTCTTCTCCTTGTCCAGTCTGACAACGGTGAGGCACACGCCGTTGTGTGCCACCGACTGGTCTATGCCAAGTTCGTCTGCAAAGGGGCAAGTGAAGGTGAAATGTATGTTGGTGTGGTCATGTTCGATGGCTACCACCTGAGCCATTGTTTCTACTATTCCGGAAAACATGATGATGTTATGTTGTTTGGTTGTACTAATGTATGAATGTCGGCACCGGTTACATTGATGTTCTGGTGCGTTCTCTGAATATTTCTTCTATGTTGTTCAGGTCAGTGCTGTCGTATCTGATTTGCCCTTCGGAGAGGATGATGACGCGGTTGCACATGGCCTGTATCTCCTGCAGAATATGTGTGGAGAGTATGACGATGCGGTCTTGCCCGAGTCTGCGGATGAGAGCGCGAATCTCGTCAAGCTGGTTGGGGTCGAGACCTGTGGTTGGTTCATCGAGTATGAGCAAGCCGGGGTCGGCAGAGATAGCCTGTGCCAGTCCGACACGCTGACGATAGCCTTTGGAGAGTTCACGAATACGCTTGTTTGCCATGGGTGTGAGTCCGACCATATCGAGGAGATTGCTCAATGACCCGCTAATCACCCGCTTATCACCCGCTACCGAGAGCATAAACTGAAGGTACTCACGTACATACATGTCCTCATAGAGAGGGTTGTTTTCAGGCAGATAACCTATGTGTAGAGCCACTTCATGCGGCATAATGGCATTCTTCCTGTCTTTAGCGACAGCCTTTATTCCGTCAATTGCAATCTCCCCCTGCTGGAAATCCCACAGACCGGTAAGGCATTTCATCAGAGTGCTCTTGCCAGCACCGTTGGGTCCCAGCAGACCCACGACACCATTCTCAGCGATGTTGAGGTTGATGTCGCGCAGTATATGCGTTTTGCCTATACTCTTGCTAAGATGTGCGATTTCTACAGACATTGGTTGGCTCAGTTAAGCGGAATGACGGTTCTGTCTTGTGCAAGTATGGTGTCGGCGAAGACCTGTGAGGCTTCTTCTTTGAGTTGGTCGAGGTCGTTTATTCTGGAAGAGAAATGTCCGATAATAAGTTTGCCGACATGCGCTTTCTCAGCTATTTGAGCGGCTTGACGTGCAGTGCTGTGCATTGTGTCGCGGCATCGGGAGGCAAACTGTTCGGTGAAAGTGGCTTCGTGGTAGAGACAGTCAACACCCTGAATAAGTTCTGCGAGTCTGGGGTAGTATGCGGTGTCGGCGCAATAGGCATATCTGAAGGGGCGGTTGGCAGGTGAAGTGAGTCTGTCGTTGGGTATTAGTCTGCCGTCTTCAGTGAGAAAATCCGCTCCTTGCTTAATCTCCTGAATCTTGTTGAGAGGAATGCTGTATGCCTCAATCATGTCTTTGCGTATGTGCGGCAGCCGTTGCTTTTCCTCGAATAGGAATCCGCAACAAGGCACTTTGTGTTTGAGTGGCAAAGTGCTGACAGTGAGAGTGCGGTCTTCGTAGATTACCTCATTCTTTCCCGGGTTGATGTTGTTGAAGCGTATTTCGTATGGCATTCCTTGGCAGTGATATTCCATCAGCGGGGTGAGCAATTTCTGCAGGTCTTTGTGGGCATGAATGGTGAGACTGCGTGTTCTGCCTGTCATGCCGAGAGTGGAGAGCAGACCTATGAGACCGAAGCAATGGTCGCCGTGAAGATGACTGATGAAGATGTTGTCGAGCCGGGCAATATGCAACCCCATTTGTGCGATGCTGATTTGCGTGCCCTCTCCGCAGTCGATAAGGAACTGCTTGTCACACATCTGCAGCACTTGTCCGCTCGGACTCAGTTGCCTTGTAGGCTTTGCCGAGCCTGCACCCAATATGACCACACTGTTGTTCATTGACCGGCGTTTATTTCTTTCTTGACTCAAGGAATATGCGTGTGACTATTTTCTTGGTGTATTGTGGAAAGTCCCCTCCCATGAGCCAGCCGTAGTAGCCGGTGTCCTTCTTCAGCACTTCTGCCACTTGCTGCCCTTTGTATTTGCCGAAATTGAATATCTCTTTGCCGGAGTTGTCGTATGCAATTCTGCCGGCGAAGTCAGCAAAGCGGTTGAAAGAAGTATATTCCGCCAGTCCTTCCACAGTGTCGGGCAGAGCAGGGTATTTGTCGAGTTGCGCCATGAGCACCTCGTAGGTAGCCTCGGTATCGGCATTGGCGGTATGCGCATTCTCAAGCGACTTGCCGCAATAGAAGCGATATGCGGCAGAGAGATTGCGAGGTTCGTTTTTCATGAAGATGACGTAAGCATCAACGAACTTGCAACGTTTGAGGTCGAAATCGACGTCTGCCCTGATGAGTTCCTCGGCAAGCAGGGGTATGTCGAAATGGTTGCTGTTGTACCCGGCAAGGTCGCACCCTTCAATCACCTGCACAATCTCTTTGGCTATTTGTGCAAACACGGGGCAGTCGTGCACATCTTCGTCGTATATGCCGTGCACTTTGGACACTTCTTCGGGAATGTGCATTTCGGGGTTCACCCTGTATGTTTTGCTTTCCTTGTTGCCGTTAGGGAACAGTTTGTGGTATGACAATTCAACAATACGGTCTGAACCAATGTTCAGACCGGTTGTCTCAAGGTCGAAGAAGACCAATGGTTTTGTCAGTTTGAGTCTCATGCGAAGTGGAGAATGGGGAGTTCTCTGAAGTTATTATTCATGCGTGGTTCAAGCTCTTACTCGTTGAGGAGCATTGGCATAAGCAGCATTACTATATCTTCATTCTCTTCGTTCTCGAAAGGCAGAATGAGACCGGCTTTGCTCGGGTCTGAGAGTTCGATAACAACATTGTCGGACTGTACTGCACCAAGCACTTCGACGAGGAAGGGAGCTTTGAATCCGATGCTCATGGGTACGCCTTCGTAGCTGCACTCGATGGTTTCTTCCGCAGAAGTGGAGAAGTCGATGTCCTGAGCAGAGATAGTGATTCTATTGTCAGATAAAGCAAGTTTGATAAGTCCTGTGCCGGCAGCGAATACAGCTACTCGTTTGGCGGCATTCAGAATAGACTGGCGGTCAACGACGATTTTGTTCTGGTTGTTTTGAGGAATAACCGCATTGTAGTTAGGGAAGCGTCCTTCAATCTGGCGGCATACGATAACAGTTTTGCCGAAAATGAAGCATACATTCTTTTCCGAGAATGTGACAATCACATCTTCCTGCTCTTTAGCAAGTACGTTTCGAAGGAGGTTGGCGGGTTTCTTGGGCAAAATGAAGTTGCTCTGCAGTTCTGTGTGTGCAGAAACGTTGATGTAACGTACAAGACGGTGTGCATCGGTTGCGACGAGAGTAATCTTTTCCGTGTCAAGGTCGAAAAATACGCCGTTCATTACGGGACGCAGGGGGTCGTCTGCAGTGCAGAAGACAGTTTTGTTGAGTGCGCCAAGGAGAGTGCCTGCCGCGATAGTGAAGGAAGGTGCTCCTTCAGGAACTGCCACCATGTCGGGGTATTCTGCTCCGTTGACGCCAACGAAACTATAGTTACCGTTTGAGCTGACGATATTGAGTCCGAAGTTCTGGTCGTTAATCTCGAATGTGAGTGGTTGTTCGGGAAACTCTTTGAGAGTGTCAAGGAGTCGTTTTACGTCAAAGGCCACTTTTCCTGCTCCTTCACCTTCAACTTCAATCTCGGTGCGGATGGTGGTCTCACTGTCAGATGCAGTGAGTTTGAGCTGGTTGCCATCAATTTCGAAAAGAACTGTTTCGAGAATGGGCAGACTGTTCTTTGCGGCTATTACGCGGCTAAGAATCTGCATTTGTTGGAGCAATTTGGTGCTCGATACTTGGAATTTCATATTTGTTTATGTTTTGTTAGTTATTCATTATTAATGCGGTCAGATGTGCGTCAAGCAAGCCGGAACCCGTTTGTATTCAATTTAGTCTGCAAATATACGACTTTTTTTTCAACCATACAACAATTATGCCGATTTTATATAATTTTTATCTTAATCACATACTAATCACATACTAATCACATACTAATTACATACTAATTATACGCTAAATAGATACGAAATCATTCGTGTGATGGCAGTAAATAGTTTAATAATCATTATTATTTTGCGTATGTTCAAAAAAAACTGTAATTTTGTAGCCCTATGATAGGTGTTTTTGACAGTGGTTTCGGCGGGCTTACGATACTGAAGGAGATCCGCAGGCGGTTGCCGGAGTATGATTATCTGTACCTGGGTGACAATGCCCGTACTCCTTATGGCACGCGGTCGTTTGACGTTGTGTATGAATACACACTTCAGGCGGTGAGGTATCTGTTTTCTCATGGTTGCAATCTGGTTGTTCTTGCGTGCAATACGGCTTCTGCGAAGGCGTTGCGCAGTATCCAGCAGAATGATTTGCCGTGCATGTCGCCTATGTTTTCAGACGGCAAGCCCCAGAAGCGCGTACTCGGCATAATCCGCCCGACAGTAGAGGCAATAGGCAAACTGACGAGAACGGGTCATGTGGGTGTACTGGCAACACAAGGGACGGTGGTTTCGGAGTCGTATCCTATTGAGATACACAAGATAAACACGTCAGTGAGGGTTGTCCAGCAGGCATGTCCGATGTGGGTGCCTATAGTGGAGAACGGTGAAGCCGACAGCCCCGGAGCAGACTATTTTGTTGACAAGTATCTTGCCGAGATTCTTGCGAAAGACCCTGAGATAGATACACTTTTGCTTGCCTGTACGCATTATCCTCTGCTCCGGCCGAAGATAGAGCAGTCTCTCCGGCGCCTTCAGCCGGAGGGTCATTCCGAGGTGAGTCTGCTGTCGCAAGGAGCAATAGTGGCGGAGTCTCTGAAGGATTATCTGCGCCGCCATCCGGAGATAGAGACCCAATGCGGCCGGGGCGGCAAGTGCAGTTATCTGACAACCGAGTCGGAGCACAAGTTTGCTCAGTCGGCAACGATATTCATGGCGGAGGAGATAGAGGTGAAACATATAGATTTGTAAGTGAGAGCATCGGACGTCATATACAGAGCAACAGCCTGGTTGCGGCATAATTTTACTGCGCGTAACACACTGGGTCACGGGATTCATTCTCCTTATTTATATAATATGGTGCGTTTTCTGATATATGATGATAACTCCTATTATTGTTTTTCCCAAATAGAAAGAGAGCGGCGGCGTTTGCTGAGTGCGAGCAATCAGCTTTACATTACTGATTTCGGGAGCGGAGTCTCCGGCAGTCGCCGTGTCTGCGATGCGGCTTCGTCTTCTCTTATGCCGGCTCGTGATGCGCAGATGCTGTTTCGAATAGTTAATCATCTGCATCCTCAAATAGTGGTTGAGTTGGGTACGAGTCTGGGCATAACGACAAGCTATCTGTCGGTAGCTGCAGGCAGCAAGAGCATGGTATATACTTTTGAGGGCAGTCGCTCTCTGCTTGCCGAGGCCGAAACCGTGTGGCGCAATCTGCATTGCGGGAATATAACTCCTCAAGAGGGTAATATAGACGTGACATTGGAACAGTTTTTGCGGTTGCATCCCAGGGTTGACTTTGCTCTCATTGACGCCAACCATCGTTACGAGCCCACTCTGCGCTATTTCGACCTGCTTTCGGAGCGCTCTTGCAGGTCGAGTATAATCGCGATGGATGACATTCATTACAGTGTTGAAATGGGCAAGGCATGGGAGCAGGTGAAGCGTCATCCGCGTGTGGTTGCGACAATGGATTTTTATGGCATGGGACTTGTGTTTTTCGACAGGCGATTTCTTCCTAAACATTATATAATGCGATATTGATATATGAAGATATACACTAAAACCGGAGACAGAGGCACGACCTCTCTTGTAGGAGGTACACGTGTGAGCAAGGCTGATTTGCGCTTGGAGGCGTATGGCACTGCAGACGAGTTAAACTCTTTTGTAGGCCTGCTGAGGTCGCATCGTCTGCCAGAAGATATGGACAAAGTGCTCAACTTTGTGCAGAACAAGCTGTTCAATCTCGGTGCATGTCTTGCGACCGAGCATGACAAACAGCAGTATGTAAGGGAGTTGCTACTGACTCAGGAGAATGTGCAGTTGTTAGAGTCGGAGATAGACCGCATGACTGCCGAGCTTCCTGTGGTACGCAGTTTTATATTGCCTGCCGGGAGTGAGAAGGTAGCCCTTTCTCATGTGTGCCGCACTGTAACCCGCCGTTTGGAGAGGCGGATGGTAGAACTTGGTGACAGTTATGAGGGTAGCGAGTTGTGTTTACAATTTGTAAACCGATTGAGCGACTATTTCTTCATATTGTCGAAAAAACTGGCACAAAATGACGAATGTGAAATTTTTTTATGGGAAAAATGAGCCATACTCTTGCTCATATCAACATTTTTTTCTACTTTTGCGCGGTATTTTGAATAGGTAGTACCCGCAAAACGGGTTGTTTGCCTTTTGTGATAACATTAAAGACTAAGTATAAGAAACTTACAGCTTTTTGACTATGGTATGGACATTGGAATTGGCCTCGAAGCTTGAAGATGCGCCTTGGCCGGCAACCAAAGACGAGTTGCTTGATTATGCGATTAGAACAGGCTCTCCTATAGAAGTAATCGAGAATCTGAATGAGATTGAGGATGAAGAGGAGATATATGAGTCTATAGAAGATTTGTGGCCCGACTATCCGAGTAAGGATGACTTTTTCTTCAATGAGGAAGAGTATTGATAGCGCGTGATAGTCAGAGTTTTGATTTTGTAGCTACTGAATGAAACGATATGTTGTTCTCTGTTTGTTTGTGTCGGCTGTAGTGTCTTTGTATGCTCAGTTTGATCCTCAGATAGGACAATATATGTATATGCCGACAGCCTATAATCCTGCAGCGGCGGGAGAAGGAGACTTGATGAAGGTAAGCGGTCTGCACCGCATGCAGTTCACGGGAATAAAGAATGCTCCGATGACAACCTACTTCAGTTTTCAGTCCCCTTTTGTAATAGGCAAAACGCGCCACGGTGCAGGTGTCCGCTTTATGAACGACCGTTACGGTTTGTTTACGAACCAGACATTGCATTTTCAATATGCTTATCGTCAGAAGTTGGGCAAGGGTTATCTGAGCGGTGGTGTGGATTTAGGATTTGTGAGTGTAGGATTCCATGGTGACAGTGTGAACCTCAACAATTTGAAGGGCAGTTCGTATCATCAGGCTGATGACGAATTTGTTCCGAGCGGCTCGGAAAGCGGTATGAGTTTTGACATGGGTATAGGAGTGTACTACACGTGCAACAGCTGGTATGCGGGCGTGTCATATTCTCACCTTACAATGCCGCGTATTGAGTGGACTGAATATTCGAGTATAAGGCTAAAGGGTACGCTTTTTGTGGGCGGAGGTTACAATTGGAGACTGAAGAAGAAAGAGTGGGTGCTTAAGCCGAGCATGCTTGTGATGACTGATTTCACATCGTGGGATATCAATCTGAACTTCATGACAGAGTTCAAAGACAGATACCGATGGGGCTTGGGATACAGAATAGCAGGCAGTGTAGCGGTGCTGTTAGGGGTGGATATAATAACGGGTTTGCAGTTGGGATACACATACGAGTTGCCGACAAGCAAGTTGCTGCTTGAGAGTTACGGATCGCATGAGATATATCTTGCATACGGCTTCAATATTCTCAAGCCCAAGCGGACAAACAAGTACAAAAGCGTGAGATTTTTGTAAAGCGCAGGAGCAAATGCCTGATATAATATAATTAAGGAATAATAAATAAAACAAAAGATATATTATGAGATTTAAAAGTATTCTGCCGATAGTGGCATTAAGTGTACTTCTTGCAGGTTGCAACAAGCCTGCAGGCGAATTGGTAGGCGCCGGAGCAAAAGGCAATTTCAAGGAAGCCAATCCTTACGGAATGGTTTACATCAAGAAAGGTTCCTTTATGATGGGCAGCAATACGCAATCCGCCATTTTCAACCAGCCAGATAATCCGTTGATGGTTACAGTTGACGCATTCTGGATGGACGAAACCGAGATTACGAACAACGAATACAAACAGTTTGTCAACTGGGTGCGTGACTCGATTGCATACCGTTTGCTTGTGGAAGCGGGTATGACAGAATATGCAGTTCAGCCCAAGGACGAGGATTTCGATGAGGAGAACTATCGCATCAATTGGAAGAAGAAACTGCCTTGGAGCAGCAAAGAAGAAGAGGTGGTGGACGCATTGCAGCCGCTTTATTATACTGACGGCAGTTTCAACACCACCCGTTTTCACTATTGTTACCGTTGGCTGAACTATGATGAGGCTGCCAAACCTTCCAACCGTTTCGATGTTTCTAAGGGCCGTTATCCGGAGAATGCTTCAGTGCGTGTTGACACGGCTTGGGTTGACGAAATGAATGTTATTCACGACAGCACAGTGATACGTCCTTTGCAGGAGCCGAGTGACCTCTATACATACATGATTATCAACGTATATCCTGACACCATGGTGTGGGTGCGCGATTTTCAGTATGCTTACAATGAGCCTATGTTGTTGAAGTATTTTTCGCACCCCGGCTTTGCTGAGTATCCGGTAGTAGGTGTCACATGGGAGCAGGCTCATGCATTCTGCCAGTGGCGTACGGACTATTTCCTGAGCAACAGTACAGTTGATGTTCAGAAGTATCGTCTGCCGACAGAGGCCGAGTGGGAGTATGCAGCTCGTGGCGGCCGCAAGATGGCTACATATCCATGGGGCGGCAACTATGCGCGCGATGCCAAAGGCTGCTTCCTTGCCAACTTCAAACCGTACAGAGGAAGTTATGTTGATGATACGGGAACAGCAACGATGCGTGTAGCCCAGTTCCGTCCGAATGACTTCGGTTTGTTCGACATGGCCGGAAACGTTGCCGAGTGGACATCGTCAGCATATAACGCATCGACAAATACTTATGTAAACGACTTGAATCCTGAACTTCAGTACATGGCACGCAAAGACGATCCTGATATTTTGAAACGCAAGGTTATCAAAGGCGGCAGTTGGAAGGATATTTCGTATTATCTGCAGTGCGGTACCCGTGCTTACGAATATCAGTATGAGAGCAAACCTTATATCGGTTTCCGTTGTGTACGTTCGTTTGTAGGTGATTAATATGCACCTTAATATATAAATACAGAAATACTTATCGAATAAAAACTTTTAACAGATATACAAAAATGGCAAATCAAAACAATCCCCAGGAACTGAAAGGTTGGGATAAAGTAGTTGCATGGTATGCACGTCATTCTTATGCAGTAAACATGGTTTACAGTTTGGGTGCATCAGTCGTTATCGTAGGAGCACTCTTTAAGATTCTCCACTGGCCCGGCGCAAGTTATGTGTTGATGGTAGGTATGTTTACCGAATCATTTCTCTTTATGCTCGGTATATTTGAGAAGCCCCACGCAGTTTATAATTGGGAGAATGTGTTCCCGCAGTTGATAGGTCATGAAGAAAAAGAGCTTCTTGGAGGCAACGGTCTCCCCGGCTCAGAGCCAGGCAAGAAGGTGGATACAGCTCTTCCAGAGGCAGAACTTCAGGCGTTGAAGGACGGTATTCAGAACCTGAGCAAGACTGCGCAGCAGTTAGCATCAATAGGTGAGATGGCAGATGCGACCGCCCAACTGAAGAAGACTATGGTTGCGGCAGGAGAAGGATTGGAAAATGCCACTGCCGGTCTCACTGACAATCTTGCCAAGGCAGGCAAGGCCGTTGATGACGCCACAGCCTCTCTTGCAGGCAACATGGGTAAGGCAGGCAAGGCTGTAGAAGATGCCACAGTCACTCTGGCAGGCAACTTTGCAAAGGCCGGACAGACAGTGTTGGCTTCTCAGGAGGAACTTGCCAAGAGCACTCAGGGTCTGGGACAACAATATGATCAACTCAGCAAGACCTACCAGACCGTTATTGCCGATATGGAGAATGTAATCAAAGGCACAAAGGCATGCGGAAAAGGTCTGGAGGAGGTAAATGCCCAGATAGCTTCGCTTAACTCGGTTTATGAGTTGCAGCTTAAGGACCTTAATGCACAGTCTGCCGCCTTCCGTACACAGACAGAGAAAGTGAATGGTGTAACAGCGACCATTGAACAGCTTGCACAAGATGCAAAGCAGATGCAGGCGACTGCCTCCCAGGCTCTTGAGGCGGGCAAGCAATATCAGTCTGCACAGGACAAGCTTGCGCAGCAGATAGCCGACCTGAACAAGGTGTATGGCAATATGCTCAATGCGTTGGCATAATGATATGCAACTTTAAACGTTTAACACACTTAAACTTTTAAAAACAAGAGAACATGGGTGGAGCAAAAAACTGTCCGGAAACCCCGAGACAAAAAATGATCGGTATGATGTATCTTGTGCTGACAGCGATGTTGGCGCTGAATGTCAGTACTGATATTCTCAATGGCTTCAGACTTGTTGATGACAGTCTCCATTTCACTATAGATGCCATAGAAAGCCGGAATAGTGAAATGATGGAGTCTTTCAAGATAGCCGCAGAACAGAACGAGGCCAAGAACGGCGAGTGGTATCAGAAGGCTATGATGCTTCAGCAGAAGTCTGACAGTATATATGATTATATCCAGACATTCAAATATGACATAGGTGTTCTTGCCGACGGACACAAGAAAGCGCCTTCGAAAGAAACTGTGGGTGTACGTACGATAGCAGCCCGCGACAATCTGGATGTAACATCGCAATATGCAATCAACGAAGGTCACGCCACAATATTGAAGGAGATGTTTGTTGACTATCGTAATTTCCTAATTGAACTGACTAATAACGAGAAGAAGGCAGAGTTTGAGAAGATGTTTTCCACAAGTGGCGGTACAACAGCGGACGGCGACTCGATAGATTGGGAGCATGTGATATTTGACGGTATGCCAGTAGGTGCAAGTATCACCATCCTTACCAAGATGCAGAACGATGTGCGTGCGGCGCAGAGCGAGATGATACAGTATCTTCGCGACCAGACCGATGCCGCCGACCTTCGTGTGAACAAGATGGAGGTATTTGTAGTGCCTAATTCTCGTTATGTAATCCGTGGCGGCAAGTATAGTGCCAAGATTGTGCTCGCAGCAGTTGACTCGACGGCACGTCCCGACTATTATGTAGAAGGCAACAAGATAAATGAGAACGGCATATATGAGGTTGTCGCTTCAGGTCTTGGTCTTCGCAAATACAAAGGTGAGCTGGTGCTTCCGGCCAAGACAGAAGGTGAGGAAGAACTGCGTTTCCCGTTTGAGAGCGACTATAGTGTAGGTGAACCTTCGGTTACAGTCTCGAATGTTGACCTGAACGTAATGTACCGTGATTATGAGAACCGCTTCTCCATTTCAGTTCCCGGTGTAGTCAACGATAAAGTGAAAGTATCAGTGAGCGGAGCTTCCGCTTCTCAGCGTGGAGGCATGTGGTATATCAAACCCTCTGCTTCCGCCAAAGAAGTAACGATTTCGGTATCGGCTGAACTTGATGGTCGTGTGCAGTCCATGGGCAGCCTAAGTTACCGTGTCAAGGAATTACCCAAGCCCGGTGCATATTTCAAGAGCGGTTCAACCGAATATAATGAAGGCAAGATTGCCCGTAATGCATTGCTAAATCCGCAGGCTACAGTTATTGCCAGTTACGGAGCAGAGGGACTGCTTGACCTCAAGTATAATATCACATCGTTCCAGTTGCAGACATCGATGGGCTATACACAGTCATCGGGCAATAAGTTCTCCAAAGCTCAAATAGACCAGTTGAGCAAACTGAAACCCGGTGCGATGGTTAATATTGTGGATATTCGTGCGAAGGGTCCGGAAGGAAAAGAGATTCGTCTGCGCGGTATCCCCCTGCAACTTAATTAATAGAAAAATAAATATATTACAATATGAAGAAACTAAGTGTAATTGCCTGCTTGCTTTTCGGAGTACTCTCCGTCAGTGCCCAGCATCAAATCTATCCTTTCTTTGACGACAAGGGAGCAGTACGTATTGAAACAGTTGAACTCAATGCCGCTGCGGACACATTGGTCAAAGTGTTTCACCGTGCAGACGATATAGTGTGGTCACGTATTGTTTACCGCATTATAGATATGCGCTACAAACAGAACTACCAGCTTTATTTCCCTGTTCGCTATGATGACCCGCAGTATCGCAGTTTGTTCAAGATTGTTGTGGATGCCATAGTTGACGGTATGCCTATTTACCGCAAGGCTCAAGACAACATCAAACCTCAGTTTGATGAAGCCAGCCGTATCGGTATGGCTGAAATTCCGACCTTGTTTATGGTGGACGATCCGACAGCTGACTACTCGGAGGATACATGTCACTATAATGTGGAGTGCTCCGATGCTATGCTTCTGCATTATGACAAGAATGCTGACAAGATGTCATTCCATTTTTATCCATACGAGAGTTTTGTGAAGAACCAGCTTAAATATCTGATTCAAGAAATTGTTTTCTTCGATCGTCATACATCGCGTCTATACACCAAGATTATAGCTATAGCTCCGTTGCAGTCCGACAAGATTTTTTCCAAGGAGAGCGATCAGGTAATGGCTGCCCTTCATGAGTCAGTGCTGTTCTGGATTCCATTTGACGAACTTCGTCCTTATATGGCAAAGCAGTATATGATTCCGCAGCAGAACGACAACAAACGCCTCACCTTCGACGAGTTTTTCGCGAAGAAACTCTACACCTCCTATATACTTGGCGACAGCAATATGTATAACCGCATGATTCTCGAGTATAGCAAGTCGGAGGATGAGGTCAAGAAGGAGCAGCAGCGTATATTCGACGAGTTGTTGAACTTTGAGCAGGATCTTTGGGAGTACTAATGTCTGTAGCTCGCTCTGTAATACAAGAATCAAGAGGCTAACTCCCCCTTGATTCTTGTTGTGTAGTTTAAGTATCAATTGTCAACTGTTAACTATTCGGTTTCTGCATGGCTAAACATCGCTTTTTCAATATGTACCTTACCACCACGGTCTCGGTGGCATTGGTGCTTTTTCTCATTGGTATAGAGGCTGTGCTTCTTATAGTTGCAAACGACCTAATCCGACAGGTCAAGCAGAATGTATCGCTCACACTTGTCCTTAACGACAATGCGGAAGAGGACGAACTGAGGCGTATAGATAATCTGCTCACAATTGCTCCCTTCTCTCGTGAGCATACTTTTACATCGAAAGATGATGCACTGAAGGAGCATATAGAGTATCTTGGTGAGAATCCTGCTGAGTTTCTCGGCTTTAATCCTCTCCAGGCTTCTTATGAAGTTTTTCTCAATGCCGACTATGCTCAGTCGGACAGTATAGCCGCTATAGAACATACGCTTTCAACTTTCCCTGCCATAAAGCGCATTATCTATCAGAAGGATGTTGTCAGTATGCTTGACAGCAATGTCAATGTTCTTTCCTTTGCACTCCTTGCGGCTGCATTGCTCTTGCTCTTTGTGGCAGTGGCACTTATAGTGAATACAATACGCCTGCATGTCTATTCCAAGCGTTTCTTGATTAATACGATGCAGCTTGTAGGTGCCACACCTCATGTGATTAAGGCTCCTATTGTGCGCCGTAATGTGCTGATGGGGTTCATAGCCGGAGTGGTTGCGTTATGTATGCTTGCAGCTGCTATGGCGTATGTGCATTACTACCTCAATATCAACCTTATGCTACTGACATGGCAAAACATACTTGCAGTATGTGTGGTAGTTTTGCTGTCCGGTATATTCCTTACGCTCCTTGCATCAGTTTTCGCAACCAACCACTACATCCGCATGCGCACCGATGATCTGTATTATGTATGAAGTTGCTGATTATAGAAAGCAGCGACCGGTAATTGAAAATAGTTTTTACATATAATATGAAATCAAGTCTTCCCAAACTTAACGTGTGGCTTATTGTTGCCTCGCTCGTTATTATCATTCTCGGTTTTGCACTTATGGCAGGTGCTCCTTCCGGCGCAACCGAGTTTAATCCTGACATATTCTCCTTCCGCCGCATAACGGTAGGTCCTATGATTGCATTGTCCGGTTTTGTGGCAATGATATTTGCCATTCTCTACAAACCGAAGAAGAAAGGCGATAACACTGAAGATAAGCAGTAATGAAATCAAGGAAAACCCCTAAAATGTATTGATTATGTCTTGGCTTCAGGCTCTTATATTGGGTGTTATTCAGGGACTCACCGAGTTTCTTCCTGTCAGCAGCAGCGGACATTTGGAGATAGGGCAGGCTTTGCTCGGCACAGCGGGTGACGACAATCTTACATTTGCTGTGGTTGTGCATACTGCTACAGTGCTTTCCACTCTTGTCATTCTCTGGCGCGAGGTGGCTGTATTGTTCAAGGGAACATTCACTACCCTCAGTTGGAATGCCGAGAAAGACTATGTGGCAAAGATATTTGTATCAATGATTCCCGTCTTTATTGTCGGCATGTTCTTCAAGGATTATGTAGAGCAGCTCTTCGGACACGGACTCCTGCTGGTAGGCATTTGTCTTCTTGTTACAGCTTTGCTTCTCTGGCTGAGCGAGTTTCTCTCCAAGCGCATGAAAGGCGAAGGACATGATGTCACTTATCGTGACGCTGCAATAATAGGTTGTGCACAGGCTCTTGCCGTGCTGCCCGGGCTCTCCCGCTCAGGCACTACCATCGCCACCGGTCTGCTTTGCGGAGTAAAGAAAGAGAAAGTGGCACAGTTTTCCTTCCTAATGGTTCTTATTCCGATACTCGGAGAAGCATTGCTTGATTTGATAAAGGCTGTCAAAGCCCCTGTGGCATTCTCCGGTATTCCGGTTCTCTCGCTTGCTGTAGGGTTTGTAGCCGCCTTTGTTACCGGGTGTTTTGCCTGCCGCTTTATGATTGAGATTGTAAAACGACAGAAACTGATATATTTTGCAATCTATTGCCTCGCAGCGGGCATATTTGCAATAGTTTACAGTCAGCTCGCTGTATAGAATTATGATAAGACGCATGAGCGTGCGTTGCAAGAGAAAACATTAATGACGGATATGGATTTCGTAGAGGGGGAAATATTGGCATTTGACAAACCATACGGGTGGACTTCGTTCGACGTGGTGGGCAAAGTCCGCTGGATGCTGTGCAGGAAACTGGGTGTGAAGCGCCTTAAGGTCGGGCACACCGGCACTCTTGACCCTCTGGCAACAGGTGTCGTTGTCGTTTGCACCGGTAAGAAAACCAAACTCATTGACGAACTTCAGCTGCATACCAAAGAATACGTTGCCACTCTGCAACTTGGAGCCACCACTCCGAGTTTTGACCTCGAGAAACCCGTTGATGCCACTTATCCTACCGACCATATAACGCTCTCTTTGATTGACGAGGTCATTCCTCGTTTCCGGGGAGAGATATGGCAGACTCCTCCCGCCTTTTCGGCTGTTAAGGTAGATGGCAAACGAGCCTACGCCTATGCCCGTAAAGGAGAAGATGTAGAACTGAAACCCAAACTCCTTGTCATTGATGAGATAGAGATTTTGGATTATAACAATCAAGCCAAACAGCTGACTTTGCGTATAGTCTGCTCCAAAGGCACATATATTCGGGCGTTGGCTCGTGACATCGGTGCCGCATTGCATTCGGGTGCACATTTGATTGCGCTTCGCCGCACCCGCCTTGGAGACATTTGTGTTGACGACTGTCTTGATTTCCAAAAGTTCACCGCCTTGCTTGATACTATGGAAACGACTCAAACATCAGAATCCATGCAAATAAAGTAAAAGAAACAATATATGAAACTCTCACAATTCAAATTCACCTTGCCCAAAGAGCTCATTGCTCAGTATCCGGCTCCTTATCGTGATGAAGCACGTCTTCTTGTCCTGCATAAGAAGACGGGTGACATAGAACTAAAGAAGATTCCTGACATGCTCGACTATTTCTCCGAGGGCGATCATTTTATCTTCAACGATACCAAAGTCTTTCCTGCCCGTCTGTACGGTACAAAAGAGCGTACCGGTGCAGCTATCGAAGTGTTTCTGCTACGCGAACTCAACCACGAGAACCGCTATTGGGATGTTCTTGTAGATCCGGCACGTAAGATTCGTATAGGCAATAAAATTTATTTTGCAGGCGACAGCAGTATCGTTGCCGAAGTTATTGACAACACCACCTCACGCGGCCGTACGCTCCGTTTTCTTACCGACTATAGCAACGAAGAGTTCCGTGAGAAACTGTTTGCACTGGGGCATACACCTCTGCCAAAGTACATTCACCGTGACCTTGAGCATCCCGATGAGCGTGATGCAGAAGATGCCGCCCGCTATCAGACTATCTTTGCCCGCGAAGAGGGGGCTGTGGCAGTGCCTGCATCAGGTCTGCACTTCTCCAAATCGATGCTCAAACGTATGGAGATTCACGGTATTGAGTGGAGTTTTGTGACATCACATGTAGGTTTGGGTAACTTCAAAGATATTGATGTTGAAGACCTTACCAAGCATAAGATGGACTCAGAGCAGATGGAGATATCCCAACAAGTGGTTGACACCATAGAGCGCTTGCATGAGGAAGAAAAACGTATATGCGCTATTGGCACCGACGTAATGCGCGTTCTGGAAACTGTTGTCGGAACCAATGGTCACGTAAAGGCTTTTTCAGGTTGGACCAACAAGTTCATATTCCCGCCTTACGATTTCTCTGTGGCTAACACCATGCTTGCCAACTTCTATATGCCGCAGTCCACTCAGATAATGATGGTAGCAGCGTTCGGCGGTTACGATGAAGTGATGCATGCTTACGAAGTGGCAGTAAAGGAAGGTTTCCATTTCGGTGACTACGGTGATGCCATGCTTATAGTTGATTGATATCTCCAATATTGGGTATTTCGAATACAGCAGCAAGAGCCGGAACATCATGTTGCGGCTCTTGTTTGTATAATTATTCAAATCTGTAATGTTCTATTTGCCAATATGTCGTTTTTCTTATGTAAAATATGCTTAATTTTAAGAAAAATCGCAATATTACTTGTCATTTTGAAACTATAGCACTATTTTTGCAACTCTTTTGCAAAAAGGAGCACATGTATATTATATGATATGAAAAAAATCACTTTATTACTATTAATGTCCTTATTGTTGCTGCCTTCATGCAACAATTGGGTAGTGGAGAATCCTGATACCGTTAAAACCGGTGACTCTATTATTGTCTCCAATGATACAGTTGTTATTGGCAGTGATACAGTTGTCATTCACCCTGACACCATATCTGTCGTAAGCAGCGATTCCGCATACGTCTATGTCACTTTCTCTGCTTCTTCTGCCACTGTTGTTGCAACAGACAAGGCTCAGCCTTATATCACTGTCTATTCTGATGGTGCTCATGTGGCGTTATATCAGTCGGAGTCCGTATCAGCTGCTGCTCCGGGTGAGATAACCTATGTTCTCTCAGGCTCTTCTTCTGACGGCTCTTTCTATCTTGATGGACAGTTCAAGTGTACTGTACTTCTTAACTCGCTTGCTCTTCAGTGTGCAGACTCCGCCGCTGTTAATATTCACAACGGCAAACGTATCAACCTGCAGATTGAAGGCACCAACACACTCTCTGACTCGAAAAACGGTTCTCAAAAGGCATGTCTGGTAATCAAAGGACACCCTGAGGTGACCGGGTCCGGCACTCTTACCCTTACCGGTAATACGAAGCATGCTCTGAAAACGGGCGAGTATATGCAACTCAAAAACAAGTTTACAGGCAGCATCATCGTGAAGTCTGCTGTGGGCGATGGTTTGCATATAGGACAGTATCTTGAAATGAACAATGGTACACTTACTGTGCTGAATGCAGGTGACGACGGCATTCAAATAGAGAAAACTGATGACACTACCGACGAGCAGAACGGCTTTGCTATTATCAATGGCGGTAACATCAATGCTACTGTATCTGCTGATGCAGGCAAAGGTCTGAAGTCGGATAGCACTATGACTATTGCCGGAGGTGCTTTCACTATCACTACCACAGGCGGGGGCATAACCGGCACCAACGACACCACTTCAGCTTGTGCGTGCATCAAGTCGGGTGCTGACCTCACTATCAACGGTGGTACCTTCACTCTCAAGAGTACCGGCAGTGGCGGCAAGGGTATCAGTGCAGACGGTGACCTTGTTGTCAACGACGGCAATATCACCATTACTACCACAGGCACGCGCTATTCCGCTTCTTCATCGTCCTCCGGCGGTGGCTGGGGAGGAGGTTGGGGTGGAGGCAGCTCCTCTTCTGCAAGCTACAAACGCTCCTCTCCCAAAGGAATCAAAGCGGATGGCGATGTCACTATCAATGGCGGTACAATCAATGTAAGTGCTACAGGCAGCGGGGACGGCTCCGAGGGTATAGAGAGTAAGAAAGTCCTTACTGTCAATGGCGGCGACATAACAGTCTATTCTTATGATGATGCCATAAACTCATCCTCTCACATGTATATAAAGAATGGCATTATCTCGGTCATTGCCACTAACAACGACGGACTCGATGCCAATGGCAATCTGTATATTCAAGGTGGTACTACAATGGCATTCGGCGGTGCGAGCCCCGAATGCGGACTTGATGCAGCAGAACGTTATTATCTTTATATCACGGGAGGTAATGTGCTGGCTGTAGGTGGAGGCAACAACTCGGTTTCTTCCACCAGTGGCTCACAAGGTGTAGTCTCTACTACAGGCTCCGTAACTGCCAATACTACGGTTAAGATCACAGCACAGAATTCGTCAACTGCTCTTGCTACTTTCACTATTCCGGGCAACTACACCTCTCCTTCTCAAGGTGGTGGCCGTGTGGTTTCGGCAGGTCCCGGCGGTGGAGGCTGGGGCGGCGGCAGTAGCAATATGTCTATACTCATCTCTGCTGACGGCATGACTTCAGGCTCGAAATACGATGTCTATAACAATAGTTCATCAAGCACTACACTTACAGCTTCAAACACTTATTCCGGACGATAAAACTACGCTGATATGAAAAAGTACATGGTATATCTTACGGCAGCAGTTTGTCTCATTCTGGCTGCATGCAACAATACGGTTGAGCCTTCGACCAACACCGGTGACGACAGTTCTGACTTCGTTGAGAATCAGACTTGGAACGAGACGGTCACCATCACTTATGACGGCACTGCCGCCACTATAGGTGACCTGCCGGACGGAGTGACCGTAAAGAACGAGAACGGCTATGTGACCGTTACTTCTACGGTGAAACATATTGCCTACGAAGTGTCAGGCTCAGGTTCCGGACAACTGAATTTCTATAGCGACTACAAGTTCTCGCTTACACTGAGCAACCTCTCTCTCTCTTGCTCAGACGGTCCTGCAGTCAACAATCAGTGCGGCAAGTCGCTCTATCTCATACTTGAAGGCGACAATACGCTCTCTGACGGAAGTACCTACACAGAGTCTGACGAGGACAGGAAGGCGGCTCTTTTCTCTGAAGGGCAGGTGATAGTGTCCGGTACGGGCTCTCTTGCAATTACCGGCAACTACAAACATGCTTTTGCCAGTGATGACTACATACGCATCCGTTCGGGCGAACTTGACCTCGCTGCCAATGGTTCCGACGGAATTCATACCAACGAAGGCGTGATTATCAACGGCGGCACTGTAAGCATATTGGCAGCCAACGACGGCATACAGTGCGACACCAGTTCTATCGTTGTCACAGGCGGAACTGTAAACATCACTTCTGCCGGCGACAAAGGACTGCTCGCCTACGGCAATATAGAAATCTCGGGTGGCAATATCACTGTCAAGAGTACCGGCAAAGGCATCAAAACCAAGAGTAATCTCATAGTCTCTGACGGTGTTATTTCCGTTACAGCTTCATCGCCTGTCTCTTATCTTGCTCCTGCGTGGGGTGGAGGTCCGGGAGGACCTGGTGGCACCGGCGGTGGTCCGGGAGGTGACATGGGAGGCGGTGGCGGACCCGGCAATGAGTCCTCCGGTCCTGAAGGAATAGAGGCTAAAGGCACTATCACTATTTCCGGCGGACAGATATACGCTTGTGCCGAGGACGATGCCATCAACTCAGGTTCTGACATGACCATCACCGGCGGCTATGTGTGCGGCTATAGTACAGGTAATGACGGACTGGATGCCAACGGCAACTGCTACATAAAGGGCGGTATCGTATATGCTATAGGTTCCGGCTCGCCTGAAGTGGGAATAGATGCCAATACAGAGCAGCGGAAGCAACTCTATATCACAGGTGGGACAGTGGTGGCGATTGGCGGATTGGAAAACGGCGCAAGCGTCAGCATAAAGTCCACCTCTTCACAGTGGAGCAGCAATACTTGGTACGCCCTGTATAGCGGCAACGACCTTGCCTTTGCTTTCCTTACCCCGTCAAGCGGCGGCAATACGCTGACCGTCTGCACCTCTTCCTCACCAAGTCTGACCTCCGGCATTACTGTTTCTTCCGGTACTGCAATTTTCAATGGAATGGGTAATATAAACGGCACAATATCAAAATAGTATTAACCTATGAAACGCACAAACATAATATTCTTCCTTCTGCTTTTGTCTGCCGGTATGGTTGCACAGTCGTTGCTTACTCCCGAGACTCTTGCCAAACGTGAGAAGCGCAAAAACCTTACTGTCAAAGAGTGGAATACCGACAGCAGCAGCAAGACTCGCTGGCTTGACCACGTTACGGTTTATGACTCCGAAGGAAGAAAAATAGAAGAGATAGAATATGCTACCTACGGTCAGCGTGAGCGTGTGACCTACGAGTATGATGATGCTACTGGCAAAGTAACTAAAGAAGTCGTATATAACGACCGAAACCGTGCTGTGAGAATCCGCAAGTACGAGTGGAATGAAGATGGCACCAAGGCCAAGCAGTACAACTACCTGCCTAATGGCAAACTCTATTCGGTGAAAGTGTTTGAGTACGTCTTTAATGACTGATACAGAGGCGATATTGTCGCAGTTCGACCCTATATCTCTCGAGGAGATGGAGTCGGTGAAACTGATGAACCGTATTGATACCAAGTATGTGGTTACCATACGGCAATTGCCTTTGCTGCTCAATATGGCAAAGCGTGATTACTATGCCCAGCAGATTGGCGGTAAAAGGCTTGCAACATACGATACTGTATATTACGATACCGCCGACCTTGACATGTATATTCGTCATCACGACCGACAACTTGTCCGCCAGAAGATCAGAGTGCGTCAGTATGTAGATTCCGACCTCACTTTTCTGGAGATAAAGCGCAAGAACAACAAGGGGCGGACGAAGAAGAAACGCATATCTGTTCCGGGGTTTGCGATTGATGGTGATGTGGTAGGACACGGCAAGCGCGACTGGAGAGTGGCAGATTTTATTGCAGAGAAGAGCCGTTACACTTGGGAGCAGATAAGTCCGAAACTGCGCACGAGTTTTCGTCGTATCACGCTTGTGAACAAGCAGAAGACAGAGCGTCTTACCATAGACCTCAACCTTGTTTGGGAAAACGAAACAACGGGTGTGAGAATGTCGTATCCTGACCTTGTGATAGTGGAACTCAAGCGTGACGGCAACCAACCGTCTGCAATGATTCCGATTATGCAGACAATGCGTATCACACCGCTCAAGATAAGCAAATATTGTATAGGAACAGCACTTACTTCGCCTCTGCTCAAGCAGAACCGGTTCAAGCAGAAAATACGCCGTTTAGAGAAACTGCTTGCCACCAAGTGATGACTACGTTAGAGAAGTAATCAATCGGAAAAATCAATAGTAGATAGTCAATAACAAAATAAGCAAATATAATCATGATCCAACCCGATTTAAGCAATCCTACTCTCGAGTTTCTCGAGGTTGACCCGTCGATAGCCGCCGAGTACGGCAGAACCGACAGCATCTCCTATCTGATGAACTCCATAGCTGACCTGCTTGGTATCAGCGAGAGTTTCGTTACGCTGCCGCTCATGTTCCTGTTCAACTTTCTCGTAACATGGGTGATAGTATATTTTATTTACTATCGCGTGAGCCGTCGTCGAGATTACTACTCAACGTTCATGCTATTCTCCAGTGCCATGTTTCTGCTGCTGTGGCTGATGCAGATTCTTGACATTCAAACCGGATTCGTGCTCGGCTTGTTTGCTATCTTCGGCATGATCCGCTATCGAACTGAGACAGTGCCTATTCGCGAGATGACCTATTTGTTTATCATTATAGCTATTTCGGTAATCAACTCGCTGTCGCTCAAGGCAGAAGACCTGGCTTGGTATCAACTGTTGTTTGCCAATGTGCTGTTCATACTGCTCACGCTGGCATTCGATTTGTGGTCGAACCGCAAACGTATGAGTACAAAGATAGTTTTGTATGAGCGCATAGAGAACATAGTGCCCGAGAAACGCGGGGAACTGCTTGCAGACCTTCGTCAGCGCACAGGGCTTGACATACAGAAGATAGAGATAGGTCACATAGATTTCCTTCGTGATGTGGCGTACATAAAGGTTACATATCCTCTCGGAAAAGGTGAGGACAATACTATAGACATGATAACAAAGTTCAAATGAAGATGAATGTAGAAAGTATAAAGGTGAAGAGCGAATGCCTTAAGTTGGTAATATGTCTTTGCTCATTGCTCATTGTGCCTTGTTCTTCTGTTCTGGCATGGGAGTATGCTTCTGAGGAGAAAACCAAGGAACAGAGCGTGCAACTGCGTGTAGGGGCGGACTTTACCAAAAAGTGGAACAACGGTCTGAGGCTTGGCATAAGCGAAGATGTACACTTCGATATGTACAATACCAACCCTTCCGAATATGCGTTTACGGACTTCGGCATGGCATTCAACAAATCGTACACCACACTGACCTTCGGCTATGCACCTGTCCAATACTTCAAGATAGACGCCGGCTATACTCTTAAGTTGCTTGGTACCAAAGGTTACAGCGACTATAATGAGTTTCTGCGCCATCGTCCGTTTTTCGGCATTACGGGTTCTGTAAAAGCCGGACCTGTGAAGTTCTCGCTTCGAGAGCGGGCAATGTGCGAGATAAGAACCGACAGTGTGAATCTGCTGGAGAAGAACCTATACAACTGGATGCTCCGAAGCAAATTCCGTATGGATTTCACCGTGCCGGGCAAACCCGTAAAGCCATATCTTTGGGCGGAGGTGGTGAACACTCTGAATGCGCCGGAGTATCAGCAGAAGAACGGACACCAATATATACGCCGCGTGAGGACTGCTGCAGGTGTGGACTGGCGGATAAACAAACACAACTCGCTAAATTTCTACTACCGTTTCAACTACGGTTACGACCGCGACATCAACGTAACGAAAAAGAGCCAGAAGATAGAGCTGACAGAAGAGTACAGTTACCAGCATGCGATAGGCATAGCTTACAACTTCGGTTGGTAAGAGTTGTTTTGTGTGATTTGGTGAATTAAAATAATAATGCTATCTTTGCACCCGTAAAGATAGCATTATTATCACTTATCACTTACCATACATCTCTTATGAAACGTCTATCCTCTCTTTTCTTTGCTGCCACCCTCCTCTTTGCCGCTTGCAGCAACAAGCCTGAAACTCCCGAACAGCCCGCCCTGTCACTCGACAATACCGAAATCACTGCTCCTGCCAAGGGCGGCGAATACACCGTGCGTGTCATTACAGAAAACCAATGGACTGCCACGCCTCAGGATGCCTGGGTGCGGGTTTCTCCTGCCTATGGTGTGGGCACAACGGACGTCACCGTCAGAATCAGTGCTGCCAAGGAGGCAGTGGCTGATGTCTCTGCGGTTATCTTTGCCGATGCAGACAACAACGTCACTCTCGATATAACCCGCGAGGCACTCGCCACCTCTCTCTCTGTTTTTCCAGAGTCACTCACATGCCCGAAGGATGGTTATGTGTATTCTTTGCAAATCAGCAGTACTATTCAGTGGCAGGCGGAGAGCAATGTTTCGTGGATGACAGTCAACCCGGGTGTGGGAAAGAACAACGGCAAGGTGGAGGTCACTATCGAGCCTGCCTCTATTCCTGAAATTACCGAGGGACGCATCACCGTCAGTCCCTTCGGCTCAGGCAAGGACGTTGAACCCGTTGTCATACCCGTGACACGCTATGGTACTGATGCCGCTTCGCTATCTGCCGTACCTGACGGCTCAGAATATATCAATTGTCCTGCCAAAGGTGGAGATTTCACTGCCAGTATAAGCAGTAATGTGGAGTGGAAAGCAGAAGCAAATGTAGATTGGATTAGTTTTGTCAATCCTGAGAATCTGGGCAGCAGCGTGCTCTATTTCACTGTTGAGCCCAACCCGCATGTTGTTTCGGATGTGGCAGTTATCACCATTCGTGAGCAGACCTCTTACAACAAACCTGCAGAGTTGTATCTGTATGTCACCCGTGAAGCGGCAGCTCCTCAGATAGCAATATCCCAGAATGTGTTAAACATAGGCAAACAGAGTCTTATTCAGCGTATTGATGTTGAGAGCAATACCGATTGGTATGTCAGAAGCGACCAGTCATGGGTACGTTTCGTGCCGGAGAAAGGTTCGGGAAACGGCTATGTGTGGATGACGGTCGATAAGAATGAAACCAATGACAGTCGCAGGGCTGAGCCTATCTTTGTGGCAACGGGAGTGGGGGGAGCGACCGGCGGGGCTGTTCTCGTAGTCAATCAGGAGCGCACTGACCCCTCGTTCAGTTTGAGTACGGAGAACATAACCACCACAACTCAGGGAGGCGACTTCTCGTTCTATGTGTTCACAACTTCGGCTTGGAAAGTGTCTTTGGAAGGGGATAGCAGCACAAAAAATTCCAATTGGTTACAACTGAAAACAAAGAGTGGTAATGGTAACGGAACTGTTGAATTCACGGTTCTTCCGCCAAACGAAACAACGCAGGATGTGGCTAAATATATAGTAATTACGGAAGACAACCCTAAGGAAGCCTCTCCCGTGTCTGTCCGTTGCAAAGTTATCCGCAAAGGCAACTCGCACGTAACTCGCACGTCGTAAAATCGTAGAGTGTATCTTTACCATATAATCGGCTGCAGTCCCTGTTGCTCAAGATAGCTGTTTGCCTTGCTGAAGTGTTTGCAGCCGAAGAACCCGTTGTAGGCGGAGAGTGGTGAGGGGTGGGCTGCTTTCAGAATGAGGTTCTTTTGTTGCGGTACAAATGCAGCCTTTCTCTGGGCATAACTGCCCCACAGCATGTACACTATATGCTCGCGTTTCTGTGCCAGTGCGGCAATGGCGGCATCGGTGAACACCTCCCAGCCTTTGTTCTGGTGGCTGCCGGCGCGGTGTGCCTCAACTGTGAGAGTGGCGTTGAGTAGCAGAACTCCTTGCTCAGCCCAACGCTGCAGGTTGCCTGAGGGTGCGCATACAGACAGATGCCCGAGGTCGGAAAAAATCTCTTTGTATATGTTCTGCAGCGAAGGCGGCACTTTTACTCCGTCCTGCACCGAGAAGCACAACCCGTGTGCCTGACCGACATCGTGATAAGGGTCTTGGCCGATTATTACCACCTTTACTTTGTCGAACGGACAACTGTCGAATGCGTTGAAGATAAGCCCTGATGGAGGAAACACTTGTTTGGTGCGATATTCCTGCCTCACAAAATCAGTAAGAAGTTCGAAATAAGGTTTGTCGAACTCCGGTTGCAGCACTTGGCGCCAACTCTCGTCTATACGTACTTGCATGTGGTTGATTGGTGTTTGGGTGATTTGTTGAATCATTGAAACAAGAAAGGACTCCTTTCAGAGTCCTTTCTGCGAGATGAATACCCGGATTACTTGCGGATACCCAGTTCTTTGATGATAGCGCGGTAACGCTCGATGTCCTGCTCTTTGAGGTAGTCCAACAGACGACGGCGCTTGCCTACGAGACGTGTAAGGGCACGCTCTGTACCGAAGTCTTTCTGATTCTTCTTCAGGTGCTCGGTGAGGTGTTGAATACGGAATGTAAAGAGTGCAATCTGGCTTTCTGCACTACCGGTGTTCTTGGCGTCCTTGCCGTATTGAGCAAAGATTTCAGCCTTTTTTTCTGATGTCAAATACATCTTCTTGTTCTGTTTTATTTAGTTAAACGATAATGGTCAAGGAGTCCCTCTCCCACATTTATTATGCCTTCTGATGAAAGCGGCTGCAAAGGTAGTATATTTATTTGATATACACAAATATTTACAGCGTTTTTATGTATTTCTCCGCTTCTATGGCAGCCTTGCAGCCTGATGCGGCGGCGGTTATAGCCTGACGGTAATGCGGGTCTGCCACGTCGCCAGCCGCGAACACGCCCGGAATATTGGTGCGCGGAGTGCCTGGTTCAGTGATGATATAGCCCTGTTCGTCTGTTTGCAGGAATGCCTTGAAGATATCGCTGTTGGGATGATGCCCTATAGCGAGGAAGAAGCCGTCAATGTCGATATGTACGGTTTTCTCATCGGCTTCTCCTTTGCGGAATACGAGGTCTGCGCCCTGCACTTTGCCTTCACCTGTGAGGCAGAGAGTGTTGTGCTCGAACAGAATCTCTATGTTTTCGGTTTCACGCACTCGTTTCTGCATAATCTCGGAGGCTCGCAGGTATGGTTTGCGCACAATGAGGTACACTTTCCGGCAGAGACCTGAGAGATAGAGTGCTTCCTCGCAGGCAGTGTCGCCACCGCCTACAACTGCCACTGTTTTTTTTCGGTAGAAGAATCCGTCGCATGTGGCGCAAGCGGAAACGCCCCTGCCTTTGTACTCTCGTTCGGAGGGCAATCCGAGATACTTGGCGCTTGCACCGGTGGCAATAATCACGGTGTCGGCAGTGAGTTCTTGTGTCTCCTCCACCCACACGTGCTTTGGCGAGCATGAGAAGTCCACTTTGGTGACAATGCCGCTGCGTATATCAGTTCCGAAGCGCTCAGCCTGCCGGCGCATGTCGTCCATCATCTGAAACGGCTCCACTCCGTCGGGGTATCCGGGAAAATTCTCCACTTCGGTGGTGGTAGTGAGTTGTCCTCCTGCTTGCGGACCTTCGAAGAGTACGGGATAGAGGTTGGCGCGGGAGGCATAGATGGCAGCGGTGTAACCGGCAGGTCCCGAACCGATAATCAAGCATTTAACGTGTTCCATTGCAGTATATGATGATAAAGTGATGATTTGGCAAAAACGAAGTGCAAAGATAGTACAATTATTTCAAATCCACAATATCGGTATGGTCGATATATCCTTTCATGATGGCGTAAACGGTGAGGGCTGCGATGGAATGTATTCCGAGTTTACGTGTGATGTTCTGCCGGTGTGAAACGACGGTGGGTATAGAGATGCTGAGTTGGTCAGCAATGAGTTTGTTTGGCAGTCCTTTAGCGATGAGACAGAGAACCTGTGTCTCGCGTTGTGAGAGGGTATTGTCCGCAGGTGGTGCTGTCGCTACTCCTGTTAGCCGATGCATTCGGAGTATCTGCCTGTATATCTGTTCTTCCGGGAGTTGGATGTTGAAGACGGGGAAAGGAGAGCCTGTTATAGATGCGTTAGATGAGAGGGCTATGGTGAGTTGTGGCAGATTGAGAAAATAGTCGGCTTGAGTCATGAGAATGTGCTCATCGACAAAGAAGTGCACGAAGTAAGGCCTGTTGCCATCGTTCCTTTCGATGTCGTTTTGGAGTTCGGTCAGGTAGTTGTAGATCAGTATCTCTGTTTGCTCGAAGAGTGGTTGCAGTACTTGTCGCAGTCCTGCCGCCACTATGAATGAGGTGTGAACGATTCCGATAGCGCTTTTCATATATAACGTTGTTTGAGGTTGTTTGACGTTGTTTGATATAGTTTGATATAGTTTGACGTAATCTGAGATTCCTGTTGTTTAACTGTTGTTTTACTTTTGGTTGTTCGTTGGTTGACGGATTGAAGATATGATGTGCAAAGGTACAAAAAAAAGTGAAGAGTTAAAAGTTAAAAGTGAAAAGAGCATTTTTTTGTTTGGTTGTTGTACTGCAAAAAGTGGAATTATTTGCATTTTGTCAGCAAAACTGATAAAGAGTTTACGCGAAAAGCTATACCTTTGCATCGTCAATCGAAAACGTTATAGTTATGAGAACCATTTATGAATGTTCGCTGAGCAGGACTGTTAAGTGGGGCACGGTAGCCGGTCTTGCGATAATCATCGGTGCCATAATTGTGGAGGTATGGTACTTGTCGTCGGGTCGTGACGACCGGTACGTTGGTTTGTTTGCGATAGTGGTGCTGATAGTGGCGCTGTTGTCATGTTTTCTGCTGTACCCTCAGTATATAGTTTCTACAGATGAGGGCATAGGTATTCATAGTTTGTTGCGTACGATACGCATACCTTACTCTGATATAGAGCGGATAGTTCGTGCTCCTGAGAACATTTTGGGAAACACGAATACGATACGTCTGTTCGGCATAGGGGGAGTGTTGGGATATGTGGGTTTTTTCCGCACGAAGGGGATAGGCAACTATCGTGCGTTTGTGACTGACCGTAAGAAAGTTTTTATTGTCTATCGCAAGAAAGGTATGCCGGTAGCATTCAGCGTGAGCGAGCCAGACGAGTTTATGCCATATTACCTGAAGGGCAGTTCGTCACCCTCGATTGTGGAACCCGTAAAAGATGCAGCCTTATGAACCTGATATCTGAATTTTCGACAGCTCTTTTGCGGGCTCGTCAGCGCAAGCAAGCCACTCAGGAGCAGGTGGCATGGTCGCTCGGAATCTCTCACGCCACTTATAATGCATGGGAGTGCGGTCACAGACTTTGTCCTTACAAGCACGTCATAGCGCTCATCAACTACTTCGATGACGAGCAGTTCACGCGCAGCATGCTGCGAATGTTGCTCACCCTGCAGCATCAGATGGCAGGTCTTGACAAGATGCCGAGGGCAGAAATATCCACCTATTATATGAAACTAATAGCGCTATTGACAAGCGAATGTGCCGCATGGCTGCAAGAGATGTAACTCTTTGACAAGCGGCACTGAGGTTTTTGCTGTTGTAAGTGTCACAGATTTTTAGTAATTTTGCAGTCCGAATTATATATATTATTGAATCACCTGTATGGACTACAATTTTACCGCGATTGAACAGCGTTGGCAGCAGCAGTGGAAGGCCGACTGCCTCTACAAAGTGAGCAACAAGAGCGACAAGCCCAAGTATTATGTTCTCGACATGTTTCCTTATCCTTCGGGAGCCGGACTTCATGTTGGTCACCCGCTCGGGTATATAGCAAGCGACATCTACAGCCGCTACAAGCGTCTGCAGGGCTTCAACGTGCTGCACCCCATGGGTTTCGATGCCTACGGTCTGCCGGCAGAGCAATATGCCATTCAGACAGGTCAGCACCCTGAGGTGACAACCAACAAGAATATTGCACGCTACAAAGAACAACTCGGCAAGATAGGTTTCTGCTACGACTGGGATCGCGAGGTGCGCACGTGCTCGCCCGACTACTACAAGTGGACTCAGTGGACTTTCCGTCGTATGTTCCTCTCCTACTACGACAACAAGTTGCAAAAGGCTCAGCCGATTGACAACCTTGTCAGACATTTCGAGGCAGAGGGCAGTGCCAACCTTGATGTGGCTCAGAGCGAAGAACTCGGTTTCACCGCAGCTGACTGGCAAGCAATGGGCGACAAAGAGCGGCAGCAAGTGCTGATGAACTACCGCCTTGCCTATCTTGCCTATACCAAGGTCAACTGGTGTCCCGCATTGGGTACAGTGCTTGCCAACGACGAGGTGAGCGAGGGTCTGTCGGTACGCGGAGGGCACCCTGTGGAGCAGCGTGTGATGCGCCAGTGGAGTCTTCGCGTGAGCGCTTATGCACAGCGTCTGCTTGACGGTCTGGAGACCATCGACTGGACGGAATCGCTGAAAGACACTCAGCGTAACTGGATAGGCAGAAGCGAGGGTGCGGAGATGCTGTTCCCCGTGAAAGCGAACGAGACCGTTGTCGAAGGCATGAATTTGAAGATATTCACCACCCGTGCCGACACCGTGTTCGGTGTTACGTTCATGGTGCTTGCTCCCGAGAGCGAGTATGTGAAACAAGTGGTGACATCCGAGCATGCGGCAGAGGTGGAGGAATATCTGGCATGGGTTCGCCGCCGCACCGAGCGCGAGCGCATCAGTGACCGCAAAGTGACGGGTGTCTTCACCGGCTCATACGCTGTCAATCCTCTCAGCAAAGCCGAGATTCCTATCTACATAAGCGACTACGTACTTGCAGGCTACGGCACCGGAGCCATAATGGCTGTGCCCGCCCACGATAGTCGTGACTATGCTTTTGCACGCCATTTCTCTCTGCCTGTCATTCCTCTTATAGAGGGTGCTGACGTCAGCGAACAGTCGTTCGATGCAAAGGAGGGTGTGATGATGAACTCCGGTTTTCTCAACGGCATGCAGGTCAAAGAGGCTATAGCCGCCATGAAACGCTATATAGAAGAGCAGGGTATAGGCAGGGTGCGCGTCAACTACCGCCTGCGCGATGCCATCTTCTCACGCCAGCGCTATTGGGGCGAACCTTTCCCTGTTTACTACAAGGATGACATGCCTTACATGATTCCCGAGCAGTGTCTGCCGCTGTGTCTGCCTGAGGTGGACAAGTTTCTGCCGACTGAGACAGGCGAACCGCCTCTGGGTAATGCGCAACTATGGGCTTGGAACGAGGCTGAGAAGAAAGTGGTTGACAAAAGCATGATTGACAACCAAACCGTCTTCCCCTTGGAACTTTGCACCATGCCGGGTTTCGCAGGTTCGTCCGCTTATTATCTTCGCTACATGGACCCGCACAACGATGAGGCACTGGTATCCGGAGAGGCGAATGCCTACTGGCAGCAGGTTGACCTCTATCTCGGAGGCTCGGAGCATGCCACGGGTCACCTTATCTACAGCCGGTTCTGGAATAAGTTTCTCTTCGACCTCGGGCTTGTATGCAAAGACGAACCTTTTGCCAAACTGATTAACCAGGGTATGATTCAGGGCAGAAGCAACTTCGTGTACCGCGTTATAGGCACCAACAAATACGTCTCGTTGGGTCTGAAAGACCAATATGAGGTGCAACCCATTCACGTTGATGTCAACATTGTGCAGAACGATGTGCTCGACACCGACAAGTTCCGCTGCTGGATGCCCGAGTACAATGATGCAGAGTTTATACTGGAGGACGGCAAGTATATCTGCGGTTGGGCTATCGAGAAGATGTCGAAATCGATGTTTAATGTGGTCAATCCCGACGATATGGTGGAGCGCTACGGTGCCGACACACTGAGGCTTTACGAGATGTTCCTCGGTCCGCTTGAGATGTCGAAGCCTTGGGATACTAACGGAATAGACGGCGTACACCGCTTCTTGCGCAAGCTCTGGAACATGTACGAAACAGTCACTGACGATGCACCTACGGCTGCCGAACTCAAGAGTCTGCACAAACTGATAAAGAAAGTGACGTGGGATATTGAGAACTTCTCGTTCAACACCAGTATTCCCGCCTTCATGATTGCGCAGAGCGAACTGCAGCAATGCCGCAAACGCGCCGTGCTTGAGCCGCTGTCTGTGCTTATCGCTCCTTTCGCTCCTCACCTCGCTGAGGAGATGTGGCACCGCTGTGGCAACCACACCAGTGTTTGCGATGCTTCATGGCCTGTGCTCGAAGAGAGGTATCTTGTGGAGGATACGGTCAAGTACCCCGTCCAGTTCAACGGCAAGGTGCGTTTCACTATCGAACTGGCAAAAGATATGCCGCGTGAAGAAGTGGAACGTGTCGTACTTGCCAGCGACGATACAGCACGCTATCTGGCAGGCAACCAACCGAAGAAAGTGATAGTTGTCCCCGGCAGAATAGTCAATATAGTTTGCTGATGCGAGGCATGTTTGCTTCTCTGTCTTCAGCGGCTGCAGGTTAACTGTGGCCGCTGTTTTTTTCTCATTGCCTGTTTGTCTTCTGTTATCGGGTGCAACCTATCTTTTTTGTGCCTTCTGTTCTGCCTTCTCTTCGCTGTCTGGTACGACGCGGGGAGCTGTGACAAAACAAAAAGAGAAGTTTCCCAACTTCTCTTTTTGTGAACCAGCTGGGGCTCGAACCCAGGACCCCATCCTTAAAAGGGATGTGCTCTACCTGCTGAGCTACTGATTCTCCCAAAAATTATGAAAAAACTCTTCTTTTCTTTTGGAGTGGCATGTGCCTTTCCGAAAGCGGCTGCAAAAGTACTGCAAAAATTTGAATTGTGCAAATGTTTTCGCAATTTTTTCAACTTTTATGCGTTTTCTTTCTCCGTCCGGTGAGTTCGTGTTAGCACGTGCTGCCCAACATCTGCGTAAAAATATGAAGTTTACATGCTTTCAAGTATTCTGACGCATTCCTCGGGTGTGGCTGCATCATTAAGGCGCGAGTCTATAGGGCATTGTCCGCTGCGGTCCCGGTTGAGAATCATCGGTACTTCCTCTTTGGCGGAGATTACTACACCCGCCTCTTCGAACATCTCTTTGGCCGGAGTGCACACTATATTGGTATATACGGCTTTCACGCCTGCATAAATCATTATTGCAGCTGCGGCCTTGCCGATAATCTTGTCTGCCACTACAGCTCCTTTCAGGCGCGCAGGGTCGGTCTTTACAAGGTCAAGCAGGTCGTTTACTCCGTGCTGGGTGTGCTGGGTGGTTATACCGCGGTTGCGCACGAGCAGACTGAGAGAGTTTTGGTTGAGCAAGTCAAGCATGTCGTTGCCGTCAATGCTCTCAAGATGGTAGTTGCGGGTGCCGAGTCCTATTTTCTCGGCATGCTCTATGGTATGAATGCCGTGCTTTGAGTTGATGCGTTTGATTAGTGCTGTAGCATCGTCACCTTTCTTCGACGGGTAGTTGAATACAAGGTTAACACATGCCTGGTCGAGAGCCACCGGGTCGGTGGAGGCAAGAATACCGATGTCGCTCATCTCGGGTGCGGCAGGGTGGGAGTCGCAGTCGCAGTCAACAGAGAGGTTGTTGACTACATTGATGTAAATAATGCGCTCGCCCTTGCCGAAGTAGTTGTGCACCGCCTGGGCTGCAGCAGCCATCGACTCCAGAAATCCGTCCTGATTGCTTGTGTGCAGCCAGCATTTGTTCACGTCTTCGGTGACACCTGCCGAGTGAATATACGCTTTGCCTGCTGACGATGCCACGCCTATCGACTGGTTTTTCAGTACTCCTCCGAAGCCGCCCATGGCATGACCCTTGAAGTGCGCGAGGTTGATCATGAAGTCGTAGTTTTGCATGTGTGTGCCTACACGGTCGTATTTTATCCATGTTGTGTCCACGACAGGAATGCAGAAGTCGCCCTCTTCGTCCATAATGTCCACTTTGGCGATGTCGAGGAATCCGTGTTCCCGTATTGTCTGCCAGTGCTTCTCTGTGCCGGCGCGGCTGCCTCCGTAGGCAGTGTTGCACTCAACGATAGTGCCGTTGACGGTGTTGACCAACTGCTGTATCAGACGCGGTTGCAGATAGTGGTGTCCGCCTGACTCGCCGGTAGAAATTTTCACTGCCACGCGGCCTGAAGCGGGCACCTGCAGCGCTTCGTAGATTCTTACAAGTGATGCAGGCGAAATCTCCTGAGTGAAATAAACGGTTGCCGTGTCAGTGCTGACCGATGGTTGGGGGGAGGCGTTCTTCTGACTTGCCGTGCATGATGCCAGCATAAGTGTTGTTGCCAAGAATAGGTACGATGTTTTCATTGCTGTGGGTGGTTGTTTGTGTATGTTGTTTAACTTCTGAAAGTCTTGCGGTGGTAAGGTGTGAGACCGAACTGCCTGATAGCCTTTCTGTGTTCGGGGGTGGGGTAGCCCATGTTTCTGTCCCAGCCGTATGCCGGATACTCCTCGCTCAGTCGGCGCATGTAGGCATCACGATAGGTCTTTGCCAGTACCGATGCTGCGGCTATCGACATGTATTTGCCGTCACCTTTCACCACTGTCTGGTGAGGAACAGCCATAATGCCTCCGGGTGGTATGTAGGGCTTGAAGCGGTTGCCGTCAACAATAATGTGTCCGGGCTGTACACTCAGTTGTGCCAATGCGCGGTGCATAGCCAGTATGGAGGCGTTGAGTATGTTTATCCGGTCAATCTCTTCCGCACTCACTTCTGCCACAGCCCATGCGATGGCAGAGCTCTCTATTATCGGTCTGAGCATGTCGCGTTGTGCCTCGGTCAGTTGCTTGGAGTCGTTGAGTATTTCGTTCTCAAAGTCGTGCGGCAGAATAACTGCTGCTGCAAACACCGGACCTGCCAGCGGACCGCGACCTGCCTCGTCGCATCCCGCCTCCGGTATATCGGCTATCATATATTGTTGCAGCATATATTGCGTATTCAATAAGAACCACTTTCAATCCGTCAGTTGACGGACAATCTACTATCAAACTACCATCAAACAACTATCAAACTACCGTCAAACAACTATTAAACCACCGTCAAACCACCGTTAGAACGGGTATCCGATGGCGAAGTGGAATGTCATGTCGTCTTTCCAACTGAGTCCGTTGCTTACTGTTCGCCATGGTCCTCCGAAACTGCTTTCGAAACGGTTGTCGTAGTTGATGCGGCTCGGGTCGTATAGTTTGACTCCGAAGTCCACACGCAGCACGAGGAAATCGAAGTTGAGACGCAGACCTATGCCGTAACTCCAGGCAAGTTGCTTGTAGAACTCGCTGAACTTGAACTGCCCGTATGGCTGGCTTTCATAGTTGAAGATAGTCCAGATGTTTCCCGCATCGGTGAAGAGCGCCATCTCAAGCGCCCATATCAGTTTGATCCGGTACTCGAGGTTGAGGTCGAGTTTGATATCTCCTGACTGGTTGTTGAAGTCAATACGGTCACCGGTGCCCCTGTAACCTCCCGGCCCGAGCGAACGTATAGTCCAGCCTCTGACGCTGTTGGCTCCTCCTGCGAAATAGCGTTTCTCAAACGGAATTACGGAGGCGTTGCCGAAGGGCACCGCTATACCCAGACCTGCGTGCATGACGAGGCGGTGGAGTTTGTTGAAAATCCAGTTGTAGGTGTAGCTGATGTCGCCTTTGGCATATTGGGCATACGGAATCTTGAATATCTCATATTGCCCGTTGTCGTTTTTTGTGAGTTTGAACAGGTTGCTTATGCCGTAAAGCAGGTTGCCTGCTGTTTCAACGGAGTATTGCAGACTGCTGTAGCTCCTCAGCGGCTGGCGCGAGCGGTAGGTGGAGTAGGTTGCTGAGTACCCCCAGTCCACAATGAAGTGGTCCTCGTAGGAGTACTTGAGGATGTTGGTCGGCTTCAGAAACTCGTCACGGAAGCGGTCGCTTATCCATGGCAGGTACACGTAGTTGATATCCACCAGATTGAATGAGTGACGCCAGCGGTTGTTGTTGGTAGTGATATAGTAACTTACGCCTGCATTGGCAATGGTTCGGGTGAACTCATCGGGTCGTTTCTGGTAACTGTATCCGAGGTTGATTTTTATGTTGCTGGGGAATAGCAAGCCGAGGTTTCCTTTGCCTTCGATTGCTCTGCTGCCGTTTTGTCTCCATTCGTATGAGCCTTTGGCGTTTATCGTCAGTTCTTCTGAACCTTTGAACAGGTTGCGGTTGGTATATCCTACGCCTGCCCCCACTCCCCAGTCGCCTGCGGAGAATGTGCCTTCAACTTCGGCAGTTACATTGTGAATCTTAGCACGGGCAACCGCCACATGGCAGTCAAGCAGACTGTCACCGGCAGGTGTGAAACTGATGCTCACGTATTTGACAGCCGACAGACGGTTGAGGGCGGTGTAGCTGTTGTCCACCTTGTGTATGTTGTACATTTCTCCGGGTCGTATCTTGCACTGTTTCATCAGTGTGCGCTCTCTGAGCAGTTTGCGGCCATGATAGAGGAAGATGTAGTCGCCGTTGACCACGGTATCGGGCGCCTGCTCGTTCTCTTCGCTCACATTGCTGTTTGTGTTGAAGATTACGCGGCGTATCCGGTACTGCGTGAAGATGCGTTCTTTGATACTGTCGGGCAACTCTTGCATATAGTCCTGCAGGGTGAGACGCAGGTCAATCTCCCGAGGGCTGTATGTGCTGTCGGCAATGTATTGCAGCAGTTCTTTCTCGAAATAGTAGTAGCCGCGTGAGCGCATGATGGTGGTGATGCGCTGTCGTTCTTCATCGAGCACTCCCGAATCGAATATCATACCTTCGCGCACGAGGCTTCGGTTGGAGGCGATATACCTGAGGTCGGGCTCCTGCAGGTTGACAGAGTAGTAACGCAAGTGGTAGGGTTCGCGGGCTGTGACACGGTAGGTGAGTCTCACCTTGCGCTTCTTTATGCTCATTGTCGTATCTACAGATGACCGAAAATAGCCCTTGTTGTTCATCGCAAGTTTGAGTTGCTGCATCGAGGCTTCTGCCAGTTTCTCGTCGAATACTTCAGGCGGTTCTCCAAGTTTGCGTAATTGTCGGTTGATCCATTTTGCAGAGTCGCCTTTCTGCAGATTCCAGATGTCGAGTTGCAGTTTCCAGAACCCGAGCACTTCGGTGTTGTGGCGCTGCCGGAGATAACTCTTCAGGTCCTCGGCTTGCACATCTTTGCTGTCGTTTACGCGTACCTTGGTTTTATAGAGCAGATACTTGTCTTCGGGCACGAATTTGGTGGTGTGGCACGAAGTGAGCACCATACCAACAAGCAGTGTCAATATCAATAAGAGCCTATTACGCATACTACGGTGCAAAGATACGAAGAATTTCCTTAATACCCAAATTCAAAATTGTGGGTATATTTATTGCGAAATGTTTTTTTTCTTTGATATTACAATAAAATAGCGTACCTTTGCAGAGATTTTGTTTGTATAGATTGACTTTGAAGCAGCCAACAATATAATAACTCTAAAACAATATAGCAATGAAGGATTTCATTAAGTACATGCTTGCCACAGTATGCGGCATAATTCTTTTGTCAACATTATCGACGATTATGTTCTTCATGTCGTTTGTAAGTATGGCATTGTCATCTGATTCGGGCACTAAATTGTCGAAGCATTCTGTTTACAGAATAAATCTTGAGGGTGAGCTTGTAGAGCAGACCTCGGAGGACGATTTGACTCGTTTGATAGCGAAGGCATCGAAGCGTGATGTACCTGAGCAGATAGGCCTCAACGATCTGCTTCGTAATATCCGTTATGCTAAAGAAGACAAGCATATAGACGGTATTTTGCTTCAGGGTGGTTCTCTGGCAGCAGGTTTCGCTTCTCGTGAGGAGATACGTCGCGCTTTGCTTGATTTCAAGGAAAGCGGTAAATTTATAGTTGCATATGCGGACTCTTATTCTCAGGGTAACTATTGGCTTGCGAGTGTAGCGGACAAGGTATGTTTGAATTCGAGAGGAGCGTTGTCGTGGGCCGGTTTGTCATCAAACATCATGTTTTACAGTCGTGCATTAGAGAAACTGGGAGTAGAGATGCAGGTGGTTAAAGTAGGCACATTCAAGTCGGCTGTAGAGCCATATATGTTGACCGGTATGAGCGAGCCCAACCGTTTGCAGATGAGTGTCATGCTTGAGGATATGTGGAGTGTAGTTACCAGTGATGTAAGTGCAAGTCGCGGTCTGACTATGGAAGAACTGAATCGTCTGGCAGACAAGAATATGGTCTTTGCAGAGCAAAGCGAGTTGGTGAGTTGCGGTTTGATAGATACTTTGATGTATCAGCAGGATATCAAACCTATGCTTGAGCGTTTGACGGGAACAGAGAACTATAAGATTGTGTCTCACAACGCCATGCTTGGTTTGCCTGACAGGGATAAATCGCGAAAGGATAAGGTAGCTGTCATTTATGCGGAGGGTGAGATAACCGATGACAGTGGCGAAGGAATAGTGGGTAAGGATATGGTAAAACTGATAAACAAAATAGCGAAGGAGGATGAGGTGAAGGCGGTTGTTCTGCGTGTAAACAGTCCTGGCGGTTCCGCCTACGCAAGCGAGCAGATATGGCATGCCCTCTCGTTACTGAAGGAGAAGAAACCGTTGGTTGTTTCTATGGGTGATTATGCAGCTTCCGGAGGTTATTATATCTCTTGCGTGGCCGACAGCATTTTTGCTGAACCGACCACTCTGACGGGTTCGATAGGCATATTCGGTCTGATACCGAATGTGGCAGGTCTTGCTGACAAAGTTGGTATAGATTTCGATGGTGTAGGGACCAACAGATTGAGTTTGACTGAGTCGAACATGATATACAAGGGTATGAATACGGAAGAGCGGGCTTTGATGCAAGGCGAGATTAACCGTGGTTATGAACTGTTTACCGGGCGTTGTGCTGACGGTCGTAGGATGCCGAAGGAAAAGATAAAAGAGATAGCTGAGGGGCGCGTATGGAGTGGCAAACGCGCGATGCAGATAGGTCTGGTTGACCGGATGGGTAATCTTGCTGATGCAGTGAGTGCTGCTGCAGGTTTGGCAGATTTGGATAAATACGAAGTGGTTGATGCTGATGATTCCAAAGACGGTTTCCTTGATGCGCTTCTTGAGATGTACGGGCTTGATGATGGCGAGCAGGAGTTGTTGCGCGAATACAGGCGGATACGCCGTATGGCAGAGAAACCATCTGTTCAGGCACGTCTGCCGTACGAAATCGAAATCCGTTAAAGGGTCGTTTGGCAGATATGAAGTTTGTCAGAATCATATTGTCATGGCTGTATGGTGCGGTAGTAACCGTGCGAAATATATTGTATGACGAGCATTTGCTGTTGTCTTGCGAGTCTGATATACCGACGATATGTGTCGGCAATCTTGCAGTGGGTGGTACAGGTAAGACTCCGCTTGTTGCGTATATTGCGGGCGAACTGTCAAAAAGGATGAATGTAGCTATTCTTTCCCGCGGTTACAAGCGTTCTACATGCGGATTCGTGCTTGCAGAAGATGCATCTACTGCATCTGATATAGGCGATGAGCCGGCAGAACTGCATAGGAAGCTTCCTGGTGTGGTGCTTGCAGTTTGTGAGAACCGTGTAGCCGGAATCCGCAGGCTTCGCAAAATGTATCCTGAGTTGCATGTCGTTATTCTGGATGATGCTTTTCAGCACAGAAGACTGAAATGCGGTTTCAACATATTGCTTACAACAGCTGACAACCTCTATGTGAACGACTATTTTCTTCCTTACGGCAAGTTGCGCGACAGCAAGCAATCGGCATCGCGTGCAAATGTGATAGTGGTAAGCAAGTGCAAAGATTCTATGCAACCCATAGAACGTAGAATTATAGAAACATCTTTGCGGCTGCCTATATATCAGAAGTTGTTTTTCTCTTATCTCAGATACGGTGACCTCCTTCCACTAAGAGACTGGGGCAGGCCGCAGGAACTTTCTGCATTTGACAAACAGCATCCGTTGATACTGTCAGCAATAGCGAATGCCGCACCGTTGCATGAATATCTTCAGAAAATGTTCCCTGAAACCGAGCAGATAGAGTTTGCAGACCATCATAAGTTCACACGTGCAGACATTGAGATGATACGGAATAAATTTGTCAATAGCGGTTGTGATTGTATAATTACGACAGAGAAAGATGCTGCACGAATAGTTGCTATGAAGTCGTTTCCTGATGATTTGTATGACTGCACTTATGTTCAGCCTATGGAAATTGATTTCCGCAGAGAGTCAGAGTCATTCATGAAAATCATTATGCAATATATGACAGAGAGTAACCGAAAGTGATGTTGATAACAGTTATCGCATGAATATACTGAGTTTGTTAAAACGATTTATACCTCCATACAAGAAGGAGATGTTGCTCAACATATTGTTCAATGTGCTGAGCACTGTTCTCAGTTTGTTTTCGTTTGCCGCCATTATTCCGGTGCTTCGTATTCTTTTCGGGATAACGCATACAGACCTCATGTATATGGATATGTCGTTTGCCTACGGTTTGCAGGGCTGGCTGTCGGCATTGAAGAATAATGTGTTTTTTCTTATTCAGGAGCAGATATCCGTGCATGGAACCGGACGCGTGTTGCTGCTTTGCGGTGTATTTCTTGTAGTGATGACATTCTTCAAGTGCCTGACTACGTGGTTGGCGTCATATTATATGATACCTATTCGTACAGGTGTGCTTCGTGATTTGCGTCATCAATTGTATGAGAAGGTGGTGTCGTTGCCCATAGGTTTTTTTACGGAAGAACGCAAAGGAGACATCATGTCGCGTATGACCAATGATGTTCAGGAGGTTGAGAACAGCATAATGTCATCGCTTGACATGCTGCTTAAGGACCCGATAATGATAATCATCTATCTGGTAACGCTGTTTGTTTTGTCATGGCAGCTCACATTGTTCGTTCTTGTTCTTCTGCCTTTAAGCGGATGGCTGATAGGACGAATAGGCAAGAGTCTTAAGCGCCGTTCAACCAAAGGGCAGGAGCAGACAGCGGATTTGCTGACCCAGATAGAGGAGACATTGTCAGGATTGAGAATAGTCAAGGCCTTCAATGCAGAGAATAAACTGATAGCCCGTTTTGACACGTTGAACAACAAGACACGTAAGACTTTCAACAAAATCAACCGCAGATATTCGCTTGCACATCCGGTGAGCGAGTTTTTGGGTACAGTGTTGATAGCAATTCTGCTTTTCTACGGAGGAACACTGATTCTTTCTGATAATAGCAGCATTGATGCGGCTGGATTTATCTACTATCTTGTAATATTCTATTCAATCATCAACCCTGCCAAAGACCTTACCAAAGCGTCATACGGAATAAGAAAAGGATTGGCCTCGGTAGAGCGAATAGACAGGATACTGAATGTAGAGAACAATATCCGTGAGCCGGAAACGCCTGTTCGCCCCACACTGCCTGTTGAGCGTATCAGCTACCGTGATGTATCGTTCTCTTACAAGTCAGAAGTGCCTGTACTAAAGCATATAAGTCTTGATATCAAGGCCGGTCAGACCGTGGCATTCGTAGGGCAGTCCGGGTCAGGCAAAACCACGCTGGTTGATTTGTTGCCGCGATTCTACGATGTAAATTCAGGTGCAATAGAAATCAACGGAATAGATATCAGGCATTATCTTACACACGATTTGCGTGCAATGATGGGTAATGTGAATCAGGAGGCAATACTATTCAACGATACGTTCTACAACAATATCACTTTCGGAGTTGAGAATGCCGCAATGGAAGATGTGACAGCGGCAGCCAGAATAGCCAATGCCCATGATTTTATCATGGCGACAGAAGATGGTTACCAGACTGTTATAGGTGACCGGGGTTCGAGACTTTCGGGCGGGCAGCGTCAGCGAATAAGCATAGCGCGTGCAATACTGAAGAATCCTCCTGTTCTGATACTTGATGAAGCCACTTCTGCACTTGATACAGAGAATGAGAGATTGGTGCAGGAGGCACTCGAGCATTTGATGAAAAACCGCACCACACTTGTTGTTGCTCACCGTCTCTCCACGATAAGAAATGCCGATTTGATATGCGTGCTGAATGAAGGCGAGATAGTTGAACGCGGGACGCACGAAGAGCTTCTTGCCGCCAACGGCTATTATACCCGTCTTGTGCAGATGCAGAAGGCGTGAATTCGTTTAGTGTCTGACAATCTTCTTCCCGTTAAGAATGTATATACCAGCCGGCAGACTGCTTGAATGGAGTTTGTCGCCTGCGGGTACACCCAGAATGGTGTATATAATGTCAGATTGTGTGCGGTCTGTCGGTATGGTATCTTCAACTTCCGGTTTAAGCACCGAAGTTCCTGTCTGCTGATCCGGGTCAATTCCGAGCAGATAGTGGCAGGCGTTGTCAATAAGGAGTGCAGCATCATCTGTCAGATAAGGCGTTGAGTATTCGCTTATGCCAATCATTATAAATGCTGCTCCTATTGTTGTCCCATTCATATTGTCTCCTGCCTTTGCCTCCACTATAGTCTGCCCTTGAGCCGACTGAGGGACGGCAAGTTCGTCAGGTTGGCAGTTGTACCAGCCGTTGATTGCAGTTACACCATTGGTAGCGACTTGTGTAAACAGTTGAACGGCATTGTTCTCGTCAGGAGTTAATCCTTTGAAGATGCTGTGTGATGGTTGAGTCAGAGTAATGGCATTGTTATTGGTGTTCAGCGAGTTTCCCCAGTTCCATACCGTGTTTTTCAGCATAAAAGGTTTGAGTAGCAGAGTAGGCTTCTCTACAGATTTAAGTTTGGTTAGTCCTGCAGCAGAACTGCTTGGCACAGGAGAGATTACAATAAGCGAGAATGCAGAGTAGTCGGTCTCGATGTCTTCTGCATCGCGTATATACACTTTGAACAGTGCACTGTCTTGATACAGACGATTAAGAATAACATCGTCTCTGTTGTCGTTAGGAATGGTTACGAATGCAACATTGGTTTCGGCAGGGTCAGGCTCTCTTTGTTCAGGTGGAGTAGGTATAACAATTGAATCGTTGCTGCCATATTCGTAGCATCCGAGGTCAGGGGCATTGCCTTCATATTCAAGCCCCACATCAATGCCTGCGTCGATGAGACTGCTACCTTCCTTCAGGTGCATGAACGCAATGCCTGACAGTGACCCGTCTGTCTTACGCTCAGTGAGAATGACGGTAGTATCGAGCGAAAGAAAATCCTTGTCGGAAACACTCACTCCTGTAGTGTTCCATGAATTATGGTCAGATGTGACACTTTTGCAACGCAGAGCAATGGCACCGGCTGATTTGTAGCTGATGCAATTACGAATAATGAGTGTACCCCCGTGGCTGTTGTTAAAACCGTAGTCCATGCCATTGAGATATGCAGAGCAGTTGTAGAGTGTCATTTTCCCGTAATTGTTGTTCTGGTCAAAACCTTTCACGGTATTGCCAACAGCCAGACACTTTTCCAACTGAACATGGTTGGCAGTACTATCACCGCCCAATTTGAATCCGTTGCCGTTGCCGAGATTGGGATATTTGCTGATAGAGGCTGAATGAGTGATACCCCGTTTGTCGGTAATGGTGGTTGTTGTCAGGAACTGATCAAACCATGTTTTGTCGGTCTGATATCTGCCATGACCGGTAAAATCGTAGAATTCAGGACCATTTCGGAAGCAAATACAGTTGACAAGACGTGTAGGATAATTGCCGTTAGTTATTCGTTGGAAGAAATCCCATCCGTCATCAGAATTGTTCCATGCACGGCAACCGATATAGGTGTTAGCTCCTCCTGTGTATTGTTTGTCTGCAAAGCCGTCTGCATTGCCACCGAAATCGGCAGCTGTAACTCCTCCGAGCTTATAGTCGCAGTTGTCGTGAGAGTCAACATTGATAATCATGTTGTCACCACCCGCTTTCATCTGTACTCCGGTATCAGCGTTGCCATACACATCAAGGTCTTCGAAAATGTTGTGGCTGCCGCTGTTGTGCAGTGCATTCTTTCCGCTGTACCTGAGAGTGAGTCCCTTAATATGAATATAGTTGTTGCCGGTATTGATTTGCAACCCCCGTTCTCCGTATGCCTGGGTTCGGAAATCAAGAATAGGAGTGCGCGGTGCAGTCTTCGGAGCATTGCATATCATAATCTCCTGACTGCTTGTGCCTGAAATTGCGTTAGTCAGTGAAATTTTTTCCAGGTTATATTGTCCGGCGAGCAGATACAGAGTGTCACCGGCTTTGAGTTTCTTGAGCAGCGAAGTGAAATTGCCGGCTTTCTGTTCGGAAGAGCCGTCGCCGTTTCCGGAAGGAGAAGCATAATATATAGCGGCATTGAGCGATAGGGCGCAAGTAAGGAAAAGGGGTAAGAGAAAAGGCTTCATGTGAGTAATATTGACAGTAAAACAAAAACGTGCAAAGATAGTGCGTTAAAGACAAGCAAATGTGCATATTCTGACAATAAATTGGTAATTTATTATCTTTTCAACAGGAAATGCATGCGTAACCGGAGTATGGTGTATGAAATCAAAAGAAATAAGAATACAGTTGTGGCATTTCTGCGTTTAGAATTCATTTGTTTGAAGAGCAGGTTAGTATTTCGGGTTGCAGAAGTGGTAGAAGCGGGATTCTGTCTGTAATTGTATCCGGCATATTTTACTATTTGGTATGTAGGTTGTGCGAGCCACATGTCAGCGGAAAAGAGTACGTCTTCATAGATTTGTCCTTCAGGAAAAGTCAGGCTGTTCCGCTCAATAAACCCGCGTTTTATCAGGCGCAGGCACATAGAGGTAAGTTTGAACGGTGTGCGCGGAATATATGTTTTAATGACGTTGCCGTCATTAGTGAAGCGTTTGTATCCGCCTTGCACGACGTCAGCTGTTGCCGAATCTGCCATAAGTGAGTAGAAATCGGGTTCGATATAGTCGTCGGCATCAATAAATGAAATCCATTCCCCTTTAGCTTCGGCGAGTCCTCGGTTACGTGCGGCAGACTGACCTTTGTTGGTAGTATGTCGTAGCAATCGGAAGCGGTTGTCTTTCTCGCAGAACTGCGCTGCGAGTTCAGCAGAACGGTCGGTGGAACAGTCGTCAATCATTATGATTTCCAAATCGCTGTATGTCTGTGTGCGTACCGACTCCAGACATTGGTAAAGATACGGCATAGCATTGTATATGGGGATAATAACGGAAATCATGACTATTTGAAAATTTGATTAGACTTCGTTCTATTTGAATTCACTTCTTATAGGAATCGATAGCAGAGAGGAACAATTGTTCAAACTGTTGAGCCTGTCGTTGGCGTGTGAAACACTGCCTCTGGGTTTGGTTTACTGGTTGTCGTGTGAAGCCGTTTTGTTGCCATTCGTGGTATTTATCTTGAATGAATTTCTCAACTTCTTCTACTGTTTTGGCGGCAATGCCGGCGTTGGTTTCGCGTATGACTTGTGCCAGACATTCCTCGTCGCTACGCACGCACAACACGGGTTTTTCGACTCCCAATGCTTCGAAGAACTTGGTGGTCATGATTCCGTGAGTGTGAGTCCTGCTGCTTTGGTTGGAGAACACTAATATGATACTAGCCTTCTGAAGCAAGTTTGGTATTTGTTCTGAAGCTACGTAGTCGTGTATCTCTGTCAACTGTGCAGTGTCATACTTCTTGTTGAGCATATTCAGTTTTTTGTGCCCTTCGTTGTCAGTATAGAATACAACTTTCAGATGCGGGAGTTTGGTCTTTTGCAGAGCCTTAAACAGCAGAGTGGGGTCTCGCATGATGCTTTCGTAAAACCTTCCTGTATATAGAAGAATAAAGTCGTCAGAATGTATTTCTGACGGATAGAAAATGCGAGCATCATAGCCGTTGTATATCAGCGATGTGTTCGGATTAAGTTTTTTAAGGAACTGCGCATGCCATGGTGATATAGTTGTGACTTGGTCGGCTTTCAGTATCACTCTGTTACGACGCCTGATATTGATGTTGCGGTATGCCCTTCTGAAAAAGAATGTCCACCATCCTCGGTGAGCTTGAAGTTGACTATTGGGGGCTTGCTCCTCAATATCTCTCAGGTCAATATGCAACGGAATATGATGCTGCTCAGCCAGATGCAAAGCCGCATATAGTGGAAAGGTGGAGAAGGTAGTGCAGAACACCAAGTCGTAATGCTTATGTTTGCATTGCTCAGTTACGAGTTTTGCAAAGCGGCGGTTTTTCCAGTCAGTAAGGAGTGACCATAGTGATTTTACCGCCCAGTCAACATGTTTGTTTTTGTAGAGTTGAAAGGTATAGATGGGATAGGAATGAGCAAAACTTAAGGGCTCAAACTGTTCGGTATATACCTCAATATTCCAACCTTTTTCAACCAGAAAGTCACAAATGTTTCTCAGTCGTGGTGAATAGGACGGTTTGCCGTAGGGGTCTGTTAATATTGCGATGCTGTGGTTCGCCAATTTGCCGACGATATAGTTAAGGAATTATTTTTTAATTATCAGTTCGCGAAAGGCTTCGGAGACCTTGCGGACGGGTATAATCTCAATCTTTGGATTCCGGAGAGAGAGTTTCTGTCCTTCGGGAATTATTATCTTCCTGAAACCGAGTCGTTGCGCTTCTGTTATCCTCTGTTCGATGCGGTTGACGGGGCGGAGTTCACCTGCCAAGCCGACTTCTCCGGTAAGGCAGATGCCTTCCTCGATGGCAATATCCATATTGGAGGAGAGTACAGCGGCAAGGACAGCAAGGTCGATAGCAGGGTCGTTGACGCGTATGCCTCCTGCGATGTTGAGGAAGACGTCTTTCTGCGGCAAGCGGAAACCGACCCGTTTCTCGAGCACGGCAAGCAGCATGTTGAGGCGGCGTGAGTCGAAGCCGGTACTTGAGCGTTGGGGAGTGCCGTAGGCGGCGGTAGAGACAAGCGCCTGCACTTCGATAAGGAAGGGGCGTATTCCCTCAATTGCGGCAGCGATGGCAATGCCGGATAGGTCCTGATGGTTGCGGCTGAGAAGCAGTTCGCTCGGGTTGCTTACCTCACGCAGACCGTCCTGCCGCATCTCGAATATGCCGAGTTCGGATGTAGAGCCGAAGCGGTTTTTCTGAGCACGGAGAATCCTGTACATATAATGCTGGTCGCCTTCGAACTGGAGGACGGTGTCAACGATATGCTCAAGCACCTTTGGTCCTGCGAGCGAGCCTTCCTTGTTGATGTGTCCGACAATGATGAAGGGGGTGTTGGTCTGTTTGGCAACACGCATTATCTCAGCCGCGCACTCACGCACCTGACTGATGCTACCGGTATTGCTCTCAAGTGATTCAAGAGCAATGGTTTGAATGGAGTCGATGACAACCAATTCGGGCTGCAGGGTGCGGACGTGTTCGAGAATCTTCTCCAGACTTGTCTCACTGACGATGTATAGATTGTCGGGTTTGCCGGCGAGACGGTCTGCCCGCAGTCGCAACTGACGTGCGCTCTCTTCGCCGGAGGCATAGAGAGTCTTCATCTCACCGAGTTGCATGAGCACCTGCAGAGCAAGGGTGGATTTTCCGATACCGGGTTCACCTCCTATAAGTACAAGACTGCCCGGCACAAGTCCGCCTCCGAGGACGCGGTTGAGTTCTCCATTGTGCATGTCGATGCGTTGTTCGGCAGTGGTAGGAATGTCGGAGATGAGTTGCGGGGTGGCATCGGAAAAGCGGGTGGCGACAGATTTGCCCTTGGCAGGCGCTGCCACTACCTCTTCCACATAGGTGCCCCATTCGCCGCACTGCGGGCAGCGCCCAATAAGTTTGGGCGCTTGTGCTCCGCAGTTTTGGCAAATATAGACGGTGGACTGTCGCATGTTATAATCCGAGAGACTTCTTTATTTCGGGTACTCGTGCTTCGGCGAGTGCGGTTTTCTCAACGTAGTCCTTGCCGGTGAAGGGTTTGCCTGTTTCGGTCTGAACAGGAATCTCGAAGTAGAACTTAATCTTTGGCTCTGTGCCGGAAGGACGAACACTGACTTTGAGACCGCCGTCAGTGAAGTATTGCAGCACGTTAGAGGTAGCGTTGAGCGGCATCTCTATTTTTTCATTTACACATTGACCATTGACAATTGAAGTCTGGGTGAGTGTTTTGAAGTCCTTGATTCGTATGACTTTCTCGCCGGCAATCTCCATAGGAGGATTCTCGCGGTAGTTCTTCATCATAGCCTGAATCTCCTCAGCACCGGTCTTTCCCGGGCGGACCACATTGATGGTGGTCTCGCGCTGGAAGCCGTAGTCCTCGTAAATCTTGAGGAGATAGTCGTAGAGGGTCATGCCGTTGTCTTTTGCGTAAGCGGCAATCTCGCAGATGAGGCAGATAGCGGAAGGCGAGCATTTGTCGCGCACAGCATCGTAGGGCAGGAAGCCGAACGACTCTTCTCCGCCGCCGATGTATTTGCGCTTGCCTTCCCACATACGGATGCGGTTGGCAATCCACTTGAAGCCTGTGTATTCGTCGGTCAGAGTGACACCCTGTGCGTCAGCAATCTTGCGGATGAGTTCGGACGTGACGATGGTCTTGACGATATACATGTCGGGGCGCATCTTGCCGAGGCGCTTCATGTTGTTGATGATGTAGTAATGGTACATGATGTTGGTCTGGTTACCGTTGATAATAACCCACTCGCCCTTGTCGTTGCGGCAGACGATGGCAATACGGTCTGCATCGGGGTCGGAAGCGATAACGAGGTCAGCACCGAGTTTGGTACCGAGGTTCATGCCCATGGTCATAGCTTCTGCGTTTTCGGGATTGGGGCTTACCACAGTGGGGAAGTTGCCGTCAATCACCATCTGCTCGGGCACTACATGTATGTTCTGGAACCCCCATGAACGTAGGCACATAGGTACGATCTGGCGACCTGCGCCGTGCATTGGGGTATAGACTATGTTGAGGTCTTTCTGGCGAAGGATGCTGTCTTGGTCAATCATGACAGATTTTACAGCCATCATGTAGTCGTAGTCCATCTCACCACCAATGATTTCGATGAGGTCTTTGTCGGCTTCCCAACGTACGTCAGCCATTGTGACTTTGTTGACCTCGTCGATGATGCCCTGGTCGTGCGGCTGGAGCACCTGTGAACCGTCTTCCCAATAAGCCTTGTAGCCGTTGTATTCCTTGGGATTGTGCGATGCAGTTACGTTGACACCGCCCTGTGCCTTGAGGTGACGGATAGCGAATGATACCTCAGGAGTGGGGCGGAGCGACTCGAAGAGATAGACCTTGATGCCGTTGGCGGAGAAGATGTTGGCAACTGTTTCTGCAAAGAGGCGTCCGTTGTTGCGGCAGTCGTGACCTACGACAACAGCCACGCGCCCGTTTTGTACGTTCTCAAAACCGCCTTCACGCTGTACTTTCAGCAGGTAGTTGGCATAGCCTTGTGTGGCTTGTGCAACGATGTACTTGTTCATGCGGTTGGTGCCGGGTCCCATAATGCCGCGGAGACCACCGGTTCCGAATTCGAGTGTGCGATAGAAAGCGTCAAGGAGTTCGGTCTTGTCCTCGGCTTCCATCATTGCTTTTACTTGTGCGCGTGTTTCAGCGTCGTACGGCTCGCGAGTCCACTGCTCGGCTACAGCCATTACTTTTTGAAGTTCTTCGTTCATGATATGTAGTTTTTAGATTGATATAATCGTGTCAGGTTTTATATATTCAAGTGGCAAAGATAATGCTTTATTTTCAGATATGCAACTATTTTGCCAACTCATAGGCAGTTTTGGCTGCAAGGCGGGCATTGTTGAGGACGAGTTGAATGTTCGCCTCGAGGCTGTCTCCTCCGGTGAGTTCTTTAACCTTAGCGAGCAGGAAGGGTGTGGTTTGTTTTCCGTGAATGCCGAGTTGTTGTGCCTCTTGCAAGGCTTTTTCGATAGCATTGTTGATGATGTCGGCGGGCATGGAGAATTGTTCGGGTATAGGGTTCGTGACGAGCATACCTCCTTTGAGTCCGAGTTGGATTTTAGCTCTAAAGATGTCGGCGAGTTGTTGTGGAGAATCTGCTCGGTAGTCCACGTTGAGTCCGCTGTGGCGGGTGTAGAAAGCGGGTAGTTCATCGGTGCCATATCCGATTACCGGAACTCCTTTTGTTTCGAGATACTCGAGGGTTAGTGGCAGGTCAAGGATAGACTTGGCTCCGGCGCAGATGACCATAACTTGCGTTTGTGCGAGTTCTTCAAGGTCAGCGGAAATATCCATAGTTGTAGTGGCGCCTCGGTGTACTCCTCCTATGCCTCCTGTAGCGAAGACCCTGATACCAGCCATGTTGGCAATGATCATAGTGGTGGTGACTGTGGTTGCGCCATCTGCTTTTCGTGCGATGAGTACCGGCAGGTCGCGACGGGAGGCTTTGGTGACAGCCTGACCTTTTTTCCCAAGATACTCTATTTCGTCTTTGGTGCAACCTGCTTTGAGTTTGCCGTTGATGATGGCGATAGTTGCAGGCACGGCTCCGTTGTCGCGGATGGTCTGCTCTACCTGTAGTGCGGTCTGTACGTTTTGCGGGTAGGGCATGCCATGACTGATGATGGTTGATTCGAGGGCAACGACAGGGCGCCCTTCACGAAGTGCGGTCTGCACTTCAGAGGAGACAGAGAGATAATGATTCATGATTTTATTCTGATTTAAGATGTTTTATGTGGTTATTTTGATACTACGGTGATACTACGGTGATATTGCGGTGATACTACGGTGGTCACAGCAGGATGTTGGCAATATCAGGGTTGACGGCTTTTTCGGAGAGGAGTGTAGCTCTTGCAGCCATGAGTCCGTATTGTGCGGTCTTTGGGAAAGGAATACCTTTGAGATGTGCGAAGACTACTCCGGCAAGGAAAGCGTCGCCTGCCCCCGTGGTGTTCACTATATCACCGGGGAGAGCGGGGAAGAGCCACTCTTCTCCGGCATGCCGGCAATATACTCCGTCTGCTCCGAGAGTGATGTAAAGGTGCTCCACTCCCATGTCGAGGAGCCGTTGTGCAGCCTCGGTGTAGGTGTTGGTGTCTGTGACTGCAAGTGCCTCTTTCTGATTGAGCTTGAGAGTGTGCAGATGCGGCAGTTTGCTGTTCCGGAGGGCATTGACGATGCGGTGTGCTTTGGTGGTGCTCACTCCGTCGAGCAGGAGGGGTGCCGTGCTGTTGTCCATGAGGAAACGTATGCTGTCCTCACTGAGGTTGCTGTCAGCCACAATGAAGTCCGACTGATTCAGGTCTCCTGTCCGTTTCTCAAGGAAAGCGGGGGTCAGGTGTCTGACAATATCAGTGTCAGCCACGGCGGCTATCATTTCTCCCGCATGGTTGTTGATGCAAAGGTAGATGCCGGTGCGTTCTCCCTGCAGGTGTTCCGAGAGGGACATGTCCATTCCGATTCGTTTGCACTGGTCATACATGAGTCCACCGAAGATGTCGCTACCGAATATACTGAGGAAACGCACTTCTGCTCCAAGCAGACAGAGGTTGTGTGCAATGTTTCTGGCTACTCCTCCGTGACCGAGCGTGATGTGTCCGGGGTTGGAGTCGTTGGCTATGAAATTGTTGGTGAGTTGTGCCGAGAGGTCGAAGTTGGCACCTCCGATGACAGTGATGAGTCCATTCATGGCTATGGCATGATTTGCAGTGGGGTTGTATAGAATCCTATTTTTTCTGTATTATTGCCTTGTAAAGGCATAAGTTCAAGAGCATGCTTCAGATTGTATGGTTTATTGAAAGCCACAAGCACGAAACGGTCGGTACCAGTAGGTCCGTAGATAGTAAACGGATAGTCGGTAAAACGTATAACGCTGTAAGCCGGGACAATCAGGTGTAGCATGCTGCTCTGTTCGTCCATAGGAAAGAGAATAGAGGTGTTGCCTTCAGTATCAATGTCAATCAGATTGACATACAGAACAGTATTGCTGCGGTTCTCAACTTCAGCAATCAAGTGCATGCCTACAGATGCTGTGCTGACCGGCTGCAGGGTCTGCAAGTCCAACAGGCGTAGAAGAACGGGGTAGTCGGTTTGTTGATTGGAGAGTGCTGTGAGAGTACTGCTTTTTGCTGTCAGTGCCATAGCTACAGCCATGTCTTCATTGTCGCCACGATAGGTAACGCCAGCCTGCTGCTGATAGTGTGCCACACTCTTCTGATTATCCTTTCGCATTGACTGAAAGATGCCGTAGAAGGCTTCTTCCAACAGTGAGACAGTGCGCTCGGGACGGCTGATGATGTCCTCCACTTTCATGGGTTCTGTGGTCTGCACGGTGAAAAGTTTCTTCCGTTTGTCGTCAAGTAGTGTAAGACTTGCATACTCTGCTGTGCGCACAAGGTCAGTCGGCTGTAATTGCTGAGTCTTATAGAGGATTGTTTCCTCTTTGTCTTTCACAAGAAAACTCTCACCTACGAGCTGATAGACGTAGATGTCTGCATCAATATTGAGCGAAAATGCGGCAAATAGCAGAATAAGAAAAAGCCTGTTATTATTCATTGTTGTTGGTTGTGTCTATGGTTTCAGTATTTAATTCACGGCGAAGCGAGAGATGACCCGTTATCCATTTGTATATATTGTATAGCAGTTTGTCAATAAACTCATACAACCCGAAGAATACAAGCAGTTCTTCCACTCCAAACAGCATGTGGCATCCCCACATGAGGGCATAAGCAACAATCAATGTGGGCAAGATAAAACACAGTTGCATAATGAAGATGAGCCAGTCGATAGCAGTGTCTGACAAATGATTGCTTCGTATTCCGAACACTCTGATAATATTGCAAATCAGTGCGGTAATGAGCATTATCAGTATTATCGTCATAACCTCTATCCAGCGTGGTGTTTTGTGGAAGAGATGACCGGAAGAAGCTGTGGCAAGTATCTGCCTGTGGATGTCAATACCCGGGATGCTTGTTTCTCCATGCAGTGTTACCGGTATAGTGAACCGGTCGCGCAGGTCGCGGCGGTCGCCAATGAGCACAATCTTTTCTTTCAAGTATCCGGCATCCCACTGTTCAGTGGCATTGAGACAAATACCTTCGGCAAGCGTATAGTCAATGAGTTGGTAGTCTGTGGTAGCAGGCATGCTGATGCCTGCCATGTCGGCAATCTGTTTTGCAAAGGATGTGAGTGTGTCTGTGCCGAACACAAGCAGCGGAGAAAAATATCTGACCACACCATACTGCAAGTTGGAAGAGGCTTCGGTTACCCATTCAGCCTCTGCAAAGAACGAGCGTTCTACAAAGAAAGTAGTGTCAGTCCCGGGCACCATGTTGGTTGCTGCAACAAGATTAGGCAACCTGCAAAGGGCAGAGACAAGACTGTCGTTTTCGGTTGAGGTAACAGCTGTTGCATCACCGAAGATGACATCAAGGGCGACAATCTTTGGTTCTGCATCCGCCACACGTTGCAGCAACTCTGCCACCTCGGAGCGTGTGCGCAGGTCGGCAATATCAATGGTCACAATGTCGGTTGCAGCAGCGTCCTGAATGTCTGTCTTTGTGAAAGTGCGATGAATGTTGAAATACAGGTCGGTAAGTTGATAGTTGTCAAGTGCTTCATTGAAAGGGTCGAACAGATGCAGGTTGAGTGGTAGGAGAAATTTGAGCAATAACCACAATCCGACAGCTGCCGCCACTGTCACTATTGTTCTCACCGCTATTCGTGTCCACTGCTGATGTTTTCCGCTCGCTGCTTTCATAATCTGTTATTTTTTGATTTTGAACAATACAACTTCTCCCAACTCATTTTGTGTGAGCGGTGTTTGCTTGTCATTTACTTTACTTACTTCTGCCTCTATATAGTTGCGCAGTGCAGTGGTGGTTACCTCACCTTTCCCGTTGGCGGCTTTGCCGCTTATGCCGTCAAGCAGTGCACGGGTGAATGCGCCGTTGCCGAGTTTGTCGCTTTCTGCGCTTTCTTCAAGGCGTGTACTTGAGTAGAATCCTATCATGCCGGGCAGGGTCATGCTCAAGTCGCGTGTACCGCTCTTGGTCTGCATTGCTCCGGAATGGCATGCATCCATGAAGAGTACAACTTTGCAGCCTTTCTGCACCATGGCATTCAGACGTTTCTTTATGTATCCGAAATCAATACTTGTGGGAGCCGGATCGGCAGCTATACCGTCCGTGGTCATGAAATAGGTGTCTTCGCCTTCTCTTACACCATGCCCTGAGAAGAAGAGCATTATCACATCGTCTTGCCGTACATCTCTGGCGAGTTGGGCAAGACTTTGCTCTACGTTCTGCTTGGTGGCACTCTTGTTGACTATCACTTGTGGTTTTACTCCGCGATAAAGATTACCTGCTGCTGTTTTCACTACATCTGCAAACTGCTGTGCATCCTTGGCGGCATACTTAAGATTCTGCAAATCGTCAGAGGCATAGTCGCTCACGCCTACGGCATACAGGTGGAGCATGGGTTTGGGTTGCTCGCCGACATATTTCAGCGTCAGTTTCTTCACTTCAGATGGCACGTCATTGTTGCCGATGGCATAGAAAGCGAGGTTGCACACGCGGTCGCGGTCGGTGGGCAGAGTGAGCGTATATTCATTTCCCTCCATCGGTTTCGCACCTTTCTTTTGCATCTGCTGTTTGGGAGTGAGCATAATTGCCTCCCCTCCGTTGATTTCAACGTAAAGTGCAGGAGTGCTGCCATCGCTTGTTTCTATATTGCAGCGTATAGTCAGTTCCGGTGAACTGTATTGGCTGTTGGCAGAAGGCTCCAATATGTGCACTTTCGGCTTTTCTGCAGCAGCAACGGTCTGGCGGTTGTTGCCTGAAGATATGGTGAAGGCCTGCAACCCAAGTGCGTCTGCATCAATGTTGTAGGTGGTGTAGTTGAGAGCGGCGCGGTTGCTGTAGGTATAACTCTTTTTGGTGTCAGGATTGTAGAAAATTACGCTGCGCAAGGCTATCTTGTCGTTTTCTATAAAATAAGTGGCATTGCGGCATTCGATGTTTGTAAAATTGCTTTTGAAAGAAGGGGCATCGGCAATAGGTACATTCACAAGCAACATTCCAAACTTTGGGGACTCAAGTCGATAGACCTCATGGTCGGCATCATAATTGCCGTTTATTGTGAGTTGTTGCAACGGATTGAGTGCGGCATGCTCACTTATAAACTGCTGTTCGGCAACTGTAGTCAGACTGTCGATTTTTTGCTGTCGATTGCCGCCTGTCACGCGTTGGCGGTAGGCTTCTGTCTTCTCAAACTCGCCTTTTTGCTGCCATTGTGCTATCTTCGGCTGCACAAAGTTTTGTGCATAAGTGGTGAATGAGGCGAGTTCCTCTTCTTTGCGTTTTTTTTCTTTCATCTCTGCAAGTTTCTTGAGACGCTCCTCATCTTCTTTCTTTTTTAATTCCTCCTGCTGCCGTCTGGCTTCGGCTTGTTGATTCTTTATTTTTCGCAAGTCGGCATATTCGTAGCAATAGTTTTTGCCGTCCCAGTCATAGACGATGACTTTACAATTATAGTCACGGCACGAGATGCTTTTGTATTTGAAAGGCAATATAATATTTTCCTCTGTGTCAAACAATCCCCAGTCAGTCTTTTTAGATGCACAAAACATACCTCCTGATTTAGGGAAAAAGTATAGCCCATACTCGCCACCAAAATAAATATTGGTAAACTGTGGAGAATAAATCCATTGTTGATAATTCTTGCTTGATATAATCCCCCATAAACCATTAGTAGGGTCTTTTAGTGCGTAATAATATACCCCGTCATAGTTCCCGATTACTTCTGAACCACTGTATTTCGGGCTTACCATCCACGTTTTGGTCCGGTTATTATATAGACCATGACCACCATCGGACGGACTATAACCTGGTTGGACTTCTTGTGCATTGAGATTCGTTAGAATGGTAATGCAGGCAATGATAAAAAAATATGTTCTTTTCATAATGTTTTATTCGTATTTTTGGAACAGGAAGTCGTTGTAAGGGTAGCGTTGGATGTGTATCTCCTTGATTTTTTCATAGAGCACCTGCTTGAGTTCCTCTATGCCTGTTTTCTGTTTGGCGGAGATGAAGATGCAGCCGGGCTGTCCATCGGTGCTTCCGAGACGTGCCATCCACGTCTTCTCCAACTCCTCGAGAGGTATGTTCTCGCGCCTGACAGGAGTGAGGTCGTCTTCATCCTTCTTCGTATAGGTGAAGGCATCGGTCTTGTTGAATACCACAATCTCCGGTATTGAATGACGTGATTCGGCTTTAGTCTTTTGGCTCTCTTCTTTCGACGGATTGGTCAGTTCGGCGATGGTTTTCTCCACCACTTCGTATTGCTCTTCGAAGTTGGGGTGGGAGATGTCAACCACATGTACGAGCAGGTCGGCTTCGCGTACTTCGTCGAGTGTTGACTTGAACGACTCTATCAGGTTGTGCGGCAGTTTGCGTATGAATCCAACGGTGTCGGAGAGCAGGAAGGGAAGGTTGTCGATGGTGACCTTGCGGACAGTGGTGTCAAGTGTGGCGAAGAGTTTGTTCTCGGCAAAGACATCGGATTTGCTCAGGAGGTTCATCAGTGTGGATTTGCCTACGTTGGTGTAGCCGACAAGTGCGACACGCACCATCTTTCCCCGGTTCTGACGCTGCGTCATCATCTGACGGTCAATCTTTCGCAGTTCTTCACGTAGCAGTGCAATGCGCTGGTTGATTATACGTTTGTCGGCTTCTATCTGTGTTTCACCCATGCCGCGAGAGGTGGTGCCGCCGCCTCGCTGACGGTCGAGGTGAGTCCACATTCGGGTCAGTCGCGGCAACATATACTGCAGGTGCGCCATCTCTACCTGTGTCTTGGCATAACTGGTCTGCGCACGGAGAAGGAATATCTCAAGAATGAGAATGGTGCGGTCCATTATTCTAACCGGATGCGCATCGTTACCTCCCAGCCCTTGATTAAGTTCTTTTTCTATGTTGCGGAGCTGGCGTGGCGAGAGTTCGTCGTCGAAGATGACAAGGTCGATTGGGGGATTGTCAGGTTGTTCGAGTGCCTGACTGTTTGACTGTTCGGATGTTTTTTGTTGTTTGTCTATATACTCTTTTATCTCCTGTATCTTGCCGGAACCGACGTATGTGTTGGTGTCGGGGCGGTCGATTCTCTGTACAAAGCGTTTCACGGGCACGATGCCGTCAGTGTCGGCAAGGAAGGCGAGTTCATCGAGGTATTCTTTTGTTCTCTCCTCCGGCTGTGCCGGTGTGATGAGTCCCACCAGTATGGCTCTGCTTCTTGTATCTGTTTCAGTATTCATTATGCTTATATGTTCTGTCTGCAAAGGTAAGTTAAAATAGCGACATGCACAAGTCCAATGTTGTCGGTAATGGTGTTTCAGTGCGCAAGGAGCCAGTTGTCGCCGTATCCGCAATCGGCAATGAGAGGTACAGAAAGCGAGGCAGCCGACTGCATCTCTGTGACTACAATCTGCTTGACGCGTTCGAGTTCGTCAACGGGTACATTGAAGTTGAGTTCGTCGTGCACCTGCATAATCATTTGCGAGCGGAGATTCTCTTCCTTCAGTCGTCGTGCGATGCGCACCATGGCAATCTTAATTATGTCGGCAGCAGTACCCTGAATGGGTGCATTGACTGCATTGCGCTCGGCGAAGTTGCGCACGGTAGGGTTGCGGGAATTGATATCCTGCAGATAGCGCCGTCTGCCAAACATGGTCTCCACATATCCGTTTTTACGTGCGAACTGTTTCTGATTCTCAATGAACTGTGCTATTTTAGGGAAGGAGGCAAAATAGCCGTCAATGAGTTCTTTGGCTTCCTGCCTTGAGGAATGTAGTTGCTGACTGAGTCCGAAAGCCGAGATGCCGTAGATGATACCAAAATTGGCAGTTTTGGCACGGCGACGCATATCTTTGCTTACTTCCGAGATGGGGCAGGAGAAAATCTTTGCTGCGGTGGCGGCATGAATATCTTCACCGTTGAGGAAGGCTTGTGTGAGGTGCTCGTCGCCGGAGAAATGAGCCATCAGGCGGAGTTCAATCTGCGAATAGTCGGCAGAAAGGAACAGGCACCCGTCATCGGGAATGACGGCTTGCCGAATGAGTTTGCCGCGCTCAGAGCGTATCGGCAGGTTCTGCAGGTTAGGATTGGAACACGAGAGACGCCCGGTGGCAGTGACAGTCTGATGATAAGTGGCGTGAATCTTGCCGGTTCGGGGGTTGATATATGTAGGCAGAGGACTGATGTATGTGGAAATCAGTTTTTTCAGTTCGCGGTAGTCGAGAATCTTCTGTACCACGGGGTGGCGGTCGGTGAGCTCCTGAAGCACTTCTTCGGAGGTGACATACTGACCCGATTTTGTTTTCTTCGCTTTCTTGTCGAGTTGCAATGTATCAAAGAGCAGGTCGCCTACCTGTTTGGGCGAATTGATATTGAAGGGCACGTCAACCATTGCGAGTATCTGTTGCTCCAGTTGCTCCAGTTCGGCAGTGAGTGCTGTTTCAGCCTTTCGCAAGAGACTGATGTCGAAACGTACCCCTGCTGCGGTCATATCTTTGAGGACCTCAACAAGAGGCAGTTCCACTTCGTTGTACAACCACCAAAGTTTGGAATTTTGCTGCAAGAGGTCGATGCGTGGCTGCTGATAGGGGTTGAAAGTGTTCTCCGGATTGAGCAGATAACTGACTATGCGATTTTCGGGAGTATCGTAAATCGGGTCCGGTGAACCGGTGAGTTGGTTAGTAGGTGAGTTGTCTTCCTGCAACTGAGAGAACAAGTCCGGCTCTGTTGTCTTGGGCTGATATGAAGATCTGGTTTGCTCAGGTTGAGAGAACAAGTCAGGAGTTTGAGCAGTTTGTTTTTCTTCCGGCTGAGGTGTGTGGTTCTTTGTGCGAACAAGCAGTGAGCGGAACTCGAGACCTTCGTATATAGGCGTAAGGGCAGCATAGTCGGGTTCTTTTCGGAGCAACTGCCCGCTATCAAGTTCAATAGGCACATCGGTGCGGATGGTTGCAAGGAATTGAGAGAAGCGGATAGCATCAACCTGTGTCTCGACCTTGGTGCGCAGTGCACCTTTCAGTTGGTCGGTATGCTGAAGCAGATTGTCAATGCTGCCAAAGTCCTGCAGTAGTTTGACTGCAGTTTTCTCCCCGACGCCTTTGCAACCGGGAATATTGTCGGAGGCATCACCCATAAGGGCGAGCAGGTCGATAACCTGTGCGGTGGAGTTGAGTCCGTATTTGTTGCAAACCTCTTTGGGTCCCATATCCTCGAAACCTCCCGAGTGTCGCGGACGAAACATGTGCACCCGCTCTGTTACGAGTTGACCGTAGTCTTTGTCAGGTGTTGCCATCAGCACCTCAAAACCCTGCCGCTCCGCTTTTACGGAGAGAGTGCCAATAACGTCGTCAGCCTCGAAACCTGCCACTTCGAGTACGGGTATGTTCATTGCAGTAAGAATATCCTTGATGTAAGGCACGGCGGCGTGTATATCTTCGGGAGTGTCGGGCCGTTGGGCTTTGTATTGCTCATACGCTTCATGGCGGAAAGTCTTGCCTTTGGGGTCGAAGGCAACGCCTATATGTGTCGGGTTGACGCGTTTGATAAGGTCCTCAAGAGTGATGACGAACCCGTAGATGGCACTGGTGTTTCTGCCGTCGGAAGTGATGCGCGGATGCTGTATGAAAGCATAGTAGGCGCGATAAATCATTGCGTATGCGTCGATGAGAAGGAGCTTCATGTCAGTTGAGAGTTTATTTGTTGAAATAGTCTTTGAAGGTGGAGGTGAAGAGGGCTACAGCTTTCTCTACCGTTTCGTAGTTCTCGCCTCCGGCGGCGTTTTTGTGTCCGCCTCCGTTGAAGAAGAGTGAGGCATATTCGTTGACAGGTCTGTCGCCCTGACTGCGGAAGGAGATTTTTATCTTGTCCTTGTCCTCACGCATGAAGACGCTGTAGTAGATGTCTTTTATCTGCAAGGGCAGGTTGACGAGTCCTTCGGCATCGCCGGATGTGAAGTTGAAGCGGTAGAGTTCGTGACGGTCGAGAGCAATGAGGGCAGTGTGCTGCTCTGGGAAAATCTGCATTTTGCGATACAGACAATAGCCCATGAGCCGCATGCGGTCGGCAGAATAGGTGTTGAAGACGAGATTGTAGATAGAGTCTTTGTCGATACCGATGCGTACAAGTTCGGCTATGATGTTGTAAGTGTCAACATGATTGGAGTTGAAGGAGAAATTGCCGGTGTCGGTCATCATGCCGGTATAGATACATTCGGCGACAGGCAGACTGATACAATCGAAGTCACCAAAGGCGCAGATGAGGCGGAAAACGAGTTCTGCCGTGGAAGGGCTGTCAGGGTAGGAGATGGTAACATCGGGGAAAGAATCGGGGTGGAGATGATGGTCAATCATCAGTTTCTTTGCCTGAGAAGAGCAGAGGGCCTCGGCAACTTTGCCAATACGTTTTGGTTCGTTGAAATCGAGGCAAAGAAGGAGGTCGGCAGAGGCAAGAATGGTATTGCACTCCTGCGCTGAGTTCTCATAGACCAGTATGTCTCCTGCTCCCGGCATCCACGCAAGGAAATCGGGGAAGCGGTTAGGCACAATGACTGCCACGGGGTCTTTGCCGAGAGTGCGGAGATAATGGGCGAAGGCGAGTGAGGAGCCGAGTGCATCGCCATCGGGAGACATGTGAGTGACGATAGCAACCGACTGCGCTTTGTCAATAAGACGCTTGGCAGCCTGTATCTCTGTTTTTCTGATTAGTTCGCTTATCATGCTGTTATTCTTTTTCTATGGTTAATTGTTCGTGAATGAGCCTTCCTTCGTCAGTCACTCCTTCGAGTGTTATGTCGTAGCGGGTGGTGCGCTGAGTGACGGGGAAAGTGAGTGTATGCTGCTTAGGGTCAGGATTCCAATAGACGGTTGCAGGAGGGCGGGAGGAGTCGGAGAAATCGACATAGAACTCCTGCGGTTGCTGCCAACCGAGCGGTGTAAGCCGTTTGATATAGGTATGCTGTTTGCTTACCGGCAGTTCAGTGCCGTCTTTGAGTATTATACTTATGACACCGCTTCCTCCGCGAGCTCCCCAGATGACGGTGTTGCCCGTCTTGAATACATCGAGTCGTGCTATGTCCTGCATACTGATGAGGTCGAGGTCATAGTCACCGTCGAGAATGATACCGTCGAGAGCAATGGCTGCAGGGTTGTCGCCGAAGATGGATGTGTTGGCGCGAATGTAGCATTTGTTGTCGAAGACGAACACTCCTGGAATACGGCGGAGCAGGTCGTGAAGACAGGTTGCCTGATATTTCTCTATCTCCTCGTTGCCGAAACTGATGTCTGCCAAGCCAATCATGTGGCGCTCTTTTCTGGTTTCGTTGGTGCGTTTGCCGTGTACCTCAATCTCGCTGAGCAGTATGTTTCCGCTGAGGTCGGTGAGTTCTGCCTGTGCAGGCACGTCAGTAGGCATATCGGGCAGGAAACGCGGCAGAGTGCCGTTGTAGTCGGGGTAGTCCTCTTCGCGGATATTGATTTCGAGATTGTTCTGCTTGTTGTCCTTCGAGGCGGAGACTATGAGAGTGGTTTGCTCGGGCAGGTCGGCATCGTTGAAGAAGAAAGCGCCGCGCGAGTCGGTATTGGTAGCTGAGGAGAGGTATAACTGCGGCACTATGAGCGAAACAACGGCATCGGCAACAGGTTTGTGCGTCAGCAGATTGTTGACCGAGCCTTGAAGCATGGTGGTTGAAGTACGTTCAAGCAGCGGAACAGCCATATAGTTGAGCAAGACGGAGGGCAGGTTGTATCTGGTCCAGCCGCGGGTGAGCAGAACGAGCTCCGGCGAAGCGTAACTGTCGGCTACATCGGCATCAAGCAGCAGCGATGCCATGATGGAGAGGCCGGCATGTCGCGGTATGGCAAAGCGGTCGGTGACAGAAAGCGACAAGTCGGCTCTCTCTCCTGCAGCAAGCAGAGAGGTGTCGATAGAGAGAGTCATGAGGTTGTCGGCAGTCAGGCTGGCAGAGAGGGGCATACTGAGTTGCGAGCGGCGGTTGGGAACATAGACCAAGCGCTGACAGAGTACGCGCAGACGGCTGTTGACAAGCATGAATGCCACCACTCCTTCAGGCAGAGAGTCGAGGTGGAAACGCTCTGTGGTGCCGGCAGCGACAGGTTTCATAAGGAAAGGCAGTGCATGCGAGTGGGCAATGAGATAAACAGGCTCGGAGTATCTGTAAGTATTGATGGTGACTGACACTGAGTCACCGGCAGTGACGGCATGCATGCCTATGCTTTTCTTGGGGCAACGCATTGTGGCTGGTTCAGTGCGGCTACCGTCAGCCTTGCAGCTGACATTGTAACGCACACCTGCTTTGGGTGTGAAACTGAAAGTTCCAATGCCTGCAGTGCTGTCGAGCTGAAGGACAGTGCCGCCTGTCTCATCGGTGAGCCAGAGATTCACATTGCGGGCATATTGTCCGGAGGGTGTACGCACTTCGTAGGCAACAAGGTTCTCGGCTTTGGCAATCAGGTTGCCCGCCTCAGGGAACAATCGGCAGATGAAAGACTCTGCCTGAGGCTCGTCGGCTTTGCGAGGACTATGAATATATATGAGCTGTCTGCCTGTGAGTTCGGGTGTGTTGGTCATGTATCGCGTGTAGGCGCGCAGGGCATATTTGCCTGCAGGGGCATCTTCCGGTATGTCAATATAGCCGGCAAAGATGCTGTCACGACGGGCAATCTTTACACGGCGCAGGATGCTTGCGTCCGGCGAGAGCAGTTCGGCATATACGTGAGGTGCATAGTGCAAAGGTTTGTGAGAGGTTGCGTCCACGAGATAGACTTTCAGCCATATACGATCGGCAGGGTAGTAGTCGGCAGCATCGGTATGAATATGCGTCTTCTCCTGCGGGAAGAGTTGCACCTGCCTGTTGATGCGTACGAAAGCGGAGTCCTGCGCCGCGAGTGCAAGAGAAACAGAAAGCAATATAGTCAGGAGCAGATGTCTCATAACTGCCGACAAAGTTACCAAAATATTGCGAATTGTGCAAATGGGTGCCAAGTGAGCATTTGCAGAGTATGCGCAGATGCGGCAGAGCAGGTGATGAGTGAGGAGAAAGGTATTTTTAATACAATCAGAGGTTGCCATGCCGGCAACCTCTGATTTGCAGGGATGCGTGGACGTATCGTCATACGTCTCTACTAAACAAGTGGTGAGGGTGGTTGAGGGTTATATCCTGAGAGCAAAGCCAATGAACCAAGTGCGGGGCTGGGTGGGTCCGCAGATATAGTCGGAGTCGCGCAGTTTGCCTTGGTCGAGGTCCTGCTGATACTGGTTGAGTACGTTCTTTACACCGGCATTGACCTCAAGGCAATAGTGCTTGTAGAGGTGAATGTCGTAACTGAGTTTGAGTCCCAGTTCCCAGAAGGGTTTGGTTCGTACCTCCTCATCCTTGGCTATGTATCCGGCATGGTGCGGCACGAGCATATTGCCTGTGGCTTTGCCGGTGAGGGAGATGGTGAAGTGGTGCACGGGAGTGACATTGAGCAGGAGGTAGGCATAGTTGTCAGGCGTGCGCAACATACGCTTCTGGGGGAGGATGTCGGGATCGCTGCTCCAGCAGAGAGCCTCAACATAGCGGCTGCGTTGGAAGGTGTAACCGAGTTGGAGAAGCAGAATATCTTTGTAAGCAAGTTTGCCCTCTACATTCAGTCCCCCTACCCACGCTCCGGGTGCATTGGTGCGGGTGATGAGCAGATTGCCGCTACTGTCGTGCCCCTCCTCACGGAGGAAGAACACGTCCTGCAGGTAGGTATAGAAGCCTTCGAGAGTCAGATTGGTCTCCCATGCACCGAAATTATGGTAGAAGTCGCCGCTGAGAGTGGCACTGTGAGAGTATTCGGGTTTGAGATTGGGGTCGAGCGAGATGAGCGACACCTCTCCTCCGACAGCAGCGACATGAAGGTCCTCGTCGTATGCCTGCGGTGCACGGTAGCCGGCAGAGTAGCCGGCACGGAGAATGATGCCCTGCATAGGTGTGAAACGCACGGTGGCACGCGGGGTGCATACAGGGCGGGAAAGCATGTTGTGCTTCTCAAGCCGTGCACCGACGAGTACGCTCCACTTTTCGTTTTTCCACTCGTTCTGCACATATCCGCCATAGAGGTGGACTATCTGACTGAAGTCGCGCCCGTAGCCAAGCATACGGTCGTGAAGACCGTTGTAGGAGTACTCGGCACCTACGCTGAGGTCGGCGGGCATCTTTCCGCAGGGATAGGAGAAACGGTACTGAAGACCGGTGACAGACATAAGGTCGCTGCTCCTGCCGTAGGCATCAGGGTCTTGGTTGGTGCCGAAATAGCTCTCGCGACTGACATTCTGCAAGTGGGAGTAGGCGCTGACGAAGTGGCGGTTGTTGGCAGAGAACCAGTCGAAAGTTAGTCCTCCGGCATCAATATTATGACGCAGTTGTTCTGCTATATCCGCATCATGCGGTTCGAGTTCGAAGAGGTTGCCCCCGCGGCGATGGTCGGTGACATGGTGGTACTCGGCAGTGATTTTGGAGTAGGCACCGGTCTTGAAGAATACCCGTCCTCCGGCAGTGGTGCTTGTAAGGCGTGGTATATCGGAGAAGGAGTCGGAGTTGTGGTCGTACTGGCTGCGGTTGCGCTGTACGGCAAAGAGGAATGCTCCGAGTTTGCGGTTCTCGGATATGACGGATGCGTTGATGGTAGTGTTGATGTCGTATGCACTGGTACGCAGCATCTGGCTGGTGTTGCTCACGTTGACGAAATTGCGCACCGGCTCTTTGGTGATGATATTGACCACGCCGGCAATGGCATTGGCTCCGAAGAGTGCGGAGCCTCCTCCGCGGATGACCTCAACGCGGTCAACCATTCCGACAGGAATCTGCTCAAGTCCGTAAACGGCAGCGAGCGAAGAGAAAATAGGTCTGGAGTCCATAAGTATCTGCGAGTACTGTCCTTCAAGTCCGTTGATGCGGAGGGCAGTCTGTCCGCAGTTAGCGCAGGTCTGCTCCACACGGAGACCTGTCTGAAAACCGAGTGCATCAGCCATGCAGGTGGCAGAAGAGGTCTCGAAAACAACCGGTGACAGGACGTTGACGATGGACGAAGCCTCCTGCCGCTTGGTTTCGTAGCGGTTGGCAGTGACAACAACATTGTCCATCATGATGCTGACTTCGCGTAGTGCGGCTTTGAGTTCGACCGTCTTGTCGGCAATAATGTTGACGGGCAGTTCGAGTGTCTCGTATCCGACAAAAGAGAATATTATTGTTTGTCTGCCGAGTGGCAGGTTCTGCAGGAGGTAGTGTCCTGACTCGTTGGTGACGCAGCCGATGTTGGTACCTTTGAGTTGTACGTTGGCAAAGGCTATGTGTTCACCGGTACGCTCGTCAATGACGTGTCCGGTGAGGTGTGCGTCGTAGTCTGCATATTGTGCAAAGAGGCTTGTATGCAGAAGTGCTGCCATAAGCAGTGGCAGCAGATATTTGTATGTTTGCATAGGAAAAGTATCTGTTTGTTAGTTACACATTATTGATGAGTCATAGTGCATTAACAAACAGGCGGTGCACGGCATGGCGAGAGTCGTACAAGTCCGGCGACAGGTACGAGGAGGATACGGGTATATACGGTTTGCCGTGTGAGAGTGGCAGTGAGTTGCAGCGACAGAGAGGGCCGTTGCAGTTTGACAACCTGAAAATGGCAGATGGCACAATCGTCATCTGTGAGAACAGCCGGCAGATAAGAGTCGTGCGAGTGTGCATGATGAGTGCAGAGTGTCTCACCGTCGATAGTGCAGACCGAATCGGAGTGAAGCACCGCCGGATGGTGGTGCAACATTCTGACTCCCGTCATGTAGCAGCATGAGAGAAGAATCAGAAGCGAGACAATGCGGTATCTGCTTTTTGTTTTCATTGCGGCTGCAAAGATACGAATTATTTTTGATATGGCAAGTTATGTAGAGATGTAACTGACATCTCTACATAACTAATCAATGTAAGGGAAGAAAATCAATCCTTTTGTTTTTCTTTTTGCTTTGTATATTGAGCAATCAACTCAAGTTCTCGCTGTATAAGCGGGTCCTCTGAAGGTTTGAACTCTTTTATCGGTTTCACTTTCTCCTGCAATCCCTGGAAGATAACGAAGAGAGCCGGCACTATGAAGAGCAGTGCGAGCGTGCCAATGAGTTCTCCCCCGACAGCTCCGGCGCCGATAGTGCGGTTGCCATTGGCTCCTACGCCTGTAGCGAACATAAGGGGTAGCATACCGAACACCATCGTGAGGGCGGTCATGAGGATAGGACGCATACGCATCTTGGCGGCAAAGAAAGCAGACTGCTTGAGGGACATGCCTGCATGACGGCACTGAGTGGCATATTCCGTCAAAAGGATGGCAGTTTTGGAAAGCAGACCGATAAGCATGATGAGTCCGACCTGCAGGTAGATGTTGTTCTCAAGACCGAACATGCGCGCAAAGAGGAATGAGCCCATCAGACCGAAAGGTACGGAGAGAATGACTGCAAACGGAATGAAGAATGACTCATAGAGAGCAGCCATTACAAGATAGATGAATATGATACAGATAAGGAATATCATCGCAGTATTTCCCGAACCTGTCTGCTCTTCTTCACGAGTGATACCCGAGAAGTCTATACCGTAGCCTCGAGGCAGAGTTTCGGCAGCCACCTCTTTTATGGCATTGATGGCATCGCCTGACGAGTAGCCTTGCGCCATATTGCCGTTGATACCGATAGAGGTGTAGAGATTGAAACGGTTGAGTACCAAAGGGTCATACACTTTCTGCAGGGTAATAAATTGAGAAGCGGGTGCCATCCCGCCGTTGTGGAGACGGACAAAGATATTGTTGAGCGACGCCTCATCGTGTACATACTCAGGAGAAGCCTGAATCATCACTCGATAGACCTTGGTGAACCGGTTGAAGTTGGAAGCATAGATACCTCCGTAGTATCCGCCCAGAGTGGTAAGAACTTCGGCGGGCGATATGCCTGCCCGCTTGCACTTGGCAGCATCCACATCGACGATATACTGCGGATAGTCAATGTTATACGACGAATACGCCGCCGCTATCTCAGGGCGTTGGTTGAGAACGCCAAGGAAACGGCCTGTTACCTCAGAAAGTTCGCGCACACCGTGCCCTGCTTTGTCCTGCACGTGGAACTCGAAACCGCCACCCATACCATAACCTGGAATCATGCCTGGTGCAAGCACGAAGACGTTGGCAGAACGGACAGAGGCAGTGCGGGCATAGATATCTTGCATTACCTCACGCACGGAGCGGTCGCGCTCAGACCAATCCTTGAGTTTGATGATGAGCATACCCATGTTGTTGCCGGTTCCGGAAATGATGCCTTCGCCGGTTACATTGTTGCGAATCTGCATCTCGGGAATGTCGGCAAGGCACGAGTCTATCTGATGCATAATGTGTGCTGTCTGCTTGACGCTGATGCCGGCAGGTGTGGTGACGTCAACAAGTATTACGCCGAGGTCTTCGTCAGGCACCAGACCGGTCTTGGTGGTCTGCAGGAAGAACACGAGCAAGCCGACGGCCACGGCTATACTGCTCCATACAAGCCATTTGCGGCGGATGAAGAACATGGCGGCACCGGTGTATTTTTTCATCAATGCATTGTATGAAACCGTGTATGCTTTTCTGACCCGTTGTGCCACTTTGCTGCCTTCACCTTCTTCAGGGTTAGGGCGGAGCATGATAGCACACAGGGCAGGGGAGAGTGTGAGTGCCGAAACAAATGATATGCCGACAGCAACCGCCATTGTCAAACCGAACTCGGTGTAGAATACGCCGGTTGTGCCACCCATGAATGAGACGGGGATAAACACAGCCATAAAGACGAGCGTGGTGGTGAAGAGTGCCGCTGTCAGTCCGCCCATTGCATCGACAGATGCTTTGTAGGCCGACTTGTAGCCCGCATCGAAGCGTGCCTGTACTGCCTCTACCACCACAATGGAGTTGTCAACCACTGTGCCAATAACCAACACCAAGGCGAACAGGGTCAGGAGGTTAAGCGTAAAACCTGCGACTTTGATAAAAGCGAATGTTCCTATCAGCGAGACGATAATACCAATGGTAGGTACCATGGTGGCACGGAAATCCTGAAGGAAGAAATATACAACGAGAACCACGAGCAGAATAGCCAAAAGAAGTGAGATGACCACATTCTTGATGGACGCAAAAAGGAACTCGTTGGTATTTTCGAGTGTACCAAGCACGAGGTCTTGAGGCATGTCCTGATTGAGGCGTGCAAAGAGTTTGTCTATGTCAAGATTGATCTGTGTGGCATTGCTTCCCGCTATCTGAAATATCATGGCAGCTATGCCTGGAGCACCGTTGACGATGCTGGTGTAGTTGTAGTTGTCAAGACCAAGAGTCATCTGCGCCACATCGCCGAGCCGTAGCACTTCTCCCGAAGGCAGGGTTTGTATGACCATATCGGCAAACTCCTGCTCCGTAACACGGCGCCCGCGATATTTCATTGTATATTGGAAGGTCTGGTCGAAATTCTCGCCGAGTGAGCCTACTGCCGCCTCGATATTCTGCTCTGACAGCACACCGATGATGTCGGCAGGAACCAGTCCGTATTGTGCCATCTTCGACGGATTGAGCCATACACGCATCGAGTAGTTGCCCCCGAACACGACCACATTGCCCACTCCGGACACACGCTGCAGTTCGGGTTTGATATTGATATTGATGTAATTGCTGATAAACTCTTCGTCATAGGTGCCTTTGGGTGAATAGAGCGCAAAAGCGCGTACTGTGGAGGGTTGGCGCTTGTAGGTGGTGACACCAATCTGGTTGACCTCCTGCGGTAGCAGGCCGGCAGCCTGTGCCACACGGTTTTGCACATTGACTTGTGCCATATCGGCATCAGCTCCCTGCTTGAAATAGACGAATATCTGTGCCTGACCTGAGTTGGAGCAGGTGGAGGTCATGTAAATCATGTTCTCTACACCGTTGATAGCCTCTTCGAGCGGTGCGATGACAGATTTCTGTATGGCATCGGCACTTGCACCCGGGTAACTTGCCATCACACCTATAGTAGGCGGTGCAATGTCAGGGTATTGCTCCACGGGCAGTGTCATGAGAGAGATGAGTCCGAGAAGGACAATAAAAACTGAAATCACAATCGACAGCACAGGGCGGTCGATAAAAGTCTTTACATTCATTTTTGTTTGGTTTTATTCGATATGCCGGTATTTCGACATTTTGATTGTTACTTATTTCACTCCTCCTCCGAGAGACTGATACAGTTTGACTACTCCCTGGGCTTCGTCAAGCCAGTCCTCCAGTTGAGATGTTTGTGCATCAAGCAATGCCTGTTGGGCGTAAATAACTTCGAGGTATGTGGTTGAGCCGTTATTCATAAGCGATAGTGTATGCTCCATTGCCTTGGTGAGTGCCTCCACTTGCAGTGTGCGCTGCTCGCGTTTTTGTCTGGCAGTTTGGCATTGCAGCAGTGCATTATTCACATCACTGCCCGCTTCAAGCATCTTCTGCTCGAACTGCAGTAGTGCCTGCTCATATTGTGCCTTGCTGATATCAAGGTTTGCTTTAATGCCTCCGTGTGCAAAGATTGGTTGCACAAGCGAGCCAATAAGCGATGGTATGAAAGCACCTGCGAAGGCGGCTGAAGCATCTATCTTGATAGAAGGAAAGAATATTGAGCGGGCATGCTGCACGCCGTAGAAATACTGTTCAAGGTTATGCTCCGCCTGACGCACGTCCGGTCGGTTGCTGAGCAGTTGTGCAGACACACCGACCTGCAACTGCTCAGGCAGAACCTGCGATTGCATAGTACTGCGCTCTATATGTTGCGGTGTCTGTTTTAGAATAAGGCAAAGAGCATTTTCCACGTTGCGGATGGCCTTTTGCAGTTCCAATACGCCTGCCTGTATGGCATAACATGTGGCTTGGGTCTGCGCTACGCTGACCTCGTTCATCATTCCTGCTTCTTTCATCAAATCCATTACGCGAACTGTCTCTTGCCATTTGAGGGCGGTAGAGTCGGTGACGAGCAGTTGCTGGTCGAGCATCAAAAGTTGGAAGTAGAGCGAGGCAACAGTGGCTACTATCTGTGTCTGTGCCGCTTCGCGTATGTCTTGCGTCATAAGCAGGGCCGCGCCTGCTTTGCGTTTCTGGTTGAGCATTTTGCCGAAGAGGTCGATCTCCCAGTCCATGGCGACAGGAATGGCATAACCCCATCCCTGAGCCGTTTCCGATATGTTAAAGCCGCCTTTGGGAGCAAAGGTGAAACCGGGCACAAATGCCAGTTTGGATGCTTTGTAGCCCGCTTCTGCCTGACGAACAGTGTACTCCAATGAGCGCAGGTCGCTGTTGCGCTCCAGTGCAGTTGCAATAAGGTTCTGCAGCAGCGGATCGGTGAAGATTTCTTTGTAGGAAAGAGAGGCGAGAGTAGCAGAGTCGCTGTTTTCGGTTACACCGATGCCATACAGTCCTTTGCCGCTTATTTGCTCAGGCCGCGAGTATTTGCCATAGATGCCGCATGAGGAAAGCATTATGGCAAGCAGAAAATATATAGTCTTTTTCATTTGGTTTTATTTTTTCTCGATATATCGTTATTTTGTTATATCGATATATCGACTTATTCTATTTCTTCTCCATCTTTTACGAGGCCTGCACCTTCCGCTATGATGCGTTCGCCTGCCTGTAGCCCGGAATGGACAATATACTGTTTGCCATCGGGCAGGGGAGCTATATTGATGAGGGTGGACACAGTTTTGCCGTCAATAACGCGATAGCAGAATGTTCTGTCCTGAATCTCATAGGTGGCAGCTTGCGGAATGACGATAACATTCTTGTGCTCAACGGGAATGACTATATTGCAAGAACCTCCTGAAAGTAAAAACCTGTCGGGATTAGGGAATACGGCACGCACACTAACGGCTCCGGTCTGTTTGTCAATGACACCGCTGATGCTTTCTATGCGTCCTGTTCTGTTATATTCGGAGCCGTCAGACAACAAAAGGCTGACATTTGGCAACTGCTTGATAGCATTGTCTATAGAGCCATATTGTTTGAAGAGTGAAAGCATTTGCGTTTCGGTCATGGAGAAATAGATATACATTTCACTGTTGTCGCTTACAGTGGTGAGTGGCTCGGGCATTTGCGGAGAGACAAGTGAGCCTACCCTGAAGGGCAGACGCCCGACAACACCGTTGCATGGCGCTTTGACAGTGCAATAACTAAGATTCTGCTTTGCGTTGGTAACGCTTGCTTCTGCTTGGGCGAGAGAGGCTTTGGCTGTGAGAAGCTGGTTTTCCGCTACTTGCAAATCATATTTGGAAATAACTTTCTCCGCATACAGTTTCTGCTTTGAAGAGTAGGTGAGTTCGTTGGTTTTTACGACTGCTTTTGCCGCCTGCACATTGGCCTCAGCCACACGTAGTGCGGCCTCGAAGTTGACGCGGTCGATTTCAAACAATGTCTGACCTTGACGGACCTGCTGACCTTCAGTTACGCAGAGTTTTGTTATGAATCCTCCTATTTGTGGAAGAATCATGATGTCTTGCTTGCCCTGAATGGCAGCAGAGTAAGTTTGTGCAACGGTTACGTCGCCGGTTTGAACTGTCAGCAATGACCGTTGCGAGGTATGACCTGTAGGAGTCTGATTGTTGCATGCCGCCAGAACAGCGGCCACTGCGATGATAACACTAATCTTTTTCATATTGTTTAATTGATTTATATATACAGACAAACATTTATACAGACAAACATTGCCGACAGACAAACTGCCGGTAATGATATAAATAATAATCGCTTCGAAGAGCGTTAACGCCTATTTGCATTGAATAAACTATACGTCAACTGCGAATTGGTTTTGCAGCATGTGCCCGACTTGTATAGTTCTTACAGATTCACCCTATAGTTAACGGCTACCGACACCTCTCGCCGAAAACGGGTGCAAAAGTACTGCAAATTTTCGGATTCTGCAAATTTACAGCAGCATAAAATTTGATATCGAAGGAGCAGAAAATGCAGTATTATTGCTTCATATTACAGATTGACAGTCAGTCTGTACGAATTGACAATCACGGCATTATCTGTTTTGACGCCGATATTCGGCGGCGTTGGTGCCAAGGTTGTGTTTGACGTATTTGCAGAAGAAACTGAGGTTGGAGAAACCGAGTTCAGCAGCGATTTCTTTAGCTGAGAGGTCGGTGGTTGTGAGCAGTTGTTTGATTCTGTTAACGCTGATTTCGTTAATGAGTTCGGAGGCGGGTCTTCCGCTTATATCTCTGCTTATGGTGGTCAGATACTTCGGTGTGATGGACAGTTTTTCGGCGAACCATTGTACCTCCCGTTGGGTGCCGTTGGTTTGTTGCAGCAGGGAGATAAAGCTTCGGAAGATGACTTCTTTGTGGGAGAACTTTTGTTTTTCTTCGGGTTCGATAAGTTCTCCAATCCACGAGAGCATTTCGCAGATAGCTGCCTGTTGCAACACTTTGAGTATTCGTTGTCGTTCTCGGGTAATAGGGTATGAGGAATAGATATGCCTAATCTGCATGAAGCACTCGGTGAGTGCAGTTTGTCGCTCATCAAGATGCAGAATGGGGTGCGTTTGCAGGTACACGGCTTTTTCCCACCATCGGCTGTCAGTCATGATGCAGAGGTATGCAACGTCTTTGAGTGAATTTTGCGGATACGCCATGATTTGGCATTTTAAGTCAGGTGAGCGCAAATAGTGGTCCTGAATAAACTCAGGTTGGCAGAGCAGGAGGTCTTCAGGTTGGATGTTGTAGGTTTCGTTGTTGCAGGGCAACCGCATCAAAATTTGTAGTTTTTGACCATATCCGCCATATAATCGCTATTGAGTGATGCCTTAAACAGTCTTTTCCTTATGCTTCGTTTGTCACTATAGTTTCTTACCACCTGCAATGCCAACTTTCTAAT
>JAFVBR010000023.1 GCA_017479885.1 Paludibacteraceae bacterium | reverse complement strand
AATTAGTGCCGCCAACCATTTTTCTGATTGACAGCAGGAATTTTTATTAGTTTAGGTCTTATATACGGCAAATGACCTTCACATCAGTGAAAGTCATTTGTGCAGATTTTGTGCAGATTTCAACGCGTCTCAAGCGTAACTCGTTGATTTTCAGCACTTGCGGTGCGGACGAGACTCGAACTCGCGACCTCCGGCGTGACAGGCCGGCATTCTAACCAGCTGAACTACCGCACCATCTCACTCCTTATATTCTATCCGGAGTTTGAAGTGCCATTGGTTTCCCAAAGCGGGTGCAAAAGTACTGCAAAATTTTCATTCCCGCAATACCCCTATGCATTTTTTTTGAAAAAAGTAAGAACAGCCTGAGCCTAATTACGTAATAACTAACACATTCACGCATCATCTTCAATAAGCATTTTTTCTTACACATAAACATAATTTTAGGAATTATCGGAATGTCATATCAGCATCAACCATCCTGGCAGCAATAAACTCAAGCCGCTTTATAACAAATATTTTTCTTTATTCATACCTGTTTATGGTTAGAAAACGCGTCTTCTAATAATAATTCTCTGTTTCGTCATATCATGCGGCATGAATTGTTTGCATACTATGCAAAAAAATCGTATCTTTGCAGCCTAAACAATAAACACACACCGCATGACTCAAATAAAAGAACTTGGCGAATTCGGACTAATCCGCCGTCTAACAGAGAAAATCAAAATACAAAACAAGAGTACGGAGAAAGGTGTCGGCGATGATGCGGCTGTCCTCAATTTCCACAACAAGCGCACACTCGTCACAACCGACCTGCTGCTTGAAGGCGTACATTTCAATCTTGAATACGTGCCCCTCAAACACCTTGGATACAAGGCGGCTGTGGTCAACATTTCAGACATCTGCGCAATGAACGCCACACCTACGCAGATGTTAGTAAGTCTCGGTATATCAAAACGTTTCTCGATAGAGAACATAGAAGAACTTTACAACGGCATACGTCTTGCCTGCAAGAACTACGGCGTTGACATAGTAGGCGGCGACACATGCGCAAGTCTTACAGGACTGACCATCAGCATAACTTGCATCGGAGAGGCAAAAAAGGACGAGATAGTGTATCGCAACGGTGCCAAACTGAACGACCTCATCTGCTGCACAGGCAACCTCGGAAGTGCATATCTCGGGCTTCAACTGCTTGAACGCGAGCGGATAGTGATGCAAGCCAATCCTGAAGGTACGCCCGCTTTCGAAGGCAAAGAATATCTACTTGAGCGCCAACTCAAACCCGAGGCACGGCTTGACATAGTAAAGAAACTCCGCGAGGCGGGTATCCATCCAACCGCCATGATGGATATCTCCGACGGCCTTAGCAGCGAACTGATGCATATATGCAAGCAATCTGCCTGCGGCTGCGCTGTTTTCGAAGACAAGATACCCATTGACTATCAGGCTGCCGTGCTTGCAGAGGAGATGAACCTGAACATAGTCACCTGCGCACTCAACGGAGGGGAAGACTACGAACTGCTGTTCACCGTCAGCCTCAGCGACTACGAGAAACTCATTCCGCTTGACGACGTATATATCATCGGACATATCACCAAACCCGAATACGGCTGCAACCTCATCGGCAGAAACGGCGAGGAACTGCCCCTGAGGGCACAAGGTTGGGAAGCGTTCAAATGATTAAATATTTGAAGATTTGAATGGAGTTATGCTCATATTTGGATATTTGATAATCTGAAGATTATGAAGATAGCAATACTCGGCACAGTTTATCCCTACAGAGGCGGTCTCGCGACTTTCAACGAGCGACTTGCCCGTCAGTTTATGCAAGAAGGGCATGAAGTGCATATCTATACCTTTACACTCCAGTATCCCTCTTTCCTCTTCCCCGGCAAAACACAGTTCTCAACAGAACGGCAACCCGCCGACCTGCACATAACGCGCACGCTCAACTCTTGCAATCCTATATCGTGGTTACGCACCGGACACCTGATAGAGAAAGCATGTCCTGACATGCTGATTTGCTGCTATTGGACATCATTCATGGCACCGTGCATGTCCACTGTAGAACGCATTGTCAAGCGAAACGGGAAAACACGCTGCATAGCTCTTGTTCACAACTTGCTCCCGCATGAGCCCTCGTTCATCGACAAGTTCTTCGCCCCTCTGTTCGTCCGAAGCACCGACGGGTTTGTGGCACTCTCGGAATCAGTAGTAACAGACATCTCGAAATACGACCGGCATAACAAACCGAAAACGTTCTCCCCACACCCCATCTACGACCACTATGGCAGCATTCATACTAAAGAAGAGGCATGCCTGCATCTTGCACTTGACCCGCACTGGCAATACATGCTTTTCTTTGGTCTTGTAAGAGCTTACAAAGGTCTGGACCTCCTGCTGGACGCATTCGCTTTGATGCATAAGGAACTTCCGGAACTAAGACTGCTTGTTGCAGGCGAGTTTTATGAAGACGAAGAAAAATACAAGAAAAAGATTGCTGACAGCGGCCTCACAGACAAGGTGGTTGTACACAACGAGTTCATTGCCGATAGTGAACTGCAATACTGGTTCTCGGCTGCAGATCTGATTGTTCAGCCATACAAATCAGCCACACAAAGCGGAGTGACTCAAGTCGCTTTTCATTTCAATAAACCTATGCTTGTTACCAATGTCGGCGGACTCGGCGAAATAGTAAGACACGGAAAGATGGGATATGCTGTCGAACCGGATTCATGCGCCATTGCTGAGGCACTGACAGATTTCTATCAAAACAACAGGGCACAATCTTTCACTGACTTTGTGGTAAAAGAGAAAGACAAATACACATGGGACAAACTTACAGCCAAGTTCGTGGGTCTGGGAACCACAATAAAAGAATAAATTGGAAACGACATGAATAAAATCAAACTCTTTCTTACCGATGTTGACGGCACTCTGACCGACGGAGGAATGTATTATTCTGCCGAAGGTGACGTAATGAAACGATTCTATGTGAGAGACGGCATGGGGATGAAACTGCTGCAACAGTCCGGCGTAAGAATCGGCATAATCACTTCAGAGACCACACCTGTTGTTGAAGCCCGGGCAAAGAAACTCGGCGTTGACTACCTCTGTCAGGGAGTGCGCTTCGACGGCAAACTGTCAGTTGTAAAGAAAATATGCTCCGAACTCGGTATCACCATGCAACAAGTGGCATACATAGGTGACGATGTGAACGACATCGACCTGCTTTCAGCTGTAGGTATGGCAGCCTGCCCCCAAGACGCATGCAACGAAGTGCTCGCCCTGCCTCACATACACATCATGAACCATGCGGGCGGACACGGAGCTGTGAGAGAGTGGGCAGATATGACAAGGGAAATATAGCATATTGAAGCTTTAGCATTACTACATGAAACACCTTTTCTGCATAGCAAGTCATCTCACATTCAACGTAGCGAAGAAAATTATTGTTTCTGATAACATTTCACCAACAGATTGCTACTTTCTTCTGCTCAGAGGCTACCGTATGCCATCAGAGTATGAGCATGTATTCCCTCACCAGTTAGCGACTACTTATAACATTGACTCACGACACGGCAGGATATTCGAAGGTTGGAAGATATGGGCAACTCTCAATAACATGAGAGCTTTTGACAGACAGATTGACAAATTTACCGCACATAATGACTTTATCTTCTATACATCTGTTTGCTACAATGACATCTGCAGCATGATTGTGACTAACAAACTATGTAAGGCATATAACATTATCGAGGACGGATTGGTTTCATACGAGAAAAAGAACCCTGAAACATTCACAGGCTGGAAACGAATTGTTTACAAATGTTTCTTATTACCTTGTTTCCCAAGAATTTTTGCACTCAAGAATCACTTTATAACAACCGACCATCCCAAGTTCCACGAATGTATAGCGACCTCGCAACTCTGTTTTCCTATGCATCAGCAACATCTGAGAGTTATAGGTTTCGCTTTCGAGGAAAAAGAGTATGATTACAGACCTGATGCCGTTATTTCAGTAGATCCGCTTTTCAATTCAGGAGTAACACTTGATAAGGTAGAGGAAGCATACACAGTATTAGCCGGTTATCTTAGCACGAAAAATTATCAAAACATAGCCGTTAAGTTTCATCCCCGATTCAATGCGCCTGCCAATAAGGCACAGAAGAGTGCATATCTTGACATTTTGAATAGACATATAAACAACCTGTATGAACTTCCTCAAGATGTCGTACTTGAGAGTCTGTTGGCATGGTGCAAAGCAGATTTCTATTCCTGCGACTCCTCTGTCGCTCTATATGCTCAGCAGACAGGAGTCAAATGCTATAGCATGATGCCGCTTCTCGAGGATACTCCTGCTTATCACCCGACTGAAATAATGAACAAAATATCAGAACCAATATCATAATATATGTTAATCAACAATAAACATATCACACTTTTGGACTGCACTCTGCGGGACGGAGGGTACTACACCAATTGGGACTTTCCATTGGCACTGGTCGAGAAATACCTTAATGCAGTCAATACCTTACCTATTGATTACGTAGAATTAGGCTATCGGAGTCTTGACACCTCGGTATATCATGGCGAATACAATTACCTGCCAAGATACGTGTTACAACGAAGCAGGCAATTGTGTCCTAACAAGAAAACAGCCATAATGATCAATTTGAAAGAGGTTGACGAGAACAGTGTGGTTCCGCTACTCAGTAATCTCTCCCAATATGTAAATCTTGTACGCTTTGCAACCAAACCAGACGAGACAAGCAAAGCCGTCAAGATTGCCCGTATAGCCAAGCAGCAAGGATTGGAAACTGCCATAAACATAATGTATATGTCAACATGGGTGGAGAATCCTGAGTTTGCCAAGCACTTGAAGGGCACGGAACAATATGTTGACAACATTATGATGGTTGATTCTTACGGAAGCGTCTATCCTGACCAGATAGCAGATTGTATATGCAAGATAAGAGAGCAATACAAGGGAAAAATAGGTTTCCATGGACACAACAACATAGAACTCGCTTTTGCCAATTCTCTTGCTGCCATCAACGCAGGAATTGACGGTATTGATGCCACTATGACAGGCATGGGACGAGGTGCCGGAAACTTGCGTACCGAACTATTACTGACATATTGCGCAAAATACGACCAATCCGTTTCACTCAACCAACTGATGGAAACGATAGAAGACTTTGAACTACTTAGACAAAAGTATTGTTGGGGGACCAACTTGCCGTACATGATTTCCGGTTGCAACTCGCTTCCACAAAAAGACATAATGGAGTGGATTACCAAGAAACGATACTCTACAAGCAGCATAGTACGCCGGTTGCAATCCCACATCAAACCAATCAACCATGATAATATCTACCACGATTTGCCGTCTGCAAATGATACAGAGCACATTACCATGTTAATCGGCGGAGGAGAGTCTGTCGGCATGCACATAAAAGCTATTTTGGAACTGATAGCCAATCAGACAAAAAAAGTACAGCTGATATTCTCTTCAAGCAAGCATCTGCACTTGTTTGACTCCGTTGACAATTCGGTTAGCAGATACATATATATGATAGGTATTGAAGGCAAACGTCTTGAAACGCAACTTGCATCACTTCGCAGTAGCGACATCCTTGTTGTCAGCCGCCAAGATCCCGACATGGATATTTACATACCATCTACCGCCACAAACCAGACATATTCTCTTCCGGGGCAAAATGATGATTACAGTCTTTCCGATTCGCCTTTGTTTGCATCAGTAAAGATTGCGGAATATCTTGGTGCAGATTCATTGCTGCTGCTTGGTTACGACGGTTACGATGCAGATATACAATCCGACAAGTTCAACATGATGGAAGAAACCCAGTCAGTGATTGACTACTTTTCGGGCAAACATCAGATGTGTTCATTACTCCCCACTAAATATCACAATTTGAAAGAGAAATCCATATACTCGCTATTGGCCTTATGAAAAAGAACATAGTTTTTCTCCCATGCCGCAAAGGCAGTCAGCGCATACCCAACAAGAACACCCGCACATTCGCAGGTATTGAGGGAGGACTTCTCAGAATCAAACTCGAACAATTGCTTCTGACAGAAGCCATTGATGAGATTATCTTGTCATCCGACGATGAGACTGTTCTTCAAATCGGGGCTGATTTTTCCGACAAGCGCATAAAACCTATGCCACGACCCGAACAACTCTGCCTGTCTTCCACTACCACCGATGAACTGATAAACTACGTACCATCCATCATAAAAGAAGATGCCACCATCATCTGGACTCATGTAACATCACCTTTTATTTCGGCAGATACTTACAAAGCAATGATTGATTCATATTATGATTGCTTGTCTGAATATGATTCACTTATGTCTGTCAATTCCTTGCGTACATTTATATGGAAGGATGATGCTCCTGTCAATTACAACAGAGAGACCGAGAAGTGGCCGCGCACACAGACCCTTCCAGTATGGTATGAGGTCAACAGTGGCGCATTTATTGCAGATATAAGCACCTATATCAATCTGCATGACAGGATAGGCAAGTCTGTACAGATGTATCAGACAAGCAATTTAGAATCCATCGACATTGATTGGCCCGAAGACTTTGAATATGCTCAAACGTTATATCAGGCTCTCAAATGCAAACTCTGAGACAGAATGACTCCGCAACGTATCATATTCCGCATACTGGTTCGTTTTCTCGAACGGCTGACTCTCTCAAAACAACCGCTTAAGCAAATCGGATTGCCTCAAAGCAACACCTCTTGCCAACTGCTTATAACCACTATTGCTTTCAACAATGCCGAACTCATACAGTATCAGTATGAACTTCTAAAGAAGAATATCACCGATGACTATATCTATCTTGTTGCAGATAATTCTGCGGACAAAGAGGCAAGAGTACAAATAGAGTCATTCTGCAGACAAAACCAAGTTGCTTATTTATCGCTGCCCCGAAACTCACTGAACAAGATAGGCGGCAGTTACTCACATGCCATGTGTCTAAACTATGTGTATCACCATATCGTCAGGACTTTGCGTCCTGAGATATTCGGATACATTGATCATGATTTGTTTCCTGTCAGGAAACTTTCTATATGCAACATTTTGTCAACACAGCCTGTTTACGGACCATTAAGAGAGAGAAAAGAATGTTGGTACCTGTCTGCAATCATGTCGTTCTTCCGTTACGACTATGTGCAGAACAAGAAAGTGGATTTTATGCCGGTAATGCCGTATAAGACCTACTTGGATTCAGGTGGCGGGAACTGGTATGATATCTATTCCCGCTTAAACATGAAAGAACTATACTTCCCCGACGAATGTATAGAACCTCTTCGCGAGGGCGGTGACCGTCACGGAGATTCACTGGAATGGTTTGACAACAAGCATTGGTTACATACAATCAACGGCTCGTGCTGGAAAGAGATTGCTGCCGGAAAAGACCATCTCGTCAAAGATTTGTTAGACAGCTACCTCAATGACAACTAAGCATCTAAACAAAACAATTATGATATCTGTCATCATCTGCACATATAACAGAGAGAAATACATAGGCAATCTATTGGAGAGTATTGCCAGGAATACGCTTGCAAAGGCGGAATATGAGATACTGCTTGTTGACAATAACTGCACTGACCGGACACATGAGGTGTGCATAGAGTTCAGCGAACGTCATCCTGACGTTTGTTTCAGATACATGAAGGAAACGGAACAAGGTCTGTCTGCTGCCCGCAACAAAGGAATACGGGAGGCAAAAGGTGAGGTGCTGCTATATGTTGACGACGATGCACTTGTGGACGAGCGGTATCTGAGCACATACATGGATTTCTTCAAGCGAAACCCTGACATAGCGGCTGCGGGAGGACCTATAATCCCTCTATACGAAACAGAGGAACCAAAGTGGATGAGCACATACACAAAGGCTCTGCTCACGGCATATATGTACTATGGTGACAAGGAGCGGGAATACCCGAAAGGCAAATACCCGGGAGGAGGGAATGCGGCATACAGAGCAACGGTATTTGAGAAAACAGGACTATTCAACACAGCATTAGGCAGAAAAGGAGACAGTCTGATGGGAGCGGAAGAAAAGGACATCTTCGACAAGATGCAGACACAGGGCATGAGGTTTTACTATTTGCCCCAAGCTGTACTTCACCATATAATTCCGCAAAAGAAACTGGGAAAGGAGTATTTTGACAAACTTACATTGCAGATAGGCAGAAGCGAGAGACAGCGCACTCTCGGCATTTCAAGAAAGAAATATATAAAGAGGTGGTTGTCAGAATTGGTCAAATGGGGGGGGACAATAGTGTTAGCGGTTTGGTACACACTGACTTTGTCTCCGGCAAAGGGGTGGAAATTAGTGCTTTTCCGAAGAAATGTAAGCAGAGGTCTGTCAGGAAAATGACAGACCTCCGCTGTTTACTGGAGCAGTCTCTACGTGTTATTTTGAAACTACGGTGATACTACGGTGATACTACGGTGAAAGTACGGTGAAAGTACGGTGACGTTATTTACGACTGATACGTGAAGCGTACAGAGGTGAGCAGAGCACCACAACGGAGAGCAACAGAAGCAGTATGAAGCAGGCAAGAGAGAGACGGTCGGTTTTCAAAGCCTGAGGAACGAACTGCATAGTTATCATATGTTCTCCTGCCGGTATGAGAGCCGCACGTAGTATGTAGTTGACTCTGGCAAGAGACGCTTCTTTTCCGTCGATATACAGATGCCATCCTTCAGGATAGTAAATTTCGGAGAAGACGGCAACCTTGTCAGCGTCTGCCGAAGCAGAGTATGACAAACTGTTGGGTTTATACTCTATAAGTTCAATGTTTCCGCTGCCCTCAGTATTTTCGGGCAAGAGATTTGAGAACGAGCGGTCAGCAACAGCCTCGTTCTGCATAGCAAGATTCCACAAAGCCTCAGACTCCTCATCGGGAGTATCAACATACTTCACATTGTCAACGAACCATGCATTACCCATAGCATCAGGATTACGCATTACTCCGTTTTGAGTAACAATGTATTTTGTATTCAGCATATTGAGCACAGCCATGTTGTTCTTGCTGATGTGTTCATCAATCAGGTCCTGATACCTGCGCAGTTTGACTGCTGAATAACCGCCGACAGACTTCAGACGATAGCTTGTACGGGCATCATTGAAAGTATTGGTATTGACATTGAGCACGCGGTAATCGAGACTCTTGTCCTGCAGAATCTGCTGCTCCCACGGCTGTATTGCAAAATAGGACTTGTCCTCTTTGTCGGAAATGAAATCACCACTACCGAAATATCTTCTGTCAACAGGCACAATATCAGCAACCACGAGAACCGCAATCACTGCGTATAGCCACACATTTTTTACATTATATTTCAGATATGCCCAAAGAAGCAGAGCCGTTGCCGCAACAAAGGCGAAACTGCGCCATGCATCAACAGAAAGCAGATGACGGCGGTCATCAACCAGAGCCTGTTGCAACCACTGCGGGTCATTATGTCCCTTGAAATCCCACAACATTCCGCCGAACAATGCAAGAAACAGGCATATACCAGCCGTTATTCCTGCACATACATACAGGGAAACAAGTGTACGTTTGAAATCAAGAGTACCGTTTTTCTTTTCTTCCACAATCTGCTGCAGTGCCATGAAGCCGAGCAGCGGCATCGTAATCTCCGCTACAATGAGCACTGAACTGACAGCACGGAACTTGTTGTACATAGGAAAGTAGTTGAAGAACAACTCGGTCATCGGCATAAAGTTCTTTCCCCATGCGAGCATAACAGAGAACAACGTTGCAATCAATAATGCCCACTTGTACGGTCCTTTGACGACAATCAGTCCGAGCAGGAACAAGAGGCACACAATAGCGCCCACATACACAGGTCCGGAGGTAAATGGTTGTGTACCCCAATACATCGGCAGTTGCCGGCAGGCTTGCGCCGCTTGTTTTTTAGGATAGCCGTTCTTCACAAGAGCCTGGTATGTCTGACTCTTGTCGGAGAGTGCATAGCCGGATGCCCCACCCTTCACATTGGGCACAAGCAAGGTAAGAGTTTCGTCTATATCGTAACTCCAGGCAGTAGCATATTCGATATCAAGACCTTTATCCTTGTTTTGTTCCACAGCTTTGTCCTTAGTCAGTTCTGAATGCCCTCCGCGCATTGTCTGCTTGAGATATGAGTTGTTCATCTGCATCCAACTTGCCTTGGTGGCGACTACCATTCCGCCTGCCACAACCAATACGAGAAGTGACATAGCAAGGTCTTTCCACCTGCGTTCTTTAATGTGAATGTAGAGTTCGGCACATGCAAACACTCCCATTAGGAGTCCCACATAATAGGTCATTTGAGGATGTAAATTGGAACCTATGGCACCAAAGACCATAAAAACAGGTGCCCCCAACCAATATTTCTTTCTGAACACGGCATAAAAACCACCTATCATAGGAGCAAGGAACCCGATGGCACTCGCCTTGGTCATGTGTCCGGCCGGAATAATTATAAAGAAATAGGAAGAGAAAGCCAAAGCTATTGCCCCCGCCAAAGAAAGCCACGGATTTACTCCGAAACACAGCAACATCAGATAGAAACCTATCATATAGGCAATTATAATACCAATTGCATTATCGAACCCGAAGTGGAATATATTCTCCAAAGCCTTTCTGAGTTTTCCGGAAGGCATGCTGCCTGTAATCTGAAATGTGGGCATACCGCCAAACATGGAGTTGGTCCACCAAGTTGTTTCCCCAGTCTGCTGACGGTATTCAATAGCCTCGTTGGCAGCACCTTTCCAATTGTTCACATCACCTGCCCGAAGCACTTTGCCGGACAACATAGGAGAACAATATGCCAGTGCCATCACAACAAAAGTCATAATAGCGACCACATACGGGATGAAAGATTTCCAGTTGAATGTTTTCATATCTTACTGCGTATTTCTGTTAATTCTGTTTTTAGTTGTTGTAGGAGACTTATGGTTTCAAGGCGCATATCAACATCAGATGCAGAGGCATTGAGAGTTGCAATAACCACTTCGACGGGCATATTCTGCTCTTCGCGAAGGAACTTTATACGGCGAAGCAGTTCTACATTCTCTGGCGTGTAGAAGCGCCTTGTCTTTCCTGCCTGCTTATGAGGATTAAGCTGAGGAATCACTTTCTCCCAATAGCGGAGTTTGCTTGCAGGCACCTGCAGCATCTCACTCACCTCACTAATCTTGTAATAAATCTTCTCCATCGCTAAAAAACGATTATTTTCATAAGAATCTTAAGTTCTAAATCCGCCTAAGTATTATCTGTAGATCTTCAGTTTCTGTCCGATACGAATATTGTCCGATTTCAGGTTGTTCCATTTTTTGATTTTGGCAACTGTTGTTTTCTGTCTTTTGGCTATTCCGCCAAGTGTGTCCCCTTTCTTGACAGTATATGTGTAAGAACCTGTAGCGGGGAAACCGTCGGCATCGGTTTTCTGCGCAAGGTCAATCACCTCGCGACGGTTGTTAATGAGAGTGTCAGCCTTATGTTTGTAAATGGTATCCTCGTGCATTATGAATGCGCCCGTCATGTCAACAGGCAGACAGAGAGCGTAGGGTTTGCTTCCGGGCAGAACATCAAGGCGGTATTGCGGATTTAGTCTGCGCAGTTCCTGCATAGGGATACCGGTAATCTCGCTTACCTGCAGCAGATGCAGCCGTCGGTTAGTCAGAATGGTATCAGCAGCGAGAGTGAGCGGCAGCGGAGTCATGCATATATTGTGTTCGTCAGCGAAATTGAGTGCATAGTTGGCTGCAATGAATATAGGCAGATAAGAGCGCGTCTCGCGAGGGAGATATGGCCAGATGTCCCAGAAGTCACGTTTGTCGCCTGCACGACGTATGGCCTTGTTTACATTTCCGGGTCCGCAGTTGTAGGCGGCAATGACCAGATTCCAGTCTCCATAAATCACGTAAAGCGAACGCAGGAAACGGCATGCGGCATCGGTGGCTTTAATCGGGTCGAGACGCTCGTCAACCAACGAATTGACCTCAAGTCCGCAGTTCTTTGCAGTGCGCGGCATGAACTGCCATAGTCCTGCAGCTCCGACGGGCGAATATGCCATTGGATTGAGTCCTGACTCTATTACAGGGAGATACTTGAGTTCCTCGGGCAGACCATATTGATGAAGTTTCTCTTCAAAGAGCGGAAAATAGAACCCTGACAATGTGCGAAGCCTTGCCACCTGCCTTGGTCGGCGGACAACATACATATCGATGAAACTACGCACGACAGTATTGTATGGCATCTCAATTATATATGGCAATGACGACAGTCTTGCTATATACACTGAGTCGGGCAAACCGGTAGTGTCGGTCTGTGCCGTGCAACCGGTAGTATCAAGCCACGATAGAGTGTACTCCAGCAGTCGCATGTCAAGTTCGTCCTGGGTATAAGTGCGTATGCTGTCATGCCCCACGACTATAGTAGTATCCTCGGCAAAAGTTGCCGAGTCGGGAACAGCTGCGTCCTGAGAAAACAGGCTTACAGCAGCAAGCAGAGAGCATATATATACCGAAAAAAGTCTTTTCACGTCAGTCTGTTTTAACTGTTAGAATCTTATTGCCAGTTTCAGTTCGCCTGTGCGGTTGTTAAATACATCGCGATTCACTTCGGGTGTCACGTTGAGCGACAGGTCTGTGGAAATATCAAAGTCGTAGAGTTGGGCATCTACGTATGCATCGATAAGCGAAAGAGCATAGACCAATACTGTCGCCACAATAGAAATATCTCTGTATCGGCGGTAAGAGTTCATATTGTTCTGCAAATTAGTGGTATATTTGGCTTTGCCTCCCATAGAGCCGCCACTGCCCGAAGGTTCAATGGTATAGCCTTTGGGCAGAATAGCCACATAGGATTTGGTGGGGTCAACAGGGTTGTAATAAGGGTCGGTGGATATATCGCGATATGCGGTTTTGTAGTCGGTATAGAGTCCGTTGGTCCACGTGATGGCATACGCACAACCCATGAATGCTCCATATACTATCGGCAGTTTCCAGTAGGAACGATTGTATATCTGTCCGTATCCGGGAATAATTGTGCCCATCCACACCGCGCGGATAGGGTCAGGTTTCCAGCCTAAAGTCTTCACGTGTATGGTGTCAGCAGAGACCTGTCTTACCTGTAATGTATCTCCCAACTGAGCATAACCTGCCTCCACCCAACCGTTGTCAGGCTGTGTCTGCTGCGAATACACAAGAGTGGCAAGTGCAATAGCGGACAATATGACAATAAGTCTCTTCAAGTTGCTTGGTTTGATATGCTATTTGTCGAGATATGCAATAAGCGCCTCCATCTGTTCCTGTGTATTGAACGGCAGAACAATCTTGCCCTTCCCGTCTTCGGAGCATGAAATCCGGACGCGCACACCAAGCTTCTTGCTCAGTGCTTTCTGCTCGGCTTTCAGTTGAATCTTCTTTGGTTTGGGAGCAGCCTCTTTCTGTTCCTCCGCAACGTCTTCACCACTCACGATTTGTTCGACCCGACGCACACTCAGGTCTTCTTTCAGAATCCGCTTGTACAGGAGCAGTTGTTCTTGAGGAGTTTTCAATGAGAGCAGAGCACGGGCATGCCCCATGTCTATATTACGGTCTTTTATTCCGACCTGAATCTCAGCAGGCAGTTTGAGCAGACGCAGATAGTTGGCGATGGTAGCCCGCTTCTTGCCCACGCGTTCCGACATGCGCTCCTGAGTCAGATTGTACTCGTCGATGAGGCGCTGATAAGCGAGTGCTATCTCTATCGCATCCAAGTCCTCACGCTGAATGTTCTCAATGAGCGCCATCTCCATTACCTGCTCGTCCTTTGCAGTGCGTATATAAGCAGGAATAGAAGTGAGCCCTGCACGATGTGCTGCGCGGAAACGGCGTTCTCCTGCAATAATGAGATATGTGCCGTCTTCATTCTTGCGCAGAGTAATAGGAGATATCACCCCCAATTCGCGAATAGACGCCGCCAGTTCCTCCAGAGCCTCTTCAGAGAAGTTGCGACGCGGCTGGTTGGGATTGGGATAAATCTCAGAAAGTTCCACCTCGGAGATTGAAGACGAGCCGTTGGTTGTAACGTTTGATGTATCAATGAGAGCGTCAAGCCCTCTGCCAAGTCCTGTACGTGGTTTCATATATGATTTCAGTTATATTGCTTTATAAAGTTACCTAAGAGTCATAAATTTCTTAAGTGACTGCGTAGTATAGAATTGAAAACTCTGAGTCTTCTCAGCCGTTTCTTGCAATGAGTTCTTTTGCCAGTTCGCGGTAGTTCTGTGCTCCTTTGGAAGAGGGGTCGTATGTAAGCACTGACATACCATGAGAAGGTGCTTCGGACAGACGCACATTACGTGATATTACAGTGTTGAACACCAGAGTCCCGAAATGTCTGCGCACCTCTTCATACACCTGGTTGGCAAGGCGGAGACGGTTGTCGAACATTGTAAGCAGAAAACCTTCGATGTTGAGGGAAGGATTGAGTTTGGACTTGATTATTTTAATGGTGTTTAGCAATTTGCTTATTCCTTCCAAAGCAAAATACTCGCATTGTACCGGAATTACCACAGTGTCAGAAGCTGTCAGGCAATTGACAGTTATGATACCGAGTGAAGGCGAGCAGTCGATTATGATATAGTCGTATTCATCTCTGACGTCTGTGAGCAGATTCCTCAGCAGTAGTTCTCTGTCAGGGATATTTATCATCTCTATCTCTGCTCCTATCAAATCGATATGTGCCGGCAGGACGAAGAGATTTTCCTGTGCAGTAGGCAGAATCGCCTTACGGGCAGGTTCCCCCCCTACGAGACACTCATAGATGGTTGTTTCCAGTTGGCGTATGTTTACGCCCAAACCTGATGAAGCGTTTGCCTGAGGGTCGGCATCAATAAGCAACACCCTCTTGCCCTCGGCTGCCAATGCTGCCGAGAGGTTGATGGAGGTGGTGGTTTTTCCAACTCCACCTTTCTGATTGGCTATTGAAATAATTTTCGCCATATATATATTTACTTTGCATTGTTAACTTCGTGTCGGTCACTACGTGTCGAGATTCAGTTTCGAACATTCAGCAATAATCTCTGCGGAAGTGAACTGACGGCAGAGGAAATTGCGGTATTTGCATGTGTTTCTGCCATGTATGGTGCATGGTCTGCACGAAAGCGGCTGCTGCATCATAATCTCGCCGCCGATATTCCATCCTCCGAAACCTGCAAAGGGATGGGTACCGCACCATACCGTCAGACAACGCAATCCCACAAGCGAAGCAAGATGGCGGTTGGCCGAGTCCATACAAATCATTAAATCCAGTCGCCTCATCAACTCCAGTTCCTGCGAAAGGGTGAGTTCACCTGCCACACTCTCCACATTATCATACAATTCCGCCCATTGTCTCAACATATCACACTCCACTCTTCCTGCCCCGAAAAGAAATATCCTCGTCCCCTGTTTTGCCGCGAAATGTGCTATCACCTCCTTGCTTATGCGATATGGCAGCATGTTGGTTTTGCTTTTGGCAAACGGTGCAATTCCCAACCACGACCCGTTCTTTTCAGAGAACCTGTGCATCACGTCTCCTGCAGCTCCGGCATTGACAGGAAGCGAATTGAAGTCTGCATTCATACTGAGTCCGGCGCGCCTGAAGACATCGGCATACTGTTCAAACTGTGTAGTCAAGGGAGCACTCTCTGCATATCCTTTTCTAAGCAGCCTACGCTCTGCCACTTTGTCACGTCTGATCAGGAGGCATGGAATCCCCGAAAGACGAAACATGAACGACAGAAACCTACTCTTCATATTATTCTGCAAATCAAGCACCGTCGTTATATCATAATCTTTCTTCAAACGGCGGTAAACAGACCTGACAGACTCGGTTTTCCCGTTCTCCTCAGTTTCTACAGAAAGAAAACTCACATTCTTCATTCCGCAGAACAAATCACCGAGACGTTTGCGTGCCACTACAACGAACCTTGCGTGTGGATTAGACCTTGCCACAATATCGAGGACAGGCACCAGCATAGCCACGTTGCCAAGGCTTGAGAACCGGAGCACAAGATATGTATTTGCACACTTTCGCATATTAAGCCGACAAAGGTACGAAAAAAAAATGAGAAATAAAAACATGAGCATAGCAGGTTCACCATCAAAGTGCAAAAATAAAAAATCTGCTAAATAATTTGCGTAATTAAAAAACTTGTTGTACCTTTGCAGCCGCTTTCAGAAAAAGCACAGACAATCCGAGCAAGCACTGCTTGCAACGAAGGTGCCATAGCTCAGTTGGTAGAGCAAAGGACTGAATATCCTTGTGTCACTGGTTCGATTCCCGTTGGCACCACAAAAGAGATGACAATTGTCACCTCTTTTGTTATTATACGGACATATTGCGCAGTTATGGTATAATATATCTATTCGAGGAGACGAATGGCATTATTGAGGCGCACCTCACCTTTGCCGGACAACAGAGAATAAGGAATATTATATGAGTTAAGTTCGTACTCGTAAAGCGAGGTGAGATATTCGCGTCTGTCAGGATTTTCTCTGACAGGGTCGGTCTGGAAAGGCAGATCGGGCATGCAGAGCAGGCAGAAATCAAGCCGGCACTCATGTATTGCTTGATCTAACCACTGAGGTACGACTCCATATTTGTCGGCAAACCAGACTTTGGTTATAATGAGTTCCGTATCGAAAAACACATAGTCAGTATCGTAGTCTGCCTTCAGTTGTTCTATCTGTTTTCTTGCAATCGCTTCGACATCAGCAAATCCATAAGGCAGCGGATGATTCTCCACATACCAACGTGCATACTCCGGTACACAAGTGCCCGAGAAATGACTTGCCAACTGCTCAGCAAGAGTAGATTTGCCGGTAGATTCAGCCCCAAGTATGCCTATTTTCATTTTCATAGTGCAAAAGTAGAAAAATTTTATTATCTTTGCAAACGAAAATCACACTATTACATATAACACAATTACAACACTATGATTAACATCTATACTCTCACTTCTCCTATCCACAACCAGAAAGAGACAGAACTCGCCACACAGGAGTGGTTGGGTGCCATTGAAGCCGTCACCGGCGAAGGCTCTATACTCAACTGCCGTGAAGACTACAGCAGTTACGGCACAGCCGACCTCAGTCTGATATATGTCCGTACAGGAGGCACCGAAGGTCTTTTCAAACAACTCTATGAGAGCAACCCGCTCGTCAGGCAAAAGAGAATACTCCTTCTTACCTCAGGCAAAAGCAACTCGCTTGCCGCCTCCATGGAGATTCTATCATGGTTGCGCGGGCAAGGAGCCGACGGAGAGATTCTGCATGGCACTGCCGAATATGTAGCACAAAAAATAATGCTTTTAGCCAAAGTAAGCATTGCCTTGCGTGAACTGCGCGGAAAGAAAATCGGCATAATAGGTCAACCCTCTGACTGGCTTATCGCCTCATCATTCGACAGCGATGTCATCCGTAAGGAACTCGGCATCGAAACAGAGGAGATAGATATGCAGGAACTGCTCACTGAAATACGCAAACGTGACTACCCTGTCGATGCACGCAAACGGCTCCAGACCTGTCCAAGCGACTATTTCATCGGAGCTCTCGAAATCTACGGAGCTCTCAAGCGCATCATCACGCGCCATAATCTGAATGCCATCACCCTCCGCTGCTTCGACCTCCTCACCTCTGTCCGCAACACCGGTTGCCTCGCCCTTGCTCTTCTCAATCAGGAAGGTATTCCGTCGAGTTGCGAAGGCGATGTGCCTGCTCTGCTTACGATGATGATAAGCCACGCCCTCACCGGCGAGACAGGATTCCAGGCTAATCCTTCACGTATCGATCCCGACAAAGGAGAATTCGTGTTCGCACATTGCACCATACCGCTCAACATGATAAGTTCCTACGAGTACGACACTCATTTCGAGTCGGGCATCGGAGTTGCTATACGCGGCAAGATGCCTAAAGGGGCCGTCACACTCGTCAAGTTTAGCGGTGACCTGCAGAGGTTCTATTTTGCCGAAGGACAACTCATCGAAAATCTTGAGGAAGAGCAACTCTGCCGCACTCAGATCAAAGTCAGTCTTCCCGATTCTTCAGGATATTTCCTCAGAAGGCCTATCGGCAACCACCACATCATTCTCCGCGGAGCACACCGGCAACTCTTCGAGGAGTTTGTCAGCACATTAAAATAAATGAAATGATATCCTCAACAACTTGACAATATATGAAACGTTATTCTCTCATCGGTCTCATTATGCTTTTATACGTCGGCATTGTATGCGCAGCAGACACTCTAACCGTCACTCAGGCTGTACAATTGGCCCGCGGGCTGGAGGCAAAGCAGACAAGCGAAGTGCAATATTACGTATGCGGCGTCATTTGCAGCAACATCACCATCACAGGTTCACAGGCTACATTTGACATCTGCGACAGCACCAGTTCTATTCGCGCTTACAACCTCAGTGCACCAGAAGGATTGTCTTTCGATGAGAGAATATTCGACGATGTTGACACCGTACTCCTTTTCGGATATCTGTATAATTATGTTGACTGGCAAGGCAATTCAACACCCGAAGTCTATCCTGCCACCATTGTGAAGCCTCAGCTCGATTATGTTGATTTCAGCCAGTTGCAACCAGGCTACTATGACGACATAAACGGACTTCAGGACTCAGTACTCAAAGACGCTCTGCAACAGATTATAAAAGGCGGTTTCAGATACACCTACGGTAGCGGATCGGCAAACAAGACATGGGCGGGTTTCTACTATACCGACCGCGATACTGCCGACAACAGCGTGCTTGACATGTACTCCAATAACAAACGCTATTTCAACCCGGACCAGCCATACGCCTCTGTCAGCGGATTGCAGATTGAACATAGTTTTCCAAAGTCTTGGTGGGGAGGGACGCAAAACGATGCCTACAAAGACTTGCACCATCTCACACCTGCCGATGGCTCGGCCAATCAGTCGAAAAGTAACTGCCCTCCGGGACTCGTTGGCAGTTCGTTCAAGGACTACGGAGGATTCAGAACGGGTGCTGCCGCTGCAGGATTAGGATATACCGACCGTGTGTTTGAACCAGCCGACGAATACAAAGGCGATTTCGCGCGTATGTATTTCTATGTTGCAACTGCATACGGCGAACTCACTTGGACCGGTAGTCCCGCCACATCATGTCTTGACAACGGCAACTGGCAGGAATTTCAGCCATGGTTGAGAAATCTGCTCATTCAATGGCACAGGCAAGACCCCGTGTCTGACAAAGAAATCAGACGCACGGCAGAAGTGGCGCGCATACAGCACAACCGCAACCCGTTTATCGACTACCCTTGTCTTGCAGAATATATATGGGGCAACAAGCAGGGCGAAGAAGTTGACTTAGGCAGACTGCTGTTCACTGCCAGTGCCGAATATCAGAATACAGAGGACAAGAGCGGCTGCACCTGCACACAAATAACAACGGCAACTGAAGACACAGGAATAAAAAAAGGAAACGCCCCAAAGACAGTATTTACCAACGGCAGCTTCAGAATCGTTATCGGCGGCACGCAGTACACTATAACCGGACAAAGAGTAAAATAAGAGCACAAGCCTGCACATGCTTATGTCATAATAAAAAAAACAGGGCAAGACCCTGTTTTTTTTATTATCATTTCTTTTTCTTGCGTTTCTTCTTCGGGTTTTGCTGATTCTGACCCTTCTGCTGGTTATTGGTCTGTTTCTGCTGCAATTGTTTCTGAATTGCCTCATGAAACTCGGGGAAATTGCAATCTATCTGTCCGTTGGACAATGCGGCAATATCAGTGCACAAGCGCGCCTCATCCACGTTGTCCTTATTCCAGACAAGGAAATCCTGCCTCATACGGCTACCAATTCTGATTATCATTTTCTTCCTTATATCCTCATCCTTCTCCTTCAACGCCTCCTGTATCATATTGCCGACTATACGTCCGTAGTGGCGATACTTGAGAGGTATGGTAGTGTTGTACGGCAGACGCTCCGGAGTGTATCGCAATTCTTCGGGAGTGGGACGATTATAGGGGAAGTCGATATCAAGTCGGAATCCGGACATAAGCGCAAGATGGTCGTACATCTTGTGTCGTGACTCTTCGTTTTTGAGATAAGGGAACAGGTTCTCCATTGTATGCATGATAGAGCGTACGCAACGTGTTCGCTCTTCTTTATCCTCAATAGTGAGAGCATACTCCACCATCCGCTGCACGTTTCTGCCGTATTCCGGCATAATCAAAACATCGTTTGACATTGCTTTATAGGGTGTTTGACTTCGTTTGAAATTGTTCGACAGTCGTTTGACTTCGTTTGAAATTGTTCGACAGTCGTTTGATTATCGCTTGACTTTATTCTTTATACTTTACTCCCTTATGTTCACATTCCTTAAGATATTTTATAAAGTTGTGTAGCATAACACTTATGGTTCTTATGTCCTTAAACAAGACATCGAACTGCTCTACTGACAAATATCCCACATCATAAGCACGATATAATTGACTTTTAACTTCTTCGCATGATCCCTTTGCTATATACAGGAAATTAACATATTCTTTTGTGCCTTCTCTTCCAAATCCCTCTGCTATATTATCCATTATTGAGCCGCTTGCTGCTGTTATTTGGCTAACGAAACGACAATCGGCTTTCCACGGGGTTTTCCCTGTCGCTTGATAGATTTTCTTATTAAATTCACGCGATAATTGCCATACTTGCAAGTCTTCGAAGCTACAAATCTTGCTCATAATTTACCACCGTCAAATTATTATCAAACTATTGTCAAACCACCTTCAAACCATATTTTTCACTTTTGTTTTATAAGATAAATCATTGTAGGATAGTGGTCACCGTAGCCGTCCTGCCATATACCTGCCTTGTGAGTACGAAGGGGAGTACCCTTGTCCTTCCCCTCCTGCACGGTGAGGAAAGGTTTGTTGAAAATCTGCGCTTTCCAGTAGCCCCACTCTTTCTTGGGGTTGGCATTCATAAGCGGCTCAGAGATTATAATTTGGTCGAAAAGGTTCCACGAGCCATTGTATGCCAAAGAGCCGTTACCCTTGTCAAGCATCTGCCACATTGTGTTGAAATAGCCCTGCTTCTCGACATCGCTGCGCTCTTTGCGTGCGCCGAGTACATCTTTGCAAGAATGGTTGAAGGGGTCGTCGTTCAAGTCACCCATGATGATAATCTTTGCCCGCGGTTCTTTCAGGTAGATACTGTCACAAATCTGACGTGTCAGCATAGCAGCCGTGTCGCGGGTAGGACGAGAAGAGAGTTCTCCTCCATAGCGCGAAGGCCAATGGTTGACAATGATGTGCATCTTCTCTCCCTGCAGATAGCCGGAGATAAGCAGTTGCAGACGGGTCTTGACCACTCCGCCGTCGGCATAATGCGCATTCAACTCATGTCCTTTTATATTGACGGGAGTAAACAGGTCGGGATTATACAAGAAACCCACGTCCACACCACGGCGGTCAGGACCTTCGAGCAGCACCGGCACATAGTTTCTGCCATGCTTGGCTTTGAGTTCGGCAGCAAGGTCTTCCATACAGCGCATGTTCTCCACCTCTGCCACACCGACGCATGCTGCACCCTGCGGAGTGACATCCGTACCCAAGCGGGAGATGGCATATGCCATATTCTTAATCTTGTGCTCATACTTGAGTCCGTCCCAACGCATTCCGCCGTCAGGCAGATACTCATAGTCGTTCTTGCCCTCGTCGTGGATAGTGTCAAAAAGGTTCTCAAGATTGTAGAAAGCAACACAACTGACGCGATAGGACGTCTTCTCGGTCGTTTCTTTCTTCGGGGTTTTCTCTTTCTTGGGCTTTTTTGCATAAACTGCGCTCACTGCAACAAGCAATGAAAGCGCTATTAACAGGGATTTCTTCATGGCTGCGGGGTTTTACTATTGCAATTGTTTTGCAAAAGTACAACTTTTCTTTTGTATCTGCAAATAATTTTGTATCTTTGCAACTCAAAATAACAACTACAAACGATATTACACCATTATCAAAACGGTAGAACTATCATCAAACCATTATCAAACAACATTTATTATGTCATCAGTAAACAAAGTAATTCTTATTGGTAACGTTGGCAATGATCCCGAAGTACGTTACCTTGACCGTGGCGTAGCAATCGCCAACTTTAATCTGGCAACAACCGAACGCGGCTACATCATGCAGAACGGCACACAAGTACCTGACAGAACAGAGTGGCACAACATCGTCCTTTTCCGCAATCTTGCCGAATGGTCGGAGAGATACCTCAGGAAAGGTATGAAAATCTATGTGGAAGGCAAACTTCAGACCAGACGTTGGGAGAAAGACGGGCAACAAAAACAGCGCACCGAGATTGTGGCAGAAAACATTCAGGTGCTCTACCGTCCGCAGCAGACGCAGCAACAGCAGCACCCTCAGCAAGACGAGGTTAGAGCTGCCGAAGAACCTGTGCAAACCAACCCTGACAGCGACTTCATCTTCTAAATAATAACAACCGAAGCCCCTCCCCCTTGAGAGGGACTTTTTTAGTTTAGGGTGCTTGCAGAATCTTAAGTGACTTAAGTCATCTTAAGAATCTTAAGTATCAAGAACTGAAACCTGAAACCTGAAACCTGAAACTTGAAACTTGAAACCTGAAACGTAAAACGTTATGAATAAACATCTGTTCTTAGCAACCGCCGTGCTCTGCCTGTTGCTTGCATCATGCAACCCAAAACACCTGATTGAAACAGAGCAAATCAGTTTCACAAAGTCATTCTGCCTGACTGATGCCTGCAACGACAGCCTCTCTCTGTCCTACGAAATAGAGTTCCCCACTCTTCTGGACAACAAGGAGGCGCTCGCTCGCATACAACAAGATATCATCTCCCGCATCTTCTCTGACGAGTATAAGAATGTGCCACTGCAAGAGGCTATCAACAAGTACGTGGCTTTCTCACGCGAAGAATACATGGCTAACAACCGCGCATACGCCGAGAAACTACGGCAGGAAGAAGACGAGTTCGCCGCTTCACTGTCCGAAGAACAGGTTACTACAGGCAGAGTCACGTGGTTCGGCAACTGCAAGACTGCCGGCGATATTTGCGTCCTCACCTACGAACTCGAGCAATATGTTTACATGGGAGGTGCACACGGAGTAAACACACGTATGTTCTTCAACTACGACACACAGACAGGACGACTGCTGACAGAAAGCGACATCTTCCGCGAGGGGTTTGAGCAGCCTGTTGCACGACTCCTGCAGAATACACTGATTGAGCAGTCGGAAGAGTTCCACAGCAGACAAGACTTTCTGGATGCAGGCTTCGAGTTCGACTCCATTCATCCCAACGGCAACTTCGCGCTCACCGATGACGCAGTCACATATCTCTTCAATCCTTACGAGATTGCACCTTACGTTTACGGTGAGACAGAAATCACTCTTGACCGCTCACTTATCAAGGATTATCTGAAGAAGTAAGCCACAACCCACGGCACAACAGATAACAACTACGACATCCTATCCGCCCAAATACTCAAATGCCAAGCATTTGAGTATTTTTATTTGCAAAACATGAGCAGAGTGCAGGCAGAGCAGGTGAAGAGTGAGGAGAATGGTATTTACAATGATATTACCACGGCGGACAATTCGTCCCTGAAAATGGGGCACTTTTTAACTAACACGGAGAAAATAACTATAAGATATTTATTGCTGTCCGATAAAAGTAAATCAAAAGGGCTGACTCCACAAAGGAATCAGCCCCGTTTTTTTAACGGCTCAAAAAGTTTTATCGGACAGTAATACTAGAGAATATGACATCGGGTAGATTTCTCGGGTCTGCACCTACTGACAGAGAACTCTGCAATTGCAATACAACACAAAGAAACCTCCCTATATAGAGAGGTTTCTTTGCTTTATATGAGAGTAGAATTACTCTTCGTCGGTTTCTTCAGCCTCGTTGGCGGCACGCTGTGCAAGCAGGCGCTCATAGTCCTCTCTGTTGTGGACTACAATCTGCTTGAACTCGCGCAGACCCGTACCTGCAGGAATCAGATGACCGCAGATAACGTTCTCCTTCATGCCCTCAAGATAGTCAACCTTGCCGTTGATAGCAGCCTCGTTGAGCACCTTGTTGGTCTCCTGGAAGGAAGCGGCGGACATAAACGACTTGGTACCCAATGCGGCACGGGTGATACCCTGCAGCACCTGGGCGGAAGTGGCAGGCATAGCGTCGCGCACTTCAACAAGTTTCTTGTCACGGCGTTTGAGGCTTGAGTTCTCATCGTGGAGTTTGCGCGGAGCAACTATCTGACCTGCATGCAGGTTCTCCGAGTCACCGGCATCTACCACCACTTTCTTGCCCCAGATACGGTCGTTCTCCTCAAGGAAGTCGTTCTTGTCAACAAGTTGTTTCTCAAGGAAACGGGTGTCACCCGGGTCGAGAATCTCAACCTTGCGCATCATCTGGCGAACGATAATCTCAAAGTGCTTGTCGTTGATTTTCACACCCTGCAGACGATAGACGTCCTGAACCTCGTTGACAATATAATCCTGCACAGCGGTGGGACCCTTGATGGCAAGGATGTCGTCGGGAGTGACAGCACCGTCGCTGAGCGGAGTACCTGCACGTACGAAGTCGTTCTCCTGAACAAGAATCTGTTTGGACAGAGGAATGAGATATTTCTTCTCCTCACCCAGACGCGAGGTAACAGTCAGTTCGCGGTTACCGCGTTTGATTTTGCCGAAGGTTACTTCACCGTCAATCTCGCTCACGATGGCAGGATTGCTGGAGTTGCGTGCTTCAAAGAGTTCGGTTACACGAGGCAGACCACCGGTGATATCGCCTGCTTTACCTACGGTACGCGGAATCTTGATCAGCAAGTCACCAACCTTCACGTTGTCACCGTCCTTAATCTGCAAGTGGGCATTGAGAGGCAGGTTGTATGTGCGTACAATATTGCCGTCCTTGTCAACGATGTGAGCGGTAGGCATCTTGGTTTTGTCCTTCGAGTCGATGATGATGGTCTCTTTTAAACCTGTTGTCTCATCGGTCTCAGTCTTGGCTGTCACATTCTCCAGCACGTCCTCATAGCGGACTTTACCGTTGTTTTCGATAACGATAGTTGCGTTGAAAGGATCCCACTCGCAAATCAGAGTGCCCTTCTCGTACTTCTTGCCGTTTTCAACAAACAGTTTGGCTGCATAAGGTATGTTGAATGTAGTGAGGACAACACCTGTCTTCTCGTCACGCAGACGCAGTTCGGTCTGACGGCTTACTACGATGGTGTCGCTTTCAGTCTTGACTGTACGGAGTTCTTCCAGTTCTACTATACCGTCGTATTTGAGTGTATAGCTCGACTCGGTTGCAACGTTACCTGCCACACCACCGACGTGGAATGTACGAAGAGTAAGCTGTGTACCGGGCTCACCGATCGACTGAGCGGCAATCACACCCACTGCTTCGCCCTTCTCTACCAGACGACCGGTAGCAAGGTTACGTCCGTAGCACTTGGCGCAAACACCATGTTTGGCCTCGCAGGTGAGTACCGAACGTATTTCCACCGACTCGATAGCCGATTTCTCTATCTTCTCGGCTGCGTCTTCGCGAATCTCATCTCCGGCAGCAACATACAATTCGCCGGTAATCGGGTCATATACATCGTGAACACTCACACGGCCGAGTATACGGTCGTAAAGCGATGCCACCACGTTCTCGTTCTTCTTTATCTCGGTAGCGGTAAGTCCGCGCAGTGTACCGCAGTCCTCTTCGGTGATAATCACATCGTGGCTGACGTCAACCAGACGACGGGTCAGATAACCTGCATCCGCAGTCTTAAGAGCGGTATCGGCAAGACCTTTACGTGCACCGTGGGTAGAGATGAAGTACTCAAGCACTGACAGACCTTCCTTGAAGTTGGAAAGAATAGGGTTCTCAATGGTCTGACCGCCTTCGGCACCTGCTTTCTGCGGTTTGGCCATAAGTCCACGCATACCGCTCAGCTGCTTGATCTGCTGCTTTGAACCACGGGCACCCGAGTCCATCATCATGAACACTGCATTGAATCCCTGGTCGGCCTGGGCCATCTCTTTCATCAATACCTGGGTAAGGTTGGTATCAACGTGGGTCCATGTGTCAATCACCTGGTTGTAACGCTCGTTGTTGGTGATAAGTCCGTTGTTGTAGTTGAAGGTAATCTCTTCTATTTCCTGGTTTCCTTCAGCGACCAGACTCTCTTTCTCAGGCGGGATGATGATGTCGTTGAGGTTGAACGACAGACCTCCCTTGAACGCCATCTGGTAACCGAGGTTCTTGATGTCGTCGAGGAACTGAGCCGTACGTGCCACACCGCAAGTCTTGATTACGTTACCGATGATATCACGCAGAGTGTTTTTCTTCAATACTACATTGACGAAACCCACCTCTTCAGGTACATAACGGTTGACAAGTATTCTACCGGGAGTGGTATCAATGATACGTGTTACCTCCTGACCGTCAACGATGTCGCGTGTACGAACCTTGATTTTGGCATGCATGTCAACTTTCTTCTCGTTGAGGGCAATCTCAGCCTCTTCGGGAGAATAGAATATCAGTCCTTCGCCCTTTGCGCCTGCACGCTCTTTGGTGATGTAGTACAGACCAAGCACCATATCCTGCGATGGAACGGTGATAGGAGCACCGTTGGCAGGGTTGAGGATGTTGTGCGAACCCAGCATAAGCAGTTGGGCTTCAAGTATAGCCTCATTGCTCAGCGGGAGGTGCACTGCCATCTGGTCACCGTCGAAGTCGGCATTGAAACCGGTACATGCCAGCGGGTGCAACTGAATAGCCTTACCCGAAATCATGCGGGGCTGGAATGCGAGAATACCCAAACGGTGAAGTGTAGGAGCACGGTTAAGCAGTACGGGATGTCCTTCCATTACGTGCTCAAGAATCTCCCAGATGATGGGGTCTTTGCGGTCGATAATCTTCTTGGCGGACTTCACTGTCTTCACTATACCGCGCTCTATAAGTTTGCGGATAACAAAAGGCTTGTAAAGTTCGGCAGCCATATCCTGAGGCAGACCGCACTCGTGCATCTTCAGTTCCGGACCTACAACGATAACCGAACGTGCCGAATAGTCAACACGCTTACCAAGCAGGTTCTGACGGAAACGGCCTTGTTTGCCTTTCAGCGAGTCACTCAGTGACTTCAGCGGACGGTTGGCATCGCTCTTGATGGCAGTGCTCTTGCGCGAGTTGTCGAGCAGAGAGTCAACTGCCTCCTGGAGCATACGCTTCTCGTTGCGCAGAATCACTTCGGGAGCCTTTATTTCAATAAGTCGTTTCAGACGGTTGTTTCTGATAATGACGCGACGATAGAGATCGTTCAAGTCGCTGGTTGCAAAGCGTCCGCCATCCAGAGGTACCAACGGGCGGAGCTCAGGAGGAGTGACGGGAATTATCTTCAGAATCATCCATTCGGGACGGTTCTTGCCCTTCGAAGCACGGAACGACTCAACTACCTGCAGACGTTTCAGAGCCTCGGTCTTACGCTGTTGCGAAGAATCTTTGGAAGCCCTGTCGCGAAGCTCGTAGCTCAAAGCATCGAGGTCGATACGGCAAAGCAGGTCATATACTGCTTCCGCACCCATCTTGGCAATGAACTTCTGAGGATCGGTATCCTCGAGCGACTGATTGCCCTGAGGCAGTTTGTCCATCAGTTCCAGATACTCGTCCTCGGAGAGCAGCATGTTGTTTTCCACAGTCAGTCCTTCGCCGAACTCTTGTCCTTCGAGAACACCGCTTTGTATTACCACATACTTCTCATAATAAATAATGCTGTCGAGTTTCTTGGTCGGCATACCAAGCAGGTAACCCATCTTGTTGGGCAGCGAACGGAAGTACCATATATGAGCAACGGGAACCACCAGTTGGATATGACCCATACGCTCACGACGCACTTTCTTCTCCGTAACCTCCACACCGCAACGGTCGCACACTATGCCTTTGTAGCGGATACGTTTGTACTTGCCGCAATGGCATTCGTAGTCACGGGTAGGACCGAAAATGCGCTCGCAGAACAAACCGTCTCGCTCAGGCTTGTAGGTACGATAGTTGATAGTTTCGGGTTTCAGCACTTCACCACTCGAGAGGCGGAGAATCTCTTCGGGAGAAGCAAGACCAATAGTAATCTTATTGAAACCTTTGCTTGTTTTATTATCTTGTTTGAAAGCCATAATTTTATGTCGGTTAATTGTGGAATTGTTGAATCGTGGAATTGTAACATCGTTTCAGTTCACCAGTTCACCAATTCACCAGTTTCACATTTTAATCCATATTTATTGATAGTGCCAGACCTTGCAGTTCGTGCAGCAGCACATTGAGCGATTCAGGCAATCCCGGTGTGGGCATAGGCTCACCCTTTACTATTGCCTCGTAAGTACGGGCACGACCGTTAACGTCGTCAGACTTCACTGTCAGTATCTCTTGCAGCACGTGAGCGGCGCCGTGAGCCTCAAGAGCCCAAACCTCCATCTCACCGAAACGCTGTCCGCCGAACTGAGCCTTACCTCCAAGAGGTTGCTGGGTTATCAAGCTGTAAGGACCAATCGAACGGGCGTGCATCTTGTCGTCAACCATGTGACCTAACTTCATGAAGTAGGTTACACCCACTGTTGCAGGCTGGTCGAACATCTCGCCTGTACCACCGTCATACAGATAGGTCTTGCCTGCACGAGGAAGTCCTGCCTTGTCGGTCCATTCGTTCAGGTTGTCCATTGTGCAACCGTCGAAGATAGGAGTGGCGAATTTCACACCAAGTTCGCGACCTGCCCAACCGAGCACTGCCTCGAAAATCTGACCAAGGTTCATACGTGAAGGCACACCCAGCGGGTTCAGAACTATGTCAACAGGTGTTCCGTCGGCGAGGAAAGGCATATCTTCCACGCGTACAATCTTGCTGACAATACCCTTGTTACCGTGGCGGCCTGCCATCTTGTCACCTACGCGGATCTTGCGTTTCTTGGCTATATATACCTTTGCCATCTGGATGATTCCGTTCGGAAGTTCGTCACCGATGGTGAGGTCGAAGTTACGGCGTTTCAGTTGTGCGTCATACTCTTTGTATTTCTTTATATAGTTGAGTATGCACTGACGGATCAGAGCGTTCTGCTCCTCGTCAAATGTCCAGCGTGCAAGCATTACTGAGTTGTAGTCAATCATCTCCAGACGTTCACGTGTGAAGCGGCTGTTGCGCGAGATGATGTCGGTACCCATGAAATCTTTAACGCCTGCTGAAGGCCTTCCGTCGGTGAGAACAAGCAGTTTCTCTACAAGTTGCTCTTTCAGCTCGGCAACCTGAGCATCAAACTCAGCCTGCATCTCTGCCAGACGCAGTTTGTCGTCCTGCTTCTCTTTACGGTCCTTGTTGGCTTTCTGATACAAACGTTTGCCGATTACTATACCGGACAGTGAAGGTGATGCCTTGAGCGAAGCATCCTTCACGTCGCCTGCCTTGTCACCGAAGATAGCCTTCAGAAGTTTCTCTTCAGGTGACGGGTCGCTTTCGCCCTTGGGAGTAATCTTGCCTATAATGATGTCGCCCGGCTCAATGCGTGCGCCTATGCGTACTATACCGTTCTCATCAAGGTCTCTCGTTGCATCTTCGCTGACATTGGGTATGTCGGAAGTGAACTCTTCGTATCCGCGTTTTGTCTCACGAACCTCGAGAAGTTGCTCTACCACGTGGACTGAAGTGAACATGTCTTCGCGTACTATGCGCTCCGACAGCACGATAGCATCCTCATAGTTGTAACCTTTCCAAGGTATATATGCAACCTTGAGGTTTTTGCCGAGAGCCAGCTCGCCGTTCTGGGTAGCAAAACCTTCCGTCATTATCTGACCGGCTACCACCTTGTCGCCTTTGCGGACGATTGGGTGCAGGTCAATAGTGGTGTTCTGGTTTGTACGCTGGAACTTGGGAATACTGTATTCCTTCACTGAAGGCTCGAAGCTGATGAACTCTTCCTGTTCCGTACGGTCATACTTGATTCTGATAGTGTCTGCATCCACATACAACACTTCGCCGTTGCCTTCTGCAACAAGTTGTGTGCGTGAATCCTGAATCAATTGGCCTTCTATTCCTGTACCTACAATCGGAGCCTCCGAAGTAATCAGAGGAACTGCCTGGCGCATCATGTTCGAACCCATCAATGCACGGTTGGCATCGTCGTGCTCGAGGAACGGAATAAGTGCTGCAGCAATAGAGGCAATCTGCGAAGGAGCAACGTCCATCAGGGTAATCTGGTCGGGTCCCACTACCGGGAAATCAGCCTCGTAACGTGCTTTTACCTTGTCGCGAACGAAATGACCGTTCTCATCAAGAGGAGCGTTACCCTGAGCAACAATATGCTTCTCCTCGTCCTCTGCTGTCATGTAAACTACGCCGTTGTCTGACAGGTCAACCACAGAATCCTCCACCTTGCGGTAAGGTGTCTCTATGAAACCGAGATTGTTGATTTTGGCATATATACAGAGAGATGAGATAAGACCGATGTTCGGACCTTCAGGTGTCTCAATCGGGCACAGACGGCCATAATGGGTATAGTGTACGTCACGAACCTCGAATCCTGCACGGTCACGACTCAAACCGCCGGGACCGAGAGCCGACATACGGCGCTTGTGAGTGATTTCTGCCAACGGGTTCTGCTGGTCCATGAACTGTGAAAGGGCATTCGTTCCGAAATAACTGTTGATAACGGAAGATATGCTCTTTGCGTTGATAAGGTCGGTAGGAGCAAACACCTCGTTGTCGCGAACGTTCATACGCTCGCGGATTGTACGGGACATACGTGCCAGACCTATACCGAACTGGTTGTACAACTGCTCGCCTACGGTGCGGACACGACGGTTGCTCAGGTGGTCGATATCATCAACTTCAGCATTCGAATTGATAAGTTCTATCAGATATTTGATAATCTCGATTATATCCTCTTTGGTAAGCACGCGGGTGTCAACAGGAATATCAAGATTGAGCTTGCGGTTGATTCTGTAGCGGCCTACATCTCCCAGGTCATAACGTTTCTCCGAGAAGAACAGACCGTTGATCACCTCACGGGCTGTATTGTCATCGGCAGGCTCGGCATTGCGCAGCTGGCGATAGATATAGAGCACAGCCTCTTTCTCCGAGTTGGTCGGGTCTTTCTGAAGAGTGTTGAAGATGATGCTGTTGTCATTCTTGCTCTGCTCCTCGGGATAAAGAAGAATTGTCTTCGCACCCGAATCAATGATAGCCTGAATGTTGTCCTTGTTCAGCTCCTCGTCACGCTCTATTATCACTTCATTACGCTCTATGGTAACCACCTCGCCGGTGTCCTCGTCCACGAAGTCTTCTCTCCATGGTTTGAGCACCTTACCTGCAAGTTTGCGACCTATAAGTTTGTTCAGAGACGCTTTGCTTACCTTCACTTCCTCGGCCAGTCCGAAGCAGTCAAGAATATCCTTGTCGCTCTCGAAACCTATGGCACGAAGCAATGTGGTGACAGGCAGTTTCTTCTTACGGTCAATGTAAGCATACATCACGTTGCTGATGTCGGTGGCAAACTCAATCCACGAACCGCGGAACGGAATAATACGGGCTGAATACAACTGGGTTCCGTTGGTATGGCGGCTTGTTCCGAAGAACACACCCGGCGAACGGTGAAGCTGACTTACTACCACGCGCTCTGCACCGTTGATTACAAAGGTGCCCTTCGGAGTCATGTATGGGATGGTTCCCAGAAATACATCCTGTACCTCTGTCGCAAAGTCCTCATGATCGGGATCGGTGCAGGAGAGCTTGAGTTTGGCCTTCAAAGGCACGCTGTAAGTTAGTCCGCGCTGCAGACATTCTTCAATGGTGTAGCGGGGAGGATCCACGAAATAATCGAGGAATTCAAGAATAAAGTTATTCCGGGTATCCGTAATGGGAAAGTTCTCGGAAAACACTTTGTAGAGTCCTTCTTGACGACGCTGCTCAGGTGACGAATCCATCTGGAAAAACTCCTTGAACGATTTCAACTGGATATCCAGAAAATCAGGATAAGGCATCTGCTTCTGAATCGTAGCAAAGTTGACTCTTTCTGTTTTTTTGATTGAAGCCATAAATAATGGTTTTATATAATTGTTAAATATAGAATATCCTAACTTATAAATAACAAAATATGAATGCGATAGGCCTTGAGTTAATATATTTGAAGCATTAATATTTATTAGTAATTGTCGGCACTATCCGCTTGATTTTAGCAGTTTTTAATATATACTGCTATTTTAGACGAAAAGGTATAGAACCCGATTCGGGTTCTATACCTTGTACCTGGCGGTACTTGGTCAGAAGTTTATTACTTGAGTTCAACCTCTGCACCGGCATCCTCAAGAGCCTTCTTGAGAGCCTCAGCAGCTGCTTTGTCAAGACCTTCCTTGATAACAGAAGGAGCACCGTCAACCAGATCCTTAGCCTCTTTCAGGCCAAGACCGGTCTGCTCTTTCACTGCTTTAACCACCTGGAGCTTTGCAGCACCGGGAGCTTTGAGAACTACATCAAACGATGTCTTCTCTTCCTCTACAGGAGCAGCAGCGGCTGCGGGACCTGCAACAGCTACAGCTGCAGCAGCGGGTTCAATACCATACTCGTCTTTCAGAATCTGAGCGAGTTCGTTAACTTCTTTAACCGTAAGGTTTACCAATTGTTCAGCAAAAGCTTTAAGATCTGCCATTGTTGTATAATTTT
>JAFVBR010000006.1 GCA_017479885.1 Paludibacteraceae bacterium | reverse complement strand
TTCGCCTTTTGAGAGCAGTCTTTGAGCAGTTTTATCTCCCACTTGCAAAAGTTCAGCAGCCTTTGATGTAGTAATGATGTCGTGTTCTAACAAATAAGAGATGATTACCTTCATCCGTTCTATCTCTTTTTTGGACAATTTATCGGACATTATATCGGACATTTTGTCCAATATGTTTTGTTTTTGGGCACGAATAGCAGCCAACTTCCTGTCAACTTGACCTGCGACTTGACCTGTTACTTGACCTGTTGCAGGGTCGGTTTCTTGACTTACTGACTGACTTGCTGATAACTTACCGAGATACAAGGTCAGAGTTGTGCAGTATCTTTGAGATGTCAGTTCAGCCTTACCGCCAGTTAATTGTTCCCATGAACGGAGTTTATTCATTCCGAAGCCCGCATTTTCTGCGATATGAGCAACGCGGAACATCTTTGCTATCGACGGATTGCGTGGATTGGTATAGAACTGACCAACCATTTGCTCCGCAGGAATAGGCAGTCCTCCAGCATTCACAAACTCTATACGATTGGTAAACAGATGGACGCATGAACGGAAGGATGAGAAATAGTCCGCGTGCATGACCATATTCGCTAAAGCTTCACGAGCAACTTCAAAATAACGATTGTCTCCGACTTCAATCAATCCTTGTGCGTCCAAAGCAAACGGACGTTGGATAGCGATTGCTAAGCGACGCTGCATGATAACAAACGAATCCCAGATGTTCGCTTGTTCCGGCATTCGGTAGTCATAGCGCGTGTCTGCCTCTTCCAATGTTCTGCCGGGAATCTCAATATGATCCAAACAGAAAGTAGGAACGTAATCCCTCACGTCGAGTTGCTTGCCGAACATCAGCAAACCGGAATAAGTCAACAATCCGTTCTTGTCCGTTATATTAAGTGCTCGGCAAAATTCCTCTTGGCTGCAATCTGGTGAAAGCGGGATAATCGGATCTTTGAAGACATACGAGCGGTAACTACCCAATGACTCCATGCTCAGCATGTTGATGGATGTTTCCGGAATTGACTGTTCCGACTTGATGCCGTATTGCTGGTCACGCAACATGGCACTAATCTCGGCTTCTGATGCACGTTGGTCACCACTGCCTTTGCGGATGAAAGTGTTGTACAGCGTTTCTCCGAAATAGACGGGTTTGAGGTCAGAAGCATAGATATAAAAAGCAAGAACAGTATTCCCGTCGATGGTGTATTTCTTTTGCTTGCTGGCGATTAATGTGTTGTACTTGCTTTGATTGCGCAAAGAAGAAATGAAGTCCTGCTCTAATTTCTCGGCATTGTTCACGCCTTGAATCTCGAAATGCTTGCCTTCTTGACGAACGCCTAACACAATCCATCCGCCTTGCGTGTTAGCAAAGGCAGAAACGGACTCGGCGATGTTCTTTGGTAGTTCGGACTTAGCCGACTTGACCTCAAAATCATCCCATTCGATGTCCTGTAATTGCGCTATCAGCTCTTCTTTCGTCATTGGCTATTAGTTTTGTGTTATGCACCCAAATCGGGTGCAAAGGTGCTACATTTTTTGCATTTATGCAAATTATTGAGAAGAAAAATGCGGAATATTTATATTTTGCAAGGGAAATGGGCAAAAATTGTCGGGATAGAATCCCGAATAATAAACAAACGGAGGCAAAGCAGTGATGAAATCCCCGAACGGATTAACGGTGACTGCGGGTTAGACGGCGTCAAATAGACGCCTGTAATACAAAGAAGAAAAATGCGGCACATGAATATGCCGCGCATAGACGCTATACGCCGGTACTGCTGTTCGATTTGAGGGTGTGGTAAAGGATAGCACGGAGGAAGGCGGGGAACTGGGCATAGCGGCGGGCTGTGCCGGAGATGGGGTCGATGGGAGTTTGCGGATCGGGATGCTTGCCACGGGTGTTGGGGAGTTGGGCTTGGTAGCGTGCTTTGTATTCGGCGAGGAGTGCGCGGGCTTCGGCAAGGGTATAGAAATCGGGGATGTTGTTGAATTGGCGATGGAAACGTTCTTGGGAAAGGAGTGCTTCTTGTTGCGCGGCAAGGTCTTCGGGCGAGACGGTGGCAGAGAGTTGGTCGAGGCTGGCGACAAAGAGAATCTGCGAGGCGCGACGGCAGGCTTCGAGCCAGCAGTTCTGGTTGGCGAGTTCGGCACCTTTAGGCGGATTCTTCTTGAAGTCGCGCGGGTGCTTCATGACATAGGCTTCCTGCTTGCCTTCCATGATGATACGACCGCGGTCGTCGCGGTATTTTTTCTGACGGTTGATAATTTTCTCGTTCTTGCCCAAAGCCCCGTGGATCTCGTCAAAGGGGTGAGATAAAATTACTTTTGCCATAAAATCATTTACAATTTAATCATTTACCATTTGTCCATTTAAATCCTCCAAAATTGGCGGAAAGATGCTGATTTGTTAGCGTGTGGGTAGCCTTATGTTAGCGTGTGGGTAGCCTTATGTACGCCTGTGATTTGCCTGTGAGGCGCTGACTAACTTACAGAAAGCCTACCTATAACCTATCTATCACCTATGAATAACATAAGAATATCCTAAGTCTAATGGCTGCTAATCGGCTGCAAAGGTAGTGATTATTTTGGAGATATGCATAAGATATCGCGAAAAAAATCACAGAAAATGCGATTTTGCCAGGCAGAGGGGTGCATTTTATCGGAAAGCAGACGGGGAAATACCGGCTATTTTCTTGTATGTCCGCGAGAAATGGGCGGGATTCTGGAACCCCAAGGCATATGCCGTTTCGCTTATCGACTTGCCCGAACGCAACTGTTCGTTGGCGCGAAGGATGACAAAACGATGGATATAATTGATTGCCGTCATACCGGTTGCTTCGCGCATCAAATCGCCGAAATATCCGGGCGAAAGACATAGTTTGGAGGCGCAATAACGGACTGTAGGCAAACCGTCTTGCAGCTGCTTGCCTTGCGTATAATAAGCGTTCAGCAAATCCTCCAGACGATGCAGCAAACCGTGCTCTCCCGTACTCTGCATCTTGAACTGACGGCTGTAGAACCGCAGGCACGACTCCAACAGCAACGACAGCCACGAGGCGATAATCGGCAACTGGTGTTCCTCGTCGCAATGCGCGTGCAACGCGGCATGTTGTATTGGACGGTGCCGTAGGTCAGTTCGGGCAGCACACCGTCGTTGAGGAACATGCCATAAACGTCGTAACTGTTCAGGCTGTGCCGGAGCGTGGTCAGTTCGTCGTAATGAATGATGCTGACGAGAGGGTGCAGCACCGGAGCGCCGATATACCGCGCGTAGTCATTCACATTCCGTATCCGGAGGGGTTTACTCATCTTGCTTTCGGCTTAATTGTAGTCTTTATATGATTTGTTTGCGCAAAGGTACATCTTTTTTTTTGACATGTGCAAGTATTTTTTCTCATTTAAAACCGTATTACGGCATTTTTCGTATCCGGAAACGACAAATGGTGGAGCAAAAACGAAATCGTGAGAGCTTAATTGGCACACTTTTTGTCATCTAAAATGCCGGTTTAACAGGTTGTTTTATGTTTCATATTGCACATAAGGATTAAAACTATGCATCTAAAGAGAGAAATACATATTCTGGTATGTTTGCTCGGTATAGCCCGTGCATACGCAGGCGATACCTTGTATTACTCGCTGCCGCAATGCCGCGAAATGGCATTGGAGGCGGGCATGTCCACACGCATGCAGTCAGAGACACGTCTGGCGGCGGCGTATAACCGGAAAGCGGCGATGGCTGCTATGTTCCCCAGAGTGACCGCCAACGCGGCGTATATGTGGAACAATGCGGACGTACACCTGCTCTCGAACACGGCGGACTTATCCTTCGGCACCGCAAGAGTGCTTCCGGACGGAACGGCAACGTTCGACTGGAGCAGCGAGAGCACATTGGGCAAGATAGAAACAGCGGCGCAGGGTACCATCTTCGCCGACGCGGTAACAGGCATTGAGAACAACGCCGGACAGAGAGTGGCGGACGCCTACAAGCAGATTTATGACAAATTGTCACCCGACCTGACACATATCTTCGTCGCACAGGTAGGCGTGACACAGCCTATATATGCCGGCGGACGGCTGATTCAGCTCTACAAGATAGCCAAGGCAACGGAGAACATGGCTGGCTACGAATCGGACGCCAAACGCGAGCAGGTAATCTATAACGTGGACGAGGCTTACTGGAGAGTGGTGTCGGTGGCGAAGAAAAAAGAGCTGGCGGAGCAGTACTACCACCTCTTATGCCAACTGGAGGCGGACGTGAAAGAGGCGCTGAACGAAGGAATAGCGACCCAGTCCGACCTGCTCAAAGTGACCACCAAACGCGGTGAAGCGGAGGTGAAGAAACTGCAGGCGGAGAACGGCTTGACCCTGTCGAACATGGCATTGGCGCAGATATGCGGACTGCCGTTGGGCAGCGTCTTCCGGCTGGACGAAGCAGGGATAGAGGACACACGCCTGCCGGAGGATTCGCTCAACACCGAAGCGGCGGTTGCGGAGCGGTCGGAAGTAAGGATGTTAGAGGAAGCGCAGAAGATCGCCAAATCGAATGTCCGGCTTGCGGCGGCGGGACTGCAACCCAACATCGTGGCTTCCGCCGGATATATCTACACCAACCCGAACGTAGAGAACGGCTTCAGCAGCCAATGGGACGGACGCGGATTCTTCTCTGCCGGAGTGGTGGTGAATGTCCCTATCGCCCATGCGGACGAGATTCTGCGCTACAAGGCAGCCAAACACGCAGCCAATGCCGTGGCACTCAAAACCGAAGAGACACGGCAACTGCTGACGCTACAGACCACGCAGGCAAACCAGAAGCTGACGGAGGCGCAGCAGAAAATCACATTGGCACAGCTCACGCAGGCTAACGCGGCGGAGATGCTGCGTATGGCGCAGGAATCGTACGAGGCAGGCATGATTACCGCCTCCGAACTCATGCAGGCGCAAACGGCATGGTTGGCAGCGGCGACAGACCTCGTGGACGCAGAAGCGGACGCAAAAACAACGGAAACACAACTACGCAAATATTTAGGCAAACTATAACAATGAAACATCAGAAAGAAGGAAGTCTGCTGTTGGGACTCATCGCGTTACTGACAGTAGTCGTTATTGTGGCGGTAGTCGGCATCATCGCCCTCCGCCCCGAAAAGATATTGATTCAGGGCGAAGCGGAGGCGGCGGAATACCGCGTGTCCGGCAAAGTGCCGGGACGTATAGAGATGTATCTGTACGAAGAAGGCGAGCAGGTCAAGAAAGGCGATACGCTCGTGGTGATTTATTCGCCCGAAGTGGAGGCGAAGAAAGTGCAGGCTATGGCAGCCCGCGAGATGGCGGACGCTGTCAACAGAAAAGCCAAGAACGGTGCCCAGCGCGAGCAGATACAAGGTGCCTACGAGATGTACCAGAAAGCCAAAGCCGGCGAGGAGATTTACCGGAAGAGTTATGAACGCGTGCAGAGGCTCTACGAAAAGGGAGTCGTCAGTGCCCAGAAACGCGACGAGGTAGAAGCCCAGTACAAAGCAGCGGAGGCTACCGTCAAAGCCGCCCGCAGCCAATACCAGATGGCGTTGGCAGGAGCACGCGAGGAGGACAAAGCCGCAGCGGAAGCACAAGTGGCACGCGTGGACGGAATATTGCAGGAAGTGGCTGCCGCCGAGGCGGAGAAATACCTCCTCTCGCCCTGCGACGGAGAGGTTTCCGAACTATTCCCGAAAGTGGGTGAACTGGTAGGTCAGGGAAGTCCGGTGATGTCTATCGTGGACCTCAACGATGTTTGGTTTACTTTCGCCGTGCGCGAAGATATGCTCTCCCGTTTCCCGATGGGCAGTGTGATACAAGTGACCATTCCCGCGTTAGGAAACAACATCCAGTATCCGCTGACGGTAACGCATGTCAAAGCCATGGGAACCTATGCTACATGGCGTTCCACCAAGCAGAACGGAGGATATGACGTCCGCACGTTCGACGTCAAATGCCGTCCGACAACCACTATTCCTAATCTGCGCCCCGGAATGACAGCGTTGGTAGCGGAATGAAATTCATTTTCCTAAATATATGGCGCGTACTGGTCCGCGAACTGCATATGATGTTCGCGCGTCCGCTGTACCTGTTTGCTTCCGTGGGGGTCATGCTGCTCTCTACGTTCTTCTTCCTCACGCTGATGAAAGGCGGCGCGGCGGAGAAAATGCCGGTAGCGGTCGTGGATCTCGACCAGACCTCTATCTCGCGGCGTCTGATTCATGAGATGCAGGCTACGCCTTCGGTGGACATACGGCTTGTCACCAATTCGTATCCGGAGGCGCGCGAGGCGATGCAGCAGGGTAAGATTTACGGTATTTTTGTTGTGCCGGAGGGCTTCTATAGCAATCTGGTGGCGTTCAAGCGTCCGCAACTCGATTTCTATGTGACCAATGCCTACACCGTGGGCGGCAACACAGCTTACAAGCAGATGCTGACCATGACGAACCTTACCTCCGGTGCTTTCCAGCGGGAAGTGTTGCGCAAGAAAGGGCTGCCGGACGATGTGATCATGCACCGCATTCAGCCCTTGACCATTGAGGGACACATGGTGGCGAATCCGTGGGGGAACTATTCCGTCTATCTGGTCAGCACTATTCTGCCGGGTATCTTGGGGCTGGTCTGTATCATGCTGACGATCTTCGCCATCGGCTTTGAACTGAAAGCCCGCACCTCTCATGCATGGCTCCGCGCAGCGGGAGGTAACTACACGGTGGCAATGATCGGCAAGTTGATTCCTTATACGGTCATTTATATAGTTCTCGGCATCGGATGTCATCTCATACTCTATCGTTTTGCCGGTTTTCCGGTCTATGGCAGCCATGCACGGCTGATGTTCGGACTGCTGCTGTATGTCATGGCGATGGAGGCACTCGGCATCACCTTGATAGGTTTGCTGCCTACGCTGCGTGACGCGCTGTCTATCGGCGCGCTCTATTCGATGTTAGGCTTCTCGCTTTCCGGATTCACCTATCCGCAGATGGCGATGCTGCCGCCGGTTAAGGCACTGTCGTATCTGGAGCCGCTCAGGCATTATTACCTCATTTATGTCAATGAGGCACTCATGGCGGCTCCTGTTGAGAACAGCATCCCGAACATGTTGGCGCTCACGCTCTTTATGCTGGCATCGCTCTGCGTCGCGCCGCGTTTGCACAGGGCGTTGGTATATTGGAATTATCCCTTGAAATAAACCCGAAGGGCACGTGTCTTATGTCTGAATACAAATACCCGATAGTTAAATCTTTTGTCTCGGAGCTCCGCCGTATTTTCAACGACCCGGGAGTGCTGGTTATTTTTATTGTTGCCACGCTGGCATATCCGCTGATTTACAAGGCACTCTATTGGAATGAGCAGATTACCAACGTGCCGGTGGCGGTCGTGGATATGAGCAACAGCCCCGAGAGCCGTGCTTTCCTGCATAGCTGGAACGCTTCGCCGGACATCAGCCTGACGTATAGCTGCACGTCCATGGCGGAGGCGGAACAACTGCTGCGGAACCAGAAAGTGCATGGTATCATCTATTTCCCGCGTGATTTCGAGCGTCAGCTGGCAGACCCGCTGGGGCAGGCGCATATTTCGCTCTATTGCGACATGTCGTCTTTCCTCTATATGAAAGCGGTTTATCTCTCTTGCAACCAAGTCATGCTGGAATCCATGCGCAATATCCAAATTGACCGCTACGAGCAGATGGGAATGGACAAAGAGTTTGCATGGGCGTTGGTGCAGGACGCGCCGTACCATGAGGTGGCGTTGTTCACGCCCACAGGCGGCTACGGCTCGTTCCTTATCCCTGCGGTGCTCATGCTTATCCTTCATCAGACGCTTTTCTTCGGTATCTGCATGTTAGGCGGTACCGCGCGCGAAGAGAACGACGAGACTTATACGCTGGCTTCGCTGGTCGGACGGGCAGGCGCATGTTTCACCATTTATTACGGGCTGGCAGCTATCCTGCTGGGCTTCTTCCCGCGTCTGTTTGATATTCCGCATACAGGTGCGATAGACGATATTTTGCTGCTGATAGTGCCTTATCTGTTGGCGGTAATCTTCTTTTCTCTCTGTGTCAGCGTCTTTATCAGGAATCGCGAATCGGGCTTGGTGCTTCTTATCTCCACTTCGCTGATTTTCCTCTTCATGGCGGGTATCTCGTGGCCCAAGGAAATGATTCCCGACGCGTGGCGCTATCTGTCCTATGCCATTCCTTATACGTGGGGTTCGCACGCATTCATCCATATCAACTCCATGGGCGCGTCGCTCCTGCACACACAAGGCTTCACCGCTTCTGCGGCACATGAGTGGGTGGCACTATGGGTTCTTGCGGTTGCCTATTTCCTGCTTGCCTGCGTTCTTTTCCATATCCGGCAGAGAAGCATCAAAAAATAAGCTTGTCATCATTGACGATTATTAAGATCCAATCACTATATCTCGTCAGTATACCGTCGGTCTATCGTTCCGTAGGTGTCTCGTAGGTGAGTCGGAGGTGACTCGGTGGCAAGTGCCATGGACAAAAGAGGTACGATTTTTAAGATTAAGAAAATTATCAGGCAGCCAAATGGTTGCCCGATAATCATTAATTCACTCGTTCACTAATTCACACAAAAATATGGGTTCTTCGTGATTGTCTCTTTTTATAAAGAGTAGCATAGAGAAATGGTAAGACATTTACAAGGACGACCGTTAACAAAAGTTTAAGAGGTGAAAGCCAATGGCACCATGCAGCGCAGAATGAAAATACTCCGATGAGAATAGTAGTTACAATTAAACACCATTTCTCTTTCCTTGATCGAGAGCGAAAAAGAACAATTATCATTCCCAATATGGCGCATATTAGATAGAAGAGAGCATTGATTGCGTGTATCGTCAAACAAAGCCATGTTGAATGCAAAACCCCTGTAGATAAAACCAACTTGTTTAAGCCACTTGATAATTGGTTCGCTCTATATCGTAGCCAGTTTGATGTCTCGCCACTCTCATATAAAGAAGAAAATGTAAACAATTCAACTCTATCGTCACTTTTGCAATAATCTAACAAACTTTCTAGTTGCAGCCATGCAGTGGAATCTTTTAAATCATAGGCGTGAAACATAATAACACAAATGGCTTCATGCTCTCTACAATTGATGATGCTCTCTCTTGCTGCATTCCATATACCTTTCCGTTACATCAAATGCCCAAGTGTCTCTGGATAATACTGAATATTTCCGCAAGAAGGGATCTTTTGAAACATATCTGCGGAAAGAATATTAAACTCATTCTTCTCCATATTTTCCGGAAAAGATAAATTAGTGGCATTAAATGGGGGAATGAACGTATTTATAGATTTGCTAAAATGTTTTTGGAGCACCTCTTTCCCTTTGTTGAAGCGTCTATTCGTTTCTTCCGCTGAAAGTCCTCCGAATTCCCCTTGATTATTGATATTCTCATGAGTCAGACCATGCAGCGCAATTTCTATATTAGGCGCACTCAAAAATGACCAATAAACGGAATCTGTGATTTCGTATGCATTTTCATCTTTAGTACAAGGAATAACTGCTACAGATAAAGGAACTTCTTTTCCTATAAACAATTGAAACACTCGGAAATGAACCGAGTCATACTGAATGGTTGGGTCATCCAACCGAAATACCACTTTTACTGCATTGGCAGATAACACCAATGAAAAGAATGCATAAAGTGCAATAATACGTTTATAATTCATCCGAAGTTTGTAATTAGCGCAAGGCTACTAAACTTCGGACAAAAAAAGTGAGTACCTCTATTCACATTCGCGGAAGCCTCGGATGAAAACCGCATCTAACCATAGAAGTACCCACACTATGAAGTGTAAGTGCTATTAGGTTAGATACAAGTCATCAAAGACTTGCTAATGGAATATTATCCGAATATTCAAAACAGTTTCCGAGGCTTTTTTGAACGTGAATAATAGCTTGCCATTATTTAAAATATGTTATCGCGCGTCGCTACGCGCGAGGTGCTCCAAATTTAAAGTCGCGGAGCAATGGACGATGGTTTATAATAATTTACTCAGTTCTTCGGCTGAAGGTAATATGTTTTTATATGCTTCTGGCAACTCACTGCTGCTATGATAAGTGGCAACGCCCATAGGCTTAGTCATGTCACGGAAAGAGAACTCTACTTTTTTCTCATTCATCGAGCGGCAAAGGATAATACCGATGCTTGGATTCTCGTCTGGCATTTTAACGTACTCATCCAACGCCGACAAATAATAATTCATCTTACCTGCATATTCCGGTTTGAACTTTCCGCTTTTGAGCTCGATAGCCACCAACGAACGCAGACGACGATTAAAGAACAGCAAGTCGATAAAACTCTCTTCGCCATCGACAATCAGGCGGTATTGGTTGCCCATATGTCCTTCGTCCAAAACTGCGTTGCGCATTGCCGGATATAAAAGAGGCGTTCTTCTATGGTGGACGCATAACGGATAACTTGTCTATGCAGGCTAAAACCCACTTGCACAAAACACTCCATGTCTGCCGCTGACAAATCGGCGACTGCCGGTTGCCGATTTACAAGTTGGTCAAACGGCAGTACATTTTTCAAATCGGCAACTGACGGTTGCCAATTCAAATATGGAGACCATGCTTCATAGAATATGCGCATGTCTTTTATGCCTGTTTCGCTGAAGCCTTTCAGTCCGGGAAGTTCTTGTTGCAGCTGTTGAGATATAGTAGCAATCGCATGAGTATTCCATGCTCCGACGCGGCTGTTAACCGACACATAGTTGCCGACCCAGTAATAAAGCGACAAGACTTCCTTGTTCACTAACTTAGCGGCATTGTATCGGCTGATTTGTATCGCCTCTTTGATGGCTTTTACCGCGTCAATGTATTCAGCTCGGTTGAGTTGTTCCATGCGTCTTTGCAACTTTATAGGCAACAAAATTACTGTTTTTTTTCGAGATATGGAAGTTTTAGCGCATAAATCTTCGGAATTTATGCATTTTGCGTCAAGTGAGCACCTTCATAATCGTTTTCCTTCCATATTATAGGTCTCGCCGTTGCGCTCGATGAACACTTGTCCGTTGCGGAGGATTTTATTGGCTTTTGCATGGGCGTTGACTTCGGATATGCCGGTAGTTTGTTTCTTAGCGAAGGTTACACTCACATTGCCCATTCCGAGAGCCGTTTTCAGACCATCAACAGAAGTCAGTTTGCCGATGCGTGTATAGCTATAACCGCTACTGAAAGTCTCATAGAAAAGCACGACGCAACTGCTACTGTATAGCAGTATATCTCCCGCCTCAATCGTGCCGGGTTGGTAACTGTCAGTTGGCAGCGAACCATCTAAATAGTGGTATTTCTCGTTGCCGTTCAGTTCGTTCATTGTGATGGTCAGCGGCAACAATTCCGCAAACGCGCGTCCGGTCTCGCTATCCGCCAGCACAGCATCAAACGTGGTGCCGTTGACGGTAATGGTGATTTGGGTTGTGTAGTCCATTTCAGGGTTGTTTTGGCTGCACGCCGGCAGAATACTGAGCACAGTAGTTACTACTAAAAGAAAAGCCTTTTTCATACGTTTATCTGTTTGATAATTTTCGCCGGCACGCCGCCGACGATGGCGTTGGCAGGAACATCCTTGGTCACTACGGCAGCGGTAGCTTCGGGCGAGTAAGGGATGCAGTTGTTGAAACGGAACTGAATGGTCGCCTGTTGCAAATAGACCGCCTGCGCTTCCGGCGATGTCACGCACGGGTCAACTCTAAATCCTTACATATTGATTTTAGTTTATTTTCTTGTTTTGATATTCCGTCGGCGAAATGCCCGTGTGGGTCTTGAAGTACTTGCGGAAGGTGAACTGTTCGGGGAAGCCGAGTTCGTCAGCCACCTGTTTGACAAGCATGCCCGGCTGGCGCAGCAGGTTCTTCGCCTGATTGATGGTCACCATATTGATCCACTCCATCGGTGTGTAACCTGATTCCTCTTTGATGATGGCGGCAAAGTGACGTGGAGAGAGGTGTTGCTGCTCCGCATAATATTGCACGGTACGATGCTGCTTGTACTCCTGATTGAGCGCCAACAGGAATGTCATTAGCACTTGCCGTTTATGGGGGAGAGGCTGTGGCGTCTGCGCTAACTGATGGCTGAACAGGTACGCGTGCTCCAAAAGTGTCTCCTGTCGGAACATACGGATGATGGTGGTCAGCAGTTGCCGTTGCGCAGGATAGTTGACATACGACAGTTCCTGCTCTTTGGCGCGTATCTCGTCCACGCGGCTCAGGAAATGCCGCTGCTGCTCGTCACTTAGAAGCATGTACGGTGTGATGGCATACAGATGTTCAGGCGAAGGCAGATGTCGGGAGAAAAGCGAATAAATATTGCCGATTTGGTCTTGCAGCAGCGTTGAGCTGTAGTCGTCGGTACGACTAATTTCCAGCATCGGAAAGACCGGTGAATGAATAATCAGCATTCCTGGCACGATGGTACAATTGCCCTGTATGGTCAACATCTCCGCACTTCCTGCCGTGCATAATTCCAAACCTACCTGCGTATCCATATCGGGTACAAAGGTGCAATATTTTCTTGAATTATACAAGTTTTTGGGCGAGAAAAGCGCAAAAATATCAAAAATTGCTCAATAACACATACATATTGCTCTTTAATAGAAGCACAAAAAGCAGTAATTTTGCAGCGTGAATCATAAAACACGTAATTGATATGAAAAAGTTCGGTTTATTTTTGTTGAAGAACAACATCCATCTGATGACATTGATTTTCATCGGGTGGGCAGTATGGGCGGCGTTGAGCTGGCAGGAGCTGGCGTCGGTGCAGAAACTTGTCATGGGCATGTACGCATGGCTTATCGTGCATGAGTACGAAGAAGGCTACAAAGGGCGATTCCTTGACCTCATGGCAGGACGTTTGTTAGGTATTGACCATCGTGCTCTGACACCCGGTTTGACACATATCGCGCAGGCGGTGTATATAACGGTTCTTTTCTCGCTGGCGTTGATTTTTCCCGACCAACTATGGCTGACTTTCGGCGCGCTGATTCTCGGCCTCTTCGAGGGCTTTGTACACAACTGGGGTATTGTCATGTTCCGGTTGAAGGGCGTTAGTCCGGGTTGGTGGACGGCTGTGCTGATGTGCGCTTACGCTATCTGGGCAATCGTGGTCATTAACCGTCACATCGACTACGATGGCATCGAGTGGCTGTGGGGAGTGCTGTATTTCATCGGCGGATTCATCTGTCTGGAGGTGGCTGTGCAGAAATTGTTAGGTTCATCTATCGAACGCGTCCGCTCCTCCGCACAACGGTTTTTGAAAGAACGATTTGGCAAATAAGACAAGGGCTCCCGCTTACAGAACAAGCTGCCTTCGGGCTATTTGAGCATTGAGATGATAGGAATGATAACTAATCAGCCGCCATGTCATGAGACTTGGCGGCTGAATGATATTTAGAGGAGGGCTACTTTTTCGCCTTGACCTTACGACCGAAGTTATAGCCGACGCGGATGGCGGGTTCGAGCGTAGCCGTCTCGCCGGCAAGGGAGGCATGGTAGGTCAGGCAGCCCATGATATACCATCGGTCGGTGATGAACTTGCCGAAACGCACTTCGACGGGTAGCACCATATCCAAGTCGTACAGTCCGAATCCCGTACACGGTGCGACACCGATGAGCCAAGGTTTGTTCTGCGGGTCACCTATCTGCATCATCAGTCCCGCCGTGAGACGGAAGACCGGATGGAAATGGTCTATGTCGCTATACTTTTTATATTCGCCCCAGAAACCGCCGCCTCCGGTGAGGTAGAAGCCCATCGCAAAATGGTCATTAATCGGGTACGCGCAGTCGTAGCCGATGTTAAAGGTCATACCTGCACCGGGCAAATCGCGGAACTCGAACGGCAGACCGACACCGAAACTGAGACCCTTGAGCATATTGAAATCGCGTTCTGCATAAGCAGCCAAGCTGCAAATAGCCAAGACGGCAACTAATATCGACTTTCTCATTGTACTATCTCTTTATGGTTCAACAAAATCGTTTTGGCTGTTCCCACTTTGTTCTCAAAGGTGAACATGGACATGGGGTACCATTCGCCTTCGTAGTCGGGTGCCCAGTAACGGATACCCGCCATACCATGGTCTTTGCCCCAGGCTATCACGTCGCGGTAGATGTCGGCCTGTCCCTGCTGGTTCTTCTGATAACTGCCCAGCTGTTTGTTCCATCCGGCGAACGGTCCAACCATCTCTTGCGAGGGGTAAGAGAACTCGCCGATGAAGACAGGCAGGCCGCATTTCTTGTTGATGCGCGTAATGGTCTTGGTGAGCATTTTCTTCTTGTTGAAACTCATGGCAGGCGCACTCGGATAGTAACTGATACCCGCTACATCCACGGCATAGCCGTGCTCCGCCATATATTTGAAGAACGAAGCGGTGGCACGCGGCGTGGAAGTGACGGTAGCTATATGGGTGGAGAAACGCACGGCGGAGGTGTCCTTGCCGGCTTTGGTGTACGCCTTGAGGATACCACGGCGGACGGCGGCGTACTGCTTGGCGTTGTAGCACCACACATGTTTCTTGAGCCACCAGAGGCTGAACAGCGACGACATATACCGCTTCAACGGACCTGCGCTCGCTAACGTCTGGTCAAACGAGTTCGGCACGCCTATTCCGATGCCTGCGAAACCGAAATTAGCTTCATTGCCGAGGTTCCAGTCGTTTACCATCGCACCTGTCGCCAGAATACTATCTGCTACGAACTCGCCGTATATCTCCAGCACCGTGCAGATGTCATCCAGTGACAGTTCTTCCCATTTGGCATCGCCGTTCTTGAGAATCGACGCCCACGTCGGGTTAGACGCATAGAGTTCGGGGTAGTCGGACTTATAGAACCGCGGTGCCTGCGTGCCGTCCATGTCCATATAGATATATGCGCACATAACTTCAGGGTTAATCGGGATATTCAGCGATGCGGCGATGCGGCAGGTCTGCATCACTTGGTCAAAAGTGTGCACATTCGCGTTCTCGTCGGGCTTGCCGTCCGTGGTGTTGTCCAGCGTGCCGTCGGCTTTGTAGGTCTTATGCCGTTTGGTAGCCAGACGGACATACATCTCCGTCGAACCGAGGTCGCGGTAAATCTGCTGCAACTCAGCCGGCGTAGTGGCAGTCTTGTCACCCACTTTGAAGGTATAACCGGCTTCGAACTGGTTGAGCGTGAACGGACTGAGCGACAGTGCTACACGGAAATCTCCTGCATAAGCGGCGGCATTGTGTTTAGCGGTCTTAATGGCTCCGTAAGCAACGAAATCTTCGTCTTTATCTGCATTGAGCAACTCCTCATAGAGCGCAAGATCAATTGGCTCTACGAACTCTGCATACTCTATGCGGTCAGCCGCACCGCCCTCATTACACAGCAGTATTATCGACTGGCTCTTGCCGTTCTGGTGCACACCTAATACGTGCGTACCCTTACCGCGCAAAGTCACATGCAGACGGTGTACACCGGGTTCTAACGAGGCGGCATACTGCGCTTCGATATGTCCGAACACGTCGGCTGCCACAATGCTCACTTCGGCTTCGTCCACCACCGCCAGATACAGGTCGGTAGAACCGTTAAAAGGATTGGGTTTGTTCTGCGGCAGGTACAATCCTTCGCTTGCCACCAGCGCATCCATGTCGAAGAAGTAATTGCTCTGCGCCATAGCAACGAGCCACATCATCGACATCAATAAAATAGTGTAAACTTTTCTCATAAAATGATGATTTTAATTATATTTAGATTTCTAAGTATTTGTACCATTGAGGAAAGCATAGCGTAAGGCGAGTTTCTTTGGAAGGCATAACTGTGAGTCGTCACGAACCTTAGCGTAAGCGAGTGCAAAGGTACAGCATTTATCTTGCATAAGCATTACGCTTAATTCATTAGAATTGTTCTCTTTTTCATATTTTCTCTTGTTTATCTCAAAAATATATAGTACATTTGCACAAAAATTATAAAATAATGCTCCATTCTAATCCTATACAGGAAGTGGCTCCTTTACAGGGCTTTGACGCTTTTGCATGGTATTGTTCCTTGCAAAAGGATAAGTTAGATATACTTACTCTCACAAAAATCGAAGGTAATTTTCCTCATTTTCCTGAACGGTTTGTGCCTCCTATGTACGCTATTGAGTTCGTGACGCGGGGCAAAATCATCGGAACAGTAAATGAGATGCGGGTTGAAATAACCCCTAACAGTGGTGTTTTTATTCTGGCTGATTGTGTGCTGAAGGCGGAAGAAATGAGCCATGACTGCGAGATGTACACATTGGGCATCACTGCCGAATTTGCCGAAATGCTTAGTATAGACCTGTCCCAAGTCCAACTTGCGCAGTTAATCATGAGGCCAGTATGGCAGATGAACGATAGACAGATGACCGTTGCCCTCCAATATGTCGAATTGCTGCGCATGCTCATCGAAGAACAAAAAGAAACCGCTGTCCTTCAACTCGTCAAGTCGTTGTTCTATAATCTTGCCAAAGATTATTCACTCTTATATCCGCAGCAGGTGCACACGCTCACACGCGCTGAGCAAATCTGCGGACAATTTTTGTCGTTAGTGGAAATACATTATCGTGAGCAGCATACAGTAGAGTGGTACGCTGGACAAATGTGCCTCTCGCCCAAATATCTGTCTAATGTGCTCAAACAGACATTGGGCATGTCGCCCAACGCTTGTATTGACCAAGTGCTTGTCCGTCAAGCCAAGTCGCTTTTGTCCTCTACTTCACTTTCCGTACAGCAGATTTCCGACCGTCTCGGTTTCCAAAATCAATCTCATTTCGGCACATTCTTCAAACGGCAGACAAATATGTCACCGAAGTGTTTTCGCACACATGTATAATAATGCTTTTTTATAGTCGGAAAAAGATTTATGAAATAACATCAGCCGTCAAGTCATGACTTGGCGGCTGAATTGTTATTTTCTGTTTTGATAATCAGTTGGTGACATGCCCGTGTGGGTTTTGAAGTACTTGCGGAAGGTAAACTGTTCGGGGAAGCCGAGTTCGTCAGCCACCTGTTTGACGAGCATGTCAGGCTGGCGCAGAAGGTTCTTCGCCTGAGTACTGGCATCTTCGAGGGGATTATTCACATTGCGGGAATCAAGATTATGCGTCTAAACAAGCCCTACACGCCCGGCATGGTAACGGCGGAGATTGAGTTCCTATCGTGAATAGCGCTGATTGTCTATCTGGCAGTCAATCATCTGGGCGCGTGGTACGACTACACGTTCGGCCCGTTCGTCTTCATCGCTTGTTTCATCTGCATGCAGCGCACGCTGATAGCGATGGTCGGCAACATTACCTACATGGATGTGCTCTCCAACATGCGCAAGCGCGTGTTCGGGAAATAAGAACCTAAAGAACGGACTATCAATAAGAATGGTGTCCTGCCGGCTGAAACCGACATTCAGCACGAGTTGGAAATTACTGCGATTTAACCTGTTGGCGGAATTAGATATGCGCTGTTATAATTTAATTCCGTCAACGGGTTATTTCTTACGAATGTTTAAGTTTATATGACGGGCAAGTTATACTCTTGAGATTTGTGCAATGTGTTTTTGGCACGATGTGTGTATGGAGAGCGGTGAGGAGTCAGAGGTTATGAGTTACAGGAAGAGAACATACAGATATGCGGTAAGGATTATTATGCTTGGAGTTTGTAATGTGGTGTGAAATTTTATTATTTGAATAAATTGTTGTATCTTTGCATGCTAAAAAACGTGTTATATGAAAAAGTATTATTACTTTGCATTAATGTTGTCGGCACTGATGTTTGCTTGCACTGAGCAGAAACCTTTGACAATCTATATGGTGGGCGATTCGACTATGGCTGACCGCTACGACACGATAGAGACACCGGAGCGCGGTTGGGGGCAGGTGTTTCCTACGTATCTGAACGAGAAAGTGATAGTGAAGAACCATGCGAAGAACGGTCGCAGCACCAAGTCGTATCTTGCAGAGGGCAGATGGGAAAAAGTGATGGAGACTCTGGGCAGAGGTGACGTGGTGATAATCCAGTTCGGTCACAACGATGCCAAAGAGAGTGACTCGACACGTTTCTGTCCGCCCGACAAGTATGCCGAGAATCTGCTGTTTATGATTCGTCAGGCTAAAGCTGTAGGTGCGCTGCCGATACTCTGCACTCCCATTGCCCGCCGTCATTACAAGAACAACGAGTTGCAGTATGTCCACGGCGACTATCCGGTAGCGATGAAGGGTGTGGCTGAGCGCGAGAACGTGCCTCTGGTGGATATGACTACGTTGACGATGGAGTGGCTGGCTCCGCTTGGTGACGAAGGTTCGCAACCGTATTTTGTATATATAATGAAACCCGGCGAATTCAGCAAGTATCCAGATGGCAAGACCGACAACACACACCTTCGTCTGGCAGGTGCACTGAAAGTGGCACAGTTGTTTGCCCAAGCGGTGAAAGAAGATAAAGTAAGTCCGTTGAACAAATATGTTGAACCAAATAATACAGAAATCAAGTATTCCGTAAGTTGCGGAATAAAGTAAGGTCATGAAAAAGTCATTTTTATTGTTGTTTGCCGTGATGGCAAACGTAGCCATGTATGCCGAGCGTACAGAGTTGCTGCCTTATGCAGACTTTGAGCAGTGGGCAGTACGTTACATCAAAGAGTCGGGTATTCTGGGCGGCAAGACTGTGACGCTCTATGCCGTAGCGCCGACCGACACCATTACAGAAAACAAACCGTTCAAATACGGAGTTAACGGCAATATCTGGAGTCCGAGCAATGCTTACGCCAAAGTGGCAGGTGTGGAGAAGGGTAGCGGTACACTATATCCCGAGTATCGCGATAAAGAGCACGGCTACTGCTGCCGTATGGACTCGAAACTGGAGACAGTGACGGCTCTCGGAATAATAGACATCCGCGTGCTGGTGTCCGGCACATTGTTCACAGGCAAGACGATAGAGCCCATCCGCACTCAGAAAGACCCATATCAGAACATCGATTTCGGTGTGAAGTTCACCAAGCGTCCGAAGGCTTTGATGCTTGACTATAAGGCAAAGATATCGCCTGAAAACACGATAATGATAGCCAAAGGTCTGTCGAAGCCGAAAAAAGTTTCGGGTCATGCCGAAGGTCAGACTTTGATAGTGCTGCAGAAGCGCTGGGAAGATGCCGATGGCAACATTTATGCTGAGCGTGTGGGTACAGGTTTCGAGCGCTATACTAAAGACCAGAACGAGTGGGTGAACGACCATAAAGTGCCTATCTATTATGGCGATATGACCCAGACGGAAATATATAAGCAGTATAATCTCTCGATGGGTCTGTGTCTGCCGATGCGCGCCATGAACTCGAAAGGCAAGATTGTCCCCGTGCAGGAAGTGGGATGGGCACCCGAGGGCACACAGCCCACACACATAATTATCAATATAGCATCGGGTTTCCACGAAGCTTTTGTCGGTTACGACGGCAACACTCTGTGGATTGACAACGTGCGACTGGTTTACGAATAACAATTCATCCGATTGCCTGTTCCAATGCCAGCTTGGCTTGCCGACATATCATTGCTTGACATGATACTCTCAGGAGTGTTTATTGTGGCGTGGTTCTACCAGTTGTATTTCTGGTTGAGATACATGCAGGGAGTGAACCGTTGGCGTCGCCGCAAGAAGAAAGGCAAGATAGCATTGAGTGCCGAGCAGCCGGGAGTGTCGTTGGTAGTGTGTGCAAGAAACGAGGAGCAGAATCTGTCAGACTATCTGCCACAGTTGCTCTCGCAGCGTTATCCTGAGTTTGAAGTGATAGTGGTTGATGATGGCAGTGAGGACAGTACACGCATAGTGGTAGAGCGTCTCAGACACCGTTATCAGAATCTGCGTCTGACTTTCGTTCCTCACGATGCATGGGTTACAAGTTCTAAAAAGCTTGCTTTGACACTTGCCGCGAAGGCAGCAAAGTACGATTATCTGTTGCTGACCGATGCAGATTGCCGTCCTGAGTCGGACCAATGGATTGCGCAGATGATGTCTGGTTTTGCCGAGGGCATTGAAGTGGTGCTCGGTTTCGGCGCTTATTTTGAGAAACCGCAATGCGTCAATCGCTTTATCTGCTACGACACTCTGTTCAACGGCATGCAGTATATGGGTATGGCTGCTTCGCATCATCCTTACATGGGTGTGGGAAGAAATCTCGCCTACAGAAAGGAGACCTTCTTCAGCAACCATGGCTTTGCAGGCTTGCTTGACAGCCGCTCGGGTGACGATGATTTGTTTGTGAACAAAGTGGCGTCGCGCCGCAATACGTGTATAGTGGCGACATCGGAGTCGGTGACGTGGTCAATACCGAAGAGTACATGGCGCGAGTGGTTGCAGCAGAAACGCCGACATCTCAGCGTATCGCCACGTTACAAGGTTTCGAGCAAGATGCGTTTGGCTTTGGAACCGATGACGAGAGCAATCCTTTATGGTCTGCTTATAGCCATTGCATTGCTTTGCCCTTGGTACATGGCGGTTGGTGCTGCAGGTCTGCTGCTACTCCGGCTGGTATGGCAAATAACGATACTGAGCACAACGGCTCACGGCTTCGGCTTGCGAGGTTTCGGCTTGAGCGTTCTCTTTTTCGACATCTTCTTCCCCCTGCAGAATCTGCTGATGATGACAAGAAATGCATTGTTCGGGCAGAAACAGAGGTGGTAGGGAGACAGAAAAAACTTAAGAGGTAAAAGTATTTTTTATAGATCAATCAAAAACAACATAATTATGGAAGAACAAAAACTTCAAATCAATCTTTCGCCGGAAGTGGCAGAAGGTATCTACAGCAATCTGGCAATCATATCGCACTCGTCGAGCGAGTTCGTAGTAGACTTTGTACGCACAATGCCCGGAGTGAAACAGGCTAATGTGAAGTCACGCATCATTCTTACTCCTGAGCACGCCAAGAAACTGCTTTTTGCTTTGCAAGAGAACATAAGCAAATACGAGCAGCAGTTCGGCAAGATACAGATAACCGGCAATCCTGTTCCCGGCTCAACTATTCCTCTTTCTTTCGGAGGTGGCGAAGCGTGATGGTTATTGACTATTTTACTATTGACTATTTTACTATTTAATATTGACTATTGATAAGAGACGATAAGAATAAACCAATTACTACATATATTACCATGAGACATTTTCCTGCATCTCAACTGATTATCAATGCAGACGGCAGTGCATTCCATCTGCATATCCGCCCCGAACATCTCGCCGACAAAGTGATACTGGTAGGCGACCAAGACCGTGTCAACATGGTTGCTTCGTTCTTCGATGAGGGGACAATAGAATGCGACATACAGAGTCGCGAGTTTCACACCATAACAGGCAAGTACCAGGGCAAACGTATCTCGTGCGTGTCAACCGGTATAGGTACAGACAATATCGACATTGTGTTGAATGAACTTGACGCACTTGCCAATATCGACTTCTCGACCCGTGAGGAGAAAGCTGAACACCGATCGCTGGAGATAGTGCGTATAGGCACATGCGGAGCCATGCAAGAGGATATACCTCTCGGTTCGTTTCTGGTATCGAAAAAGAGCATCGGTTTCGACGGCGTACTGGCATTCTACGAAGGCAGAGACAGCATAGCAGACCTTGGTTTCGAGAAAGCGCTGACAGAGTTTATACATTATCCTGAGAAAGCGGCAGTGCCGTATGTGGTGCCAGCCGATGAAGAGTTGGTGAAGCGTATAGCCGGTGATGACATGTTGCTGGGTTGTACGATAGCTGCCAACGGATTCTATGGTCCGCAGGGCAGAGTGTTGCGTTGCAACATAGCCGTGCCTGACATCAACGAGCGCATCTCAGCTTTTCGATATGAAGGCCAGCGCATCACCAACTACGAGATGGAAGGCAGTGCGATTGCCGGCTTGAGTCTGCTGATGGGTCACCGTGCTATGACCGTATGCTGTGTGATAGCACAGCGCAAAGCAGAGGCTGCCAATACCGACTACAAACCGCGAATCAAACAACTGGTGCAAACCGTACTCGAACGTATATAATATGAAAAAAACAACTATTACACTTTTTGCCCTTGCCATAATGATGGTAGGCTGCAAAAAAACAAATTCAGAAATCCAATACAACGTGGACAGATTCTATGACCTTGAAGTGTTGCGCTACAATGTGCCCGACTTCGACCAACTGACTCTTCAGCAGAAGAAACTGGTGTATTACCTTAGCGAAGCCGCTCTGCAAGGACGCGACATACTATATGACCAGAACTGCAAGTTCAATCTCCCGATACGTCGTGCTCTTGAAAGCATATACATCAACTACCCCGACAAGAATGACCCTCAGTACCTGCTGATGGAGAAATATCTGAAGCGTATATGGTTCTCCAACGGTATTCACCACCACTACAGCGAGGACAAATTTCTTCCTGAGTTCACGGAGGAGTGGCTACGCTCAGCATGGCAGTATGTTGACCCGGAGACGACCCAGGTATATGATCATTGCGTCAACAACCTTGTTCCTGTAATGTTCGACCCGCAGTTGCTGAACAAGAAAGTGAACCAGGCCGACGGAGTAGACCTTCTGCTCACATCCGCTTGCAATTACTATCAGGATGTGACTCAGAAAGAGGCGGAGGCCTATTATGCCGCTCACCGCGACAACTCGGCAGAGCCTTTGTGGAATGGTTTGAATGCCCAACTGGTGAAAAAAGACGGAGTGCTGCAAGAGCGAACCTACAAAGTGGGCGGACTATATGGTGCTGCTTTGGAGAAAGTGGTATATTGGCTTGAGAAAGCCAAAGAGGAGGCTGAGAACGACCAGCAGCGTCTGGTGATACAGAAACTCATCGAGTTTAACAAAACGGGCGACCTGAAGACATTCAACGAGTATGCAATTGCATGGGTAGGTGACCTTGACAGCCGTGTGGACTTCATCAACGGTTTTACCGAGGTATACGGTGACCCGCTTGGTATAACGGGCGCATGGGAGTCGATGGTCAACTTCAAGAATCTGGAGGCAACGAAGCGCACGAAGATATTGGCTGACAATGCACAATGGTTTGAGGATAATTCGCCTACCGACAAGGCTTACAAGAAAGAGCAAGTGAAAGGTGTGAGTGCGAAGGTAATCAATGCTGCCATACTCGGCGGCGACTGCTACCCCTCAACACCTATAGGAATCAATCTGCCCAATGCCAACTGGATAAGAAAAGAATACGGCAGCAAGTCGGTTACTATAGAGAATATAACCGATGCTTATGCCAAGGCCGCCGAGGGCAACGGGTTTAACGAAGAGTTCATGCTGTCGGCCGAAGAAATAGAGTTGAATCGCAAATACGGGGTCATCACCGACAACTGCCACACTGACCTGCACGAGTGTCTGGGTCATGGTTCCGGCAAGCTGCTGCCGGGTGTGACCAAAGACGACCTGAAGGAGCACGGCTCCACCATAGAGGAGGCACGCGCTGACCTCTTCGGACTATACTACATCGCCGATCCGAAGATGGTTGAACTCGGTATAATGCCGGACAAAGAGGCTTACAAGGCAGAGTATTACCGTCAGATGATGAACGGAGCAATGACTCAATTGGTCCGCATAGAGCCGGGCAAAGACATAGAAGAGGCTCACATGCGAAACCGCCAACTCATAGCCAATTGGGTACTTGCCCATGTAAACCCGGAGGCTCCTGAGGTAGAGATAGTGGCAGTGCCGGTAGCGAATGAGAAGAACAGTCACGACACGCCTGCCGAAGTGAAGCATTTTATGAAAGTGAACGATTACGAGGGTCTGCGCAACCTTTACGGACAGTTGCTTGCTATCATTCAGGAGGTGACATCGACGGGTAACTACCAGATGGCAAAAGAACTGGTAGAGACCTATGCTGTGAAGGTTGACATTGATCTGCATCGCGAGATGCTTGAAAGATACAAGAAACTTGACCTTGCACCCTACAAGGGATTTGTCAATCCGGTATATACTCCTGTGGTTGACCGCGATGGTAACATTACAGATATAAAGGTGGACTATACCGAGGGCTACGTAGAGCAACATCTGCGCTACTCGCGCGACTACAGTCCGCTGCCTACGTGGAATTAGACTGCGTGAACAAGATTAATCTGCCTATATCGAAAAGTATTGCCAATCGTCTCCTCATCATCAAAGCCATGAGAGGAGACGATTTGGCTTCGTTTCCCATAGATGAAAATACTCCGGACGATGTACGTCTGTTACACAGAGTGCTCTCTTCGCAGACAGGTGACTTGCAAACATTCAATCTTGGCAATTGCGGGACTGCAATGCGTTTTCTGACAGCATGGTTCGCTCAACGGGAGGGTTGCAGTGTGGTGCTTGAGGGCAGCAGCCGAATGCACGAGCGACCGATAGGGCAACTGGTGGATGCTTTGAGGGAGGCAGGTGCTGACATTGAATATTTAGCAAAAGACGGATTTCCTCCTTTGAAAATAAACGGCAGCAGCCTGCGACGTCAACCGCTCAAGTTGGTTAATCCGCAGAGCACGCAGTTTGTGTCGGCCCTTATGCTGACCGGATTCAAGGTAGAAACTGACCGCCGCTCGCCATATATAGACATGACCATCGGAATGTTATCAGATATTTCCGGATATGACTATCCGAATAAACCTATAGAACGTGACTGGTCGGCAGCAGCCTTCTGGTACGAATATGTAGCATTGCACGGAGGCAGTATGCTACTGCAGGGTCTAAGCACAGACAGCATTCAAGGCGATAAGGCTGTAGCGGACATATTTCGCGGTTTGGGATTGGAGACACAACAGGAAGAACAGGGTGTGATAATCAGTCGGTCGTGCGTCAGAGAAGACAATATGTCGCTTGATTTTTCCGCTTTTCCCGACCTCTATCCGGCAGTCTATGCCACTTGCAGGTGTCTGGGAGTAAAGATGCAGTTTAGCGGTCTGGACTCTTTACCTCTCAAGGAAAGTGACCGCCTAAAGGCAATGAGGCAGATAGACGGTGAGCGGCAACCGGTATATCATTCGTTCGGAGACCACCGCATTGCAATGGCACTGCTATGTGCAGGGTATACGGTTGACGATATGCAGTGCATAGATAAATCGTATCCACAGTTTGTAAAACAATGGCAAGCATTACACCTATAGTGGCTTTTCGTCACGGCTCGATGCCTGACAAGACGCTCTTTCCGCTTGAGACAGTGTTCTCCGACGATGAGGGTAAGGGCAAAAAGTATGCTTTGCAGAAGGCAGTTGCCGAAGCCCGGACTGAGATGGTATGGCTGCTGGATGATGATGTGCTGAATGCCGGCACTAAGTGGGAAACTATCAGCAATGCTCCTTTGAGTGCAGACCTTACTATTCTGCCACTCAAGATGACAAGGGGCAGAGGAAGACTGATAGAGCGTTTGCAGCAGACCGAGTATGTGGCGATACAGGCACTTACTCTGTCAGCTGCGGAGCGGGGAAAGGCAGTGATGTGTAGCGGTGCCAACCTGATAGTAAGGCGCGAGAGGTGGTTAGAGAGTTTCCGGGATTTACATATTGACCATCCTTCAGGCGATGATATGTTTCTGTTGGAGAGTTTCAAACGCAGAGGTTTGTCGATAGACGTGCTTGCGTTGCCGGTTGATATTGCTCCCCAGCCCACACTGAAGAGTCTGCTCAGGCAGCGCATGCGTTGGGCAGGCAAGGCTCCAATATACACAGACCGTGATATACGCAGATGCGGAATGGCAGTAGTGTTGATGAACGTGTTGTCAGTAGTGTGTCCGCCGTTGTGGTTGCTGAAACTAACGGCAGAGATGACTCTGCTACGCTATGCCCGCAAGAAGTATCCGATGCTTTTTCCTGCAGCAAAGATGAACTGCATGCCTGCAATCTTGCTCTCAATTATTTATCCATGGTACATACTTATATGTCTGGCAGGCGGGGTATTCATGACAGCCGTAGATAACAAAAAGCAGAGCCATAGTTTTCTATGACTCTGTTCCAGCGTTTAAGCGAGGGGCACAGACCTGTCAATCTGCTTTACGGGCAGATTATTCTTCGCCTGTCTCTTCCTCGTTGAATCCCTGAACCGGTGTGGCAATCTCTTGATTAGCCTCTACTGCCTGCTCAGAGATAGCTGACTGGTTGGGGTCAACAACAACAGTACGTTTGCTTGCACCGACAGCGAAGATAGACATGAGGACAATCAGTGCAATCAGTGTCCAAGTGGCTTTCTCAAGAAAATCGGTGGTTTTTCTCACACCCATTACCTGATTGCCGCTGTTGAAACCTGCTGCCAGTCCACCGCCCTTCGAGTTCTGTACCAATACAAGCAGTACAAGCAAGACTGCTGCGATAACGCATAAAATAGTAAGTAGAATATACATATTATATCAGTTTAATAGTTTATTTTCGGTTTTATGAAGAGATAATAGTCAGCCTCCTCATTTGGGAGTGCAAAGTAACTACTTTTTTTTGATATATGCAAATTTTTTTTATTCTTCTACCATTTGGCAACCGTGTCGTTGTAGATATTCTCAGCAATTTCCTTAATCATGATGGCGCAGAGTTCGTCCTGAACATCGTTAAGGAGTTGTGAGGAGTCGAAGTTTTGGAAGGCGGAGTAAGTTTTCTCGAAACTCTCTTCGGGATTGACATTGTTGGTAAACCGGACTTTGACCGTGATTGTGAGTTTTGTTTCGGACGAATAGGAGTCGGCGCTGACCGCCATAGGTGTAAGGTCGTATCCGGTGATTTCTCCTTCCAGTTCGAGGTCTCCTCCCCGTCGGTTGACGGTGAGTCGTGTCTGCTTGGTGTAAATGTCTCTTATGCCTTCGCTGAGGTCGTTTGCGAGAGGCGGGTGAACGAGTGCAGCATTGTTGGGAAAGTCGGCAATAGCTATAGACTTTGTTTTGGAGTAGTCGATGCTGGCTCCATTGAATTTGAATGAAATGAGGCAAGACTGTAGCGACAAAGCCGTTAGTAACAATATGACAGGTACTGTATGCTTCATATTACCCCAGGTTGTATTCTTTTATTTTTCTGTAGAATGTCCGTTCAGGCATACCTATCTCGGCAGCGGCGGCTTTTCGGCTGCCATTGTTGCGCTCGAGAGCCTTTCGAATGGTTTCTCGTTCGAACTCTTGCATGCTGAGAGGTTGTGTTTCTGTTTCGGTGTCGCTGACCTCTTGCGCATCAGTATATTCGGCGTTGATGACTTCGTGTTGCGTTGTGAGTGTAGGCAATTGGTTGCCGATGACTTCGTGTTGCGATGCGGCGGAGAGTTGGGCCACCACCTGCTTGAGTTGGTCAATGTCACGCTTCATGTCGAAGAGCATCTTGTATATAATCTCCCGCTCTGTTCCGATATTGCGATTGTCGTCTGTTGTGAGCCTTGCGAGTGAGCGTTGTTGCTCTTCGTCAGGCAGATATTGCCGGAGTATGGCAGCATTGATTTCTCGTTTCTGCTCGAGTACGCAAACCTGTTCAGCGATGTTTTTAAGTTGCCGGATATTGCCTCTGAAGTAGTAGTTCATAAGCATGGCAGTAGCATCGTCAGTGAGTCTGACAGCAGGCATGTGGTATTTCTCGGTGCAATCGCTGGCGAATTTTCTAAAGAGCACGGGTATGTCTTCTTTTCTTTCTCGTAATGCAGGTACAGCGATGGTAATGGTAGAGAGCCGGTAAAACAAGTCCTCTCTAAAGCGCCCTTCTTCTATAGCTTGTTGAAGATTGACATTGGTAGCGGCAACAACCCTGACATTGGTTTTCTGCACTTGCGAGCTTCCGACTTTGATAAATTCTCCGGTTTCGAGGACTCTAAGTAGTCTTACTTGCGTTTCAAGGGGCAGTTCTCCCACTTCATCAAGGAAGACCGTACCACCGTCCGCTTGTTCGAAGTATCCTTTATGGTCTCCGACAGCTCCGGTGAATGCCCCTTTGACGTGTCCGAAGAGTTCAGAGTCGATGGTACCGTTAGGTATAGCTCCGCAGTTGATGGCGATATACTGCTCATGTTTTCGGGCGGAGTATGCGTGTACTATTTTGGGGAAGTGCTCTTTTCCTACTCCGCTCTCGCCTACGACGAGGAGAGAGTAGTCGGTAGGTGCGACGAGGTATGCGCGCTCAATGGCGCGATTGAGCAATTGGTTGTTGCCGATAATGGAGAATCGTTGTTTTATTTCTGTGAGTTTGGTTTCGCTCAGCATATCAGTTCGGTTTTCTGTAGTATGTTAATGGACGGGTGCAAAGGTACAGGCGGCGGTTTTGCCCTGTGTTGCCACTTGGATTGCGTTAGTCAGTCTTGCGCAGATTGCCGCCTGCGCTGTTGCAGGCTTATGGGGTTCCATAAGCCAAGACGAAAGGTGGCAAAGATGCCAAGAATGACAGCAAGACA
>JAFVBR010000005.1 GCA_017479885.1 Paludibacteraceae bacterium | reverse complement strand
TAACAAACAACATTATTCATCGTCAGATGTATATGTTATAGTAGCAAGGCATTGTTACTCATGTTACCTATCTGTTTAGCGACATTCAAAGAGTTAGTCCACATGGGACAATCCCTTACTATAGCACGTTTCGTGCGGGTCAGGGGTTCGAGTCCCCTCAGTGGCTCAAGAGAGAGGAGACGGTTGCTCCTCTCTCTTGCTTACTACTTATTTTTCAATATTAATTAGAAAATAGTAGATAAACATTATATTCTATGAAGTAGATTCTTGTAATACCAATCTGTAGATTGGTTACATTACGATCAGCATGCTATAATCCGTATCGTCGTCAATGATGCTGTGTCCTGAGTTATCGGATGAGGCAATGACTGGAATAGTGAAATCGGCATCAGGTTGGGTAGGGTGCTGAATGAACAGACCAATTGCCAACCCGACTATTGCGGCAACCGGTGTTGCTACCCAACCCCAGTAATGCGTGCGTTTGGGGCTAACAGGGATATTGTCAGTAACAGACAAGCCCATTTCAGATTGCTTGCGCAAGCGATTAGCGGAAGCAAAGAGTTGGGATTCAAAAGTGTTGTTCTCGGGCTCAATACTGTGATTACTTTCAGTTTTCATAAGCTTTCAATCTTAGTCGTAAGTGGTTGGTTAGTGTATAAAGGCGCGATTTGACCGTACCTTCAGGAATGTCGAGAATAGCGGCTATTTCAGGTATGGTAAGTTCTTGTGTGAATCGAAGTTCAAAGAGCATTTGCTGTGACTCGTTGAGACGTGAAAGCAGATACTGCAAAGCCTTGTCGAAAGCAGCCGCATCAAGCAACAGAGGCGTGTTGTCTTCGGCTGACGGCTCATCTGTAGCGAGTGTGTCGAGATACTCTTGTTCATGGAGGTTTCTCCGGTAAATATTCTTGCAGAGATTGTATGCAATGGTGAATATCCAAGTCCGCAACGGTTGTCCGCTGGAGTACTGAAGTCGTGAAGACCATAACCTCATGAAAGTATCCTGAGTGAGGTCAGAGGCTTGTTCGGTATTGCCTCCGAGTCTCCGGAAAAAGAATCCCTGAAGCAGCCGGGCATAGCGACGATAGAGTTCGGCGAATGCCTTGTTGTCATCTCTTCTGCGTATCAACTCCATGAGTTGTACGTCGGAAAGAGACTTATAGCCGGTGAATATTGTCAGTATCATTTCTGTTTTTCTCCTAAAAGACTGATATATTCAAGTTTCTCTTCTTTAGATAGTGAAGTACGCATAACAGCGGAACTTAGATATCTCGCCAATTTGTATGCATTCAAAGTGTCACCTGATTTCTTGTAGTTTTTTACTACCGGTGAAAGCATCACAATATAGTTGAGTTGGAGACGTTCGCTGCCTTTCCACTGTTCTTCATTGGCATATTGTGGTTCCATGAGATACTCCATACGATATTTCTCTTCAACATTCCGCTTGGCAACAGCCATGTTGTCGTAGCTGTGAGTGGAATAACGGAATACCAGGCCTTCATTGTATAATTTGTTACTGAGGCCGTTGTCTTTGGCTAATGACTCGTAGGGAGAGAAATAGGCGGGGCGATGACTCTCTCTTATGATATATTCCACTATATCTTGGAAATACACGTCTCCCCAATTGTCAATAGCAGAGTAATCCTTAGTACTCTCAAACGGCTTGATTCCCAGACTGCGGCACAAGGCGTTGCGATAGGTTTCCAAAAACAAGAAAGAGACAGGAATAATGATTTTATCAGTGTGTATATTAAGCGCTTCCTGCAAAATAAGAGGAGCGTAGAATGATACATCTCCATTCTCGAAATAGAGTGCATTTTGCTCCATACCCAGCAGGCAATTGTCGGCATAACGGAGCAGGTAGGAGGGGAATGCATTATTCTCGTAAAGTGACAAGGCAAGTGAGTGCAACGTTGATTTGTCCGCTTCGGTAAGTTCGCCTTTCATAACCAGATAAGCGATAAGCATAGTAGTGTTCTGACGGTCGATATCAGCCGGTATATGCTGCAATGCTTTTTCTGCCCACGGTGAGGCGTCAACACCTTGCATGTCGCGCTCCGTCTGATACATGGACAAACAATATGTAAACGAATTGGGAATATGCTTTGCCATCTCGTCCAATACTGCTTTCTTGCGGTCTGTCATACCGTATTGTCCGTTTAGCATGTCAGCATAACGCGCAGCGCTGAAACATTGTTCCCATGCATGCTCGTCAGTGAGATTGGTTAGCGCTTTCTTGTGCCAGAGCGTCTGCTGTTGTTCATACCAGGCTGCATCATAATCATCTACGATAATACCACGGATATCTTGCGGTTGTTTTTCGGCAATGTTCGTGAATGCTTGCAGTGTTCCGATGCAACCAAGCGACAGAACGACAGCTGCGATAATAACGATTTTCTTTTTCATCAGTTCGTAATTTTATCTGTTTATATTCGGTTTGTGAGTGCGCTCTCACAACAGCATACACCGATATGCAGGAATCGTTCACAATAAGGGCAAAAAAAGTGCCATGTTTTGCCAGAGTGCGTAGTTGTGATGTGGAAATATGTCTGTTATGATATAAAAATACTGATAAAAAGGAGAAGAAGTGCTTTTTTTATGCAGAAAGTGCTCTTTTTTTTATATAAGGTGTTGCAAGAATGGAAAATTTGTTGTACTTTTGCAGCACGAATGAGAAAGGGGGCCGCTTGGTTCCCTTCTTTGTTGCAAAAGAGCAAGCCTCTAAGGCGGAAAATGAAAGGACTAAGAATATGATACAAAATGAAATAGTGCGCGAGATTGTAGAGCAATATCTCGAAGGAAAGAAGTATGAGTTGATAGAACTGCGTGTGTCGCCGAAGAACGAGATACTTGTAGAGATAGATGCTTACGACGGCGTAGATGTGGATTTTTGTGCAGAATTGAACCAGTATATCCAGCAAAATCTTGACAGAGAGGTGGAGGATTACGAGCTGGAGGTAGGGTCGGTAAGTCTGACAGCTCCCTTCAAAACCAAGATGCAGTATGAGAAGAACCTGGGTCATGACGTGGAGGTTCTGGGCAAAGACGGCAAGAAGTACAGAGGCCAACTGGTGGAGGTTAATGATGATGATTTCAAGATTGACGCCGAAGTGATGGAGGCCGTTGAGGGCAAGAAGAGAAAACAGAAAATTATTAAGACACTGACGTTCTGCTATGACGATGTGAAGTACACGGTTTATGACCTTAAGATATAGCAGATACTTGCCCAAAGCAGGTGGAAAGTGTCGAATATTAAAAGATGTTAAAGGAGCTATGCAAATATAAATGGAGGAGTTAGCTAAGAGATAGCTAACACTTATCTCGGTGTTAGCTTCGCGACATCTTCGAGGGACGTTAAGACAATAGGGGTGAAATATTAAAAATGATAAACAAGGTGCGGTGTAAAGAATATAAAATGCTTGTGTAGGATGCAAGTGATAGAAACGAAAATAATAAATCATTAAAAACATATATTACAATGGCAACAAAAAAACAATCAACCAATTTGATTGAGGAGTTTTCGGAGTTTAAAGAACTCAAGAACATTGACCGTCAGACTTTGATAAACGTGATTGAGGACAGTTTCCGCAACGTGATATCCAAGATGTATGGTTCGGACGCTAACTATGACGTGATTATCAACCCGGACAAAGGTGACTTGGAAATCTACCGCAACCGCACGGTTGTAGCAGACGGCGAGTTGAACAACGTCAATACCGAGATAGAGTTGAAAGACGCTTTGCTGATTGACGATGAGACAGAGGTAGGTGAGGAAATCACTGACAAGGTTGACTTTACCCAGTTTGGTCGCAGAATGATACTGAATCTGCGTCAGACGTTGGCAAGCAGAATACTTGATTTGCAGAAGGAGAATCTGTATTTGAAATATTCGGAATTGCTGGGTCAGGTGGTAAGCGGCGAATTGTATCAGGTGTGGAAGAAAGAGATGCTGCTTCTTGACGAAGACGGCAACGAACTATATCTGCCGAAGCAAAACCAGATTCCTACAGATTTCTACAGAAAAGGTGATGTAGTGAGAGCGGTTGTGGTGTCGGTTGAGAACAAGAACCAGAACCCGAAAATCATTCTGTCGCGTACATCTCCACTTTTCCTCCAGCGTCTGTTCGAACAGGAAGTACCTGAAGTTCACGACGGTTTGATAGCAATAAGAAACATTGCCCGTGTGCCAGGAGAAAGGGCAAAAGTGGCAGTTGAGAGTTTTGATGACAGAATAGACCCTGTAGGCGCATGCGTAGGTATAAAAGGTGCCCGCATTCACGGTATAGTACGCGAACTCAGAAACGAGAATATAGACGTAATCAACTACACCAACAACATCAATCTGTATATCCAGCGTGCACTTGCTCCTGCAAAGATATCGTCAATGGAAATCAATGAAGAGGAGAAGCAGGTGAATGTGTATCTGAAACCTGAAGAGGTAAGTCTTGCCATCGGTAAAGGCGGCTACAACATCAAGCTGGCATCAATGCTGACAGGCTATCAGATAGATGTATTCCGCGAAATGGATGAAGCCGATACGGAGGATATTTATCTTGATGAATTCAACGATGAAATCGAGCAATGGGTTCTTGACCAGTTCAAGGCAATAGGACTTGATACAGCCAAGGCTGTTCTTGGCGAGAAGAAAGAAGAACTTCTGCGCCGCACCGATTTGGAGGAAGAGACAATAGACGAAGTTCTGAAAGTACTTGCCGCCGAGTTTGAGGACTAAGGAGGGCTGGATACGACTTCAAACATCAAGAAACATCAAATTAACCTACTAACTTTCAACAAACAGAAAACGATTATGGCAATAAAACTGATAAAAGCATGCAAAGAACTCAATATCGGAATGTCCACCGCGGTTGAATTTGCAGCCAAACAAGGCAAAGAGATAGCCACCGATCCGAATACAAGGATAGATGACGATTTGTATCTGCTATTGGCCAAAGAGTTCAACAAGGATATGGCATTGAAGATGGAGGCTGAGCGTTTGCAGCAGCAGCGTCAGGAGCGAGAACTCCCCCAGACGGTGACTGTAGAGCCCGAGCAGCCCAAAGAACCGGAGAAGACAGTGATTCCTCAGCCGAAAGTGGTAGGAAAGATAGATCTGAATCCGAAGAAGAAAAAGGCGAAAGAAGAACCAAAGGAAGAGCCAAAAGCCGAAGAGAGTCCTGCTGAACCTATAGTAGATGAGACTCCTAAAGAGGCACCGAAACACGAAGAGCCAAAGCCCGTGAAGACAGAGGACCCCAAGCCCAAGAAAAAGACGGAGCCTAAGGTTGAAGAAAAGCCCGCAGAGGAACAGACTCCTGCTCCAGAAGAGAAGAAGGCACCCGAGGTAGAGGTGTTCTCGCTTGGCAAACCGGTGCTGAAGAAAGCTCCGAAGGTGGTAGGCAGGATAGATTTGGACACCTTGAACCAGCAGACACACCCGACAAAAAAGACAAAAGAAGAAAAGAAGCAGCTGCGCGAACAGCGCAAGCAGCAGACAGGTGGTGCCCCCAAAGCTGAAGACGGCGGCAACGGCAAGCGCAAGCGCGAACGCATACGTCAGGGCAAAGTTGACGTGAACAATCCTGACTACAAGAAAGGCGGCAAGGCCGGCAAAGGCAAAAAACCGATAAAGGTGGAGATAGACGACGAAGAAGTACAACGCCAGATAAAAGAGACTCTTAACCGCATGCAAGCAGGCAAGGGCAAAAGCACAGGCGCAAAGTACAGAAAGGAGAAACGCGAGAATATCCGCCATCATCAGGAAGAACTTCTGGAGCAGGAGGCAGCACAATCGAAGGTGCTCAAACTGACCGAGTTTGTGACAGCCAACGAGCTGGCAACAATGATGAACATATCGGTGAACCAGGTGATTGCCACATGTATGTCTCTCGGTTTGATGGTAAGTATCAACCAGCGTCTGGATGCCGAGACCATAAACATTGTAGCTGAAGAGTTCGGTTTCACAACCGAATACGTAAGTGCGAAAGTGGTAGAAGACATAGGTGACGATGAGGAGAACAATCCTGACGACCTTGTACCCCGCTGTCCGATAGTGACAGTGATGGGTCACGTTGACCACGGTAAGACATCGCTGCTTGACCATATCAGAAACACCAATGTGATTGCCGGAGAAGCCGGCGGAATTACCCAGCATATAGGTGCATACAACGTGAAACTGAAAAACGGGCAGCACATCACCTTCCTTGATACTCCCGGTCACGAAGCATTTACGGCGATGCGTGCCCGCGGTGCGAAAGTGACAGATATAGCGATTATTATAGTGGCAGCAGACGATGCCGTGATGCCTCAGACAGTTGAGGCAATCAACCATGCCCAAGCCGCTGGTGTGCCGATGATATTTGCCATCAACAAGTGCGACAAACTCGGTGCAAACCCCGATAAGATAAAAGAGCAACTTAGCAATATGAACATTCTGGTTGAGGACTGGGGTGGCAAATACCAGAGTCAGGACATCAGCGCCAAGAAGGGTGACGGTGTGTTTGAACTGTTAGAGAAAGTATTGCTTGAAGCCGAACTGCTTGAACTGAAGGCTAATCCGAACCGTAAGGCAAAGGGTTCAATCATAGAGTCATCGCTTGACAAGGGCAGAGGTTACGTGGCTACCGTGCTTGTAAGCGACGGTACGCTTCACATGGGCGACATAGTGCTTGCGGGCACATCTCACGGCAAGATAAAAGCAATGTTCAACGAGCGCGGTCAAAAGATAAAAGAAGCCAAACCCGGCGAGCCGGCATTGATACTTGGACTCAACGGTGCTCCCCAGGCCGGCGACGAGTTCAACGTGATGGACACAGAGCAAAAGGCCAGAGAGATTGCCACCAGGCGCGAGCAACTGCAACGCGAGCAATCGATACGCACAAAGAAGCACGTGGGTCTGGAGGAAATAGGCCGTAGGTTGGCAATAGGTGACTTCAAAGAGTTGAATATCATTGTGAAAGGTGATGTGGACGGCTCTGTAGAGGCATTGTCAGACTCGCTGATAAAACTTTCAACGGAAAATATCCAAGTGAACGTAATTCACAAAGCAGTAGGTGCGATATCTGATTCAGATATTCTTCTTGCGGAGGCTTCGGATGCTATTATAGTAGGTTTCCAAGTCCGTCCGACAGCGACAGCAAGAAAGATGGCAGAGAAAGAGGAGATAGATATCCGCTTGTACTCAATCATCTATGATGCAATAGAGGAGATAAAAGCCGCTATGGCAGGTATGCTTGCTCCCGAGTTGAAAGAAGAGGTTACCGCCACTTTGGAAGTGTTGCAGACATTCAGAATCACAAAAGTGGGAACAGTGGCAGGTTGTATTGTGCGTGAAGGCAAGATCAAACGTACTAACAAAGTGCGCGTAATCAGGGACGGAATAGTGATTCACACAGGCGATTTGGCCTCTTTGAAGCGTGAGAAAGACGATGTGAAGGAGGTTGGTGTAAACACAGAATGCGGTTTGAATTTGAAGTCGTATAACGACGTGATAGAAGGCGATATTATAGAAGCATTCGAAGAAGTAGAGGTAAAGAAGGAACTATAATCTGTGATATGGTGAGATGTAATGGCAAACGCAATCTTACATAAGAAACGCGGACTGATATTCGGAGCACTTGACGAGCGCTCTATAGCCTGGCATGTGGCAACCCGCTGCCTTGAAGAGGGAGCCGATATAGTTCTGACGAATACGGGGAATGCCATAGAATTAGGTGAAATACGCAAGTTGGCAGAGGCCAAAGGACTACCTCTGCTTGCTTGCGATGCCACCGATGTGAACCAAATAAGGGTGTTGCTGAAGAAAACCCAAGAGTTGCTCGGAGGAAAGATAGACTTTATACTTCACGCTGTGGCTCAAAGCGTTAACTTGCGGAGACATCTGCCATACGAGAGGGTAAACTACGAATATTTCAAGCGTACACTCGACATATCGTCATTGAGCCTGCACAAGATTCTGAGTATTGCCATGGCTGAAGATGCGATAGCAGAATACGGAAGCGTGGTTACGCTATCGTTTATAGCATCAGAGAGATTCATGTACGGCTATAACGATATGTCAGACGCAAAAGCGCTGTTGGAATCCATAGTCAGACAGATGGGTGCAGTTTACGGTGAGAAAAAGAAAGTGAGAGTAAACATAGTAAGTCAGTCGGCAACTCATACAAAAGCAGGTGATTCCTGGGATGAAATGGAGTATTTCTATAAATACACCGAAGATTTGTCGCCTATAGGCAATGCAGATGCAGATGACTGTGCTGATGTATGCGTAACGCTGTTTTCCGACTTTATGAAGAAGGTAACAATGCAAACGATATACAACGACGGCGGCTTCGGGCGGACAATGCTGACAGAGAAGGTAATAAACAGTTACCGAAAAAGTTTTGAAAGAAAAGATGATTAACTTAGATCAAGTAAAAGATATCGTATATGGCTCCAATGATTTAGAGTGGAGCAAAGAAACACTTGCCAATGTAGGCAAGTGCTATGATTTTCTTGCTCAGTTTGCAAAAGAGAAAGTAATATACGGAATCAATACCGGTTTTGGTCCGATGGCCCAATGGCGTGTAGATGACCAATATTTGCAAGATTTACAATACAACATAATCCGCAGTCATGCGACAGGTGCCGGTGAAGCTCTGCCTGACGTGTACGTTAAGGCAGCCATGATAGCGCGTGTCGGCAGTTTCGTTCAGTGCAAGAGTGGTATTCACCCTGAGGTTGTTGAATTGTTGACAGCGTTTGTTAATAATGATATCATACCTTTTGTTCCTGAGCATGGCAGTGTAGGCGCGAGCGGAGACCTTGTACAGCTGGCACATATAGCACTCTGTATGATAGGTGAGGGTAAGGTGCATTACAAGGGTGAATGGCGTGAAACTGCTGACGTAATGAGAGAATGCGGTTTGAAGCCGATGCAGATACATATTCGCGAAGGTTTGAGTGTAACCAACGGAACAAGTGTGATGACCGGAATCAGTGCCGTCAACCAACTTCATGCAGAAAATCTGCTTTGCTGGGCAATACTAACTTCGGTATGGATAAACGAGATAGCAGAATCGTATGACGACTGCATGTCAGAGCCACTTAACGAATGCAGAAGGCACAGCGGGCAACAATATATAGCAAGCGAGATGCGCAAGATAGCAGAGAGTTCGTTATGTCTGAAGAAAAGAGAGCATTGGCTCTACGACAACGGTCACAAAGACGTGAAAGTATTCCATGACAAGGTTCAGGCATACTACTCGTTGCGTTGCACTCCGCAGATATTAGGTCCTATACAGGAAACTCTTGAACATTCAAGACGCATAATCGAGGAGGAACTGAACTCGGCCTCAGACAATCCGATAGTTGACCCTGTGACAGAGAATGTATATCACGGCGGCAACTTCCACGGAGACTATATCTCCTTGGAGGAAGACAAGGTGAAGATAGCATTGGTTCGCCTGACAATGACAGCCGAGCGACAACTGAACTATCTGTTTCATGACAGGATAAACGGCATATTGCCTCCATTTCTGAATATGGGAGTGCTTGGGTTGAATTACGGAATGCAGGCATGTCAGTTTACTGCCACGTCTACAACAGCCGAGAGCCAGACTCTTGCGATGCCCAATTACGTACACTCGATACCCAACAACAATGATAATCAGGACATAGTGTCTATGGGGACTAATACTGCATTGCTGACAAAGCATGTAGTGGAGAATGCATATCAAGTGATGAGCATACTGGTAATGGCATTGGCGCAAGCTACCGATTGTTTGGGAATGCGTGCAAGACTAAGTATGCAGACCGGTCAGACATACGATGAGGTACGCAAACTGACTCCAACTATAAAGGAAGATACGCCATTCTACGAAGATATAACAAAGGTGATTGATTATTTGAAGGAACTATGACTCTGACCGAGCAATTGCAAAAACAATATACAGAAGAGCAGTATTCTGCCCAAGAAGCCCAGCTACTCGCGCACTTGATTTCCTGGGGACCAGTGGTATTCCAAGTAGCCAGACTGCTGAACAAATACGGCATACTGCAATTGCTTGACGAGCACAATGAAGGCGTGACAATCCAACAGATAGAGCAGGAAACAGGGTTGTCGAGTTATGCTGTTAAATGCCTAATGGAAGCGGCACTTACGATGCATGCCGTGCTTATAGACGACAAGAATGATGTATATACTCTTGCCAAAACGGGTTGGTTTCTGCTGAATGACCCGTTGGTGAGAGTGGATATAGATTTCAATCAGGATGTGAATTATGAGGGTTGGTTTCTGCTGGATGAAGCATTGGAGACAGGCAAACCTGTCGGACTCAGGCATTTCGGAGACTGGAAGACAATATATGAAGGATTGTCATCACTGCCCGAGCAGGTGCAGAAGTCATGGTTCGGCTTCGACCATTACTACTCAGACCACTCGTTCGGCGAGGCATTGAAGATAATATTCAGAAATGAAGTGAATAATCTGCTTGATGTAGGTGGCAATACCGGCAAGTTCGCAAGAAAAGTTGTAGAATATGACAAGAATGTGAATGTAACAGTATGCGACTTGCCGCAACAACTTGAGATGATGCGCAAGCAGACAGCGGGGCATCCTGCAGAAGGACGAGTACATGCACAGCCAATCAATCTGCTTGACAACAACATGGCTTTTCCAAACGACAAACATTATGACGTGATATGGATGTCGCAGTTGCTTGATTGCTTCGGAGAAGAAGAGATAAAATCAATACTTTGTCGTGCAGCAAGAATAATGGATGACAAAAGCAGAATATACATTATGGAGACTCTATGGGACAGGCAGAAGTATCAGGCAGCAGCATTGTCGCTAACGATGACGAGCCTCTATTTCACAGCGCTTGCCAATGGAAACAGCAAGATGTACAATACTGATGATATGAGCAGACTTGTAGAAGAGTCAGGGCTGGAAATAGAGACGATATATGACAATATAGGTATGGGCGGTCACTCGATACTTGTATGCAAAACAAGACAACAAAATTTGATATGACAACAAAAAACGACATAATTGAAACAGTTAACACATTTCTTGTAGAGGATTTCGAGATTCCGGCCGAGAAACTTATTCCGACTGCACGCTTGCGTGAAGACGTAGGAATAGACAGTCTTGATGTGGTTGACGTAATAATATCGGTAGATGAGAAGTTCGGAGTAAGATTGACCAATCAGGAAATGGCGCAATTACGTACTCTTGACGACTTTTATAATCTGATAGTAACCAAAACAGTCTGACGAACAGAAAGCTGTTTTTGTTTTACTGCAAACATTGACTATGGAAACTGACAGAGCTTGGACCGGCAAGACAGGTGGCACGAAGCGTATGCAGCAAAGTCTGATACGCATATTTTCTCGTGTGTCTCCCCGATGGCTCTATCCGCTGGTAGCGGTTTGGGTGCTTGGGTACATATTTTTTGCGCCCCAAGGCACCAGGGCTATATATTATTATTGGCGAAAAAGACAAAGGAGGGGGATTGTAAAGTCGTGCGTAATGCTATACAGAAACTACTTTGAATTCGGCAAAGTGATACTTGACAGATTTGCGGCATATAGCGGTCGCAAATTCAACGTGAAGACAGAAGGAAAAGAACTGATAGACAAGTTGCAGAACCAAAGCGGGGGATTTATTGTGATATCATCGCACATAGGCAATCAAGAGCTGGCAGGTTATGTCAACCCATCTAAGAAACCGATGTGCGTATTATTATGGACAGGTGACACTGATACCGTAAATACAAACAGAGAACGAATGTTCAACAAGATGGGGTTGTATTTTCTGCCAATGCAAAAAGACGGAGGTCATATATTTGCAATGCACGAAGCGTTAAGCAGGGGGGAGATACTATCGATTCACGGCGACAGAATGTTTTATGGCGGTAGAACGCTGACAGCCCCGCTTTTAGGTGAGAATACAGAATTTCCGGAAGGACCATACAGAGTGGCCGCTATAGAAAAGGTGCCGGTGATAACCATGTTCATGATGAGAGAGAAAGCAGACACCTATACGCTTTATATCCGTGAATTGGCTACAGGAAAAGAAACAGGCAATGCAACAGAACAAGCAAAAGTGATATTGAACAAATTTACTGATGAAATGGGAAAGATATTGAATAAATATCCCTTGCAGTGGTTCCATTTCTACCAGTTTTGGCATACAGGAGACAGATGAGATGATTAGTGCGATTGCCGACAATATTATATCCCCATTGGGAATGACAACGGCTGCAAACCTTGAGGCCGTGAGATCAGGGAAGACAGCACTTCGCAACCATGATAATGTGCATGGAGTGAAGCTGCAGGAGCCGGTGGTCGGTTCGTTCTTTGAAGAACTGCCGTGTATGGATGGTTATACTTCTTTTGAAACATTGTTGATAAAATCGGTAGCGGCAGCGCTTTCAGAGACACATATTAATGCAGAATCAGACACATGTGTATTTATAATAAGCACAACAAAAGGTAATATATGGTCGTCTCCGGCGGATTCAGCAAAAAAGGTGGCGAACTATTTTGGGAACAAGGTATCTCCGATAGTGGTTTCCACTGCATGTACTTCAGGTGTTTCCGCCCAATTGGCGGCATGGAGAATGCTGACATCAGGAAGATATGAGACGGCAATAGTAGTTGGTTGTGATGTACAGTCGGAGTTTATAGTGTCAGGTTTTCAGTCGTTTAAAGCGCTTTCCAATGAGTTGTGCCGGCCTTTTGATGTGCAGAGAAAAGGACTTAATGCAGGAGAAGCGGTAGCAACACTCATATTGTCGAACACAAGAAATGGCAAGTGGCATTTGATGGGAGGCTCGATACACAATGATGCCAACCACATAAGCGGACCATCAAGAACCGCAGAGGGGAGTCTGAGATGTCTGAAAGATATGCTGAAACTTGTTGACAAGACAGATCTGGCGATGATAAGCGTGCATGGCACAGGAACTTTATATAACGATGAGATGGAGTCTATTGCCATCCATAGGGCAGAAATGGATGAGATTCCGGTGAGTGCATTGAAGGGATATTATGGTCACACGATGGGTGCGGCAGGTTTGCTGGAGACAATACTGACCATGCATGCGTTAGATGAAGGAGTGATACTGCCAAGCAAAGGCTATGAGACACAGGGAACGACATATAGAGTAAATCTGTCACAAGATGAAAGGGAAAGTCGTGGCAACTCGTTTATCAAACTGCTTTCCGGCTTTGGTGGAGTGAATGCAGCCGTGGCATGGACAAAGGCTGAAGTGAAAGAGAAAAATTTGACGCCGGACGAATATAACAAATGGAAAGAAAAGGCTGCGGTTACACTTACCAGCAGTGACAATATAAAAGAACTTTACAAGGCGGAGATAGGCAATTATCCTAAATTCTACAAGATGGATATGTTAGCCAGGCTTGGTTTTGTCGGCACAGAGTTGCTGCTGAAAAGAGCAGGAGTGGAACCTGAGCATGAGGGGACTGCAATTGTGATGGCGAACTATTCTGCATCTATGAAGAATGACAAGGACTACGAAGCAACCATTGAGGACAAAAACAACTATTTCCCATCCCCGGCGTTGTTTGTATATACATTGCCAAACATAGTGACCGGTGAGGTGGCGATAAGGCATCAGGTATATGGTGAGACCGCCTTTTATGTATTGCATAGTGAGGACGAAATGCAGCAGTTGATAGATGTTACAGGTATGAAGCCATCGATAAAAACGATAATTGCCGGATGGGTGGAGTGCGTGTCAACAGATGATTATTATGCAAAACTGAGTCTTTTGAAACGATAATAACAAAGATTTAATAAACAATATAACAAAATATCAGAAAATGGATAATAAAGAACTAAAAGAGCAACTGAAACAGCAAGTGATAGAGGTGTTGAATTTGGAGGACATTACGCCTGCTGATATAGATGATGCGGCACCATTGTTCGGCGAAGGATTGGGGCTTGACTCAATAGACGCATTGGAGTTGCTTATGTTGCTTGACAAAAACTACGGCATCAAATTCAGCGACAGAAACCAGTCGAAGGCAGTGTTTGCGAGCATAGACGCTATGGCTGCTTATATAATAGCCAACCGCAAAAAATGAGAATTGCTATAACAGGCATAGGAATAATCTCTGCATTGGGAGTGGGGGCAGAGGCCAACCGTGAGCATTTGCTCGCAAGAGAGTCGGCAGTCGCTCCGGCTCAAATAATGCCTACCATTCATCATGAATGGCCTCTCGGTGAAGTCGGACTGAGCAATGCCCAACTGGCACGCCTTGCCGGTCAGGACGAGCATAAGGAAATAAGCAGAAATGTATTGCTCGGAATGATTGCATTGCGTGAAGCCATAACTGATGCAGGTCTGACAAAGGAGATGCTGAGCGGAATGGAACTTGTAAATGGCACAACCGTAGGCGGTATGGACCTTACAGAAATCCATTACGGTGAATGGCAACAGGGCGATTATTCACATATTGATACAATATTCCAGCATGAGGCAGGCATGACTGCTGCTATGCTGCAACAATGTTTCGGTCTGGCAAACTCAACTACCATATCCACAGCATGCTCATCGGCACTTAATGCATTGGTGCATGGAGTGATGATGTTGAGAACTGGTGTGGCAAAACGTGTTATCACGGGAGGCACAGAGGCTTTGACAAGATTTCATGTTAACGGTTTCGGAGCATTAGGAATATTGTCGGAGAAAATATGCAGACCATTTGCCCCCGACCGAGACGGGATAAATCTTGGAGAGGGAGCTGCCTATCTGGTTCTTGAGGATGCAGAAGAGGCAGAGAAACGCGGAGCAAAGATTTATGGTTATGTTGCAGGCTATGGCAATAAATGTGACGCATATCACCAAACAGCTTCATCGCCAGATGGTGATGGCGCTTACGGGGCTATGTATGATGCTTTGAGAATGAGTGGATTGAGTGCTGCAGATATTCCATATCTGAATGCGCATGGTACTGCTACTCCAAACAATGATGCGAGTGAGATGCGAGCAATAGAAAGACTATATGGAGAAAAGTTGCCACTTATAGAATCTACTAAACCGCTCACAGGCCATACCACTTCTGCAAGCGGAAGCATAGAGCTTTGTTTCGCACTATGGAGAATGGAAACTGACAACTATAAGTATGCTATGAGCAATGCTTTCGGATTCGGAGGCAATGATACAAGTGTTATTCTTAGTCGTGAGCAACGCGAGTTACCCATGTTGCCCAATATAGGGCAGATATGCATGACTGAATATGTGACAGCAAATGAAGACTCCGACTATAAGCAATATATTCCTGCAATGCAAGCCCGTAGAATGACTCCGGCGCTTAGACAACTGGTAGTAGCCGCACATAAAGCACTGGAAAAAGCTGCTGTAGAAATACCCGATGCTATTGTTGTCGGTACTCAATGGGGCGGAATGATTCCTACCGTTGAATTGTTGAAGCAACTGACTGCTACAGGTGAGCAAGGCATAAGCCCAATGCAGTTTATGTCGTCAACACATAACAATGCTGCAGGGACTTTGGCAAGGTTGTTGTCGTGTAAGGGATATAATGCCACTTTTTCACATGGCAAAAACAGTATGTCAGAAGCAGAGGCGCAAGCCGCATTACTGCTTATGACAGGCGAAGCGAAGTCAGTACTTGTATGCGGTTATGACGAGATTGCAGAAGGTTGGCAAGAATATTTGCGGCAGGCAGGAATGTATGCTGAAAACATTGCCAAGGCAAAAGTAATGGTATGTTGAGACTTGTTTTGTTATCCATATTGCAAAGCATGCTGTTGTGCGGAGGTCAGGTGATGCTGAAACTGGCAGTCATTCACATGGATAAAGCTCAAAGCAAATGGGAGTTTTTTGTGCATTCACTTCTGCTTAACTGGCAACTTGCATGTTGCGGAGTGTTGTTTACAAGCGCAGGCTTGCTTTGGATGTATATTCTACGCCATTTCCCGTTGTCGAATGCATATCCATTGACAGCCTTGAGTTTTGTGTTCGGAATGTTGGCAGCAATGTGGGTATTTCACGAAAGTATCAGTTATTGGCAGTGGGCTGGTATATTGTTTATTTTGCTTGGTTGTTTTTTTCTGACTAAATGAAGACATTGTTCGTTATACTGTTTATCGGATTGTTTGATGCAGATTTTGTTCAAACGAGGACTTCTGATTTGCTTGTGGAACCGCAGGTGATGACAGGTCACATCCGATTTGAAGCTCCTGAGAATATATCATGGCAATATGACGGAAAGGCAGAGGCAAAACTGCCGGAGCCAATGCTCAACTACATTCGGAGTCTGATTGTATCGGAACAAGAGCATGCAGATGGCTGGCAGACAATAAGCCCGCTACCGAAACAACTTAGAAAGATGTTCAGCGAGGTAAAGATTCTTTTCAAAGACAATGTAGCCGTTGAAGTGGTTTTGACAGAGCCTACAGGTGACAAAACGCAGATAAACTTCAAGAATGCGAAGGTTAAATAATAGGCTGAGAAATGAAATATTGTGCTCTCATACCGACATATAACAACGTATCCACTGCTGCCGACGTAGTAAGGAGAACGCTTGAGTATCTGCCTGTAATAGTAGTGGTTGATGGCGCAACTGACGGCACGAAGGATAGTCTTGAGTCAATTAATGACGAGCGTCTGACCATAGTGAGTTACAGCAAGAACCGTGGTAAAGGTTATGCTCTGAAAACAGGTCTCAAGAAAGCACGTGAGATGGGTTATACTCATGTGGTTACTCTCGACTCCGATGGTCAGCATTTTCCTGAGGATTTACCAGGTATGCTTCGTGCTTCCAGAATACGACCGGAGGCTCTTATTATAGGCACCCGTGGTCTTAGGCAGGAGAATATGCCAGAAAAAAATACGTTTGCCAATAAGTTCTCAAACTTCTGGTTTTTTGTTCAAACATTTACTTATCTGCCTGACACGCAGACAGGATTCCGCGTGTATCCGCTTGAAAGACTGCATGGAGAGAAACTGATGACCAACCGCTATGAAGCCGAATTGCTGCTACTTGTGTTTACTGCATGGGCAAATGTGTCTCTGGTGTCAGTGCCAATCAGAGTATATTATCCGCCTAAAGAAAAGCGAGTCAGTTATTTCCGTCCTGCAAAGGATTTTGGCAGAATATCAGTTCTGAATACCATATTGTGTATTCTGGCGGTAGTTTATGGCTTGCCGCGCAGATGGTGTTATACGGTGTTCTATTCCCTATTGTTCGCGTTGCTGTGCTTGTATTTGAATTCAGCGTTACTGTTTTTAACTGTCTTTGAAGGCAGAAAACCGAGTTTCCACAAAAAACTGCGCAGGGTGCTGGGTAAGGCAACAGGTTGGTTTATGAGTATATTTGCCAATTCTGACTATAAAGTAAAGTTGGCTGAAGGAGCCGCAGCGCTTGACTTTAACAAGCCTGCTATATATATCGCCAATCACTCGTCTGTGCTTGATGTGATGAGTCTGCTTTCATTACATGAGAATCTTGTGCTTGTAGGCAAGAGATGGGTGGCAAACAACATCTTGTTTGGTGCTCTGGCTCGCGCAATGGGAATAATAAAGATGGAAGAGGGAATGGATAATTTTGTGCCTGTAGTTAAAAAGAAGGTGGACGAAGGTTATTCGGTTGCCATATTCCCCGAGGGTACGCGGAGTATGACCGGCGAACTCGGTCGTTTTCACAAAGGTGCTTTCTATCTGGCTGAGCAACTGAATCTTCCTATAAGGCCTTTATTGATGCGTGGTCATATTGATGCTTTGCAAAAAACTCCATATATTGTCGGCTCTCCCAAGGAGATAAGTGTTATCATATTGCCTGAGATTAAACCGGAAGATAAAAGTTTCGGTGTCGGTTACAGGGAACGGACAAAAAACATTAGAAAATACTATTACCAACTGATAGAGAGCGAAGTTGAATAATTCGCAGAACATTGAAAAAGATATACGTAATATTGTTTTTCTTGTTGTGTGCCGGTATGCTTGCAGCAAAACCCAAGAATGCACTGCGTGATAATGCTCGAGGAGCAAAGGGTAGGGTTACTATAGACTATTTTGCTGCAGATTCTGTGAAGAATACGGGTATTGCTGTGATTGTTTGCCCAGGTGGCAGTTACTCGTGGCATGACATGAAGACAGAAGGCACAGGTGTTTGCCAATGGTTACAATCGGAAGGCATAAACGCATATCTGCTAAAATACAGGGTGGCAACAGTGGCTGCTTATATAACCGGATTTCGCGTGCTTGGTGTCGGTAATAAGTATCCTGATATGCTTGAGGATGTGGAAGATGCGCTTGCTTATGTGTATTCACATGCGGCTGAGGAGGGGGGAGATAACGATATGATAGGTGTGATGGGGTTCTCGGCTGGCGGTCATCTTGCCATGTCGTCGTATGTGTATAACCGCACTGTGTACAAACCGGCATTCATCTGCAGCGTGTATCCTGTGGTAACAATGAGCGACAAGCAACTGACACATCGCCGCAGCAGAAGAGGCGCTTTGGGAGTATGGGGGCAATGGAATGACATGATGCGTGACTCATTGTCGCTTGAGAAGCATATTACGAGCGATTGTCCTCCTGTTTTTCTGGTCAATTGTCAGGATGACCCTATAGTGAAGTACGAAAACAGTGAACTGCTTGACTCCGCATTGACGGCTATGGCAGTGGAGCACAAATACATACAATACAAAACAGGCGGGCACGGCTTTGGCGCTTCCGAGGTGAAGGGCACAAACGAATGCCGGCAGTGGAAAACGGAGTTTATGAAATGGATATTGAATTTGCGTCAGCAGAAGAAATAAAGCGTTTGCAGGAAGACAAACTGCAGCAGCAGATGCACTATCTGGCAGAGCACTCACCTTATTATATGCGAATGTTTCGCGACAAGGGTATAGACCCTTGTACTATAAAGTGTATAGAGGACTTGCAATATCTGCCATTCACTGAGAAGGAGCAGTTGCATAAGTTCAATCGCGATTTTCTATGTGTTGACGAGAGTATGGTGATTGATTATGTCACTACCTCGGGAACGATGGGTGACCCTGTCACATTTGCTTGCACTGACAATGATTTGCAGCGCTTGGCATACAACGAGATGAAGTCGTTTGATTGTGCCGGTATTACCAAAGAGTCAAGAGTGCAGCTGATGACCACACTTGACAAGCGCTTCATGGCTGGTATGGCATATTTTCTCGGTTTGAGGAAACTGGGTGCCGGTGTGATTCGTGTAGGCAATGGTATTCCCGAACTCCAGTGGGACACTATTCAGCGCCTTAACCCCACGGCAATAATGTGTGTGCCAAGTTTCATTCTGCGTTTGGTAGAGTATGCAAAACAGCATAATATCGACTATCGCCATTGCTCGGTGAAGAAGATTATTGGCATAGGCGAGGGTCTGCGTGACCAACAGTTTAATCTCAATCTGCTTGGCAGGCGTATCCACGACGAGTGGTCGGAAGTGGAGTTGTATGCCACGTATTCATCGACAGAAATGAGTGCCACCTTCTCCGAGTGCCAATATGGTTGCGGAGGGCATGTGCATCCGGAGTTGATAATTGTGGAGATTGTCGATGAGAACGGCAATGTGGTGAAAGATGGCGATGCGGGAGAAGTGGTGGTGACTACTCTCGGGGTGGAAGGTATGCCGCTGCTGCGCTTCAAGACAGGAGATATAGCAGCCAAGATTACAGAGCATTGCCGCTGCGGAAGAAACTCTTTCAGGCTTACTCCGCTTGTTGGCAGAAAAAACAATATGATCAAACTTAAGGGCACCACACTCTATCCACCTGCTATCAACGATGTGCTTGACAATACCGACTATGTACAAAACTATGTGGTCATGGTGCGCACTTCTGCCTCCGGCACAGATGAGGTGTTGGTCAGAGTAGGTCTGAAAAACATTGATATGCAACATGAGGATGTCATCAAGAATCTGAAAGACCGTTTCCGTGCACGCCTGCGTGTAGCGCCTGACATAGAGATTCTGCCTGCAGATGTCATCCATACAATCAATTTCCCTGCCAAGAGTCGCAAACCCGTGAAGTTTATCGACGAGAGATAACCAACTTGCGTGTATCTGCTTTGAATTTTCTACTGAGGATATATGATTGGCTGTCAGTCCGCAAATACGTATTGTGGGTAGGGCTGGCAATAGTGGTGGTCGCATTGGCTACACTCTCATCGCGTCTGCGCCTTACGGAAGATATAATGGATTTTTTGCCGGTTGGCGACGAGTACAAAGAGTCGGCTCAGATATACTCGAAGATGAGTGATGCCGACCGTATAGTAGTTATATTTGAGGGTGATAATGCCGATACCGTATGCCAGGCTATTGACATTTTTGCAGAATATAATCCGGATGCAATAATCGAAGTCGATTTCGGCTCCTTTCTCTCACGACTCGACTATATATACTCTCATCTGCCTTATTTCCTTGATGAGAACGACTATCTGCGGTTGGATAAGATACTCAACCCTGATAGCATCAGAGTGCTCTTGCAGACTGACAAACAGATGCTGGCTATGCCCGGTATGGGTCAACTAAGGCATTCAGTCAGCTCAGACCCTCTAAGGCTTATACCTCTCTCCAAAGGTGCCAGTGGTCAGTATGCAGGTGCTCAGTCGGTGTTTATGTCGCACAACGGATATATGATGACTCGCGATGGCAAAATGGGTTTTGCTTTTGTTGATTCGCCTTATGGCAGCACAGAGTCGAAGCAGAATGCACTACTCGTTGATTCGCTATCGTCTCAAACAGAGAGTGTTATGCAACTGATGCCATCTGTGAGCATACGTCTGTTGGGTGCGCCTGTGGTGGCAGCAGGCAATGCCCGCCGCATTAAGCACGACACAGTGCTGGTGCTCACACTCACAGTGTTGATGCTTGTTCTTTTGCTCGGATACTCATTCCCCCGCAAGACAGATATTCTGCTAATCATGCTTTCTGTCGGCTTCGGGTGGCTGATGGCAATGGCGGCGTTGGCTATGATGAATAAAGGTGTGAGTGCCATCGTGTTTGGAATAGGCGGGATATTGATTGGTATTGCGGTCAATTATCCGCTGCATCTGCTTGTGCACAGGCGCTATACAGACTCAGTGAGGCAAACTCTCAAGGAGGTGCTCTCGCCGCTGATTGTAGGAAATATAACCACAGTTGGTGCTTTTCTTGCCTTGCTGCCACTCAATGCAGTAGCACTCCGGCAACTTGGTCTGTTTGCCGCCGTGATGTTGGTAGGCACTATCTTGTTTTGCATATTGGTGTTGCCGCATCTGATGAGCAAAGAAAATACAAAAGTAAGGGAGTTGCCTCTGCCTGAGATAAGAAATGCAAAGATGCGCAAGTGGAGTACATGGCTTATGGTGCCTGTTCTAATGACAGCGCTGGCAGTGCCATATATCAAGCAACAACCGCTTTTTGACAGCAATCTCTCGCATATCAACTATATGACAGAGCAGCAGAGAAAGGATTTCGCTATGTTTGAGACTTTGTCGGAAAACAGCAGTGAGCCTGCTTATCTTGCTGCTTCGGCGAGGGCAGAGTTGACGAAACGGTTGGAGAGGTGGAATGAGTATTGGCAGCATAGAGATGCATCTGCCGTTGTAGATATACTCAAAACAGAAGCCGCTGCTGCAGGATTCAAACAAGGTTCTTTCTCTGCATTCTGCGATATGCTGACTCAGCCCTTTGCCGCTGCGGACCTCAGTGATGTTTCTACGATGGCTGCTCTATGGCCGGGCAGATTCGACAGCGCGGCTCTCAACTCAATGATTGCCACCTCACTCAACGACAACTTCAACTATATAGGACTCGTATGCTCATTTATTGTGCTGATATTCCTATGCCTCAGTTTCCGCAGCGTGAAAAACGGCATTGTTGCTTTCCTGCCTATGCTGGTCAGTTGGGTGCTGATAGTGGCTCTGATGCAACTTGCAGGCATTCAGTTCAATATAGTGAATGTTATTCTCGCCACCTTTATCTTCGGCCAGGGCGATGACTATACTATTTTTATGGTTGAGGGTCTGATTTACGAAAAGCAAACAGGCAAAACCATGCTGCATCAATACAAGCAGTCGATACTGCTGTCGGCGCTGCTGATGCTTGTTTCCATGGGTGTGCTTGTGCTCGCCAAGCATCCTGCCATGCACTCGCTCGGTACTGTCACCTTTATTGGTATGGGATCGGTGGTGCTAATGGCTCTCTGGCTGCCTCCGGTGTTGATGAGGCTCACAGAAATATTCAATAAGAAAAAAACTGAGTAATCGCAGACGCGTAATCACAAGCGCTTGACACCTATCAGTCTGTCGCCGCGAGAACCGAAAGGATGGTAGTACACATACACTGTGTACTCGTTTTGTGTCTGCCAGTGGCTGCCTTCGGCGGGGAAAGTGGTGGCAGAGGTCTTGCCTTTCTCCAAGAACAGATACTGATAGTCGTAGCCGCCTTGCTTGAGATAGAGTGAGAGAGTATATGCCTGATGCTTGGCATCATATTGCATGCGGTTCTCAGTAGTGAAGCAGTTGTAGGTGAGGTCACCGTTGACAAACAGACTGCCAGTAAACCAAGGCTCGGTAGCAGGGAGAAGAAAATGTACCCACATATAGTCGGCTTCGGTGTCGTCATCCTGCACTTTCTCAGCGTGAACAACACACTGGCCATTGGCATCGTATTCTGTAAGATATGGCGACTCAGACTTGATTTCATCCGGGAAAAGGAAGGCATGATAGAAATTACGGTCGAAGTAGATACGGTCAACATTGTAGCCCTTGAAATACTGCGAAGCGATGTCGAAATGCCTGTACTCGTTGCCTGCCTCGAAGATAAGTTGTTTCTGGTTGATATAGCGGAGACGGCGGTTTTCTATATATGTAGGGCGGGGGTTGAGCACTTCGTTGTCCGTTCTTCCGTTTTGTCTGACAAGAAGAGTGATATCACCAGCAGGGTTGACTATATTCATCTCGCCGAAGTTGACATCTATATCAAGTTGCTGATAGCGACCGGCGAGTTCTATATCGGTATTGCCACGCACATTGATATCAATGCTTACAAGCGGCTCTACAACGGAGAAGCACACGTATGCCACCACGTTGTCGCGGTCGCCGTCTTCGTAAATCTTCAGAGCATAATTGCCGCTTACCAGAGGTTGCATGTCCTCGTTTGGGAAAAGGAATGAGTAATGCGTGTAGAGTTGCTGAGTGTTGAGCGATGTCGTGTAGTCGGTTATATCCTGAGTGGTGAAACCTTGCAGGTACTCGCTGCTGCTAAGGTTGCTCTCAGTGCCGTCGGCATTAAGATGGAGAAGGGTATACGTGTAGTTGCGGGTCTCGTGACTCAACTCGTCAAACGAAATCTCCAGTTGCTCATCGCCACCCAATGTGAGAATAGGGCGTTCAGGCTGAGTGGTATCAGCATAACGGATACGCAGAGTGCGCACATTGTCTTTCATTACGCAGGTCTCATAGCGCAAACCGCGCCCGGCAGAAGCAGGGAGCACAAACAGCATCAGTAAAGATATGTAGATAAATCTTCTCATATTACGCTTTCGGACGCAAAAGTACAAAAAAAATGCCAAATACAAACTATTCTGTGCATATATCGAAATATTTTCGTATCTTTGCACGGAAAATATGCAAAGAGTGATTAGTTAAATACTCAAATCTTAAAAGTAAATAGTCAATTGTATATTATTAAATAAGCTTGTCAGACTATCCATCCATATTACTTGAGAATGCGGTCAATCAGTTTTCTTCGTTGCCCGGGTTAGGCAGAAAGACGGCATTGCGACTTGTGTTGCATCTGCTCCGCCAGCCGGAAAATGATGTGGAGGCTTTTGCTGATGCGCTTACGCGCCTCAAGAAAGAAGTGCATTATTGCCGTATCTGCCACAATATCTCTGATACTGAGGTTTGCCCTATATGCCAGTCAACTCGCAGAGACAGACAGACGGTGTGCGTGGTGGAGAATATACAGGACGTGATGTCAGTGGAGAAAACGGGGCAGTACAGCGGTTTGTATCATGTGCTCGGCGGCATCATATCACCTATGGACGGGATAGGTCCAAAGGATATAGAGATTGACTCGCTTGTGGCACGCATAGAACCGGAACAGATAAAAGAGGTGATACTCGCTTTGCCTACCACTATGGAAGGCGATACCACCAACTTCTACATCTATCGCCGTCTGGCACCTACAGGTGTGCGCGTGTCGCAGATTGCAAGAGGTATGGCTATCGGCAACGAACTCGAATATACCGATGAAATCACGCTTGGTCGCTCTATACTCAACCGTGTGGAGTTCAAAGGATAAACAATATATTTATATGGACAAGAAAGTTAACATTACTCTCAATTGTTTTTATTACGGCTTCTATTTACTTATAGTAGCAGCCGCGGTATTAATGTGGTATTTGTTGGTGAAGACGCAGCAGATAACCGCTGTTGACAAAATGAGCGGTCTTGGTCAGGCAGTACAATATATAGTAATCTGCTATGCCATAGTCTCTGTAGCCGGCGGCTTGTATGGCTTCAAGAAGTTGCTTGATATGGTTAAACAGAAGTATAGCGGAGAGGCATTGCTTATCAACTATCGCAACCTTGGCATTGCGCGTATATGCTTGATAGGCATTGGTGCTGTACTTGGCATTGCGGCTTTCTATTGGCTCGGAGGCTACACTTCTATGCTTTGGTGCGCAGGCATCTCGGTGATAGGGCTCTATTTCTGCAAACCCACTCAGAGAAAAATGGAGATAGAACTCTCCGACAACACCGACCAACAATATTAAACAAAATGATTATCGCAGTAGATTTCGACGGCACTATAGTCACTCATGAGTATCCGCGTATAGGCAAACCCGTGCCCTTTGCCATTGAGACATTGCGTAAACTGCAACAGGAAGACCACCATCAGATTGTTCTGTGGACAGTTCGCGAGGGGGAACTATTGCAAGAGGCGCTTGACTATTGCAAGGCTAAGGGGTTGGAGTTTTATGCTGTCAACAGCAATTATCCCGAAGAGACCGATGAACACAATACTCCAAGGAAGATAAATGCTGACTTGTGGATTGATGACAAGAATCTCGGAGGTCTGCCTGACTGGGGAGTGATATATCAGATGGTTCACTCTGGCAATCCTCACAAACCTTTCACAGGTGATACCACCGGCGATACTCAAGGAAAGAAGGGTTTGTTCGGGTTGTTCCACAGATAAGAAGTTGTGTAAAATTGAAGTCCTGCCGTCAATGGTAGATGCCAATATAAGGTAGAGACTGAATATATTCAGTCTCTACTGTCAAACGACAAAGAATAATATATGCTTCATGCCGACGACATATCACTGAGGAAGTTGGAACCGACAGATTTGCCTTTTCTCTATCAATGGGAGAATGACTCACGCTCATGGGCTGATTCTGACATACATAATCCTTTGTCACAGAAGGATTTGCGCGATTATATAGAGTCCTCAACGGGAGATATATACAAAGACGGTCAACTGAGGCTGATTATTGAGTCGGTATCCGACAACTCCACTCTCGGTTGCATCGACCTCTTTGATTTCGACCCTCACAACCGCAAGGCTGCCGTGGGAATGTATTTGGCAGAAGCGGCTCGAGGTAAAGGAGTTGGAAAGATGGTGGTAAGACTATTGGAAGAGTATGCATTCAGCTTCTTGAATATGAGGATGCTTTATATATTTGTGGCAGAAAACAATACTGCTTGTATAAGGCTATACAAGTCGCTTGGTTGGGATCAGACCGCATCTCTGAAGGAGTGGCTGAATACAGGCAACGTGGTAGTGCTACAACGTATGAAGCAATAAAATTGCAGAAGAAAGTTGCGTATATAATATATTTCTATTACCTTTGCAAATCATTAAACGCGTCATAATCATGCGAATTACCCCCCCCCATATAGCCATCAAAGTATTCGCAACGAACACACCACAGCAAGTAGTGTCCGATAACTATGCGGATACTACTTGCTGTTATTTTATGAAATAGGATGGCAGGAAAATAGCACACAATAGAACTAATTAATATTAACCAATAAACATAAACAAAGATGAAGAAAACTTATTTATTCCTGCTTGCGGCATTTATGCTTGCTGCTTGCACACCCTCAGAGAACAACACTCCGAAAGAACTCAAAGGCATTAGTCTTAACAAAAAATCGATTGAAGTAGAAGTGGATGACAGTTATCAACTTCGAGTATGGTATGAGCCAGAGGATGCAGAAGATTCTGCGCCTGAAGTGGAATGGGAGTCTGACAACACGAAGATTGCCAAAGTGAGCCAAAGCGGTAAGGTAACCGGTGTGAAGATAGGCAAGACCACAGTTACTGCTACCTGCGGCAAGTTCACGGCAGAGTGTGAAGTAGAGGTGGTAAAGGCTACATCAGAACCTAAGAATCCGGATGACCATGATGACCCAGAGAATCAGGATGAGGTAAAGTTCAGTGTTTCACCAACAAGTATTGATTGCACAGCCGACGGCGGTAAGTTCACCATCTCTGTTACAGCAGAGGGTGCGGTCTGGAGTGCAGAGTCATCTGAAAGTTGGGTGGTACTTTCTCAAAAAAGTGATTTAGGCAGTGCAGATGTTGTTGTATCGGTAGAGTCTTCAAAGTCTTCGACAGAGACAACGGCAGAAATCACATTTGAGTGCGCTGACAAGACAAAGATTGTTACCATTACCCGTGCCGGAGTCAAGTATTTCTCTGTAAGCAGTTCGAAGAAAGTGAGATTCTCTTCCGGAAACCTCAGATATCAGGCAAGCACGAGCACATGGAGTTTTGCTGAGAACCAATATGATATTGTCGGCAGTGATAACGAAAATATATCTTCTACATATAGCGGTTGGATAGATTTGTTCGGTTGGGGAACGGGTCAAAACCCTACAAATGCATCAAGTAAAAATTCTGATTATCCTACATCATTCAAAGATTGGGGAGCTAATCCTATCTTGAATGGAGGTGATGAGTCAAATCAATGGAGAACATTGAGTTTGGATGAATGGAAGTACCTTATCGACAGTCGCGCCAATGCGTCAAGTAAACGCGGGAAGGGTAAGGTAAACGGCATTGAAGGTTGCATCTTCCTGCCTGACGATTGGACACTTCCCTCAGGAGTCAGTTTTACGTCAATAGACTATAGTTGGTCAGACAATCAATACTCTGTTGCCGAATGGGAGAAAATGGAGAAGAATGGTGCCATCTTTCTTCCTAATGCAGGCTTTAGATATTATTCATCCTATGGTGAAATGTATATAGGTAATGTTAATAACAGTTATGGTCACTATTGGACCTCCAATCCGAGTGATACAAGCGGAAAAGCGCATTATATAGATTTCGGTAGTGATAAAAGTTATGGAATAACTACGACATACCATAGTGACAAATGCGATGGATTGTCTGTACGTCTTGTGCAAGACTTGTGATAAACAAGTATGATAAAAAAACACAGGGTGGCGGTCTGTAAAGGCTGCCACCCTGATTATTGAATATAATGGGATATCCAAGTTTGTTACACAACTTTGGCTGGTATCAGTTTCTCGCGAATCTTCACGTAAATAACGGTGTCTTTCTTCGAGTAGTCGGTCTTGACATATCCCATACCGATACCTGTGCGGGTGCCGGGAAGCATGATGCCGGAGGTCACATTGCCGATAGTCTCACCTTCGGCATTGCATAGTTCGTAACCGTGACGAGGTATGCCGCGCTCTGTCAACTCGAAATGTACAAGTTTGCGGTTTACACCTTCTGCTTTCTGCTTCATCAGATACTCTTTGTCAATGAAGTCTTTGCCGTCAACAAACTTGGTAATCCAACCCAGACCTGCCTCTATTGGCGAGGTGGTGTCGTCAATATCGTTGCCATAGAGGCAATACCATTTCTCAAGACGCAGAGAGTCGCGTGCACCGAGTCCGATTGGCTGCAGACCATACTCTTTGCCAACTTCGAACAGGGCGTCCCAAATCTGCTTTGCGTGTTCGGGGTAGAAATAGAGTTCGAAGCCTCCTGCACCTGTGTAGCCGGTATTGCTTATTATCACTGGTTGTACACCGGCAAAACTCCACTCGCGGAAAGAGTAGTAGGGGATACTGCTCAAGTCAAGGTCCGTGAGCTTTTGCAGCATCTCGGTAGCCTTGGGTCCCTGCACGGCGAGTTGTGCCATGCGGTCTGATGCATTCTGCAGTGTGCAGCCGAAGTGCTCATTCTGCTGATTTACCCATGCCCAGTCTTTGTCAATATTGGAGGCATTAACCACAAGCAGATACTTGGTAGTGGAGTACTTATATACTATAAGGTCGTCCACAATACCTCCTTTGCCGTTGGGGAAGCAGTTGTATTGTGCCTTGCCTGCCTCCAGTTTGCTTATGTCGTTGGAGCAGATATACTGCAACAGGTCGAGGGCGCGTTCGCCCTTTACCCAAAACTCGCCCATGTGGCTGACGTCGAACACGCCAACGCCCTGACGTACACACAGGTGCTCCTGTGTGATACCTGTCGGGTACTCGATAGGCATATTGTAGCCTGCGAACTCATGCATTTTTGCACCAAGTGCAATATGGGTTGCGGTAAAAGGAGTCTCTTTTAACATAATTCAATGATTTTAAGTATAACGTTCATTGCTGCCTGCATTGACTGGATGGGTACATACTCGAAGCGGCTGTGGAAGTTCTCTCCGCCTGCAAAGATATTGGGGCAGGGGAGACCCTCGAAACTCAGCCGTGCGCCGTCAGTACCGCCGCGGATGGGCTGCACCTTCGGGGTGACACCTGCTTCTGTCATGGCTTTCTTTGCCAGTTCCACCACGTGCATGACGGGCTGTATCTTTTCCAACATGTTGTAGTACTGGTCGCGAAGCTGCACAGTGACAGTGCCTTCGCCGTACTTGAGGTTCATCTTCTCCGCCATAGTCTGCATAAACTGCTTGCGCTCCTCAAAGTGCTGACGGTCATGGTCACGTATGATGTAACTCAGAGTCGCTTCTTCCACCGTGCCCTGCATGCCGACTATATGATAGAACCCTTCGTAGCCCTGTGTGCAAGCCGGTGTTTCCTTGGCGGGCATGAGTTGCGCAAACTCAGTGGCAATAAGCATGGCATTTCGCATCTTGCCCAATGCCGAACCCGGGTGTACGTTAATGCCTTTTATTATAACCTTGCAGCCTGCGGCGTTGAAGTTCTCGTACTCAAGTTCGCCGATAGTGCCGCCGTCCATGGTGTATGCCCAGTCAGCTCCGAATTTTTGTACGTCAAAGTGGTCGGCACCCTGACCAATCTCTTCGTCAGGGGTAAAGCCGATGCGTATCTTGCCGTGCTTCAGTTCGGGGTGCTGCAGCAGGTACTCCATGGCTGTAATTATCTCAGCCACACCCGCTTTATCGTCGGCTCCGAGCAGAGTGGTGCCATCGGTGAAGATGATGTCGTTGCCTATATATCGCTTTATCTCAGGATATGTCGCCACTTCGAGAATGATGTTTTTCTCTGCATTGAGCAGTATGTCACCACCCTGATAGTTCTTCACGATGAAGGGCTTTATGTCCTTTCCGGAAGCATCGGGGGCAGTGTCCATGTGTGCGATGAAACCGATAACAGGCTTCTTCTCATCGGTATTCTGGGGCAGGGTAGCCATCAGGTAGCCGTTGTCATCGAGTTCCACATCCTGCATACCCATCTTGATGAGTTCGTCACGAATGGCACGGGCAAGCACCATCTGCCCGGGGGTAGATGGTGTTGTACCTGTGTTCTCGTCGGACGTTGTGTGGAACGAGACGTAATGTAAGAATCTGTCAGTAAGAGTCATGGTTTACTTCTTGAACAGACTGATGATGTTTGTTACGCTGTTGGCAACGTTCTGTACCTCGGTAGCAGTAGCCTGACCTTTCTGCATGGCTGATTGCAGTTTGTCAACCTGGGTCTCTTCCATCATTTCGTTAAGAGAGTCGGTGATAGTTCCGGCATTCAGTTCGTCAATATTGATAGAGTTGGCTATCATACCTTTGATGAAGCCTTGCCGATACTCCTGACTTGATTTGTTGTTGTAGACCTGTTGCGCTGCGCCTACGAGATTGAGCATCTGGGCCACATTCATCATGTTAGTCATGTCAATCTTGCCGCTTGATTTGTATTGTGCAGCCAGATAGTCGAGTGCAGAACCTGCGTTCTTACCCATCATGGCGGCATCCGAAGCGGTTGCCTGAGTAGTGGTTGTGGTGGTTGACTCGGTGGTGTTGGTGGTTGCGCTCTTGCCGAATCCGCAAGAGGTGAGCATCAAGGCTGCTACAGCTGATGCCAGAATGATAGTTTTTTTCATAAAACTGAATTTAATAAGTGAATATTGTTGTTTATGTAGTTCAATATGTTGCGGCTTACACACTTGCCCATCTCTACCCGTCCTTCCCAAGTGCCGGTGCCGATATGCGGGGAGAGGACCACGTTGTCAAGGCGGAGCAGAGCCGGCGTGATTTCCGGTTCGTGCTCGTACACGTCAAGTGCCGCACCTGCTATCTGCTTCTGTTGCAATGCTTCAACCAGTGCCTGCTCGTCCACGTGTGCACCACGGGCGGTGTTGAGAAGCATAGCTGTGGGTTTCATCATTCGAAGCGTATTCTTATTAATAATATGGTGCACCTGAGGAGTGTATGGCAGGTTGAGCGACACGACATCTGCTGTCTGCAGGAGTTCTTCTGTAGAAACATATCGTGCGTTGTATAAAGTCTCTGTTGGTGAAGGCAATCTATGACGATTATGATAGATAATCTTCATTCCTCCCGCTACGGCACGACGGGCCAATGCCTGACCGATATTGCCCATGCCTATTATGCCGAGTGTCTTGCCATAGAGTTGTGTTCCGAGATTCTGCATTACTCCAAAGTGAATGCCGCCATAGCCGGGCATGCGAAGTCTGCGGTCGAGTTCGGAAATACGGTGTGCCAGAGTGTTGAGCAGTGCCCATGCATGCTCGGCAGTGGGTTCGATGACGGGTTCCGGAGTGTTGGTGACCATTATCCCGTGTTCGCGGCAGTAGTCAATTGGCAGGTTGTTGTAGCCGCTGCCGAAGTTGGCTATCATCTTCAAACGCGAAGCCTGAGCCAGCAGCGAGGCGCTGACAGGGTAGTCAAAAGTGGAGACAAGGAAATCGGCATCAACAATCAGTTGCTCCAATTCATCAGTTGTAAAGCACTGTTGTTCAGGTGCGGGGGCCAGTATCTCCATTCCATGAAGCAAGGCAAAGCCTTCTTGAGGCAGATATGTGGTGAGTACCGTCTTCATAAAAATCTTTGCAAAGGTACTACAAATTTCTTCTTATTCAAAATAAAAATTGTACCTTTGCACAGATTTTCGTCAAATGTACGATTATGACACTTACGGAAGAACAAATCAATGCGTATGTCGAGCGGGCTGCCACATTGCGCGAGCAGGGTTTCAACTGCTCTCAGGCGGTGTTTGCAGCCTGTGCCGGACTATACGGAATGGACGAGGAGACGGCATTGCGCGTGTCTGCTTCATTCGGCGGAGGCATAGGTCAGATGCGTCAGACATGCGGCGCCGCATGCGGCATGTTTCTTCTGGCAGGGTTGGAGAACGGCAACAGCACTCCCAACCAGCCTCAGGCAAAGCAGTTAAACTACCGTCTGGTACAACGCCTTGCCGCAGATTTCAAGGAGCATAACGGCGGCATTATCTGTGCTGACCTGTTAGGACTGAACGGCAATGCGACACCAAGTCAGAAGCGTCCGTGCAAAGAAATGATAAAAGATGCTGTCCGACAATATCTCTGCACTATAAGTTAACAAGATGGAAGAGTGAGTCTGATAGTACGGTGATACTGCGGTGATACTACGGTGATAGTACGGTGGAGTAATTAGGGGATGTGACGGAACTAAGAAACAAAACTTATACAATATATGTTCAATCTTGCAATAATCGGCGGCGGTCCTGCGGGCTACACTGCGGCAGCCGAGGCTTCAGAAGCCGGAATGAAGGTAGTGCTTTTCGAGAGAGACACTCTCGGAGGTACTTGTCTCAATGTAGGTTGTATTCCAACCAAGACACTGCTTTACAGTGCAAAACAATACTTCAATGCAACCAATGCTTCAAAATATGGTGTCAGTGCCGACAATGTCAGTTTCGACTACCAGAAGATGCAACAGCGCAAGCAAAAGGTGGTTCGCAAATTAGTGGCAGGAGTTCGTCAGAAACTCAGGAATGGCAATTGTACTGTTGTTGCAGGCGAGGCAAGCGTGCTCAGCCGCACAGACGAAAAGGTCGTTATAGAATGCAACGGAGAACAGTATGAGGCTGAAAACCTGATGATTTGCACGGGTTCACAGAATTTCGTACCTCCTATTCCGGGTGTAAAGGACAATCCTTACGTCTGGAACTCCACCGATGCTCTCGATTCAAAGGAACTGCCGGCAGACATCCTGATTGTCGGCGGGGGAGTTATAGGTATGGAGTTCGCCACATTGTATCACGAACTCGGTGTGAATGTGACGGATGTAGAAGCAATGCCGTCTGTTCTTCCCAACCTTGACAAAGACTGTGTAGGCGTTCTGCTTGAGAAGTATAGGAAGTTGGGAGTCAGAATCCTTACCTCGACCAAGGTGAAGTCGCTTGAGGAAAACCGTGTTATCATACAGACAGAGGAAGGGGAAGAAACGCTGACGGCGGACAAGGTGCTGATTTGTGTGGGTCGTCGTGCCAACCTTGCAGGTCTCGAAGCATTGCAGGGACTTGAGATAGAGCGCGGTGCAGTGAAAGTGAACGACTTTATGCAGACCAATCTCAGGAACGTTTATGCTGCAGGAGATGTGACAGGTAAGATAATGCTCGCCCATGTGGCATCGCGTCAGGCAGAGGTGGCTGTAGGAAGAATGTTGAAGCAGATACCTCTGCAACGCATTGCGTATAACGCCATTCCATCAGTGGTTTATACCAATCCGGAGATAGCGTCAGTGGGTCTTACGGAGGCAGACCTGACGGGTGCGGAGTGTGTACTGCCGATAGAATACGAGGCGAAGGTTCTGCCTATGGCGTTTTCAGGTAGATTCGTAGCAGAAAACGAGGGTGAAAACGGACTTTGCAAGGTAATCATTGACAAGAAAAACCAGACTCTGCTGGGCGTTCACATGGTTGGCAATCCGTGCTCGGAGTTCGTTGCGGCAGCCTCGTTTGCCGTGCGCATGGGTTATACTGTCAGCGAGTTCAAACAAGTGGTGTTCCCTCACCCAACGGTCAGCGAGATACTGCGCGAGACAGTGATTTGATGAATTAAGAATTCAGTATTGACTAACCGATGAAAAAAGTTCTCATGGCTATGTCCGGAGGAATCGACTCCTCCGTAGCTGCAATGCTTCTTTTGGAGCAGGGCTATGAACTTGTGGGTGTCACTTTCCGCACATTTGACAGCATCAAAGAGTCGTGTCTGGCACGTGAGAAAGGCTGCTGTTCTGTGGAGAGCATAATGGAGGCAAAACATCTGGCGGAGCAACTCGGCTTTGAACACCATATACTTGATTACAGACAGATATTCCGCGACACGGTGATAAAGAATTTCGTGGAAGAATACATGCATGGGCGCACTCCCAATCCCTGCGTACTCTGCAACTCGCATATCAAGTGGGGAGAACTGGTGCGTGCTGCCGACGAGTTGGGTTGCGACATGATAGCCACGGGACATTATGCACAAATAGCCGAGCATCGAGGTCATCTGTATCTGAAGAATGCCGTTGACACAAGCAAAGACCAGACTTATTTTCTTTGGATGTTAACCGAAGAAAATCTCAAAAGAACTATCTTCCCGCTCGGAAGCCTGACCAAACCGGAGGTTCGTGAACTGGCAGCCAAGCACGGCTTCGAACGCCTGAGCAAGAAGACTGAGAGTCAGGAGATATGCTTTGTGCCTGACAACGATTACCGCACTTTCCTCTACAAGCAGGGATGCAGGGTGGAGCAGGGCAATTATGTTGATAGAAACGGTAATGTGCTTGGTATTCATCAAGGATTCTGCAACTATACCATAGGTCAGAGGAAAGGACTTGGAATAGCACTTGGCGAGCCACGCTTTGTGACCAATATCAATGCTGAACGCAACGAAGTGACACTTGGTGACAGAGATGATTTGCTATCAACTGAAATAACAGCACAAAACGTAAAAATCAGAGATATTGAATGGTTGAGCAAAGACCCTGAGGTGGAAGTGAGAAACCGCTATCGCTCGCAACCTGTGAAAGCCGTAATTAAAGATTTGAGAAACGGAACCTTGAAACTTGAGACACTGACTCCCGTCTGGGGAGTGACTCCGGGACAATCTCTGGTGATATACAAAGACAACCTGCTTGTAGGAGGAGGAATAATTGATAATGCATAATTTATAGTTAGGTATGAAAGTGAGAAATAGAATATTCTTAATTTGGTTGGCAATATTCGTCTATGAGATTGCATCAGCCCAAAATCCATTGCAGCAGAAGTTGGGTGCATTGCAAGGTGTGGAATCTGTAGAGCAGATTGCCGGCGGCAAATTCATGGAGAAATACATACTTCAATTCCGACAACTGAGAAATCCAATTGGCAATCCGGAAGACACTACAACCTTCCTGCAACGAGTTATTGTCGGGCATATAAACACTGACAGTCTGGTAGTTCTTCATACTCATGGCTACAATGCCGCCAACCACAGAGAGAGGATTCAAGTACGTGATGAGTTGTCCGACATATTCTCTTCAAACGACATCTTTGTGGAGCATCGCTATTTCGGCACTTCCTGCCCTAAAGACACCGACTGGAATGAGGTCACCACTGCCAATGCCGCTTACGATATGCATCAGATTGTTAGTGCATTGAAACAGATTTATCATGGCAAATGGATATCCACAGGCGGGAGCAAAGACGGCATCACAGCTACTCTCTACAGCATGTATTATCCTCACGATGTGGACATTGCCGTGCCATACGTTGCACCCTTCTGTATCACTCCCGCCGACCCGCGCGGCTATGAGTTCTTGCGTCAGGTAGGCAAGGCGGACAAGCGCGCCCGCATACTCAACTGGCAGAAAGAGGCATTCCGCCGCAGAGCCGCTTTGCAGCCTATGGTGGAGAACTACGCCGACTCCATGAAGATGCGCTTCACTGTGCCTTTCGAGATGGTTTACGACTACTGCATTCTCGATTACGACTTCGGCATCTGGATGCGCGGCATCGATGCTGACGAGATTCCCCAGCCATACGCTTCCGACCAACAGATGTATGAACATTTCCTCAAATATGCCAATCCTGACATGTTTGACCGCAACAACATGCCTCATCAGACCTACTATGTGCAGTCAGCCAAGGAGTTGGGCAATTATGCTTACGACATGAATTTGTTTGCAGACTATCTGTCAGAGACAACCAAGTTGCACGACGGCTATCTGAAGGACCTCTATCTGCCTGAGGGAGACGGGGATTTCTCTTATTCCGACGAGGCATACAGAAGAGTATTCCGTTTCCTCGAAGAAACCGATTGTCACCTCCTCTTTATCTATGGCGAAACGGACGCATGGACTGCTTTCCCGTATCCGGAAACCAAGAATGAAAACATAAGGAAATATGTTCTGCCCGGCGGTTGCCACTATTCTAAGATACGCGAGTTCGACGAGCCGACCCAAGCCGAGATACTGTCGGTTATCCGCGGTTGGCTAAGGTAGATTTCTCCTTAAGACAGGTAAGTTGGCCGACCGATTCTGAATATTTGTAAAAATTGCTTTCATATTCGGATTATTATTTGTAACTTTGCAAGCGGAATAGAGTGCGCTGTTTTCAGCCTTTTATTCCGCTTGCAAACCATATATAACAATTGACAAAACAAAACAACAACGATATGAATACACTTCAAGAACTAACCGACAAAATCTATGCTGAGGGCGTAGAGAAGGGTAAGGCAGAGGCTGCCACCATTGTGGAGCAGGCTCAGCAGAAAGCTAACGAAATAATTGCAGCCGCCGAGAAAGAGGCCGCTCGCAAACTGGCAGAGGCAGAGAAAAAGGCTGCAGAACTTGACAAGAATACGCGCTCTGAACTGCGTCTTTTTGCGGAGCAGTCGGTCAATGCCCTCAAAACGGAGGTTACCAATCTGCTTACCGACAAAATCACATCCGACAGCGTAAAGGCCGCCACTGCAGATCCCAAGTTTATGCAGAAGTTGATTGCCGACCTTGCTGCGCAACTTGCCAAGAAGGGTGGGGAAGTGGTGATTGAGGCAAAGGATGCCGATGCGCTCTCCAAGTATTTTGCACAGAATGCAAAAGACCTGCTCAACAAAGGCGTTGAAATAAAAGAGGTGAAGGGAATAAAAACGCAGTTTGCTATCGCTCCCAAAGACGGCGGTTACAAACTTGCTTTCGGTGACAACGAGTTCATTGAATACTTCAAAGAGTTCCTGCGCCCGCAACTTATAGAACTTCTATTTTAAATTATGACATACGAATATCTGATTTCAGGTCTTGACGATTTGCAGGTTGGACAGAAGTCCAAATTGCCATTCGATGAACTTCTTCTCTTGCTTGAAGAGCAGATGTCGCCTGCCGATTTCTCTCTGATAGAGCAACTGCGCAAGCGTCAGGATGCGCCTGACGTAGTGGCTTTGATGGAAGATGATGCTGTGCAAGACCGCTTTCATGAGACTTCTCTCTCGGAAGAAGATTTTCGCACCCAACTTCTCTATGAGCAGGGTATGAAGAGTCGCAACAAGTTTATCAGGGCATGGTATGAGTTCAATCTCAATCTCAACAATGTGATGGCGGCAGTCGTCTGCCAGAAGCACGGCTACGACCCCGAGAAAGTGATAGTGGGCGACAACGAGGTGGCTCAACTGTTGCGCAAAGGTAATCTGCTGAAGAATGCAGGTTTGGCTGCAGCTCTCCCCGAACTCAAAGAGATAGTTGCCGTATCAGAAATACAGAATCTGCTTGACCGCGAGCGTCATATTGATGCTCTGCGCTGGCAGTGGCTTGAAGAATACACCCGTTTCATGTATTTTCGCGTGGAGAATGTGCTGGCATACTATCTGCAGGCTGAGATTCTTCACCGTTGGGACGACCTGACTCGCGAGCAGGGAGAAGTAATCTTCCGCCAACTGCTTGCCGACATGAAGAAAGACATTAAATTCTGAAAGATGGTATGGATTTTGTCTGCAAACGGTTTGAGCAGTTATCCGCCGAAGAACTGTACGAGATCCTGAAAGTGCGTTTTCACGTGTTTGTAATGGAGCAGCACTGTTTCTATCTCGACATGGATAACACCGACTATGTTGCGACTCATATCTTCTTTTGGGACAGCACTCACAGCGAAACCACCGAACAAGGCGATAACCGAATGCCGGTGGTGGCTTACGCCCGCCTGTACAAAGACCGAGACGGCACTACATGGCACATCGGGCGTATGCTGACACTGGTGAGAGGGGTAGGAATGGGTAAACAACTCATGTTGCGTGCAATCGACTTGCTGCGTCAGACGGGTGCTGGAGTGGTGGTGATAGATGCACAGCAATATGCCATCCGTTTCTATGAGAAACTTGGCTTTGCAGTTACATCCGATCCATTTGACGAAGCGGGTATAACTCATGTGAAGATGACATTGAATTTATAACTTATAATACAAACTTATAACGAATTCCGATTATGAAAGACCTCAAAGGAACTAAGACCGAGCAGAACCTTCTTGAAGCGTTTGCCGGAGAGTCGATGGCTCGCAACAAATACACTTTCTTTGCTTCCAAAGCCAAGAAAGACGGTTATGTACAAATCTCCAAGATATTCGAGGAAACGGCTGCTAATGAGAAAGAGCATGCTGAGATATGGTACAAATATCTGAATGGCGGCAAAGTAAGTCCGACAGTAGAGAATCTGCTTGCAGCAGCCGAAGGCGAGAATGCCGAGTGGACTGATATGTATGCACGCATGGCGGCAGAGGCTCGTGCAGAAGGCTTCGATGAGATAGCCGAGAAGTTTGAGCAAGTGGGTGCAATAGAGAGACACCACGAAGAGCGCTATCGCAAGCTCTTGAAGAACATAGAGGACAAAGTGGTATTCTCTCGTGACGGCGACTGCATCTGGCAGTGCTCCAACTGCGGACATATAGTTGTCGGCAAGCAGGCTCCTGAGGTGTGCCCCGTATGCAATCATGCACAAGCATACTTCCAAATTCTTGCAGAGAATTATTAAATCAATACTAATATATGACAACAGGAAAAGTAAAAGGTATCATCTCCAACCTCGTAACCGTAGGTGTGGATGGTGCTGTATCACAAAACGAAATCTGCTATATCCATATCGGAGAGGTAAGGCTTATGGCAGAAGTAATCAAAGTCACCGGCGACAACGTGTTTGTGCAGGTGTTTGAATCAACCCGCGGACTAAAAGTCGGCAACCTTGTGGAGTTTACAGGGCACATGCTTGAGGTAACTCTCGGTCCCGGTCTGCTCTCACGCAACTACGACGGTCTGCAAAACGACCTCGACAAACTGACCGGCGTCTTCCTCAAACGCGGCGAGTACAATTTCCCTCTTGACGAGGAAAAACTATGGCACTTCAAGCCTATTGCCAAGGCTGGCGACAAGGTAGAGGCCGCTTCGTGGCTCGGCGAGGTTGACGAAAACCATCAGCCGCACAAGATCATGGTGCCTTTCGTAATGTCAGGCACTTACATTGTTAATTCGGTTGCTGCGGAAGGCGACTACAAAATCAACGATGTAATGGCAGTCATTACCGATGCAGAGGGCAATGAGCACAATGTGACTATGGTGCAACGCTGGCCTGTGAAGAAAGCCATCACCGCCTACAAGTCGAAACCGCGTCCGTTCAAACTGCTTGAGACTGGTGTGCGCACCATCGACACTGCCAACCCAATCGTTGAGGGTGGTACGGGCTTTATCCCTGGTCCTTTCGGTACGGGCAAGACTGTGCTTCAGCATGCCATCTCCAAGCAAGCCGAGGCGGATATCGTTATCATCGCTGCCTGTGGTGAGCGTGCCAACGAGGTGGTGGAGACATTCACCGAGTTCCCCGAACTTGACGACCCGCACACAGGTCGCAAACTGATGGAGCGCACCATCATCATTGCCAACACCAGCAACATGCCGGTTGCTTCTCGTGAGGCATCGGTATATACCTCAATGACGATAGCCGAATACTATCGCTCAATGGGTCTGCGTGTTCTCTTGATGGCTGACTCCACTTCACGTTGGGCTCAGGCACTGCGTGAGATGTCCAACCGTATGGAGGAACTTCCTGGTCAGGACGCATTCCCGATGGACCTCTCGGCTATCATCGGCGCTTTCTATGCCCGCGCAGGATATGTTTATCTCAACAATGGCGCTACAGGTTCGGTTACATTCCTCGGCACAGTATCACCTGCCGGCGGTAACCTCAAGGAGCCTGTGACAGAGGGTACAAAGAAGGCGGCACGCTGCTTCTACGCTCTGGAGCAGAATCGCGCCGACCGTAAGCGTTATCCCGCTGTCAACCCGATTGACTCCTATTCGAAGTATCTCGAATATCCTGAGTTTGAGGAGTATATCGCCAATCGTATCAACCGGGAGTGGATACCCAAGGTCAATGAGATGAAGACCCTGTTGCAGCGTGGCAAGGAGATTCAGGAGCAGATCAACATCCTCGGTGACGATGGTGTGCCTGTCGATTATCATGAGCAGTTCTGGAAATCGGAGGTAATAGACTTCGTTATTCTCCAGCAGGACGCTTTCGACAAGATTGACGCCGTATGCCCTCTTGAGCGCCAGGAGTATATGCTTGACCTTGTGATGGATATATGCCGTCATGACTACGACTTCGACAATTTTATCGATGTCAACGACTACTTCAAGCGTGTAATCAACCTCTGCAAGCAGATGAACTACTCGGAGTTCCAGAGCGAGCAGTTTAAGGACTATGAGCAGAAACTGCATGCCTTGCTTGCGGAGAAGCAAATAGCCGCATAATTGATAGTCATTTTATAAACAAATACGGATACCATCTCAACGTTGAAGGTATCCGTATTTGTTTGTTCTATAATAAGACTTATGTCTAAGGCTCATCAACTGTTAGTTGTTCCAGATTTCCCATGCCTGGCGTGCCTGACCGTAGAGCATCTCAAGACCATTGCATACAACCGCTCCCTGTTCCTTGCCCTTACGGAGGAAAAGAGTGAGGGCGGGATTGTAAATCACATCGTAGAGCAGATGGCGATCGGTAAGATACTGATAGGGCAGAGCAGGGCATGCTTCAACATCGGGAAACATTCCGAGAGGAGTGCAGTTGACTATAAGCAGATGCTCTGCAATAACTTCTTTGTTGAGTTCGGAATACGTGAAATCGTAATCTTGAGAACGGGAGACAAACCTGACCTCTATATCAAGACTGCGGAGAGCATAAGCAACCGCTTTTGCTGCCCCCCCGGTACCAAGCACAAGGGCGGACTTGTGGCAAGGCTTGAGCAAGGGAATGACAGACTCGCGAAAACCTTTGGTGTCGGTATTGTAGCCTATGAGTAACCCATTCCGGAAATTTATCACATTAACTGCACCCACACCCTTTGCAGTAGCATCCAATTCGTTAAGATACGGTATAATGCTCTGCTTGAAAGGCAAAGTGACGTTAAGTCCCCGGAAAGTGTGTTCTTTAATCAACATCGGAAATTCACGGATACTCTCAAGCGGAAACAGATGATAGTCTGCATCTATATGCTCTGCATTGAACTTCTCCGTAAAAAACTTTGCGGAAAACGACTGCTTGAGCGGATTGCCTATTATTCCGAAGTGGTACATGCTTAGAGGTTAATTAAGTATAGTTATCTCGGCAACCTCTTTCGTCAGGTCTGTGACTTTGAATTTGTCGCTTATACGATAGCCCACAACCCATGCTATCTCATCTCCGCTGAGCAGCAGCCACACCTCCTTCTTCTCTTTCAAACTAAGGTGCAGGTCAGTGAAGAAATCCTGCAGTTTTCTGCTTCCGCGCATACCTATCGGAGTAAAACGGTCTCCCTCCTGACAATGACGAAGAGTCAACGTCTTTTCCATTATCCGGCTGTCAACCACTATCCGAAGTTCGTCCTGCAGAGGATATGTTTCTTGCTGATTCCTGCTGCGAATGAGGGTTGAAATCTTAGGAACAGTGTTTTCGCGCGCGCTTCTGCTATATATTATAAGGTGTTCGCGGTCTTTAAGAGCAATGTGGGTAGCAGAGAAAAACTGCCTCCCCGAAGCAGAAGTGAGTGAGGAAAATATCTCATCGGTCTGAGGAAAAGAGTAGGGGCGGAGCAGTTCGTACAGCACTACCTCAGGTGCAGGAGCAGAGAGCAGACGGGCAATGTCGATTCTTGTCTCTTCGGCTGTTGTGCTAATTATCTCTTTGCCTGCTTCTGCAATAAATGCTTCGACAATGGTCCGGTACCCCTGCATGAGGTCGGCAGTGGCGGCAATATGACCAACGGCAGACTGAGGCAAAGCCGAAAGTTGCTGACGAACAAAGTTTCGGAGGATAGAGGTATCAGTATTGGTGGAGTCCTCTACGTGCTTTAATCCCCGGAGAGTCAGGTAGTCAAGAATATCAGTATGAGTGGTGCAGAGCAAGGGACGGACAATGTAACCGTTCTTGGGTTTCATTCCGGCTAAACCCCGTATTCCCGTGCCACGGCAGAGGTTGAGCAGCAGAGTCTCAGCTTGGTCGTTTTGGTGGTGGGCAACGGCAATAGCCCGGCAACCGTACTCAGCCCTTACCTTCTCGAACAACCTGTAGCGCAAGTCGCGGGCAGCCATCTCTAAGGAGATATGCTGCGAGGTCGCAATTTGTTTGGTGTCGAATTGCTCCACTATGAGTGTAACGCCGAGTGTTGTGCAGAGTCGGCGGACAAACTGCTCGTCGCGGTCTGACTCTTCTCCCCGCAGATGAAAGTTGCAATGCACAGCCGTGCAGTCGTAGCCGAGACGGAGCAGAAGGTCAAGCAGAGCAACCGAGTCGGCTCCTCCGCTGAGTCCTACAATCACACCGACTCCCTCACTGAGGAGCCGGTGCTTGTCAATATATGTCTTTACTCTGCGGAGCATCGTGTCTTATTTAATGTCTTTCACGAGACGGACGGAACAACCATGTGAACGATCTTGTTCATTTATATCTACTCTTGTTCCTGATGTACGCATGTCAAATCTCAGTACAATTGCTCTTTCGTTGCGCATCTTGCCTTTCTCTTCTTCAGATATAAGACTTGAATCATCCCAAATAGTGCTATGACTTGCCGACCAGTAATAACCTACGTTTCCGGTAGTGGACATGGCGTATGCGGAATATGACTGGCGAACTCTATATCCGGCTGCAGGCAGGAAGGCTGCACCTCGATCTTCAAACTCTGACCATTGATCTGAATCGTAACTATTGGTAGTATATCCTGTGGCATTAGGAGTGAAGGACACTGATGCCGGCGAATCCCAGTTGTCGGGCAGTATGATAAGTCCATTGACATTGTTGACGGTGGCAATAGAGTAGAGTTGGTCTGCGTTCTGGCGCTCAAAAATCAGATATTTCCATTCATCACCCGTGAGTGTTCTCCATGTGCCTGCAGGGTAAGAACTTATAGTGCAGAACTGTCCCCAGTCGTAGTCAGTTCCGTTAATGTCGGAAGTTCCGTTGCCAAAACGTTCAGGATTCCAGTTGTCGTATTGTCCGGGGTAGGTATATTGGTAATAATCCTCACGTATCAATCCTGACGTAGCCCAACCAAAGAGGTCTATCCATGTGGTCATGGGCATCTGCCATGCTATCTTCTCGTTGGCTTCTTTGCCGAGATAGTCCCATTGGTGCTCAGCAAAGCGCCATTGGCTCTTAGAGGCAGTGTAGTGGAGGTTATCGTCTGGAATACACTGCAGGTTACCGGGTGCAAACTGAACTTTGGCAGTAGGTGAAACGGAGAATGCTGCAGGTGCTCCCTCGCGGATGACGGTGAGAGTGGCTTCGCCTACATCGTTACGGAAGACTACTGTTGCTATCTTCTCCTGACTGCTGTTGGACGCGAACACATTGACAGTTATTTCAGTAGTGTTGTCACCTGCTTGAGGACTAATGCTCATCCAGTCAGCGGAATAATCTGCCTGCCAAGCAGATGGCGTTCTGACGGTTACGGTGTAACTGCCGCCTTCTGCGGGAGCGGAAACTGATTCAGGAGAAACGATAATGCCTTTGGAAATAACAGTGAGTACGCAATTGGCAGTGTGTGTGCCGCATTTGGCAGTGATGGTGGCTTTGCCAAGTGCGTGAGCAGTGGCATAGCCTTCATCGTCAACCGATACGACTGACTCGTCGGAAGATGACCAGACAACAGCGTCAGCAGTACGCTCCGACTCAACCGGAGAGTAGATTACTGTTAATTGATATGTCTCGTCAAGGAAAATGTCCATTTCTGTTTTTTCAAAACTGATGCTCTCAACAGGCACAGGGTCAGGTTCCGGCAGTACTTCCACCTCACATTCAGCAGTGAACTTTCCGCAGGTGGCGATAATGGTGGTCTTGCCTTCGGATTTGGCTTTCACTACGCCGTCATCAACTGTGGCAACTTTGGTCTTTGTCGATTCCCAAGTAACGGCAGGTGCAAACTCCTCTGCTTCTTCGGGTTCGTAGCCGACGCGCAAGGTGTATTCTTCTCCAACCTCGATGGAGATTTTGCTCTTGTTGAGATAAATCTCGCGGAGTTCGCCGCTTACTTCATGGTTGTTGCTGCAACCGACCATCATCAATGCAATTGCAATGAAGATGAATTGAATTGAATTGAATTGAATATCTTTTCATATATACCCAAGATTGAAATTGTTATACAATTTGTTTATTTACATGTTGTTGATGTCCACAAGGTTATTGACAATGGCATATATGGTCAGACCTGCGGGCGAATGTATGTTCAGTTTCTTCGAAATGTTCTTTCTGTGGGAGATGACGGTGTGTATCGAGATGCATAGTGCATCGGCAATCTCTTTGTTGCTCAGACCTTTCACCACTTCTATCAGCACGTCTTTCTCTCTGTCAGAAAGTTCTTCCTGCTGCTGCATCTTTTGTTTGCGTACAGGGTTGGTGCGGCGCTGCTGCTCAAGACGGCGCACTGCGGGCAGAAGAATCTCGTCCTCAAAATTGCAGTGAGTGCTGAGCGACTGCTCTACATTGAACAGGTCGTAGAGAGCGGATATGAGCAGGTCGTTCTCTCCCTGCTGTGGATAGTAGCGTATGATGAGGTTTTTGAGTTCATTGAGTTTGTCGGCTATATGCTGGTCATCAACTGCTCTGTGCTGATGCGCGAAAATCTCGATATCGAAGCCTTCTGTTTTTTCGCCTGTGAGCAGTTTCTCAACATAAGGGAACAGTTGGTCGTTCTCGTGCTGCATGTGAAGCGACACTTCGTTGACATACTCGTCGAAGAAGCGAATGATGAGCATGGGAATTTTCGACTCACTGACTGAGTAGTTGATAGCCTCAATGAGTTTGCGGCGCAGCATGGGCAGTGAGAAATTGAAGAAATACTCATGCGCCTGCCTCAGGTAATCCATCAGAGTAGGCAGAGACAGACTTTCGAAGTTGATTTGTTGTTCGGGTGAAAGCTTGTAGTTGACAAGCGTGAGAAAAGTGGGAGTATGTACGTTGTTCTCGAGGCATACCTCCTGAATGGTCTTGTCGCCGACGCCGAGCGGCAAGCGGAAACGAGCAATGAGTTGTAGAATCTGGGGCTCCGCACTCATCAGTTCAGCCATTTTATCAGATGAGGAATACATGGTGAGTTCTTTTGGTTTGATGTTTAGAGTAGTTTAGAATTAGTTTAGAGTGGTTTTATTTGAGTGCAAGCAAGGATTGGACGAACTCCTCGCGGTTGAAGACCTGCAGGTCGGTCATTTGTTCTCCGAGTCCGATATACTTGACGGGTATTTTGAACTGGTCGCTTATGCCTATCACCACACCGCCTTTGGCTGTGCCGTCAAGTTTTGTGACAGCGAGCGAAGTAACCTTGGTTGCCTTCGTGAACTGTTTTGCCTGCTCGAATGCATTCTGTCCTGTTGAGCCGTCAAGTACCAGCATCACATCGTGCGGTGCATCTGGCACAACCTTCTGCATTACATTGCGAATCTTGGTCAGCTCGTTCATAAGGTTTATCTTATTGTGCAGACGACCTGCCGTGTCAATCAGTACAACGTCGGCATTGTTTGCCACAGCCGACTGCAGTGTGTCGTAAGCCACAGAGGCAGGGTCAGAACCCATTTGCTGCTTGATGACGGGCACTCCTACGCGCTCTCCCCAGATACAGAGCTGCTCTACAGCGGCAGCACGGAAAGTGTCGGCAGCACCGAGGTAAACCTTCTTGCCCGCCTGTTTGTATTGGTATGCGAGTTTGCCGATAGTGGTTGTTTTGCCCACACCGTTGACTCCGACCACCATAATGACGTATGGTTTATGGGGTAGCGGAGCATCAAAATCGGGCACGTTGTCGGTGTTGTTTTCCTGGAGCAGTGCGGCTGTCTCTTCTGTGAGAATACGGTTGAGTTCGTTTGTGCCAAGATACTTGTCGCGAGCCACACGCTGCTGAATGCGCTCAATAATGCGCAGGGTGGTGTCCACTCCTACATCGGAGGTGATGAGTGCCTCCTCAAGATTGTCAAGCACATCGTCATCCACAGTGGATTTGCCCACTATGGCGCGGGAAATCTTGCCGAGCACGCTCTCTTTGCTTTTTTCAAGCCCTTTGTCGAGTGTCTCTTTCTTTTCCTTTGAGAATAATCCGAAAAATGCCATTATATAATCTCCTTATGAAACAATACATATTTACACGGGTGCAAAGGTACAAAAAAAAGTGAAGAGTGAAAAGTTAAAAGTGAAAAAAAAGAGTCCGGGCATAAAATAGGGTTCTGAAGCCGGCATATTTGCAAGTATGCAATAGTTTTACTACCTTTGCAATGCAAAATAATCGAAGTAGTGTTTTGGCGGTTATGCCAAAACAATATAAACAACAAAACACGAATGATTATGAAACGTTTGATATTACTTTTGATAGTTATGGCTGTCGGCATTGGCACGATCTATGCAGAAAAAGCTGTTATAGACAAGGATAATTGCACAATCACCAAGGACGGCAAGACATTCAAGATGTACGGCAAGGTGAAGATAGTGAACAACTTCGAGGATGTGAAAGTGAAGATTGTTGATAATTTTGAAGATATTAAGGTGAAGATTGTCAGCAATTTTGAGGGTGTAAAGAAATGATATGGAGAAATTCTGACTATGCATGCAAACATTAGATAATGCTGGACAAGAGACGAGTAACAGGCAGGGTGGAGTATGACCGATTTTGTGGCAATAGATTTCGAGACAGCCAATGGCAAACCGAGCAGCGTGTGCTCAGTGGGTGCGGTGATAGTGAACAACGGAGAGGTAGTTGACTCGTTTTATAGTCTGATTCGTCCGCGTCCGAACTACTATGCCGTCTTCTGCCGGCAGGTGCACGGGCTTGGTTATGAGGATACCGATTGTGCTGAGGAGTTTCCAGAGGTGTGGTCAGATCTGATAGCCGCTGTTCACAGGTATTACCCTTATATTGAAGACGGTGAAGTTCCGTTCGTTGCCCACAATTCGCGATTTGACGAGGGGTGCCTGAAAGCGGTGTTTGCGGCATACGACATGGCTTATCCCGACTATGAGTTCAGAGACACCCTATATGCTTCGCGAAAATATTTCGGCAGAAATCTGGTGAATCACCAGTTGCAGACAGTGGCAGCCGCCTGCGGCTACGACCTGAGGCAACACCACCATGCACTGGCAGATGCAGAGGCTTGTGCGATAATAGCAACACAAATAATGTGAATATGAGAATCAGAGAGATAACAATCGTTTTGGCTATACTTGTCAGTATGCCTCTCACAGCCCAAGATGTCAACATATCAACGGCTGACACTACCAATCAGACGGCAAAGAATATTGCCATATACAACCGTGTTTCAGTCGCTCTGCAGAACAAGCGCGATTTGCCATTGCACGAGTTGGTGGTGCAAGTTGCTCTTGAACTGCTCGAAACACCGTACATGTGGGCATCGCTGGAGTCGGAGCCTGAAGAACTGCAAGTGTTTCTCGACAAGACAGACTGCATATTGTTTGTTGAACTGAGCACATGTATGGCTCTCACCCTTAAAGGCAAACGCATAGTGCAGGCAGGCGACGGTGAGCACTTTTGCATAAGGCAAACGCCGTCGGTGGAAGATGCCAAGCCCTCGTACGAACTGCTGAAAGACAATATAAGAAATATGCGCTACAGACTCGGAATGGTTGACGGCTACGCCTCACGAGTACATTACACTTCGGAGTGGATACTGCAAAACCAGACCAACGGAATACTGAGAGAATATACAAAAGAACTTGGAGTGGAGCGCAATCAGGAGTTTTTCTATATGTCGGCACACCCCCGGACGTATTACCAACTGAGTCATGACGTATGCGAACTGGGCAAGATAAGGATGATAGAAGAGCACCTGAACCAACAGAAACCATACTATTATATTCCTCAGTCGGAACTGAAGAAAGATGAGATGACAGACAAGATACGAAGCGGCGATATAGTAAGTTTTATTTCTCCCCGTGCCGGTTTGGATCTTGCTCATGTGGCAATAGCATACGAAGTGAACGGCGAGATGCATTTTATTCACGCCTCATATACAGCCAAGAAGGTTATAATTGAAGAAAAGACGCTTGCCGATTATGCCCAAAACGGAATAAGAGCAATGCGCCTGACAGATTTGTAATACTATAAAAAAAAAACAAGTTGCATGGAAAGAACTATTCTGATAACTATCATTGTCATATTGGCAGGCACATACCTGCTGGAGGTGTTGCTCTCGGTATTGAATCTGCGTAATTCCCGCAAACCGATGCCCGCAGAAATCGGGGACCTTTATACACCGGACAAACGCACGCGGCAGTTGCAATACCAGCGCACCAATATCCGTTTCGGTATACTGACAAACACCATAGGTCTTGCCTTCTCGCTGCTGATGGTGTGCGGCGGATTTGCCTGGCTCAACAACGGTCTGCTATCCTTCACTGCGGTACCTCTCTGGCACACGCTGCTGTTCTTCGTTGCGTATCTTGCGCTAAGCAATCTGGTTGACCTGCCCGCATCAATATACGACACTTTTTATATAGAAGCCAAATTTGGTTTTAATACCACTACGCCATGGACTTTTGCCAAAGATACCGTTATCTCGTTTCTGCTCTCACTGCTGATGCAATGCGTTCTGATGACGGTGCTGGTGCTCGGTTGGCAGTGGCAACCCGACTGGTTGTGGCTGAGTGCGTGGGTGGTGGTGAGCATAATTATGGTGTTTCTCAACCTCTTTTATCCGAAGCTTATTGTGCCTCTTTTCAACAAGCAGACTCCACTGCCGGAAGGCGAACTGCGCGAGGCAATAGAGGCGTTTGCCCGCAAAGCGGATTTCAAAGTGGAGAATATCTACGTGATGGACTCGTCGAAACGTTCAACCAAGGCAAATGCTTACTTTACAGGCTTTGGAAAGCGCAAGCGTATCGTTTTGTATGATACGTTGATAGCCCAGCTCACGACTGATGAGATAGTGGCAGTGCTCTCACATGAAATCGGACATGAGAAACACCGTCATACATTGCGGGCATTAGGGTCTTCGCTGATGAAGATGCTCCTGTTGTTTGTGCTTTTAGGTGTAATTCTGCGCTACGACGTGTTTGCTGCGGCGATAGGTTGCTATCCGACCTTTGTGAGCAAATTCATAGTGTTCATGATACTTTATCAGCCGGTCAGCATGATTCTGTCGGTTGCAGGCAATGTGTTCTCAAGAAGGCATGAATATCAGGCAGACGCTTTTGCCAAGGAGCATGGTATGGGCAGGCAACTGGTCTCATCGCTGAAGAAGATGACAGTCAACGACCTTGGTAATCCGCTTCCGCATCCACTGACAGTATTTCTCACTTACTCGCACCCGACACTTGCCGAGCGCATACGTCATCTTGAGTCGTGAGAAATGATGATTCCCGGGGTGTAACAACAAGTGACATGTGTTTGCGATGGGAATAAAATGAAAATAACGTATCTTAACAAAATAACAAGATGACAAACGATTACGTACTTACATCAGATGGTTCGTACTTGTACAGATATCCGAGAGCGGCAGTTACTGCTGACGCCGCAGTGCTGTGCAAAGAGTCGGACGGTTGGAAAGTGCTTCTGATACGCCGCGGTGGCGAACCATACCGCGGATGCTGGGCACTGCCCGGAGGTTTCATGAATATGGACGAGACAACAGAAGAATGTGCCAGACGCGAACTCGAAGAAGAGACCACACTCCGTTTGGACGAGCCTATGCTGTTTGTCGGACTTTACGACACTGTAGGTCGTGACCCTCGCGGTAGAGTGATAACCGCAACATATATGACAACGGTGGAGAGCAGACTCGAAGTGTCAGGCAGTGATGACGCATCGGAGGCGCGCTGGTGGAGTATGAACGACCTCCCGGAGTTGGCTTTCGACCATGCAAAGATGCTGGCGAGAGTGAAAGAAATGACAGAAAGCAGATAGGCAGATATTCCTAAAATAAACCGTATGTTGTTTTGCGACACTCTGGTTGCTGTATTAATATCTGACTTTTACACAGAAATTTCCCATAGAATTTATCACAATATTGTAGTTTTTATGCATTGTCGTTCTCTAAAGAGGTGAACAAACAAAAAACACCAATGACAGAGAAAGAAAAACAATTCAACATGCTCGTAAGAGAACAGAAGAAAAACATCTACACGGTGTGCTTCATGTTCTCCAACGACAAAGATGAGGTGGCAGACCTGTTTCAGGAGGTGCTGATCAACCTCTGGCAAGGCATCGACGGCTTTCGCTCGGAGTCAAAGATTAGCACATGGGTGTATCGCATTGCGCTAAACACCTGCCTTGCCCACGAAAGGAAGAAAAAGCGGCAGCCGGATACTGTCAGTCTGACAATTGACATAGACCTTTATGCCGACCAGGACAAAGATTCGAGGCAGATAAAGCAGCTCTACGAGCGCATCAACCGCCTCAATTATCTCGACCGAGCCATCGTGTTGCTATGGCTTGAAAATTTACCTTATGACGAAATAGCGGCTATAACAGGCATCTCAGTGAAGAATGTCTCAGTTCGACTCGTCAGAATAAAAGAACAATTAAAACAAATGCATTAAAACTATGGACACGAACAATCAAACCGACCTGCAGGAATTGCGGGAGCAGATGAGTCTGCTGCACGACAAACTGGATAACCAGACAATTATAGACGACAATCAGATAGAAAAAATTCCGCGTGTAAGAGTGGCGTCAATAAAAGCCGTTTCGGCATTCTGGCTGATACTGGCAATAGTACTTCTTGTACTGTTCGATGGATTTTACGCCACTTACTACTATGCACTTACGCATTTTGACAAGGTTATGAATTATGCCGAAAAAACCATCTTCTCGCCCTCTTTAGACAGTATATTGAATTTGCCATACGAGCAACTTACACCCGAGCAACAAAAACGCTTTGATAGAATGAATGCGGAAAAGATAGAAAATGCAAAGGTGGCACGCGATTCGATGATGATAAAATACATCGAAATAAAGGAACTGATGGCAAAAGACCCTGACAAGTATCAGAAGGCAATGACTGGTGTTAGAAAAGCGATTTACGGAGGATGGATGCTTATGATTAACATATTGATAACGCTTGTAATTGTGGTATTCATAGTGGCGCACATATTTAATATAAACGTACTCAAACACGGTAAAATACGTGAGAATATCAGTTCTCTTACAGAGCAGATGCGAAAGGTAAGAAAGGCTCATATAGTGAGTTGCATTGTGATATGTCTGCTGCTGGCATTGCTTATGCCGCTGATACTGGAGTTCTACGAAGGAATGGTACTCGGCTGGAAAATAGTGCTGATTGCTCTGCCGGCATTGCTCGCACTGCTTGAATTGATGCAGCTCACACCTCTGTGCCGCTACAAGGCAGTTAGCTATGTTGACTGGGGAAAAGTGCTCTACATACGCCATACCTGCGACAAGATAATAAGCAGGATGGAGGAGTGAGAGCAAAAAGAACAAACATACTTGTGTCATAAAGCAACTTTTTTACCGAAAGTTGCTTTTTTGTTTTTTCACTGAAGAACAAAGCCCCCTTGCAATGGCAACTGGCAGAGAGCCGGAAAGCAGCGATAGGTCTGTATGCAGAAACCAAGAGACAATGCAAGACTGAGATATATGACTGACTGATTAAAAGATGCCAAGTTCTTGCAGATATAACAAATAATTACTAATTTTGCGAGCAATATAAATATGTCGTATATGACCACAGACTGGGCAAGATATTGAGAACGGAATGCGGCAATCGAACCATGACAACATATAAGCCTCAAATAGAATACACGGACAAGGGTTGGCGGCGAACAACCGACACCAGCCGTCACCACCGTGAGAGCAGTTGGGACTACTGCGGGCGTGCCATTTACCACTTCACTTTTGTGGTAGCCGACCGTTATCCGCTGTTTGGGCAGTTAGAGGCTCCTGCACCGCAAGAAGCGCATATTATTCTCAATGACTACGGACAGCAGGTTAAAGACCTGCTTATCCGCCTGCCGCAGTTCTACCAATCCAAGAGCTATGCGCTGAAAGTGCTTGCCTTGCAGGTAATGCCAGATCATATTCACTTTGTACTGCAAGTGTTGGAGCCGTTGCCCAAAAGCATAGGCACGGTGGTGCGGGGCTTCAAAGCCGCCTGTACAAAGATTTACAAGGAGCAATATTTCTCCAGCGGTGAAAACGCCGCTGAAATGCACGAACGAAGCGCAGCAAAGCACAACCTGAAGATGCCAGACGGACATATCCAAGAGCAAAACAATGCCCAAAACGAACAAACCCCCGAACAAAACAAAGCGCGGGAAAGCATCGTGCATTTTGCCCGCATTTTTGCGGGCAAGGGTTCAGTCTGGCAAACAGACCCCGCTCACTACCATGAGCGTATCCTCCATTCCGACGGACAGCTCAGGCGGATGATTGATTATGTGAATGACAACCCAAGACGCTTGGCATTGAAGCGCGCCAACCCACAGTTGTTCAAACTTCACCAACATGTCAAGGTGGCAGGCTTTGAATGTACCACCCTCGGAAATCAATTTTTACTCGATTTCCCGATGAAAAGTGAGATACAATGCTCTCGCCGACTTACACAAACAGAGATAGCGGAAAAATACAGGAAGTGCCTTGCAGAAGCAGAAAGAGGGACGGTTTTTGTAAGTGCAAGCATATCAGAAGGCGAGAAACATATTTGCAGAGCATTGAGAGAAACGGGCTTTCCGCTAATTATCCTTTTGAAAGACGGTTTCCCTGCAGAAGATAGTGTTTATTACAAGTATTTTAAGCCACAGGGCATATATTTTGAGGCTTGCGCCAAAGGACAGTTGCTACTTATTGAACCAAATAAAGATTTTTATGAAAACAAGACCATCGAAAAAGCCGTTTACGACAAAACAGGCAATCTGCCACACGATACAATGAGATATAAGTTTATCGCACTCAATACTTTAGCAAAACTGATAAGCCAAAACTGAAAAACGGGCTTGCAAAAAATAAACATCAAAAAGATAAAACATCACCAAACACACAATAGCCAACAGATAAACACTAAAAAGTATCAATCTATGACCTAAATGAAAATAAGTAAAATGATGAAGGTAAATAAAATCATGATATGCAGCATATTGGTTTGTATGTCGCTGAACATGCAGGCTCAGTGTCTTACTATGGAACAACGATTTCAGAAACTTCAGGGCGTTGTCAGTGTAGAGCAGATTGCCGGCGGACAATTTCTTGAAAAGTATGTCTTGTTTTTCAAGCAATATGTTGACTACAACGACACTACCCGTGGCACTTTCCTGCAACGGGTCATCGTAGGACATCTCAACACTGATAGCCTTGTTGTTCTGCACACTCACGGCTATAATGCCGCCGACCCTAAGAAACGCATCGCAGTAAGAGACGAGTTGGCAGAACTGCTGAATGCCAACAATGTGTTTATTGAGCATAGGTATTTCGGCGAGTCGTGGCCCAACGATACAAACTGGAACTACCTCACCACACAGAATGCCGCAACCGATCAACATCGCATCATTACGGAACTCAAAAAGATTTACACTAACAAATGGGTCAGCACCGGCGGTAGTAAAGACGGCATCACATCTACACTGCTCAGTATGTATTACCCGAAAGATATTGCCGTGGCTGTGCCGTATGTAGCACCTTTCTGCCTCACAACCGAAGATATGCGAGGTGTCAGTTTTATGCAGAAATGCGGAACGCCTGAGAAACGCGAGCGTATTCGCCGTTTTCAACTCGAAGCCCTTGAGCGAAGAGACAGTCTGCAACCGCGCTTGAAACACTATGCAGACTCTCTGAAGATGGTATTCGGTTCGCCCTTCGATATGATATACGACTTCTGCATTCTCGACTACGACTTCGGTTTTTGGATGCGAGGTGTGAAAGAGACAGAGATACCTGCTGCTGACGCAAGCAACGATGTCTATTATGAACACCTGCTCAAATATGCCAACCCCGACCTGTTCGACCACAAGAGTGCTCACCGCTCGTATTATGTTCAGGCACAAAAAGAACTCGGTTGCTACGGCTACGACTACGAACCGTTCAGACATTTATTATGTCAAAACACTCTAAATTGCAAAGATATAATGAAAGCCCTCTACCTGCCTAAGGGCGATTGGGACTTCACCTATAGCGACTCAACACGGAGCAAGGTAATGAACTTCCTTGACACCACTTCATGCAAACTACTGTATATCTATGGCGAGACAGACGCTTGGACAGCGTTCCGTATTCCGCAACACCGCGACAACATACGCCAATACACCTTGCCTGACGGTTGCCATTACAGCAAAATAAAACAATTCAACGACTCAACTTACACAGAGATAATGTCTTACATCAAAAACTGGCTGAAAGACAAGTAGTCTCACTTACAAATGTCAAACCTTTAATAAACAGAATATATGCTTTATCTTTACAACACCTTAAGCCGGACAAAAGAACCGTTCAAGCCACTTCACGCACCTCGGGTCGGAATGTATGTATGCGGACCGACAGTCTATGGCGATGCACATTTAGGACATGCCCGCCCTGCCATAACTTTCGATATACTTTATCGTTATCTTATGTTTCTTGGCTACAAAGTTCGTTATGTGCGTAACATAACCGATGTAGGACACCTTGAGCACGATGCTGACGAAGGCGAGGACAAGATAGCAAAGAAAGCCCGTCTTGAGCAATTAGAACCAATGGAAGTGGTGCAGTACTACCTGAACCGCTACCACCACGATATGGAACTTCTGAATGTCTTGCCACCTTCGATAGAGCCACATGCCTCCGGACATATCATTGAGCAGATTGCCTTCATACAGAAGATTCTTGACGCAGGTTTTGCCTACATAGAGAACGGCAGTGTGTATTTCGATGTGCGCAAATACAACGACAAGTTCCACTATGGCAAACTCTCGGGCAGAAACATCGACGAACTATATGCCACCACTCGCGACAACCTCGACAGTCAGCAGGAGAAACACTCGCCACTCGATTTCGCACTTTGGAAGAAGGCGGCACCCGAACATATAATGCACTGGCCATCGCCTTGGTCGGAAGGCTTTCCGGGCTGGCACCTTGAGTGTTCTACTATGGGAACCAAATACTTAGGTGAGGAGTTTGATATACACGGTGGCGGTATGGACCTTATGTTTCCACACCACGAATGTGAGATAGCACAGTCGTGTGCCGCACTCGGACACGACAGCGTGCATTACTGGATGCACAACAACATGATTACCATCAACGGCAAAAAAATGGGTAAGTCGTATAACAACTTCATCACTCTTGAACAATTCTTCACCGGTAAGCACGAACTGCTCACACAAGCGTTCTCGCCTATGACTATCCGTTTGTTTATCCTGATGGCTCACTATCGCTCCACTGTTGATTTCTCAAGCGAAGCACTTGAGGCTGCGGAAAAAGGCTTGCAAAGACTCACCGAAGGTTATGAGCGACTGCAGAAACTTAAACCTTCGGCAACAACAGAAGGCATCGTACTACCGGATCTCATACAGACAGCCAAAGATGCCATGGACGATGATTTGAACACACCGCTTGTTGTGTCGGCTCTGTTTGACTCTGTCAGACAAATAAACACTCTCACTGACGGCAATGCCAAGATCGGTGCTGATGATTTACAGAAACTCAGAGCCGATTGGGATGTTATTGTTGAGCAGTTGTTGGGGCTGAAACTGACAGAAGCACAAGCCAACATTGAGCCATACGAGAAAGCGGTTGATTTGCTGTTGGACATACGCCTGAAAGCCAAGCAAAACAAAGACTGGGCTACTTCCGACGAGATACGCAACCGCCTCACTGCCTACGGCTTCACCATCAAAGACACTAAAGACGGCTTTGAATGGAGTTTGTAGAAAGACTGATACCAACTAAATAACCAAATTTATTAATCTAACCAAATTAAAAAGTTATGAAAAAGATTTTTTATTCTTGCCTTTGCCTTTTTATTAGGCATTGGTAGCGCACTGAAAACACAGGCACAGGAGATTTATGCCACTCTAAGCGATGACGGACAAACAATGACTCTCTACTACGACAGTGAGAAAGCGACCCGAAGCGGAGTAACAGACGATTGGAGCCCTGAAACAGGTACGGAGAACATGGGGTTTGAGACCTACTACATCACTAAAGTTGTGCTTGACAAGTCGATGAAATCAGCAAAGCCAACAAGCACAACAAGATGGTTTAGTGAACTTTATTCTACGGAAGCAATAGACAATTTAGGCTATCTCAATACTGAGAATGTTACTGATATGAGTGATATGTTTTATCATTGTGAAAGCCTTACTTCATTGGATTTAAGTGGTTTTAATACAGAGAAAGTTACAAATATGAGTAGTATGTTTGATTATTGTAGGGTACTGACCTCATTGGAACTCAATAGTTTTAATACAGAGAAGGTTACGAATATGAATTATATGTTTGATTATTGTGAGAAACTTAAATCATTGGACCTTAGCAGTTTTGATACGAGAAATGTTACCGACATGACTTCTATGTTTGGCGACTGTTATAGTCTTGCTTCAATAGATCTCAGTAGTTTTAATACAGAGAAGGTTACTGACATGTCAAAAATGTTTATCAATTGTTCAAATCTTGTCTCGTTAGACCTCAATAGTTTTTCAATCAATCCATTAGTTACAGACAGGATGTTCTGGGGTTGTGAGAAACTAACAACTATTTATTGCAACAATGCGTGGAAATCAAATTCTAATTCTAAGGACATGTTTTATAATTGTAAAGCTCTCAAAGGTGGCAAGGGAACGGTATATGATTACAAAAATGCCAATGACATAACCTACGCCCACCCTGACGGCGGTACAAGCAACCCGGGATACTTCACAGACAACACCCTCGCTTCCTACACCGTTACCTTCAAAGACGACATAAGCGGTTGGAGCGAGAAACAGGAAGTAGAAGAAGGTAGCGATGCCATCGCACCCACTGCACCTAAAAACGAATGTTACAACTTCGTTAAATGGGATAAGGACTTTACCAATATCCATAGCAACCTTGTCGTTACAGCCGTTTATGAAACGCAGACATACAATGTTACCTTCTACGATGCCAATGGTATTGCCATCTCTATGAAGAAAGTGGAATGCGGTACGGCAGCAGTAGCACCTGCTGACCCGACAAAAACAGGCTATACCTTCCTGAAATGGAACAAAGATTTCTCTGTTGTCAAATCAGCACTTGACATCTACTCCGTATTCAGTATCAATACATATACAGTTACTTTCGTTGACCGCAACGGTGCAACCATAAAGACAGAGACAGTTGAATACGGCAAGCCTGCCACAGCACCAGCCGAACCCGTTTGGGAAGGACATACCTTCAAAGGCTGGGAAGGCGGAAACATCAACAGCATTACACAAAACACCACTTTCAAACCCTTGTACGACATCAGCACTTACACCGTTACCTTCGTTGATTGGGACGGCAGACAGATATCCAAACAAGAGATTGAGCACGGCAAACCCGCATTCGAACCAATTCACCCGACTCGTCCGGGATATACCTTCACCGGTTGGGACCCTGCCGATTTCAGCCGCATTACGAGCAACATGACCATCACCGCCCAATACGCTGATGCTCTGTATGTGGTAAGCGTGTTTGTAGAAGGCGAAGGTGAGGTTGTCACCACCAACTCAAAAGGCGAACAGATAGACCCGAGAGTGGGCGTTCCGTATCAGACCCGACTCACCTTCAAAGCCGTACCGGCAGAAGGCTGGAGTTTCAAAGAATGGAACATCTTAGGCGCAAACTACACAGAGATAACACTCGTTGTTTCTATGCACATGCCACTGCTTGCTACCTTCGTTAAGAATCCTACAACAGGTATTGAAAAATTGGAAATAAACGCACAAGACAAAGAGCAAAAACTCAGTCCGTGCAAAGTGCTTGATCCTCAGTCGCACCGCGTTTATATCCTCATGCCTGACGGAACGAAATACGACACGATGGGTAGGAAAGTGAAATAAGAAGGAGATAATTGATTATATTTGATAATGGCTCAGATATAATAATTGCTTATACTAAAAAATGCAAGCGACAACGCTTGCATTTTTTATTTGTGTCAGGGTGAGGACATCACTTTCCGCGAAGCCAACCATAGTTCTCTTTCGGGGTGGATTTAATCCATGAAATACCAGCCATAGCGTTGATAAAGAGGAAAAACATAAACAAGACGATAGAGAATATATTGTTCAAAATAGTGAAGAGCAGAACGCCTGAAACACTATAAATAATCCAATATATCCACGAGTCGTTCTTACGATAGATGAGCCAGAAATTGGCAAGTACTGACGAAGCAATCATAAGTCCGCTTATGAACTTCACCCAAAAACGCTCATTCAAAGCCTCCTGAGATTTTGGCAACAGATAAGTACCTACCAAATAGTCGGCACCTACAATGAGAGCAAAAACCAAAAGGGACAGTATCATTCCTTTCATTGACAAGAACGAAGGCTCAAACCTGCCATTGTCCGACGCATTTTCCTGCGGTTTTTTCCAATTGATAATTGACTTCAACTGAAACGGAATGAACACACAGAAATACAGAGCCACACTATCGTAATAACGAACAGGACTATCGCCCATACCTTGCAAGAGGAACTGAATGCCCAACAAAGCCGACATTACTACACCTGCATAAAAACCTGTATAGTTAATCGGGTTTCTTATGGTCAGAATATACGCCACACCGATGATACTTGCAGGGATACCAACTATCCAAGCGGGGTCGTCGAAATGAAGCAACAGGCCTTTTAGTTGTGGAACAAAAATTTCGTCAAGCCAAAGTATGCCCAACAATGCAGCATAAAGGAAAATAGAAATGCCCAAATTCTTTATCGTGGCACTCCAAAGTTTTTTTTCTTGTGGTGTCATAGTATTAGAAAATTTAGAGGTTTTTAGAAGACTTAGAGGACTTAGAAGATTTAGATGCAAAAGCATCTAAGGCTTCTAAGGCATCTATATTTGAGGAATTGTTATTTCTTTTCCGCGACAGAAACGGTGGGCTATCTGTCGGTCGTCGCCGATATAGATAAACCGCTCCAAACGGTGAAGCAGAGAATAATGGTCGTGGTTCAGCTCGTGGTCGTCAATCACAAGTGCGTCAAACTCATAACCCTTCTCGAAACTGCCCACCTTGCCGAAGAACGAGCCGGCAGACTTAGTGGCAATCCAGAACGCCTCGGGCAGCGTCAGGAAAGGTTTGCTTTTATCGGCACAATACTGCATCTTGCTAACCTGAATAGCATATACCATCATCTTGAATATACTGAGTTCGTGTCCGCCACTTATGTCGCTTCCCAAGCCCACTTTTATACCTTCGTTGAGGAAAGTCCGTATAGGTGCCATACCTGAAGAGAGATTGAAATTGGAAGTAGGGCAATGAGCCACCATAACGCCGTTCTGCTTCATCATCTCAAGTTCGTCGCCTTCGGTCCAGACGCAGTGTGCCATAATGGTAGGTGTCTGACCAAAAAGTCCGTAACGGTTGTAAGCATCACCATAGTGCTTGCTCTCGGGTTCCAACTCTTTGACCCATGCTATCTCGCCACGGTTTTCTGACAGGTGCGACTGAACAGGCAGGTTGTATTTTCTTGCCAACTCGCCACAGGCACGGAGCATCTGAGGTGTGCAAGAAGGCACGAAGCGCGGTGTGATGATAGGTCTTACGAGTGCATCAGGCTGATTGAACTCTGCAATCAAGGCTTCGTTGGCAGCTACAGCGTCTTCCACCGTCTCAGTCAGCGTATCGGGACTGTTACGGTTCATATCAACCTTACCTACCATCGCGCCCATACCGGCTTTTTGAAAGAGTTGCATTAGAAGTCGGGTACTCTCGCGGTGCAAAGTAGCAAAAGCCACTGTACGCATAGTACCTACACGCCACAGGTCTCCTACGAAACGGCTGTACATGCGCTTTGCATAACTGACATCTTTGTATTTGCTCTCTTCGGGAAATGTGTAGTTGTCGAGCCAAGGCAAAAGTTCTAAATCCATTGCGATGCCTTGATTACGATATTGTGGTGCATGAACATGCATATCGTTCATAGCCGGAATAAGCAGCTTGTCGCCAAAATCAACCACCTCAACGGACTTGTATTGTTCCGGTAATGATTGGCAAACATCAACCACAACGCCTTTATCTACAAGTATATAACCATTCTCAAGAACTTCAAAATGGTCTTTCTCTTTAGTAAAGAGAATATGCGCTTTGTATATTTTCATTGGTAGAAAAATTAGGTTAAGTATTCATTTTTCCACAAATATACAAAAAAAATCGCAATTTTGAAAAAAAAGATGCTGAAACAAGTTCAGGATGAGGAGAAAAAAAAGAAAGGTTGTCATCTCGACAACCCAATCTTTACTTAACCTTAAATCTAATACCATGAAAAACACGATGCAAAAGTAGTACATTTTTTCAAACTATGCAAATAATTTTGCAAAAAAATCACTCGTTTTGTCGGTTTTTAGGTAAAAAATCTTACTTTGTGCAATAAAAAGTGAAAAAATATTATTTTTTTGCTATTTTCACTTTACAAAACGGGAGTGCCAACAAGTGTCGCAGCACTACAATTTTCTATTTTAATTTTCACAAATTCGCCTATATGCCTACCCTCTCTTGGGAACACAACAGTTTTGTATTGCGATGTCCTGCCAAAGAGTTGATCGTGAGAGCGTTTTGAAAAGCCTTCAACCAAAACTTCAACCGTTTTGCCTATTTCTTTCCGGTTGCTTTCAAGCGAAAGTTGGTTTTGCAGGGCGATAATCTCGTTCAAACGGCGGATTTTCGTTTCTTCCGGCACATTATCTTCAAGATGCTTGCTTGCATAGGTACCCGGACGCTCGGAATACTTGAACATAAAAGCCGTATCAAAACCCACTTCCTTCATTAAAGATAGCGTTTGTTGATGATCTTCTTCCGTCTCATTGTGAAAACCGCAGAAGACATCCGTACCTATTGTAGCCTCAGGCAGTATGCGACGGATGGCGGCAATACGGTCAAGATACCACTCGCGCGTGTATTTACGGTTCATCAGTTTGAGAATCTTGTTGCTACCACTCTGAACGGGCAGGTGAATGAACTTGCAAAGATTGTCGTGAGCCGCTATTACCTTGAGCGTCTCATCGGACATATCCTTTGGGTGAGAAGTTGTAAATCGGACACGCATCTGAGGAACAGCGTCTGCCACCATTCCTAACAGTTCAGGGAAAAAGATATGGCGGTCGGTTTCCGCATTGTCGGTTTTCACTACATAGTCGTAAGAATTGACATTTTGTCCTAAAAGGGTTACTTCTTTATAACCTTTCGCCCACAAGTCTTTCACTTCGTCAAGAATACTCTCGACGGAGCGACTGCGCTCGCGTCCGCGGGTATAAGGAACAACACAATAGGTGCAGAAGTTGTTGCAACCTCGCATTATACTGACAAAACCGCTAATTGACTTGCCTATTCTTGTAGGCAGCACATTGCTATAAGTCTCTGTTGTAGAGAGTTCTACATTGACTGCTTTTTTGCCGCTTTCGACTTGTGCTATAAGGTTAGGCAAATCAAGGTAGGCATCCGGGCCTGCCACAAGATCCACATTATACTTTTCAGTCAGTTCGCCTGCCATACGCTCTGCCATACAGCCAATAACGCCAATCTTCAACTGCTTCTGCTTGCGGCGCTTAGCATTCAGTGCCTGCATACGACCAATGATACGCTGCTCGGCATTATCACGCACAGAGCAAGTGTTAAGCAGAACAAGATCCGCCTTCTCAAGTTCGTCGGTAAGCACATAGTCGGTCATCTTCAGTATTGATGCCACCACCTCAGAATCGGCAGTATTCATCTGGCAACCGTAGGTCTCAATGTAGAAATACTTCATCTATGAATTGTGAATTGTCTAATTGTACTTAATGTTATCTATGAGTCTGACATCACCACAATAGACTGTTACACAACCTATTGCGTGCTCAAAGGTATCGGTTGGTTGCAAAGTTGTTTGGTCAACAATCTGATAGTATTCAACACGCAAGCCTTCTACTCTGTCGATTTGCTCAATAACCCAATTCTGCACTTGGGCAACTGTCTGTGAAGCAGTCAGTTGGCGACTTTCGAAAAGTATATGTGAGATATTGACAGCCTGCTTTTTCTGCTCTTCGGTAAGACGTTCGTTTCTTGAAGAAAGAGCCAAACCTGATTGTTCTCTGACAATAGGACAATCAACAATCTGCACCGAGAACTTCATAACCTGAACCATACGGTGAATGATAGCAAGTTGCTGAAAATCTTTCTCTCCGAAATACGCACGGGTAGGCTGAGCCAAACGGAAAAGTTTGGAAACGACTTGCACCACACCGTTGAAATGACCGGGACGGTAAAGCCCTTCCATCACTTGATCCAGACCGCCAAAGTCAAACTCAAAAGTTGAGGACATCTCCTCGGCAGTATACATCTGTTCAGGTGTCGGAGCAAAAATAAAATCTACACCTAATGATTGAAGAAAAACAGCGTCTTTTTGCAAGTCGCGGGGGTATTTTTGTAAATCCTCCTTGTTGTTAAACTGAGTGGGATTGACAAATACGGAAACTATTGTAACCATATTTTCAGCAACCGAACGCCTAACGAGCGATGCATGACCTTCGTGAAGCGCTCCCATAGTAGGAACAAGTCCGATTGTTTTGTTAAGTGTTTTGCAAGCACCGGCAACTTCTGCCAGTTCTTTTTGAGTATGAATTATTTGCATATAAAAATAGTTAGTTATATATCTTTCTGAAAAAACTCTGCAAAAATACAAAATAATTATCACAAATAAAAATTTTATTGAAAATCTTGCAAAATTCAATAATTTTTTGTATATTTGCACTTGGTAAATGGGCAAAAAGCCCGATAATAACAGTCTAAAACAATAGGGGGAAAAAGAATTGAAAGGTGGCAGAAAAACAATAAAGCAGACCGGTCGTATCTTGTTTATAACCCAAGAGATTGCACCGTTTTTAGAGGCTAACAACCCTGTCCGCTTACTGAATAGAGACATACCCGAAGCATGCCAGTTGAACGGTTGGGAAACGCGTATTTTTATGCCAAAGTTTGGCGAGATAAGCGAGCGTCGTCATCAACTGCACGATGTTATCCGCCTATCGGGAATGAACATTATAATCAACGAGATGGACCATCCTTTACTCTTGAAGGTTGCGTCTGTACAGGGAGCACACATTCAAGTCTATTTTGTTGATAACGACGATTATTTCCACGGCAGAAAAGGTGTTCAGAACGAGAAAGGTATCGACTATGAGGACAACGATGAGCGTTGTATCTTTTTTGCCCGCAGCGCACTTGAGACGATACTCAAACTTCGTTGGAAACCTGATGCTATTATCTGTAGCGGTTGGATGTCGGCTTTAGCACCTATGTATATCCGCCGTGCATTTGCAGACTCGCCTTTCCTTAATCAGACGAAAATCATATATTCGCTTTACAACCAATCGTTTAATCGTAAGTTCCCATCTTCGTTCTCCGAGAAGTTGAAGATTCCGGGAGTGCATAATCCTGACATCACTTGTCTGTTAAACAAGAACGCAGAATATCTGGATTTGATTCGTTTGGGTGTTCAGTATTCGGATGCACTTATCCTTTCCGAGAATGAGATAAACCCGAAACTGCAGAAAATCATACTTCAGAGCGACATTCCGACACTTCAGTATGCCGGTGATACGCCTGAGAAATACATTGAATTTATCGGCAACTACATGCCTCCAAAACCCGCCAATTAGTCAAAATATGCGTATTCGGTTGATAGGTATAGTCAGTTTGATTGCTATATTCTTTTGCTCTTGCAAAAACGACATAAAAAATGCCGGCGCCGACATTCTCCCGTCGGAGGATAACATCATTGTCGGTGTAGATACTTTTTCCCTGAGTTCTGTTTCTACATTGGCAGAGCCTGTATATTCTTCACCTGACTCGTTTCTTATAGGCGAGTGCGATTCTCGTTGGGGGACAGTGCATTGCGACCTTCTGACGGGTTTTGCTTGCCCCGAAGGTTTCGTTTTTCCTGAGACGAGCGAACTGGACTCTGTATGCCTTTTTCTTTACTATAACTCTTGGTATGGCGATGGCAACAGCCCGCTCAGTTTGTCGGTTTATGAGATTGACAAACAGGCACTTCAATACACGAAAGGCTACCCTACGGATGTGCCCATTGAAGACTTTTGCAGTTCGTCGGAAGAGACAAAACTGACCGATGAAGCGGTTATGATAGTGCCGGCAAAAGTTACGGATACGATAGTATCTTCAACAACAAACAAGGCGACACGCTATCTGCAAGTGCGTTTGAAAGATGAGTTTGCAAAGAAGTTCTTTGAAAGCAACAAGTCGTTCACCACGCAAGAAGATTTTGAGAAGCATTTTCGCGGATTGTGGATAACAAGCGAGTTCGGCAGTGCAAGCATACTGCATTTAGCGGAGGTAACGATGACGCTCCACTATCACTTCACCTATCAGCTTGATGGCAAGGACACTACCGTTAACGACATCAAGCCTTTCTACGCCAACGCAGAGGTAAGGCAGGTCAATCGTATTCTCTATCCCGAAAGGGAGATAGAGCAGATACTGCAAGAGCAAGACGAGAGCAACTATGTGCTTGGTCCGGCAAACATTTACACAGAAGTAGATATACCCATAGGCGAGATGTACGAAAGCGTACATAATGTAGTAGGAGAAAAGCGTCCGTATGTCAATCGCGCACTTATGACAATGCGTGTGAAGAATGTCTATACCGGCTCATCAACACAGAAAAACCGCGACGACTGGGCACAGCCGGCATCGTCGATGCTACTGCTGAGCAAAGATGTGCTACCTACATTCTTTGTTGATGACAAGCACCTGAACGATAGTCTGGCTATCGTTTCATCGCTTATGTCGGCGGTTGATTCTGTGGGCGATACATACTATTACTACTCATATAATCTTGCTACTATACTCACCAAACGCTTGCAAGGTGAGCCTATAGAGAACGACTCTACGCTAAGTATGGTGTTAGTACCGGTAGTGAGTACGGCAAGTGGCAGTCTGCAAACAGTTAAGCCAACACAAGTGCTGACCGCAACAGAGTTGCAGTCAGCACAAAGTAAGGAAAATCCGATGAACTTGGAAGTTCTCTTTTCAGGATTTTAATTGGTTTTATTCTTCTTTTTTCTTTTTCGAACGGGCTTTCTTGAGTTCGTTTTCGAGTTGTGCAATCTCTTTTTCCTGATTGTTGATGGTTTTCAAGAGTTCGTTCAACTCCTCGTTCTCGATTGTAGTGGGGTACTGCTCGTCAACCAAAAGCAGGAAGTCGGAGAGGACATTCATATAGTTGATAAACGCATCGTATGCCGACTCGTAGTTGGTATCTGCTTGGTCGATATGGTTCATAAAGTGGAAATGCGAGATATCCTGCAGTTGAAGCCCGTCGCGACGCAGACGCTTGTCTTGGCACATACGAACGCGTTCTGCCACCTGATAGAGTTTCTCGATAGCCTCGTGTTGCAGATCGTTGCCCTCATAAACCGACAGACCTTTGCTCTCGCCTGCCCATGTGATAGCATCAGGCACAAGCACTTCTGCCGAAGCCGGCATTTTAGCAACATCTTGAGGGGTAGCAAACAGCATATTACGCTCGAAAACAAAATACGGCAAAGCCTTCAAGAACTCGAATATACCCGTATTGGCAGGCTGACGAAGACCAAAAGTCTCGGCACCAAGCCAGATGTTGATAACCTGTTCTTCCTCGGGCAGAGATAAAATCTCGTCGGCGAACTTAGGTGCGTCAATCGGGTAGTTATACCATTTATAATCAGAGAAATGGAAAGCCAACTCGTCGGATAGATTGCCATTACGAAGCAGCACTTTCAGTTTTGGAGCTGTCGGTGCGTTATACACATAGTTAGGCGACTTCCAACTGAGGATATGCTTAGCGCCCTCGGTCATAACGGCCTTATAACCAAGTTTGTAGATATGAGCTGCGATATCGTCGGAATAGAGCAGTTCGGTATTCCAAACGGTAGTAGCCTTGACGCCGAGCAGGTCTTGCAAAATCTGATTTTCCATCTTCAGTTGGTCCTCAAACTCGTTCTCGTTGCGGATAGCGGCAAAACTATACGCATAGGGAGTGCTGACAAACTCGACTGATTTGGTTTGTGCCAACTCACGCAGGATGTCAATCATCTCAGGTGCGAACTGTTGGAACATCTCAAGGGTCATACCATTGATAGATAGAGCACAACGGAACTTGCCGTTGGATATCTGTACCATCTCTTTAATAGTCTGGCACAAAGGCATATACGATTGCTCAACAAGATGATTTACTTTTTCTTCGGTGAGCATATCATCGTAGTAGTAGTGGTCTTGCCCAATGTCAAAGAAACGATAGCGTTTCAGGCGATAAGGGGCATGCATTTGAAAACAAAAAACGATATTTTTCATAAGTCATTAAGAATTAACGGTGTAACACTTTATCGTATATAGCACGCACCTTCAAGCCGGCATCGTACCATTTTATATTATTCACTTCTTCCCTTCCGAGTTCTGACAGCGACTTATACATAGCCGGATACTTAACGATAGCGTAGATAGCGTCAGCCATAGCGTCAATGTCCCAGTAGTCGGTCTTGATGGCGTGTGTGAGTATCTCTGCGCAACCTGACTGATGGGAAATGATACTCGGACAACCTACTTGCATAGCCTCAAGAGGCGATATACCGAAAGGTTCGCTGACCGACGGCATAATATATACATCGCTCTCGGCAAGCATCTCTTGCACCTGTTTTCCACGCATGAAACCCGGGAAATGGAAGCGGTCGGCAATACCGCGCTTGGCGGCAAGGTCGATCATCTCTTGCATCTTATCGCCCGAACCGGCCATAACGAAGCGCACACCTTTGGTTTTGGCGAGCACACGCGCAGCAGCCTCAACGAAGAACTCAGGACCTTTCTGCATGGTTATACGCCCAAGGAAAGTAACAAGTTTGTCCTTACGCGGGTGTTTGACAAACTCTTCGGGATGAGCCAAAGGTTCAACAGCATTATGTACGGTGCTTACCTTTGCAGGGTTCTGTCCGTACTTATCTATGACTGTCTGACGGGTAAGGTTACTAACGCACATTATATGGTCAGCCTCGTCCATACCGCGTTTCTCGATAGCATAAACTGTAGGGTTGACATTACCACGCGAGCGGTCGAAATCGGTAGCGTGGACATGTATAACAAGCGGTTTGCCTGATATATGCTTTGCAAACACACCTGCGGGATAGGTGAGCCAGTCGTGCGAGTGGATAATATCAAAATCGAGCGAATGTGCAAGCACGCTTGCCACAGCCTCGTAGTTGCCTATCTCTTCAATAAGATTGTCGGGGTAGCGACCTGAGAACTGCACGCATCCGAGAGCGTCGGTTCCGATACGGCGATAGTCATAGTGGATACCGTCACGCAGGTGATAGTATTCCTCGGGGGTCATTTTGCCCTGCATACGCTCACGCACAAAATTATAATCATTGTCTTTCCATACAATAGGGACGCTGTTAGCCCCTATGATGCGCAAAAAACTCTGATCTTCGTCGCCCCAAGGTTTCGGGATAACGAAAGTTATCTGCATATCCGGTTGCCCTGCCATACCACGAGTCAGACCATAACTTGCGGTACCCAAGCCACCGAGTATATGAGGGGGAAATTCCCAACCAAACATTAAAGCTTTCATAATGTATCTTCTTTTTGAGCGTCCTCACGCTTTTGTTCGTTAATCATATTTATCACTTCCACTACAGCAGCCACACTTGGCGCATAACTCATACCGCCGTGTCCCTTATATGGCGGGTTGCCGTCGTAGAGTTCGTTGAGCGTACCGACAGTGAGTTCGGTCATCTCCACCTCGAAGCCTACAAGCATACGCTCAAGGAAACCTAAGCCGGAGTGTCCGTAAAGATTGAGATAAGCACGAGTATATGCGGCTATAGTACATGGCCAGACGGGTCCGTTATGGAAGTTGCGGTCGCGCTCCAACTGACCACCTATGTATACAGGGCGGTACTCACCACTCTTTGGCGATATAGTACGCAGTCCGCGAGGAGTCAGCAGCTCTTTGGTACATATATTCACAACAGCCTGAACTTGCTTTCTTGTAAGCGGGGTGAAAGGCAATGCGGCAGCCCAAATCTGACTCGGACGAACTTCACGGTTCTGGTAGGTATCAACCACATAGTCGTACAAGTAATAGCCGTTCCAGAAGGTATCTACAAACGATTTCTTCGTCAGTCCTGCCTGATACTCAAGCAGATCGGCTTCGTGCAGTTGGTTAAGTTCTCTTAATACAGCGGCTGTAAAGCACAAAGCGTTGTACCAAAGTGCGTTTATCTCAACCACATAGCCTGTACGCGGAGTTATTGGTCGCCCGTCTTCCATAGCATTCATCCAAGTGGCAGGTCGTTGTGTGCCATCGACATACAAAAGTCCGTTAGCATGCAAGAACATACGCGGGTGTTGCTGACGGCGAATAAAATCAACTATGTCCGCACAGAAAGTGCCATAGAGTTTGGCTGCCTCTAAAAGTGAATGATATTCAGCATATTGCTGTATCGCCCGAATGAACCACAGCAGCACATCCGGCTCGTCCATACCTTGCAGACGGATGCGTGAGTAGTCAGTCTCAAGGAAGGCTCGTACTTCGGCAAGGGCTGTTTTGTTCATAATAGCGTCCCAATACTCTTCGCGTCCTATACCGAGCGTACAAGCGGGCAGTGAGAAGAACTCTTCTCTTGCACTTGCCTTAAACCATGGATAACCGGCAAGGAGATGACATTGTTCGCCTTCACGCTTATAGAACTGCGAAGCGGAGTTGCGAAGCCAAGCAAACATGCTGTTCTTATCAATGCGTCGCTCTGTCTCTTTGTCCCACATGCGTTTGAGTGAGGTGGGCGCAACTTCTGTTATACCGGCAGAGACGATGATCGATTCGCCTTTCTTTATCGGTATTTCCAAATACCCGGGCACAAGCAGGTCTTCTTTGTAAGCAAAACCTCTTTCTTGCTCTTTTGGGTATTCAATACCCTTGTACCACAGCGGTTCGTGGTGATAATCCGCCTGTTTGGATATCTGTACGAACAGATGCGGGAAGGCGTCATAAAGTTGGAAAGAAGCGCCATTACGACAAGCCTCATAGTCAGTCCGTGCCAACGAGTTCTCGTGTGTCAGTTCGTTGGTGCTACGGAAAGCAAGGAACGGACGGAAACGCAATGTGGTAGGCGAGTGCGCCTCGAGTAGTGTGTAGCGGAAAAGCACACGGGGTTCAAAACTCACGAGTAAGCGTTCTTTGCGAAGAATGACACCGCCGACACGATAGGTAGTAGTGCTAATCACATCGCTTTCAAACTCGCGGATATACTTATGACCATTAGGGTTGAAGGTGTTCTCACCATACTTGTGCAGACCGAGATTGAACTCTGCACCATGCTGTATAACAGTCTCGTCAAGACTTGAGAGAAGCACATAATTGTCTTCGCCCAGTTCCGGCAACGGCAAAACCAACTGTCCGTGGTATTTGCGTGTGTTGCAATCCACAAGCGTACTGCTATTATAAGCACCTGCCCTATTAGTTCGGATAATCTCCTTGCTGAGCGAGCGGTCAAGGTTCGTCAGTAAGGCTTTATCAAAGGTTAAGTATGCCATGATTGATTGTTTATTGATAATTTATTTAAGATTCTGTTTAGTGGAAATGCTTTATCTCCTGCTCATTTTTCAAACTGCAAATAAGTAGTGTGCCGTCGGCTTCTGCCACGATATAATCATTAAGTCCCTCAATAACAGCATTTTTCAAAGTGCTCAAATGTACAATATTCCCGGAGGCGTTAAAGAACTTTACATTGTCGTTTGGAGTAGCGGTATTGTTGTTATCGTCCCGACTGCGAAGTTGGAACAGCGAACCCCAAGTACCAACATCCGACCAACCGAAGTCTGCCGGCAAAACATATATGTTGTCGGCTTTCTCCAATATGCCATAATCGACTGAAATATCAGGTAATGAAGGGAATAACTCTTTAATCCTTTCGTTTTCTTTTGTAGTTCCCATCCATTGTTTGACGGTTTGCAGTTTGTCGTATAACTCAGGAATATAATCACTTATTGCCTTATCAATAGTTTTCAGTCGCCAAAGGAAAATACCTGCATTCCACAGGAAATTGCCTTCTTTAAGAAATGCCATTGCTTTCTCGAGATTAGGTTTTTCTGTAAACTTCAGCACCTTACAGATTTCACTTTGACATTCCTTTTCATCAGCATCCTCTTTGTGGAACTGAATATACCCATACCCTGTTTCAGGTCTTGTTGGTTTCATACCAAGTGTCAGTAGTGCGTCGTTCTTTTCTATAAAATCCAATCCCTTGCTAACAACTCGCTGAAACTCTTTCACATTTAGTACAAGATGGTCGGCGGGCGAGACGATGATATTAGCATCGCCACATAAGGTCTTGATTCTCTCAACGGCGTAAGCAATGCATGGCGCGGTATTGCGTCTAACGGGTTCACACAATATCTGCGAGGGCTTGATCCAACCGAGTTGGTCAAGCACAATGGTTTTGTATCGTTCGTTGGTAAGGATAAAGATATTCTCGTGTTCGACTATTCCTTCAAAACGATGTATTGTCTGCTGCAAGAGCGACATTCCCGTTCCTAAGAAATCGAGGAACTGCTTAGGGTACTGCTCGCTTGACACCGGCCAAAAACGACTGCCAATACCCCCTGCCATAACAAGGAGATAGTTTTTCATGGTTAAAAGGGAATTTCTAAACATTCCCGCAAAATTAAATATACTTGTGCAAATTTAAGTATTTTTTTATGCAAAAGCAAATTTTTTTGGAAAAAACCTCTATATTTGGCATTAAATGTCGATTTATATTTGTATATCTCAAATAATTGTTGTATTTTTTTCGTTAAAGTTCACTACATAGTGGACCACCGTTTAGTAAACCGCAAAGCAGAATAATATATAACTGATTAAACCATAGTATTTTCGTATCCGGTATTGCAACTCTGGCTGCAACGACAATAATATAGGTTTCTAATAGTAGATTTTTTTGTCTGAATTTGGAAAAATAAATATTATTTTGTATATTTGCAGTATAAATAATGAGAAATCAACGATATTTGGCATTTAAAACAATAAAGCAAACAACTACAAATGGCTAATAATCAAACAATTACCCCCCCCCCCGAACACAAATTTTGATTTCAAACGGGGCAAGCCTGTTGCATAAAGCAACGGAGTTGTCTTCGTGTAACATTTACCATACTGCTATCAGCGGTGTCGGACAATAAGCCTGACACCGCTGTTGCCGTTTTTTATATTCCTTGATAATTTTTATAACAAATAATCAACCAATTAATTAACTAAATTATTAACTAACTGATTTTCTAACTATGAAGAAATTATTATTCTTTACATTCGCACTCATTGGTGCAATGTCGCTGACTGCTGAAAACGCAGTAACAATTTGCGGAACAACTCTTGACCCCGCACATGGTTCGGTTTATGTTGCCGACGAACTTGACTTCTTGATAGAAGGAACCATCTATTGGACCGGTTCGGAACTGACATTCTCAAATGTCGTTATCGAAGGCGGAACAAGTTCCAAGGATGCCAAGTTGATCTATATCGAAGGTAACTCTACCGACAAAGTAACAATCAAACTCATTGGCGACAATGTTATCTCTGCAGGCAGTGCGGCTAATGCCAATATGCCTGCTATCGTAAGCCAATCTTCCATTACTTTCGTTTGCGAGAATTCGAATTTGCACGAGATGGGATATGTAGCCTCATTGACTATCAACTCCGGAGATGGCGTTTATATGATGGGCAAGAACACCACCATGACTCTTGACCGCGTCAATGTAGCCATCAACTCGAAGAAAGGTTCTGCTCTCTACGGCGACGAAAGTTCGAATCCGAAACTGTACATCAAAAAAGACAGCCGTTTGGAACTCAACAGTGCAGCCTCCGAAGCAGTAATCGCCAATGAAGAATACAACAAGTTTGCTTCTATCACGTGCGAAAGCCAAATCGCCATTGCAGAGCCTGCCGGCGCACAAATTTCAGGCGGACAAGTGGTTGTAAACGAAGAGCCTGTTAAAGGTCGCCTTTTATTCGACCGCATCGAATGGGAAACATCCGGCCTGCTCATCACCAAGAAAATCCGTATCAACAGCATCAATGCCGCTAATCTTGAGGCTTGGTTCCCGGAGATAATCAAAGCAGGACATGTAAGTTACGACAAAGAAACAAGCACCCTGCGTATGGAAAATGCCACCATCGAGCCGGACTTCAGCGACTATGGTATGTCAGTTTCCGGTAATGCTAATGTAACCGTCGAACTCGTTGGCAAAAATGTGCTGCACGCACAAAAACAAGGTTTCAGCAATGTTAAGAACAGCACCCTGAACATCACAGGCAACGGTAGTCTTGACATCATCGCTGACAGCCACTATGGCATCGACCTTGCTGAAAACTGCATACTCAACATCGACAACACCACCGTTTCCATCAAGGGTGACGGCTACGACATTTATGGTCGCAACGACCAATCGATTGCTGTTAATATCAACAAGTCGAACCTTACACTTGAGGCTACCACAAAGGCTGTTGTCAGTGGCTTGAAAGAGTTGAATTTGACCGACTGCGAAATACTCGAACCCGAAGGCGCAATCATAGTAAAAGGTCTGATTGTTGACAACAAAGGCAACGATATTGCAGACAAAGTGGTAATCGGTACACCTAAGGCTGACGCTCTCGAACTCATCAGCGCAGACGACCAAAACCTGCTTCTCAACCCCGAAGTACGCATCTTCAATGTTGCAGGACAAGATGTAACATCGCTTAAAAACAACCTGCCGCAAGGTACATACATCCTCCGCGCAGGAAAACAAGTACAGAAAATATCCGTACGCTAATAGCACGCTCATCCCGCAAGGGATGTATTAAACACTGTTAGCAATTATTTAACACTGCCATCAATTATTCATCAGCCAAAACTGACGAATAATTAATGGCTTTTTTAGGAAGAATCCCAATTATTTCTATTATTTTTGCTGAAAATTTGCATTTTAAGTAATGCAGTTATGCTTATGGTCATCATAGCGGGTGGATGCACTTCACAACCGAACAACACGCCTGACAATCCTGATAATTCAGGCGGAACGGACAACTCCAAACAAAGTCCGAATTTTGTTTTCTCACAAGATGAATTCAAGTTCACGCTGAAAGGCGGTTACGCTATGTTTGATGTTCAGAACGGAGGCGACCAGAATTGGACAGTTGAGTCTGATCAGTCGTGGCTCAATATTTCTCCGAAAAAAGCGAAAGGAATCTTTACCGTAGCCAATATTCGCGTTGACGAAGGCTATGAAGGTGTCGGCATCCTCACTTTCCGCGATAAAAAAGGTGTAAGAAAAGTGAAAGTAACCCGCAGCAACTACACCACTCCCGAAGAGGATGACGGCGAAGGCATCAGCGACCACGGTCGTCTGCCGGGTATTTTCTCAGTCGGTCCCTCAAAGAGAGTGCATTTCTCGCAGGGCAACTTGCAATATCAGGCAAGTTCCAACACCTACCGCTTCGCAACACATCAGCAGGATATAGTGGGGGATGACAATATGGGTAATGTTTATGTAGGTGGTGAGAAGTCCAATAACGACGATGCCTCGTCCACCTACGGCGGTTGGATTGACCTATTCGGTTGGGGAACGGGCGATGAGCCGTGGAAAGCAATAAAAGATGTCAATGAGTACTACATTTACAATGAGTGGGGCAACTACGACATTTACCGTGCAAGCAATTCACCTCGCTGGCGCACATTAGGCGTGGGCGAGTGGCAATACCTGCTGCTCAATCGTATGGACGCTCCACAGAAAATGGGAGTATGCCGTATTGACAATGTACTGCATGTAGCCAACCCCGATTGGTATGAAATCTATGGTTTTGTGTTGCTTCCTGACAACTGGATTCAACCGGCGGGAACAAGTTTCCGCTCTATATTGGAAACTGGCTGGACGTGGCAAGACTATGCTCTATACGGAAGCACCAAAGGCTTATATTTCAGTGAGAACAGCCATAATAACGACAATATCTATACTCGTGCCCAATGGCGTAAGATGGAGGCTGCAGGTGCTGTTTTCCTTCCTTTCAACGGCAGCCTCGTTGCACCAAGCAGAGGCTATTGGACTGCAAGTGCCACAGCATATATAACTTATTGTTACGAAGCATTTTTCAGCCTCCGCGAGATTGAACCTGCCGACAGCACACAACGCTACAACAAACTTGCAGTAAGACTCGTACAAGACATTCAATAAAAACAGACGCAAAAAACCACGGC
>JAFVBR010000022.1 GCA_017479885.1 Paludibacteraceae bacterium | reverse complement strand
TTCGTGTCACTATTCTAATTTGTACTTTTTACTTTTTAATTTTTATTTTTTTAATTAACAATTCGGTGTCGCTTGCGCTCCTCTTGTCTTGCGGTTTCTAATTCGGTGTCGCTACGCTCCGCTTGATTATTGTTTTCTTTTTTTCCCACCCCCTTTTATATTTTCTGCTGTCACACGGAGCGGCCACTCACTTGTCTTGCTGTCATTCTTGGCATCTTGCCACCTTTCGTCTTGGCTTATGGAACCCCATAAGCCTGCAACAGCGCAGGCGGCAATCTGCGCAAGACTGACTAACGCAATCCAAGTGGCAACACAGGGCAAAACCGCCGCCTGTACCTTTGCAGACGGGAATTTGTGAACTATTAATCTGATTACGTTATGGACAAAAACAAAATCTTCAGAAGCAATACCGCCTTTGTCGTTTATACTCTGCTCGCCGCTGTTGTGGTAGGACTCATAGTTCTCGCTGTCGCCTTCTTCTGGCTCAACCGTTACACTCGCCACGGGGTGGAGACACAGGTGCCTCAGATATGCGGCATGTACGTTGAAGAAGCACAGATGACACTCTCGGCGCAAGGGCTCCAGATGGAGATTATAGACTCCACTTATTCCAAGAAAGTGCCACTCGGAACCATTGTGGAGCAAAACCCGCCCGCAGAAGCCAATGTCAAAAACGGCAGAACAATATATGTCATTATGAATGCCCGCTCACATCGACAAGTTCCTATGCCCGAGCTGCATGATGTCAGTTACCGTCAGGCGGAGGCTACACTCAATGCTATGGGTTTGAAGGTTGACAACATACGCTACGAGCCCTCCGAGTATCGCGACCTCGTGCTCGATGTAAGAGCAGGAGGGGAATCTATTGAAGCCGGTACGCGGCTCACCGAAGGTACGGGAGTCACTCTTGTTGTCGGACAAGGCAGAGGCTCTGCAGAGACCTTTGTTCCCGACCTGCAAGGCAAGACACTCGCAGGGGCACGAGCCACTCTGCTTGCGCAGAAACTTATAGTCGGGGCTGTCAACTATGACGAGCAACCTGTCACCGACGACGATACACAGACCTTCTATGTTTACGACCAGAAACCCAAAGGAGGACAATGGCTGATGGAGGGTTCGCATATCGACCTCTTTCTATCGACTAATCCCGACAAGAAGCCCGACAACAGTGTATCCGAGGAAGAAGAGTTCTTCTGATTGCAATTCACCACATCACCCGTTACCCCATTCTAATGACAGACAGCGAACAATACGATTTGCAGGACTCGGAGTTCGTCTTCGAACGCTTTCGGTGTGTGGTTGACAAAGGTCAGACACCGCTGCGGGTTGACAAGTATCTGACCGAACACATGGCTGGCACTTCGCGTAACCGCATCCAACTGGCGGCTGAGGCAGGCAATGTGTGGGCTAACGGCAAACCCGTAAGCAGCAACTACAAAGCCAAACCTGGAGACGTGCTGCAAGTGCTGCTCGACCATGAACCGCGTGACTATACCATTCTGCCCGAAGATATACCGCTCGACATCGTTTACGAAGACGACGACCTGATGGTAGTCAACAAGCAGGCAGGTCTTGTTGTGCATCCGGGGCACGGCAACTGGTCAGGCACACTCCTCAATGCACTCGCATATTATTTTCGCGACAATCCCGCCTTCGATGCCAACAATCCCGATATAGGTCTTGTTCACCGTATCGACAAAGATACAAGCGGACTTCTGCTGATTGCCAAAACGCCGGAGGCAAAAGCGCATCTTGCCAACCAGTTCTTCCTGCATACTACCGAACGAACCTATAATGCACTCGTATGGGGCACTTTCGATGAAGACAGCGGCACTATAACAGGCGCTCTCGCACGTGACAACCGTGACAGAACCATCTACCGTGTGTGGAATACTGAGGACAATCCGCTTGCCAAAGAGGCTGTCACTCACTGGCAGGTGCTCGAGCGGTTCCCGTATGTCACTCTCGTCCAATGCCGTCTGGAAACAGGGCGTACGCACCAGATAAGAGTCCACATGCGACATATAGGTCACCCCCTCTTTGCTGACGAGAAATACGGGGGAACAGAGATACTGAAAGGTCTCCCCACACAGAAGTACAAACAGTATATTGACAACTGTTTCTCTCTTTGCCCGCGTCAGGCACTTCATGCCAAGACTCTGGGTTTCACTCATCCCCGTACGGGCGAACGCATGTTCTTCGACTCCGACTGGGCACCCGACTTTGCCTCGCTTATCGAGAAATGGAGAGCATATACCAAGAACTACCGGTAAGTTTGGAACAATTATTGCAGTAGGTGATTTAACCAATTCACCATTTTACTTTACGTATGGCAAAAATACTTTGGGCTGATGACGAGATAGATCTCCTGCGCCCCTATATCATTTTTCTTCAAGAGAAAGGCTACGAAGTGGCTACAGTCAACAACGGCAGCGATGCTATTGACCTTTGTCGCGAACAGCAGTTCGACATAGTGTTTCTTGACGAGAATATGCCGGGTCTCTCAGGACTTGAGGCATTGTCAGAGATAAAGAATCTGCAACCGGCATTGCCTGTGGTGATGATTACCAAGTCTGAAGAGGAAAACATTATGGATATGGCAATAGGCGAGAAGATAGCCGATTACCTTATCAAACCCGTGAATCCGAGTCAGATTCTGCTTACACTAAAAAAGCATATTCACCAGCGTGAGATAGTGCAAGAGCATACTGACACGGGCTATCGGCAGGAGTTCTCTGATATCAGTTATATGATCAACACCGCCACAACGCTCGAAGAATGGATGGCAGTGCACCGCACTCTCATTCGCTGGGACTTGGACTTGCAAAGTGCAGACTCCGGAATGAAAGAGATGCTACGCATGCAACGGACAGAAGCCAATGCCGCCTTTGCCAAATTCATAGCACGCAACTACCCTCTCTGGTTCGACAACAAGCAAGAGCGGCCGTTGCTCTCTACCGACATCTTCAAAACCAAGATTTTTCCTGCTCTTGACAACGGAGAGAAACTATGCCTCGTAGTAATCGACAATTTCCGCTATGACCAGTGGAAAGCCATTCAGCCGCTACTCGCCGAGTGGTTCAACATAACCGACGAGCAGATGTATTGCTCTATACTGCCTACAGCCACTCAGTATGCACGCAACGCCATCTTTTCAGGTCTGATGCCGTTGCAGATACAGCAGATGTATCCTGACTATTGGGTAGAAGAAGAGGATGAGGAGGGTAAGAACCTGAAGGAGAAAGAACTTATTCAGACCCAACTCGACCGATACAGAAAGCGCTATCAATACACGTACAATAAAATCAACGAGAGTGACTTCTGCGAAAGGGTTATTCAGAAGATGAAAGGATTCCAGTCGCCTCTCAATGTGATTGTAATCAACTTTATTGATATGCTTTCACACTCGCGTACCGAGAGCAAGATGATGCGCGAACTGGCATCTGATGAGGCAGCCTACCGATCGCTCACTCTGAGTTGGTTCCAACATTCGCCCACTCTGCGCCTTTTCCGACGTATGGCAGAACTGGGATATAAGGTTGTTCTTACTACCGACCATGGCACTGTGCGTGTACAAGACCCGGTATTGATTATCGGTGACAAAAACACCAATACCAACTTGCGCTACAAAGTGGGCAAGTCGCTTTCGTGCAAATCGAAAGATGTGTTTGTAATGGAGAACCCCAAGCAGTTCGGTCTGCCGGCACCCAATGTGTCGAGCACATACGTCTATTGCACCGGTTCCGACTTCTTCGGCTACCCGAACAACTTCAACTACTATGCTCAGTATTACCGCGACACATTCCAGCACGGAGGTATATCAATGGAGGAGATGCTGATTCCGCTAATCACTTTGGAACCAAAAAAATAAACTCTAAACTCTCAACTAATTAACTAATCCCTCTCCGCCCCTTTTATTTGCTTGAGCAGAGTCTTCTGCTCTTTGCGAAGTGTGCGGACTGTTTTTTCCTGAGTCAGAATAACACCTCTGAGTTTTTCTTTCTGTTCAGCCGATTCGCTCTCACGATAACTGATTCGCATCTGCGAAAGTGACTCCTCTTCCTCTGCCAACTGAGCAGAAAGAGAAGCATATTCGGCTGCAAGTTGTCTGGCATCTGCATTGCGGAAACTCTTGACAGATGTATATATCGTTGAGTCGTTTATCACTATAGTAAACAAGGAATCGGCATCACTCGATGTTGACTCGTCTGCTATATCTGTCACAGCTGTTTGTAATGGCCTATCGCTTTCGTACCTGAAACATACCAACTGAGCGGCAAGGCGTATATAATCCTCCGTTGTATCACGCAGCACGCGTTTCTCTTCATTAAGACGAAGTGTATATACCGCAACGCTGTCTGGTGACGTAAAACGATCGGTGGCAAACCATGCCAGACCTTGCTGTTCGTCAACCGCATACATATAATCATTGGCGGACGAGTTGAAAGGAAATCCCGCATTCTCGGGTTTCAGCCAACTGTCGGTAGTGCTGTTATAGCGAGTCTCGTATATATCGTAACCTCCCAAACCTTCCTCCGAGTCAGAAGCGAAATACATGGTTACACCGTCAGACAGCATGAATGGACTCATCGCATTGTACTCTCCGTTTACAGGAGAAGGCAGAGTGTCGCACTCCGACCATTCGTCCAGCAGACGCTGGCAGGAGAGGATTTTTCCTTCACTGCCTATTATCTTTCTGTCGCCTCGGGCACTTATATACGCTATTCCTCTACTCTCTGCCTGCAAACTGCCGCCTTCGTGCGACAATTTGTACGCACCAAGCAAATCGCCCTTGGGCACTGTCACGCTGTCAACTATACATATATCCTCCACGCGCCGCATGTAGCGGGCACATTTGTGAGCATAAACTGACAATTTCACTGCATCAGCATACCTGTCATTGCTTTCGGATACCGATGCCATGAACTTTTCCGCACACGCTGCAGCCGCCTCAAAACGGTAGGTCTTTGCATAAAGTTGTGCTAAATAGAAATTGCGTAAGGCATATCTCTCACCGGCTTCTTCAAACATTGCTATCGATGCTTCTGTCTTTCCAGTCTCCTGAAGACAACGAGCCATACGGTATGTATATAACTGATTCTGAGGATAAGAACGGTGAAGACTCTCATATATCGCAAGCGACTCCTTATACTGCTGCGAAGCAAACAGTTCGTCTGCACGCGCTGCCGACTGCGACAAGCAATATCCTATGCTCGCCAACAGTATTATCAATATGACAAGGACTTTTCTCATTCGCTTTGCAAAATTACTACTTTCTTTCCAATTAAACAAATCTCACAACTCTTGGCATGTTCAATATATACTTAAAAAGACTTGCGTATTCCAAAAACTTGCACTACTTTTCTACATTCGTTTCACTCATGAAGCCAAAGCAGGCGGCGGTTTGCGGTAAATGTACAAAAAATTTGTGTATTTGCAAAACTTGCACTACTTTTGCAGGCGCAACCGACAGGGGTGCCGAAAGGCTGAGATTATACCCTTTGAACCTCGAACAGGTAATGCTGTTTAGGGACAGTAACGTGCACGTTTGTAATGTTTTTATGATTAGACGTTGACGTTATGGTTTAATGCTAACATGTTTCTCGTCCTGCATTATTCCTGTCGGTTGACAAATCAATGTCACATAAATACTTATTTATCCTACCGTTTTTTTTAGTAGTTATCTTCTCCATGCCGATGTTGGCACAAGAGGACACACTCACTATTATCGGTCGTGCTATTCAGGAGGTGGAGGTAACGGCACGAGTAGAACAACCAACCGATACACATACCTCCATATCGGGCGAAGAACTTAATCAGCAGAACACAGGTCAGAATCTGCCTTATTTGCTGAGCAACACACCGTCGCTTGTTGTCATGTCTGATGACGGATTAGGAATAGGTTACACCTATTTCCGTCTGCGCGGCACAGACCACACACGTATCAACATGACAGTGAACGATGTACCATTGAATGACTCGGAGAGCCAGACCGTGTTTTGGGTGAACATGACAGACATGGCAGGTTCGTTGAGCAGTATCAACGTACAGCGCGGCGTAGGAACATCAACCAACGGCAGTTCCGCATTTGGTGCGAGTATAAACATGGAAACACTGCCTACACGCGAGATGCTGAATGACGAGAGAAAAGCCCATGTAGAACTGCGTTTCAACGGCGGTATGTACAACACATTCCGAGAAATGGTGAAGGCAGAAGTGTCGCTACCCAAGAACTTCAGATTAGAGGCACGACTATCGAAAGTAAATTCTGATGGTTTTCTGTATCGTGCATCGTCAGACCTCTTCTCATATCACACGTCTTTAGGTTATTACACCAACAAGACAGTGGTTGCACTCTCTGCTTTCGGAGGTTCGGAAAAGACATATATGGCATGGGACGGAGTGTCTGCTAACGATTTGTTGCGGGACCGCAGATACAATCCTGCCGGTGAATACACCGACAAAGACGGCAATACAGCATATTATCCGAACCAGAACGACAACTATCGCCAGCAACACTACCAACTGCACGTGATGCAACGCATCTCCACCAAGTGGAAATTCAACGGCACTTTGCACTATACACACGGCGCAGGTTACTATGAGCAGATGAAAGGCGGAAAGAAATATTCGTCGTATAATCTTGATAACTACAGTGAAACGGATGCTGACGGAAATGTGTACAAGTACTACAAAGACTCTAAGGACAATCTGTACGAGTACACCAACTTCATTCGTCAGAAGCACATGAACAACCATTTCTATGGTCTTGTGTTTGCTTTTGACTACAGGAGTGAAGCTGCTGACCTCAGTATAGGAGGAGCAGGCAACCACTACTTAGGTGACCACTGGGGACTGTTGCACGATGACTTGCATGATGCAGTAAACGAATGGGAATACTACAGAAACGATGCAGAGAAAGTTGATGCCAACATATATGCCAAAGCGAACTGGCGTGTGATCAACCAAGCACAACGCAAACTGACATTGTATGGCGACCTTCAATATAGATTTGTGCACTACCACATGAAAGGAATAAACGACGAGGACGAGTTGCTGCCGATGGACATACTGCGCAACTATCACTTCTTCAATCCGAAAGCAGGCATCACCTATCAGGACCACGGTCATCAGGCATATTTCAATTTTGCGATAGCCAATCGTGAACCTGCCCGCAGCAACTTCAAGGAATCGGGTGAGAATAATGTCCCGCTTCCGGAAAGACTATATGATTATGAGTTAGGTTATTCATACACAGGCAGCAAGTGGCATGCCGGATTGAACCTGTACTACATGGACTACAAGAACCAGTTGGTGCTGACAGGAAAATACTCAGACACCGGTGCGTATCTTACGAAGAATGTGGACAAGAGTTATAGAATGGGAGCTGAGTTGACAGGAGGATACAGACCGGCGGAATGGTTCGAATGGGGACTGTCGTTGACGGTAAGTCGCAGCAGAATAATCAATTATACAGACTGGGTAGCTACCTACGACTTAGACACGGAGAAAGAACTGGATCAGACGGAGGTGAACTTCGGCAATGTTCAGATAGCATTTTCACCTGCTGTGACGTTCTCCAACATGTTCACTTTCACGTATGCGGGTTTCCGTGCAGACATACAGACCAATGTGGTGAGCAAGCAGTATTTGGACAACACTATGTCAGAGGAAGCGGTGTTGAAACCATATACAGTGACCAATCTCACATTGCAGTACACCTTGCCCGTACTTGAGAAATACTGCTCAATAACACTGCTTGGTCAGGTTAACAACTTGTTCAACAGTGCTTACGAATCGAATGGTGGAAACTGGCTCGGCATATATACCAACGGTACAGACAGTTACAGATACTATTCTCCGTGGTACTACGCTCAGGCTGGAATCAACGTACACGCAGGCTTTGTGGTGAAGTTCTGAGGAGAAGAGCGTGGTGGTTTAAGATGGTTTAGAGTGGTTTAAGGAGTTATTATAAAGAATAAGCGGAGATAACACTCCGCTTATTCTTTAATTATATGTCAGCGCTATGATTAACGCACAATCTTCACGCTTATACTACCAGTGCGAATGATATATACGCCCCGCTGCATTGCGGAAAGGCTGATATCGCCGCTGCCTGAAGCAACCATGCGGCCATTAACGTCATAGACAGCGAGTTGCATACCATGTTCGTTGTAGATAACATCGTCACGATAGTAGATGCCTTTGGCTTGCAACTGCTCTATACCATCTTCAAGCTTGGTTACTACCACATTGCACTCAGCAGTGATATATCCGTCGTGAGAGATGACAGTGATGACAGCCTCGCCTTCAGCAACAGCAGTTACCACGCCGTCAACTACGGTAGCCACAGACTCGTTGGAACTGCTCCACTCTAATGTCTGATCAGTTGCATCATCGGGCACAATGGTGGCAACGAGAGTGAATGTCTCGCCTTCGTTGAGGTCGAGGTCATACATATTGAGTTCGATAGCAGTAACATGTATAGCATCGACAGTCACGGTGCACGAAGCTGTGTAACTGCCATCAACTGTGGTGACGGTAATGACAGCCTCACCGGGAGCAACAGCGGTTACCACACCATCGGCAACCGTAGCAACATCTTCAGCACTGCTACTCCATGTGACATCGCTGTTGGTGGCATTGGCAGGTGCAACGGTTGCTGTAAGGGTTGTCTGCTCACCGATATTGAGTTCAACACTGCTCTCGCTGAGCGTTACGCCGGTAACAGCAACAGGATTAACAGTGAGTGCACAGGTTGCAGTGAAAGCACCATCTTCGGTGGTAGCGGTAATGACAGCCTCACCAACGGCAAGAGTGGTGACAACACCGTTGTTGACAGTTGCAACAGAGGTATTGGACGACGACCAGATGACGTTCTTGTTGTCAGCATCAAGAGGTTCGACCGTAGCATTGAGAGTCAGTTTTTCACCCACTACAACGGCTGCTGTTGTCTGGTCGAGAGTTATGCCCTTTACAGGGGTTATAACCGTGACAGCACAAGCGGCTGTGAAGCTGCCTTCAGTTGTGGTGACAGTGATGGTTGCATTACCCGAAGCGACAGCGGTAACAACACCGTCGGCTACGGTGGCAACAGCCTCGTTGGACGAAGTCCATGTGACGTCTCTCGAAGTAGCGACTTTAGGCATAACGGTAGCTGTGAGTGTGAGGGTGTTACCCTTCTCTATTGTAGCCTCTTCCACATCAAGGAGCACACCTTCAACATTTCCGCTGAAAGGTTTCTCCACGGTCAGACTGCTCTTCGCGGGCACTACGGTCACGTTGTTGTCGGTCGGCATGGTGAACACATAGAAGCCCGGGTCGCCGGTAGCAATAAGGTTGCCTGCATAGTCGAACGAGAGTTGACGGAAGGCATTATTGTTGTTAACTCCATAACCGTGCTTGTAGGTGTAACGGAGTGTCAGCACAGGTGTGTCTCCCTGCCAGTCGATGTCAAAGACTTGGAATCCCTGCTCGGCGTCGTTCAGAACGAGTGTCTTCTCGTCTGCTGACAGAGCAAAGGCAGAGCCTTCTGAACCGAGAATGATGTCCTTGTAGGGATCAACAGCCGACGAGAACTTGCGGTTGCCGTCCCAATCGAAGAACTGCAGCGAGGTGGCAGAAGCGTTGTTGTTGCCACTGGTGCGGTTCTGACTTACCCAGATGCCGCGCTCGGTGCCATAGACATTGCCTTCGGAGTTAAGCTGACCTGGAATAGAGAGCACTTTGGATGGTGCCTCGTTCCATGTACGCTTTATTGTGCCGTCTTCCTGTCCGATGTTGTAGATGCAAAGACCGTTGGTAACAAGCGTTGAGCCGGGGTCTTCGTTATAGACGATGAGCTTGGTGTCTTTGCCTTCGCCATAAACGTGTACGGCGGGAGTGGACGAGCCGACCTCAACACCGTTGTAAGAAATTACGCCGTTGCCGTCACGTGTCCCCTGGAACATATTGGGGAACGAAGAGAAGTCAGCGGGATTAGCGATATATACACCTGAGTTGCCATCGGTCCAGTCGGGCAGATACACAAAGCCTTCCTTGTCAACCGCTATACGATAGAGGCAGCCGAACATGGAGTTGCCGCCGAGCATAGGAGCGGTGTTGACAAAGGTGTAATCAGGATTGACAGCGTACAGACCGCTGTTTGCGCTATTGCGCACATAGTCGGCCAGATAGATGCGCTGGAACGTTTCGTTCTCAGGGTTGTTGTCGATAGCGTTGAACACGCGCGACATGCCTATCTCGGTTTTGGCTTGTCCGTGCAGCAGGCCCCAGTTGGCAACCTTCTCGCCTACAAGGCGTACTCCCCACTGAGTAGGAGTAGCGGAGAAGCCGGGTATCATGCTCTCACTGAAAGCAGTGCCGTTATGACCTTTCTTGAGACTGCCTATCGCAACAGTGCCGACCTCACGACCTTCCTGATAGAAGACAATGTAAGCCTCTTTTGCATCCTCATTGGTGTCGAAGGTAAAACTATAGTTCTTTAACGATTCTATATAGGTGCAATTGAGGTTATAAGCATTGATGTTTGCAACAACAGGCTGCTCAACACCTGCGGTGGTGAACTTGCTTATGCTGCCATCGGTCTGCAGGTAGAGATTGATGTCGGTGTTCTTTACCGTTCCGGCACCGAGCAGATAGGTTGCATCGGTAGTCGTAGCAAGCTCGGTGTTGGTGGTGCTGACAAGCGTTGCCTTGGCGAGACCCTCGGTAACGTCATACAACTTAATGGCACCCTTCTCAGGCACAGCCATAAGCACGTGCTTTGCATAACGGAAGAAGGTAGCACCGTTGGCGGCGAACGTTGTTCTGTCCACATAGGTGGGAGCAGCAGCGTCACCATTGAATGTGATTTCCGTCACACCTCTTTCCGAACCGATAAGCAGGAAAGCTCCATCGTGCAGCGGTGAGGGTTTGATTTGCATATCCCAGCCGTAGTTGGGCAGAGTGAGTGCAGGAGTACCGTTCGGGTCCTGGTTGCGCATTGTACTTACAAGAGCACCGTCAGCAACAGCAAAGATGGCTATACGAAGCACGCCGGTACCTGAACGAGTAGGACAAGTGGTAACAACGGTCATGTCGTCCAAGCTGCCGCTAACAGTCATAATATCGCCAATGTTGCCGCCATACCAGTTGCAGCTATACTGCGAGGTGAAGACCTCAACAGGAGCCGCACTCAAGTCAGTCCACTTGTAGAAACGGAAGGTACCGCGCACGCCGGTGTTGCTGGAACTGTCAACATTGGTATCTGCATATTGATTTTCCGTGTAGTTGCAAGCAACAAGCACGCCATCGGCAGTAAGGGCTATGTCACCTACATTACGCAGTTCGCCTTTCATGCCTTCGGTTGATATTTCCTGCTTAACTTCTTGTGTGGTCGGGTTAACAAGATAGATGGAGGCATTCTGCTCAGTATCGAAAGCAAGCACATACATGGTAGTGTCGTTCTTTACGAGCACGCGATGAATGGTCTTGCCTGCCAGAACGCTGACAGGTTGCACAGCAAACGCCTGCGTCATCTGATATGTTCCGGCTACGCCCACATAGGCAGGAACCTCGGGTTCAGGATAATCGGAATAAACTTCCTTTGGAGGCTCATAGGTTTCGCTCTCAAGATAGATAAAGGGATAAGTAACTTTGTTTGCCTCCACCTTAACAGGGGTTTTATACTCATCAAACAAAGGCTTGTAACCCTCACAAGTAGCATCAAGGGTATAGTCGCCCGGCTCAAGGTCTCCGAAGTAGAACACACCGTTATAGAACTCATCAACCTTATATTCACCTATTTTTGTCCCGCCTTTGTAGAGAGTAACGGTTGCACCATTGCAAGGCAGCCACTGGTCGTTGGTCTTGGGAGAGTAGTTGAACAGAGGGTTGGAAATTTTCTCATGCAGGTCTTTGACAGTACCGAGAATATAGCCCTTGGTGTCTTTGTCAGCTCCGAAGTAGTCGATTATACCGCGATAGTAGCCATAACCTTCCATGTGGCAGTGGTCGTGGTTGAGAGCACGGTGACGTGCAGGCTGATAGGTGTGGAAATAGCCTTCGTACAGACCGCCGACAGTTCCGTGCTTGAGCACGCCGTAGTAGCCGTAATACGTCTTCCCGTTGCGACGGGTGCTTTCGGAGCCGCTACCCATAAAGTTGACATCACCGCGCAGGTTCATATTGGTAAGTGAATAGGAACTTGCGACATCGTATCCTGCAGCCATCATCTCATAACGATACGGCCAGATGGTGCCGCCAATCTGTTTGCAAGTCTTTTCAAAGTCGGACTCTGCAGCATCGTAACCACGATAGAGCCAAAGCGGATAGTTGGTGTTGGTACCATCAACGTTGGCATTGGAGTGCACAGAGATAAAGAGGTCGTAGTTGCCGGTCTCCACCTCCTCGCATATCTCAGAGAGGTTCTTGTTGTACTTGGTATAGTCCGAACGGTCCTGATAGTCTGCCCACGAATAGTCCGGGTATTCACCGTTCACTTTGGCATACGGCCAAGGGCCGTTTGCTTCACGCGACATGGTGACATAAGCACCTGCAGCCACCAGACGGTCGCGCAGATACTGGCACTTCCAGAGGTTGGTGTTGGTCTCGTAGAAACCGCAAGTGTCGGGCATACCGGTAGATGAAAGGTTTGGATACGGAATGGTAGCCATCGGGCGGTCGTTTGGTCCGAAGGAGCCGTGACCGGGGTTGACATAGATACGTTTGCCGGTAAGGTCGGCTGCGCTAAGAGAGAGGCAGACGAGAGTGGCAAAAGCAAGAATGAAATATCTGTTTTTCATAGGTCTGTCCTCCTTACTTTACGTTAATCATATAGGCTTCTCCACGGTCGGTAGAGAAGACAATGCGCTTGCCGTCAGCCGAAGCATAGGGATACATGGCGATAACAGAGTTGTCTGTCAGAGTCTGATGTCTGCCATCGATGGTATAGACTACGATTGACGATTCGGTAACCACCTCACCGTTGTCGCGATCAGCCATAGCAACCAGGGTGTTGTCGTCGAGCCACTTGGCAGCGCGGCACTGGCGAGCGATATACTGCGGGTTGCTACCGTCAATACCTGCAACATAGCATCCTTCGCCTGCCACGTAGTAGGTGATGTGTTTCATGTCAGGACTAACAGAGGGCCAGATATAACTCTTGTCAGTTCCATTGGGCGACAGCTGCGTAGTGTTGCCACCGCGGGTTATCATCAGTTGTCCGTTGCTGATGCTGAGCACAGGCATCTCCTCTGTCTTCTGAGAGCTGTTGACTGCCACGCGCTTGATATTTCTGTTGTTTACGACAGAGATAGTGTTGCGGTGGACAGAGATGCCCTGCAGGTTGCGAGTGGGAAGCACAAGGACTTCGCGTTTCATGGTAGCAAGAGTCTGACGTACAAGCTGCTGAAGGCGCAGACGGTCGGAACCGTAGTTTGTCTCGCGATAGATAACATCCTTGCCATCGTCGGTAATCTTGGCATTGTAGCCTGCTCCGGCAGCCGTGGTGATAACAGAAGTCTCACCTGTCTGCATATCGAAGCGCTGCAGACCTTCGTTGGTACCGGTGGTGATAAGCAGGTAACTGCCGTCAGGAGCAATACCTGCCACCTTGGCATCAAGGTTTTCAGGAGTGGCTATTTTCTCTACTGAAGCCACTTCCAGTACCTGTGCATTGGCAATAAGTGCTGTTGCCAATGCGGCAATAAGGAAAATTTTTTTCATGGTTGTTTTAATTTGATTAGTTGTGTATATATGAGATTATTTTATCACTTTGTACGGTTCGCCGTCAACAGTTACAACAAACACCCCGCGCGGGACAGGCAAGAAGAACTCGTCGGCAGCCACAGCCGAAGACAGGAGTTGCCCGGCAACATTGTAAACACATATCTGCCTTGTGCCGGAGAAAAGGACCTTAATGCCTTCTGCTGTAACCGACACTTCCGCCTGAGGAGCACAGATATTACCTGCAGCGGTTTCCGTTTTGCGGAATTTGTATTTGTAAGCAGCTATACCGTTGGCAGGTGCAAGCAGATAGATGTATGCCTCATCACCTGTCACATTAACTGCAAAGTCAACGGTGTATGTCTGGTTGGCAGCAGTGCCCAAGGCAGGAGTAGCCTCAAACAGACGTGCTGCAGCCGCCATGCCCCCGGTAATCTCAAACGTTTCGAACGACCCATATATGTCAGCAGGTGTGAGCAGATACTTATGCCCAGCAAGACTAAAATAACCGAGTCCGGACACATTCACCGATTTGGGAGCCACAGAACCTGTCCATTTTTCCAACAGTTCTCCAGAAATGAGCGAGTGTCTTGTAGCCGGTTTGCCTGCCACGGAAGCAAAGAAAGAGGTGGCATCAGCAGGAACAGCTTTGGCGGAAGTGCCAACCGGCAGGTCGCTATGTTCAGCTACGCGTTGTTTCCCCATAGTCCCGTTTTCAAAAGGCATGTATAACATTTTGTGGTTGACATTACTGAGTGCAAGCAGGAATCCGCTACCTGAGAAGTCGCCCATCGGATAGAAGTAGTCGCTCCGTCCGAAAGAGGAGTTGCTGTAAGATGCAAGGGTAGTGGTAGTGCCCTTGCCTAACGGGGCGGAATAGACTGCGAAATTGGCTGAACCGGTAGCACTGTTGCCGAAGAGTAATGCACCGTCGGCAGTGATACGCAGGTTGTACCAAGCAAAGTAGTTGTTACTCAGTTCAACCGTCTTCTGAAGTGCACCATCGGAAGCATTCAGAACGAGATAGTTCATGTTCTCGCCGTTGGAAACATACAATTTGCCGTCATAGTATGCTATACTGCGATTGGCTACACCTGTGCCGAGGTATCCGCTTTCCGCCACCGTCTTGCTCCAAAGCAGTTCACGAGAGAGAGTTCCATCTTCGACGGGTTGGTCGCTGCCCTGCAGGGCAAACGAAGCGGTGTAGGTCTCGCTTTTGGTCACTTTAACCGAGCGCGGATTGTCAGTATTCCTATCTTGCCATTGCCTGAATTCATACCCGAATTTCGGTGTGGCGGCAAGATAAGCAGTTTCGCCTTCCATGTATTCTCCTCCTCCGGTTACTGTCCCTTTGTTTTCATCTTCAGAGTCTGCAATGATGGTGTAAACCGGCAGTTCGGCAGCGTCATTCAAAAAAGCCGCTTCATATTCATTGCCATATCTGTCCATGGCACAAACAGCAATAGTGAGGTTGCTCAGGTCGGTAGCACCTGTCAGTGTCAGGCTGTTGCCGTAAACCATGTCTTGCAGGTAGTCACCGGTGCTCATGGCAGTGGAGTGGTTCATGCCTTTTGGAAAAGCATACACGGAGAACCGCTCTGCAGTGGCATGAGTCCACGAAACAGTAGTACCTGTCAGTTTCAGGTGGGCAGGTTTGACAAGCGATGCCGTTGCCTTCCACGTAACTGCAGGCGGCAGGGCCGGCTTGGAGAAACGGGTAGTGGCAATAGTCTGACAGGTTTTCTCACCTTCAAAAGTAAGATATGTATTTGTGTTGTAGAAGATGCTTCCGGGAGAATCATAAGGTGCAAACTTGCGATTGGCATCTATCTCTAATCCCAATTCATCCGCTCCGAAACGATAACTTGCCTGACTTATATAAACCAAGGTCCGTTTGCCGTCGGTTCTTCTGTCACATAGTTTTTTAACCGACTCGCCCCACCATTGGCAAAGTACGTCGTAGTCTTGTTTAGCGGCTGTGGTTGACCAATATACTTGCGGTGCAAGATAATCAAGATAGCCTCCGTTGACCCAGGCAAGCGGGTCGCAATAAAGAGTTGCATAAGGATCCCCTCCGCTAATGCCGGCAGGCAGAGTAAGTCCGTACTTGGCAGCAGCGGATGCGTCCATAGAATAAATGCCGCCCGGTCCCATACCCAGTTTCACCCAAGGTTTAACCTGCTGTATAGAGTCGTAGAGCATTTTTATTACGGTGTTGACGTTTTGTCTGCGCCAGTCTGCAGTTGATTGCGTGGAGGGCTTGTATGCGGCTACTGTCTCTGCATCTTCGGTAGTGGTACCGCCATAGGCGTAGAAATAGTCGTCCATCAATATGCCGTCAATGTCGTAGTTGTTGACTATCTCCATCAGCACATTAATCACATATTGTCTTGCTTCGGGGATTCCGGGATTGATAATTGTTCCGCTGAATGTGCCGTTGTCGTAGGTCATCAGCCAGTCGGGATGATTTTTCCTGAGAGGGTCATTGTTTCCGAAACTGCCGGCGGTTACCTCATAGCGGAAAGGATTGACCCATGTGTGTACTTCCATGCCTCGTTTGTGTCCTTCTTCAACAGCAAAAGCCAGAGGATCATAACCGGGGTTCTTTCCGCGTGTACCTGTCAGGTATTGTCCCCAAGGCTCATAATTAGAAGTATAGTATGCGTCAGAAGTAGGGCGCACCTGCAGACAGAAAGCATTCATGTTTCCTGCTTTCAGTTGGTCCAGAATATCGGTCATCTCCTTCTTCTGTGTGGCAATCTGTGCAGCGGTACCGGTTGTCACACGTGTTTTCGGCCAGTCAATAGCATAATGGGTAGTGAACCAAGTAGCACGGAACTCACGCTTGGGGGAGGATGCAAAAAGCACTGACGAATACAGAATTACAGAAATATACAAGAGATATCTTCTTACACTGCCAAACATAAAACTAATAATTCATAATACGCAATGCAAAATTACGAATAATCATCCATACAAACAATATGTTTTACAACATAAAAACAAGACCACCCTTAAAAAGGGCGGTCTTGTGTACGACATTATCAGTTGCTGAAATTATCTTCTACGGCGGCGCTGCTGTGCTTTCTGACGGTTACGCTTGTTGACGAACTGCATAACCACAAAGGCAACCAGCAGAACCAGCACTATGACAACAATCAGAAGCATGGTGCTTGAGAGGTTGTCGCCTTTGACGCGGTTCCACATCTTGACAAGTTCTTCGTTCATGTCGCCTGCATCGTGCATGAGAGCACAACGGTCGATGACAGACTTGTCAGCATAGAGTACCTGATTGGCATGTACGGCAGTTGCTTCGGGTCCGAAGAAATAGCTCAGGTCGGCAGTTTCTTCTATATCCTCGTTGTCAACCCACTCCAGCACTTCGGGAGTGGCAATAACCGACACGTAACCGATGAATTCCATGTTTCGTATGGCATTTTCAGGAATGCACATGTAGTTGATGAACCACGATGCGGCTTTGGTATTGACTGCATACTTGGGTATGCACCAGCCGTCGAACCACACGTTGCTTCCCTCATCGGGCACAACGTATTCCAACTTGAGTCCTACTTCTGCAGCCTCGTCGATAGCCCACTGTGCATCGCCCGACCATGAGAGGTTCATCCATGTCTTGCCTTTTGTCATCTCCTCTTTGCCGAAGTCAACCTCCCATCCTGCCACATTGTCTTTTGCAGCAAGCAGCACTTCCTCCACGCGTGCTATTCTCTCGGGAGTGATGGTCTCCACCAGTTCATCTCTTGTCACTTCGCCTGACGCTATCTCATCACGGTAAGCATAAAGCACTATCACAGAATACACATCGCGGAAAGCGTCTTTCATGTATATCTTTCCCTCGAACTTGGGGTCGAGGATGGCACCCCACGAACGGAGTTCCGCTCTCTCCACATATCTGGGATTGTAAATGAAGCCGGTAGTGCCCCACATGTAACCTACCGTGTAGTCACTAACATTTTCCGTCTTGGACATCTGCTGGAACTTGTCAACGGCGAAAGGAGCCACATTGTCGAAATAACGCAGGTCTTCAGGAATCTGCTCCTTGTTGATTTTCTGCAACAGACCTGATTTCAACATCCTTTCTATTATGTATTCCGAAGGGCAGATGACATCATAGTCTTCCTTGCCGACCTCTATCTCGGTGAGCATGGACTCGTTGATGTCGAAAGTCTGGTAGATGACGTTCACTTCCTCACCTGTCATCTGACGATACCAGTCAGGAAAAGCCTTGAGTACATCTTCGTCGATGTAGTCGGCCCAGTTGTACACTTTGAGCGTATGCTCACGGTCGGCAGCAAATGCCGGAGAAAACATGCCTGCCACAAGCAGTGCAGACACGAAAAGAGAAAAGATCTTTTTCATTTCAGTTGTTAAGTTAATATGCTTGATTAATTTATAAAGAAGGGTACCTAAGAAAAACTTACATCATCTTTTCCAGATGCACATCGCGGAAGCCGAGGAAATAGAGTATTCCGTCGAGTCCGATGGTGGATATTGACTGCTTGGCAGTGGCACGCACTTTGGGTTTGGCGTGGAAGGCGATACCGAGTCCCGCAAGCGAGAGCATAGGCAGGTCGTTGGCACCATCACCTACAGCAATAACCTGCTCAAGTTCGATATGCTCCATTTGCGCTATGAGGCGCAGATACTCGGCTTTGCGCTGCCCGTCAACAATGTCGCCGACATAGCGGCCGGTAAGCTTGCCGTCTTGCACTTCAAGTTCGTTGGCAAACATATAGTCGATACCGAAACGCTCTTTGAGAGGCAGACCAGCGAACATGAATCCGCCGCTGAGTACGGCGATCTTGAATCCGCAACGCTTAAGCACATGCAGCAGACGCTCGGCTCCGTCCTGCAAAGGAGTGGCAGCAGCCACTTCGTCGAGCACCTTGGCATCCAGACCTTTGAGCAGAGCAACACGGCGTGTGAAGCTCTCCTTGAAATCAATCTCTCCTCGCATGGCACTGGCAGTGATAGCTTTCACTTGCTCGCCTACGCCTGCCCTTGCCGCCAATTCGTCGATGCACTCGGACTTGGTAAGAGTGGAGTCCATGTCAAGACAGATAAGACGGCGGTTGCGGCGATACATATCGTCTTTCTGGAACGATATGTCCACTCCCTCCTCAGAAGATATCTCCATAAAACGCGCCGAGAGTTCACTCTTGTCGCTCAACTCGCCACGAACGGAGAACTCGATACACGAACGGAGTTCGGTCTCATCTGTCACATCGAGAGAGGGGCGGCCTGTGAGACGCTTGATGGAATCGATGTTCAAATCGCGTGCAGTCAGTTCCCGGGTAAGGCGCGATATCTGCCGCGCGGTAACCCTATGCCCGAGCAGAGTGACGACATAGCGGCTTTTGCCCTGACGTCCTACCCAAGCATTGTACTCGTCCTCTGTGATTTGCGTGAAGCGCACCTCCACACCGAGTTCAGTGGAGCAGAAAAGTATCTCCTTCAGCAGGTCACCGGAACGACTGTTGTCGTCCACGGTAAACATGATACCAAGAGAAAGACGATGGTGAAGATTGGACTGGGCAATGTCAAGAATAGTGGCATCGTACTTGCCCAGAATGTCGGTCACGGCAGCGGTGATACCCGTTCGGTCGGGACCGGAAATAGTAATAAGTATTATTTCACGCATTGCCTGTTTTAGTTGAGAGTGGAGAGTTTAGAGTTGAAAGAAGTTGGAGAGTTTTATCAGTTGAGAGTTTAAAGTTTAATGTTTAATGTTTTAAAGTGACCCCGGTGGGATTCAAACCCACGACCTTCAGAACCGGAATCTGACGCTCTATTCAGCTAAGCTACGGAGCCATGAACGGATTGCTGCCCTTAAGGTTTCAGCATCCGCCAATTGTTTTTTATTTCACTTCAGCACCAAGCAGGTTGAAGCGCTTGACGCCACGGATAAGGTAAATGTTGCCGTTCTCTATAACCTTCTGCGCTTTGGGCATTGCTTTAATATTGTCAACAGCAGTGGTACGTGTCATTATCTTAAGTTCAGCATAATCAGTCAGCAAGGTGTTTGTCAGGTCAACAAAACCTTTTTTATCTCTGCTAAACATTGTACCATAAGGACTTACTATATCAACGTTTTTAAAGTCAATGTCGTTAACATTGGAAACAGGATTATACTTGGCAACAATGGTCAGATTGGCATTGTCGAGCCCGAGCATTGCCATCGGAGTGGATTCACCCCAACCGCCGATGCCCCAAAGAACAGAGTCGCCTACAAGAGTCATATCCTTTAGATAAAACTCCGCATCAGTGGTCATAGAAAGCATGTTTCCGCCTTTGATTGTTACATCAGCCGCACTTTCAGACAAAAAGACAATCTGCACATTATCCCCTCCGAAAAATACGGCACGCTGCTGCTTTGCGTTATCGAACAGGTTGCTGCCTACAAACTTGAAAGTGTAAGTGCCGTCCTCTACCGTAAACAAGCGATGAGTGCTGCCGTTTTTTGCAGAAGCACGATTCCATACGACATTGGTAAGAGTAAATGTGTTATTGGCTGTATTAAACTCAATACTGCCACTTGTTATTCCCGCCAACTCACCGAGTTTGTCGTAATTACTGCTCTCGATATACGTACCTAAAACAGATACAGGGATTTGCCATGCCTGGGCATTGAGCATCAGAGCTGACATTGCCACTGCTGCAATAAGTAAAATTTTCTTCATAAGCTATTTGTTTTCAGTTTTTGGTTGTTATTTATTACTATTCAAGTATCACTTATTGTTAGCAACTGCAAAGATACAGCAATTTTTCCATATATGCAACTCCCGACTATTTTCGTCTGCCGAGTAAGAGAACTACATAATAGAGCAGAGTGGCGAGAGAAGAGAGTGCAGCCACTACATAGGTATAAGCAGCGGAGCGCAGAGCAGATTTAGCCATGGGAGTGGTTTCCGCATTGGTTATGCCTGCCTGTTCGAGCCAGAGGACTGCACGTCTGCTGGCATCTATCTCCACGGGCAATGTGACAAGGGAGAAGAGAGTGGTTACGGCAAAGAGGGCTATACCCACTCCGAGCGGAATAACGGAGAGGTTAACAAGGAGCACTCCGGCGAGCAGAATCCATGGCATATACTTGGATGAGAAGCTTACAGCCGGGACGAGAGCAGACCTGAGACGGAGCGGAGCGTATTCCTTCTGATGCTGTACTGCATGTCCGCACTCGTGTGCCGCCACTGCCGCAGCTGCGACATTAGCTTGTTCGAAGACAGCGTCGGAAAGGTTGACGGTTTTGTCGGCAGGATTGTAGTGGTCAGTAAGCTGTCCTTGCACAGAGACCACCTCAACATCAAATATTCCGTTGTCACGGAGCATTTTCTCTGCGACCTGTCTGCCCGTGAGAGGCAGGGGTTGTTGGCTGAACTTTTTAAACTTCTGTTCAAGAGACTTTTGCACGAGCCAACTGACAAGTGTGAGGAGTCCAAAGAGTCCGTAGATGACATACTGATATTCAAGAGCAGAGTACATAAGGAGTGTTAATTTGAAGTTACGGTGATAGTACGGTGATATTACGGTGATAGTACGGTGATAGTACGGTGGTGTTACACGGGTGTAATATGATGTTTATCAGAAAGAGCAGAAGTATCGCCTTGAGACGACCTTCTGCTCTTTATCAGATTTACCCAGCGGTATCAATAGGAAGTACGCTGCGTGGCAGCATAGTTGATTTTCAGTGCGTATGCACGACGAAGTGCCTGCTTGATGTCAGCAATAACACCCATGCGTGTATTGGAATCAGCCTTGATAGAAACGGTCATCTGTCCCTGGTCGGACTCCTGCATAGCAGAACGCTCGTTAACTATATAGTTTTCTATCTCGCTGACCTCGGCAAAGGCATCGTCAAGCTGGATACGTGTTTCTGCACCATATTGTTTGCGGAACTCCTCGGTAGGGGTACCGACGTAGATATAGCGCACAAGCGACTTCTTCTCCATCTTGGTGAGTTCGGTAGCCTGCGGCACGGTGAAACGGACCTTATAGCTGACCTCCTTCATAGAAGTAACAGTCATGAAGAAGAACAAGAGCATGAAGATGATATCGGGGAGTGACGACGTGTTGAGCGCCGGCATCTCTTTCTTTTCATTACGACGAATCTTAGCCATTACTTGCTTCCTCCATAGTTTTTAGGCTCAGCCTCGGAAATCTTCTGCGGGTAAATCTTTTGGATTACCTTCTGAGTCTCCTCGTCAAGCTCGTTGAAACTTTTGTGACAATACTTCTGTGCGCACTCTTCGCGCAGTTCGTTGTATGCAGCCACCAGTTCGTTTTGCACATCGAGATATGCCTGATACTGTGTGTCAACGTCGTTCTGCACGGAAATAACGTGGTCGGGAGTATAAGCCACCATACCGAACGGCTCACCAAAATCCTCGGTAAACACCTTGGGTAGATTGGGGTCGTCATTGGGGTTCTGTATGAACTCCTTGGCTTTCTCTTTCAGTTGTCTTACATTCATTTCCTGACCTTGAACAAGCAACTGGTTCATGGAGTTGATTTTCACAACGAACAGGTTGCGCTTGTTGATATCGGTATCCTCAATTTTCTGATCAGGTGGGATAGGAGCAGGGAGACGTCGTGCGAGACCCTGGCTCACATCCATCGAGGTAGTAACCAGGAAGAATATAAGCAACAGGAAAGAGATGTCAGCCATAGAGCTGGCATTCAAAGCCGGAACTTTCTTCTTTCCTCCTGCCATAGTCGTTATTTTTTAATGCGTGTATAAACAGCACCCCAGCAGATAGCGCATACAACGCCGCAAAGCAGGATGTAGGTCAAATACATAATGGCGTCCGTCATCTGAGCCATAGCGCCTACGTTATCGGTACCTTCGTAGCCGATAATGTTGACTTTCTCGGGGCTACCGAGGAACCAGCAGACAACTACCACGAGAACAAAGCCGCAAACAACACCCAGTGTAGCAAGGGCTTTCTTCTTGTTCATTTGGAATTTGAGTACGAAACTTGCGACAACTGCACAGATGGTAACACAGATTGCGATTGCAAGCAGTATGTAGTTCCAGTTGAGGAAGAGACCGGTGAACACAGGCACGTTGAGCATGTCGCCTGCAACCTCCAATCCCTGAGCCTCGTTACCTCCGGCATAGAACATGACGGAAGCCACAATACCGAGTGCCAGAAGCACCCAGAGAGTGATTTTGGGGATTAAATTCAGATTTTTCATTGCAGTGTACTTTTTGTTAAATGTTTAACGTTTTAATGTTTAACGTTTGCCCAAGCAACCGCAATTATTTCTTCTGGCTCTTGTCGTATTCAACCACGATGTCAAGCAGCGAGATGGAAGCGTCTTCCATTTCGTTAACAAGACCTTCAACGAGTGAAAGGATGTAGTTGTAGAAGATTTGGAGAACGATAGCGATGATAAGACCGAGCAACGTGGTCAACAGAGCGACCTTGATACCACCGGCAACAACGGTAGCCGAGATATCACCAACCTGCTGGATTTTGTCGAATGCTTCGATCATACCGATGATGGTTCCCAAGAATCCCAAGGAGGGAGCGATAGCGATGAAGAGGGTAATCCATGAGAGGTTTTTCTCGAGGAGACCGAGCTGAACGCCACCATAGGAAGCGACGGTTTTCTCAACAACGTCAACGCCTTCGTTGTAGCGGCTCAGGCCCTGATAGAAGATACTTGCCACCGGTCCGCGTGTCTCACGGCAAACCTCCATAGCTTTCTCGATACCGCCGTTCTTGAGAGCGTCTTCGACATTCTTCAGGAGAGCCTTGGTGTTGGTTTTTGAAAGACTGAGATAAATGATACGCTCGATGCAGAGAGCCAGACCGAACACCAAGCAGAGGAGGGTAGCAGCCATGAAGCCTGCACCACCTTCGATAAATTTGGTTTTCAGAGTCTTGTGAAGTGCAACCAAGCCGCCTTCTTCAACTTCAGCAGCTTCAACCACTTCCTCAGCAGGAGCCTGTTCGTCAACTTGAGTAGTTTCCTCAGCTGCAGGAGCTGCAGCATCTTGAGCCATTACCATTGCATTGCCGCCAAAAGCAAGCATAGCAACAACCGTAAGGGTAGCAAATACTTTTTTCATGTTTTTGTGTTTTTTTAGTTATTATATTGTTTGTTATTTTCTTTGCGGAGAGACGGGGATTCGAACCCCGGAAACCCTTTTGAGGTTTACACGCTTTCCAGGCGTGCCTCTTCAACCACTCGAGCATCTCTCCAATTGTTTCCTTAAATCAGGATGGTTTAGTATTGTTCAGCGTTGTTTAGGATGGTTTGCACAGAAACCGACGGCAAAGTTACAAAAATTATTTTAATTATACACACACATACCCTATTTTTTTCTATTTTTATCTACTCCAGACCCAAAAGCAGGCGTGCATTTCTGCTTGTTACCTCCTCTATTTCCGCATACGTCAGATGATACACTTCTGTCAGTCGTTCAATCACATAGCGTATATATTTCGGTTCATTCCGCTTGCCCCGGAATGGTACCGGAGCCATGTAAGGCGAGTCCGTTTCAAGCACTATTTTCTCAAGCGGGATATCCCTGAGAGTATCCGGCAGATGCGAGTTTTTGAATGTCAGGACTCCGCCTATACCCAGGAACAGCCCCATTTTCAGTATTCTTTCCGCCGTTTCGCGACTGCCGGTGAAGCAGTGCATCACTCCCTTGAGTCCTCTTTTAGAGAAAGGCAGGAGCATCTGCAACATATCTTCTGTTGCATCGCGATTATGCAAGAGCACAGGTAGATTGAGTTGAAGAGCCAACTCCAGCTGTGCGGCAAGAGCTTCTTTCTGCTGTCTGATGTAGGTTTTGTCCCAATAATAGTCAAGTCCAATCTCCCCCACAGCCACACATTCTCCTTTCCCAAGAGTCTGTTCTATAGGGGCAAGTTGCTTTTGCCAGTCGTCTTTTACGTCTTCCGGATGCAGACCGAGAGCAGGGAAGCAGAATGCAGGTGCCATATTGCACACAGCCATCACTGTCTCCACAGAAGCGACATTCACACCCGGCACCACCACAGCCTCCACACCTGCCTTGCGCTGTTCGTCAAGGAATGCAAGGAAATCGGAAGCGTACTGCGGGTCGTCAATATGTGCGTGAGTATCAATCATTATGTCTGAACAACAGGGATGAATCACCGTAACTGAGGAATCGGAAACCGTTGTCAAGGGCGAAAGTGTATATCTTTTTCCAGTCCTCACCTACAAAAGCCGATACAAGCAGCAGCAATGTGGACTTGGGCTGGTGGAAATTGGTGAGGAGCATGTCCACTATGCGGAACTTGTAGCCCGGTTTAATCATTATCTGAGTCTCGGCATGCAACACCTGCTGACCTGTACGGTCGAGATAATCAATGATGTTCCGCAACGCCTCGGCGACAGGCATGACGTATTCCTTGTCGTAAGGCTCGGTTTGTCCCACAGCGGGGTTCTCGGGATGCATCCCTATATAATATAAGGACTCCAAGGTGCGCATAGAAGTTGTGCCGACAGCACATATATGACCGAGTGATGACAATATCTCTTCTATCGCCTGCCGCGGCACTGCAATAATTTCGGTATGCATGACATGCTTGTCGGCATCATCGGTTTTCACGGGCTGGAATGTGCCTGCGCCCACATGCAGCGTGAGTTCGGTTCGTTCAATACCTCTCTGAGCAAGGTCAGCAAGCACGGCATCGGTAAAATGCAGACCGGCTGTAGGAGCCGCCACGGAGCCTTTGATGCGTGAATAGACAGTCTGATATGTCACTTTGTCGCTCTCCTCGGTAGGTCGGTTGAGATACGGCGGGATAGGCAGTTCACCGGCACTGTCGAGCACTTCGGCGAAAGAGAGCAAAGGGTCTGACCATGAGAAACGCACGGTGTGGGTGTTGCCGTTGGTGGCAAGACGCTCGGCATGCAGAAGAACTTGCATGCCTTTCACGTCTATAGGCAGAACAAGAGTGCCCTCTTTCCATTTCTTGAGGTTGCCTATCATACATTTCCATTCGACAGGCTTCGTAGAGGAAAGACTGAGCTGATAGTCGTGGGGCACGACAGGTTCGAGACAGAACACCTCAATGCGGGCTCCGGACTGCTTGTGAAACACGAGTCGTGCCTGAATAACACGGGTGTTGTTGCACACAAGTCGTGTATCATGAGGCAAAAGTGAAGGCAACTGATAGAACACATGTTCTTTTATGTTGCCGTCTTTATAGAGCAGAAGTTTCGAGTGGTCACGCTCAGGAAGCGGATACTTGGCAATCCGCTCGTCGGGCAATGGATAGTTGTAGTCGTTGATATTCAGCATAAGCAGGACTCTGCAAAAATCAGATCGGTAGGTCTTGTGATTTTTATATTTATCGGGTCACCATTGTAAAGACAAACTGTTTTGCCATCGGCTTCGAACACTGAAGCATCGTCTGTAAACATGTCCGCGCTGCTGTTTCTGTAAGCGTGTTTTATCTCTCCGGCACGGAATATCTGCGGCGTCTGGACCAGGCGGTAGTCGTCTCTGGGGACAGCTCTGCTTATCCCCGACTCTATGAGGCGGATACTGTCAGACAATCTGACAACCGGCACGGCATTGCCTTTCTCTTCTGCCAAACGGAATCCTTCTTCAATCATTGACTGCGGCAGAAGCGGACGCACACCGTCATGAATAGCAACAAGAGAGTCATCATCAACACATTGCAATCCGCGGAACACTGATTCCGCCCGCGTGGCGCCACCCGCTACCAGCGTGTGGGGTACAGCGAATTCATATTGTTTGCAGAGCGTCTTCCAATAAGGGATATGCTGTTCCGGCAATACCAGAACTATCTCGCAACCCGAGAATTTTTCAAGGGTACGCATCAGTACAGGCTTGCCTGCAAGAATCAGGAATTGTTTGGGTACTGCAGTCTGCATACGCAGACCCGAGCCTCCCGCCACTATCAATGCTACACGATTCATATAGGATTATTTGAGGGTCGTTTGGAGTTTTTAGTTGTTGCAGGACGGTTGTCTGGCCTTGTCTGGCGCTGTTTGGGAGCCTGAGTTTTGAGTCTGCCTTTCGGAGTCTGAGGTTTGGCAGGTTGTCCGGCAGCATTGTGCAGATACTGCTTCCTTTCGCCTGCAAACAACTCGTATTTCAAGAACAGGCAGTCAAGATCGCCGTTAAGCACTTTCACCTTCTCTGAAGGTTTGAGTCCGACAGCCTTCAATGCCTCCATGTTGGACGAAATAACCCATGCCGTAGCACCTGCAAAATGATGTTTGAGGGCTGTGCCCAACTCGCTGTAAAGATGCATTATATCCTTCGGCTCCAGACGCTCGCCGTAAGGCGGATTGGTGATGAGCAGGCAGTCAGGGGAAGGCGCCTGGACGGTCTGCATCGGGCATTGGCGGACAGAGATGTATTTCTGCAGATTGGCACTGCGAACATTGTTATCAGCAGCACGCACAGCATAAAACGATGTGTCTGAACCATATATGTGGTGACTGAACACACTCTCCTCGCTGTCATCATTGTAGAGTTCGCCGAACAGAGCGGCATCAAAGTCTTTCCACTTTTCAAAAGCGAAGCCCTGACGATAGATTCCGGGAGGAATATTCAGAGCAATCATAGCCGCCTCAATGAGGAAAGTGCCACTTCCGCACATGGGGTCAACCAAGTCGCGGTCGCCTTTCCAACCGGCGAGCAACAGCAGGCCTGCGGCAAGAGCTTCGTTGATGGGAGCGGCAGTCTGTCCGGTACGCCAACCGCGCTTATGAAGCGACTCACCAGAAGAGTCGAGCGAAACGGTAACCGTGTCGTGCGATATATGTACGTTAATAATCAGGTCGGCACCGTCAACACGCACATTCGGGCGCTTCTGATAACGCTCAGTAAAATAGTCGGCAATGGCATCTTTAACGCGGTAGGTGACATAACGCGAGTGCGTAAAAGTCTCGGAATAAACAGTGGCATCAATGGCAAAGGAGGTATCGAGCGACATGTATTGTTCCCAATCAATACGCCTCACCGCTTCATACACTTCATCGGCATCCTTGGCACGGAAGACAGCAACAGGTTTGAGCACGCGCGAAGCAGTGCGCAACCAGAGATTAGCCTTGTACATCAAGCGTTTGTCACCTTGGAACGACACGGCTCGACGCTCCGTCTTGATGTCGTGTGCTCCAAGATGTTGGAGCTCATCTGCCAACACCTGCTCCAGACCCTTGAAGGTCTTGGCTATCATTTGAAACTCTTTCAACATTACAGCCTTGCTTATTCGTCATTACTTGCTTTTTGAGTGTGCAAAGATAGTGAAACTTTCTTAGACACGCAAAAATAAACGGTGAAAAGAGGAAGTCAGAAATACACTATCCGTTATTTTCACTCAACAACATATAATTTGACCATAAAACTACTATATAACCCACAAAAAATGGAGGGGAAGGAGTAACTAATGAAAAAATATTAAATTGCATGAATAATATTGCAAATTGCTAATAAAACACCACAAAAAAGTGAATTTTGTAAAGAAAAGTTATATTTTATGACATTTATGTTGCATGATTAAAAAAGTTTATATATCTTTGCAGCGTGATTTTTTCATAGTATTAGATTTAAGGTTAATTTTTGTGGATAAGGGTTGTCGGGAGACAGCCCTTATTTTTATCTTTGCAGCCGTTTCTCTAATATATATTTCTTATATATGAGATGAAATCTTTAAGCAAAGCAGGAACGAATTGTTAAAATAGGAAAAACTGATTTACACATTTCAAACAAGAAACTTTTCTACATTCGCTGTGCTCATGTAGCCAAAGTACAGCTTTTTCACTAAAATGTGCAAACTGATTTGCACATTTCAGAAATTTGCTGTACTTTTGCAGCCGCAAATGAGGAAAGTTGGCGGAGTGGTCGATCGCGGCGGTCTTGAAAACCGTTGACCTGAAAGGGTTCGGGGGTTCGAATCCCTCACTTTCCGCAAAAGATGCTTGTCCGTTATTAGGGCAAGCATTTTTGCTTTCTTACAACATACAAAAAAGTGCAGAAGCCGAAACTTCCGCACTTATAAAGTATTGTCAAAACTGCTTATTTGTCGTTGGCAGGCTGGTCGTTCTCGCTCATGTTCTTGAAGAAGAGGTTGACCAGACGTTTCGTCACCACCGTGCGGCGTACTGCATGACGCACCTTGTCGGCACGCGTTGGTGAGCCATCATCCGTGACAGCCAACTCTGCCTGCTCTGCTTGTGCCACATGCTGCTCGCGGCGGTCTATCTTGTCGCGCAGACGCGGAGAAGCGTGCTTGTAAAGAAAATCGTAGCAGGGCACGGCTGCCTTCATAATATACGGCGTGAGGAAAGTGGTCAGCACACTGGCTGCCACGATGATAGGATAAATAGCAGGGTCAGTCACATTCAGTTTGCTTCCAAGGGCAGCAATGATGAACGAGAACTCGCCTATCTGCACAAAAGCAAAACCAGTCTGCATGGCGTCTTTCAGCGTCTCGCCTCCCCACCAGCAACCCAATGTGCCGAACACTATCATACCAACGATGACAACAACGGCAACAATCAGTATGGAAGGCCAGTATTCAGCCAGCGACGAGGGGTTGATCATCATACCTACCGACACGAAGAATATAGCCGCAAACACATTCTTGAGCGGAGCCATCAGGTGCTCAATGCGGTGCGACTCTTTGGTCTCGGCAAGAATCATACCCATAACAAAAGCACCGAGAGCACTGCTGAATCCTGCTTCTTCGGCGGTCAGCACCATACCAAGGCACAAGCCGAGGGAGAGGACAATAAGAATCTCGTCGTTGAGATACTTGCGCACCCAGCGGAACAACGTGGGGATAATGAGAATACCGACAATAAACCAAACGGCCAGAGTCAGGGCGAGCACTCCCACTTTCTTCAGCAGTTCCACTCCTTCGAAACTGTTCTTGACAGCAATACTTGACAGCAGCACCATCAGCACCACTGCCACTATATCTTCGAAGATAAGGATACTGGTAGCACCCTTCACAAAACGCGCTTTGCCCAAACCTGCCTCGTCAACGGCCTTCATCACGATAGTGGTGCTCGACATACAGAGCATAGCAGCCAGAAAGAGCGAGTTCATAGAGTCCAACTCAGCCAAACGACCTACCCCGTAACCCAGAAGCATCATACCGACAACTATGGTGGCCGCTCCTATGAGCGCCACCTTGCCACTCTCAAACAGGTTCTTCATACGGAACTCGAGACCGATGCAGAACAACACGAACAACACGCCGATGTTGCCCCACGTCTCCACATTCTCCATATCAACAAACTTCTCGCCGAACAGGTGAGGACCTACCAATATGCCGGCTACAATATAGCCCAGCACCACCGGTTGCTTAAGCAACTTGAAAAGCAGACTTACTACGCCTGCCGTGATCATCAGAATATACAAATCATGTACCATAATTGATTCTTTGCGCCTTCGTATAACGGAAGGTATATTAAATATTATTGATTAATTTTTATTGCTCGCAATAATGCTGCAAAGTTACAAAAAAAAACATATTCGCGCAAATCATGTCCTGCTCGGCTATCTCTCAAACAACCTTAGCAGCCACATCTTCTTTCTGCCGGCATCGCCTGTATATGGATGTTCGCGCAGCGGGAGGTTGAACCAACGGCTGCCTCGAAGCACAGTCTGTGGATGAGTGAACTCGCGGAACCCCCACTCACCATGGTAAGCGCCCATGCCCGAATGACCAGTGCCATTGAACGGCACACCTTTAACCATCATGTGTATGCACACCTCGTTGATGCAGCCTCCGCCGAACTGCTGGGTCTGCATCACGCGGTTAGCCCAGCGGATATTCTTCGTGAAGAGATACATAGCCAGCGGGTGCTCACGGTCGGCGATAGTCTCCATCAGCGCATCCGCCTCATCATCGTTGAAAGGCACTACAGGCAGCAGAGGGCAGAACAACTCGTGCTGCACTATATGCTCGTCGATGCCTACGGGATAGATGACTGTGGGAGCATATTTGAGCGTGTCGGGATTACCCTTGCCGCCAAAGACTATGCGCTTGCGGTACTCGTCAGCCAGCCGCGCACACTTGTCGTATGCCGCAGCTGTGATCAGTCGCGGGTACTCGGAGTTCTGCTCGGCATGTTCGCCTATCTGACTGACGAAAGCACGTTGCAGTTCGTCGAGGAAAGGTTCAGCCACCTCCTTGGCAACCGCTATCTGGTTGATGTTGATGCAAATCTGTCCGGCATTGGTCAGTTTGAAGAAGGCAATCTTGCGTGCGGCATCCTTCAGGTCGGCATCTTTGCGGACAACGCACCAGTTACCCGTCTCACCTCCCAGTTCGAGCGCCACGGGAGTGAGATTCTTGGCAGCCTCGGCGAGTACATGCTTGCCCACCGAGGGCGAACCTGTGTAGAAAATCTTGTCGAAACGCTGTGCCAGGCACATATCCGCCACATCATGACCACCATCGATAAGCGTTACATACTCGGGCGGGAACACCTCGGCAAAGAAGCGCTTGAGGGCAGCCGTTGATGCGGACGATTTGCTACTGGACTTGACTACCACCGTGTTGCCGCCTGCCATTGCTGCTGCCACTACACCGATAGTGAGCAGTATCGGAAAATTGAAAGGACTGATAACGAGCGAGACACCGTAGGGCATCTTGTACACTTTGGTCATTATGCTCGGGAAACACATCAGTCCGCTGAAATGCCTTTCCGGTCGTGCCCAACGACTGAGACCTGCCAACATCTCGTTTATTTCTACCACTATAGGACCTATATCGCACAGATAAGCCTCCACGGCACTCCTGCCGAGGTCGGCTGCAAGAGCCTCTTCAAACTCTTTCTCGTGCGCCAGGACAGCAGCCTTTAGGCGGCGTAGTTGGCGTTTGCGCCAACCAACGGGCAGCGTTGTGCCTGTACGGAAAAAACGGCGTTGCGCCTCCACAATCTCGCGGACGGAGGTCTCGGTGTAGGTGATGTCGGTTTTGGGTGTGTCCATAGTAACTTGTTTTAGAAGTTGGCGTATATCGTTATTGTTGAGCGTGACGGGTGCCGAATAGTTGATTGAGTCGGCAGCAATCATCGGAATAAGAGTCTCATGGTCGCAGGCGCGTACAGGCGACTCAATCCTGTCCATGCCGCATTCAGCCATCAAGTGGCGCACCGCCTGAAGGAAATCCGGCACTCCGCAGTAATCGGCAAGGGCTTTGTATTTATCCTGGCATACGTCTTTCTGAAACTCCAGCACGGGCATCAGCATGATAGAGATAGCCTTGCCGTGGGGCAGGTGATAGAGAGCGCCTATGCTGTGGGCGAAAGCATGAACGTAGCCGGCAAGCTGGGTGTTGATGGCATTTCCGCCATACATAGCCGCTCTGCAGAGAGCAAGGCGTGCCTCAGTGTTCTCAGGTTCACTCATCACTACGGGCAGGTTCTCCAGTATAAGACGTATTCCCTCCATCGACATATGCATGTCCTCATCGTCAACATCTGTATCGCTCACAGCCCCTTCTATGCAGTGACTGAGAGCATCTATGCCGCAGGCGGCTGTCACCTGCTCGGGTGCATGGACGGTCAGTTCGCTATCGAGCACCACGTGACTCACGTTCAGTCCTATCAATACGGTAGAACTCTTCACCCCGTGCTCATTGGAGATGACTGCACCCACAGTGGTCTCGGCACCTGTGCCTGCGGTGGAAGGAATCATGATGAGCGGCAACGTGGTTCCCGGCACGGGCAGGAACTTCAGCAGCAACGCATTGACGGGCAGATGGGGCATACGCACACTGGCGGCAATCATCTTGCAACTATCCATCACCGACCCGCCTCCAAGGGCTATTATGCAGTCGGCTTTGTGCTCCAACGCCTGCTGTCGGCCTGCCTCTATGATATCTGTATTCGGCTCGGAGTTGATGTCACTGAACACTGAATAACCCACTCCCGCTGCACTCAACGAGTCTGCAACAGCCTGCTCGTAGCCCATAGCTCTGAGCGTGCGGTCGGTAACCAGCAACGCCTGCTTGAAGCCGCTGCTGATACATATATCGCCCACCCTGCGACGGGCTCCGTTACCTTCGGTTACCTGCGGGTCAGGCAGAGGAACAGCATGAATTACTTTCCCCGGCAGACGATGAATATGTTTCCTGAAACGATAAGTATCCATAATAATGTGCTTTTTCAGTAGTCTGTATTGTCTGTGCAAAGGTAATCATTTTTTATAGTATGGGCAAAACATTTTTTGCGAAAGATAATGACAATTTTCTGACAAAATGTCAATAAATTTGGCGGTATTAAATCTTTTTTGTAATTTTGCGGCCGATTACAGAAGCGGAATGAAACCGCAAACACAATTTTAATCAACTTAATATAAGGTATTATTATGTTAACAGCAAAAATCGGTGAGAATGCCGGACTCGTCTGGAACGCACTGCAAGGCGGTGACCTCACAACTGAAGCACTGAAAAAAGCAACCAAACTGAAAGTAGCAGACCTTAACCTCGCACTTGGATGGCTTGCCCGCGAAGGCAAAATAGCATTCGACGTAAACGAGAAAGAAACCACTGTCAGTCTGATCTAACAAGCAGTTTTTTGACAATGCTTTATAAGTGCGGAAGCCTCGGCTCCCGCATTTTTTTGTGCCGTAAGGGTGACCAACACCCCTGGCGGTCAGAATCAGCAACGTGAAGACTTCTCCCCTTGAAAGAGCAGGCGAAGGAGTTCGTTTTTGAGAATGATTTGCTTGTAGCTCGGCAGGCGCTCTGCAAACGAGAGTAATGTTTCGGTCTTCAGAAAATCCGCAGGCAGGTCTTTGCAATATACTCCGCCACCGTTGTTGCCTGCCGACGAGCCCGAAGAGAACTCGTTGAATTCGAGATAAGGACGGTCGTCACTATCGTCAAAACGGAGAGTGAGACAAGTATTCGAGGGGTAAGGCTCTTCCACTCGCCGCCACCCTATCTCTATGTCTGCATGCCTGAAAGGGAGGGAGAAATTGCGTGCAAAGCGCTCGGAGAAAGTGCCACGCCAACCCTTTACACAAGGCCGGTTGGTCTGTAGGAAAGCAAGCAAGCCGCTCGTCAGACCGATGTCGGTCAGACCTGGCGGCAGACCAATGCATTTCAACCTCGGGAATACGTCCACCACTCATTCTCCTATAGCGGTTATGCCATCGGAGAAGTAGATGCGCGGCCAGTCGCGCTCGAGATACTTATGGTTTTCTATATCTTCAAGCGTAATGACGCCGTTGCCCTTTACCTCAAGGTGGCTGCCATAGTGAACTACGAAATCCATTAGTCTTAATTTTTAATGCTGCCGTCTCTGAATGTATTAAAGAGTCCATCAGTCAACGGACGTTAAACCGGGGCGAAGCCCCGCCATACTCTTCAGCGCCTTTCGCGAAGCCGCCTGCTGTGCATGCGCCTTGGTAGAGCCCGTTGCACGTGCCACTTCGTTGCCGTCGATACTCACTCCGTAAAGAAAAGTGTGGCGGTCGGTATGCGCATCGTATTGCTCGTCAATCAGGCTGAACTCCGCATTGAGATTGTGCGCCCTTGCATACTCCAGCAGTCTGGACTTGAAGTCGGTCTCGTGCTCCGACAGTTGCCTGAGGTATGCGCCGTCTTTCCCTACGAGCACTTTGCGCACAAAGGCGGTAGCCGCCTCATAGCCGGCATCCAGATAGACTGCTCCTACCAACGCTTCAAGCGCATTGCCATAGATGTTCTCAGTGTTCTTCTTCAGCGGAGCACCCGTATGCAGATGTCGGTTGATGCCTATCTGTTTTGCCACTCGGTTGAGGTTATGCCTGCAAACGGCATTGGAGCGGGCACGGGTGAGAAAGCCCTCGCCTTCGCCCGGAAACAGGTGGTAGAGGCAGTCGGCAACAACCATACCCAGCATGGCGTCGCCAAGATACTCCAGACGCTCGTTGCTCCTGCCGGATACAGAACGGTGGGTCAGAGCCTGCTCATAGAGAGCAAAATCGCGGGGAGTAACCTCTACAAGCGAGCAGACATAAGAATAAAGTTCTCCCTGACGTGCGGAGAACTTTTTTTTGTGAAAAATCTTATTGAGAAAACTCAGTATCAAACCTCTCAGATTTTGCTGAATACCAGACAAGCGTTATGCCCTCCGAAACCGAAAGTGTTGGAGATAGCAAAGTTGACCGTACGTTTCTGGGCACGGTTGAATGTGAGATTGAGCCACTCGGGTATCTGCTCGTCCACGTCGTCATCAGCATGGTTGATGGTAGGCGGCACTATATCGTTATTTACTGCGAGCACCGTAGCAATAGCCTCCAGAGCACCTGTGGCTCCGAGCAGGTGACCTGTCATCGACTTGGTTGAACTGATGTTCATCTGCCTGGCATGCTCTGCAAACACGGCTATTATACCTTTTATCTCGGCAATATCACCAAGAGGCGTAGACGTACCATGAGCATTTATATAGTCGATATCGGCGGGTTGCAGTCCGGCATCTTCGATAGCCAGTTGCATCACCAGTGCAGCCCCGTTGCCGTCAGGGTCGGGTGCGGTCATGTGATAAGCGTCAGCATTGAGTCCTGCGCCTGACAGTTCGGCATAAATCTTGGCACCTCTGGCAACTGCATGCTCGTATTCTTCGAGCACGAGTGCGGCAGCACCTTCTCCGAGCACGAATCCGTCCCTGCTCTTGGAGAACGGCCGGGATGCGGTCTCAGGCGATTCGTTGCGTGTGGAAAGGGCATGCATGGCATTGAAGCCTCCCACGCCGGTATATTCTACTGCCGCTTCGCTGCCGCCAGTCACCATCACGTCAGCCTTACCCAAACGGATAAGGTTGAAAGCATCGGCTATAGCATGCGATGACGAAGCACAAGCGGATGTGGTTGCATAGTTTGGTCCGCGCAAACCGAAACGGATAGAGATATGTCCGGCAGCTATGTCGGTTATTATCTTGGGAATGATGAACGGGTTGAAACGTGGTGTTCCGTCGCCGCTCATAAACTCTTCGACACACTCCTGGAAGGAGCGCAATCCGCCCATACCGCTTGCCCATATACATCCCATTCGGTCTTTGTCCTCGGCATTCAGATTGAGAGCGGAGTCGTCCATAGCCTCTTGTGCTGCAAAAAGTGCATAGTGCACAAAGGGGTCGAGTTTGCGGGCCTCTTTCTTCTCAAGAAGTTGCTCGGCGTCGAAATTCTTCAGTTCGCACGCGAACTTGGTTTTGAACAGTGAGGCATCGAAATGAGTGATTGGCGCCGACCCGCTTACACCGCGGAGCATGGCATCCCAAGTGGAGGGCACATCGTTGCCGAGGGGAGTGACAGCACCTAAGCCCGTAACCACTACACGTTTTAATTCCATGATTATATAAAAACTATGCTGAACTTAAAAAAACAAAGGTTGCAGCAGCGTACTCCGAGAAGGCGGCGTACTCGCGCTACAACCTATTGCCAAAAAGATAAGAGATTATGCTTGAGTTGCCTCTTCTACATACTTCACTGCATCACCAACTGTAGAAATCTTCTCAGTGTCTTCATCAGGAATACTGATTCCGAATTCCTTCTCAAACTCCATGATGAGTTCAACTGTATCCAACGAGTCAGCATTGAGGTCGTTCTGGAAATTAGCGTCCATGGTAACCTTTGATTCTTCAACACCAAGTTTCTCCACGATGATGGCCTTAACTTTGTTTTCAATTTCAGACATAAGCTTTAATTATTATAGGTTAAACTTTTTCAAATTCATGTTGCATATCCATTAAATGGCATATTGCGCAAAAACGCGGCAAAATTACTACTTTGTTTTCAAATATGCAAATTTTAGTGAAAGAAAGTGCCAAAGCGCAATATTTATGGTATATATAGGCAAGTCGTTTCTCACTCTGTTTGTATTGTGATCTTGCCCAGATTCATGCCGCTTTTGCCCGTTTGAACCACAAGCACCTCTTTCCCCAGACGATTCTTCACAGTCAGATTCTCCACCCTGTGGGTATGTCCGCCCACTATTACGTCTATGTCGGCAGACTGGCGGGCAAGGGTCACATCGCAGATGCTGTCGGTATCTCCGTGGCTGACCGTTGTGCCCAGATGCGACAGGCAGACCACAAGGTCGCAACGCTCTCTGCTCTTCAGCATGCAGGCAAGACTGTCGGCTACAGGAAAAGGATGCTCCCATACAAGAGGTGCAAAATTGTCGGCCGCAACCAGCGATGCAGGGTTGACTCCGAGACCTATAATACCTATCTTCAGCCCTTTGCGGCGAAGAATGATGTATGGTTTCACTATCCCGTCAAGCGGAGTGTTCTCTACGCGGTAGTTGGCACATACTATCGCAAACTCAGCCTTACGCAGTTGCTCTGCAAGAGCACTCACACCATTGTCAAACTCATGATTGCCAAGGGTAGCAGCATCGTAGTGCATACGGTTCATAGCCTCTATCTCCACCTCGCCGCGAAAAAAATTGAAATACGGAGTGCCCTGCCAGAAGTCGCCTGCATCAAGCAGTATGAGGTCAGGGTCGGCAAGGCGCTCTTCGGCAATCACACTCATACGCCGGGCATAGCCTCCGCGGTTGTCGCCCTCGCGAGGCTCTATCTGCGAGTGAGTGTCGTTGGTATGCAGAATGGTGAGTTGCACGGGCGAACGGCTGCAACTTGCCAAAACAATCAAAGCGAAGAAAAACATTTTTTTCATAGACAAAAAAACAAAAATTACTAATCAAAACATCTTCTTTATTTCGCTGTCGCTGAGCAGGGCGTAAATACGCTTGCCCTCAGCCGAATAGCTTGTATCCTGCAGTGCAGCGAAGCGCTCCACAAGGTCGCGCATCTCGTCTTCTTGCAGCGTCTTGCCGGCAGGAATAGCCGCGGCCTCGGAGAGAGCAAGAGCGATACGGTGCTCCCACTGCTCACGAGTAGTTACGCCCGTCTCCGACACAGCATGCAGTATGTCGAGCAAAACGCGAAGCGGGTTGCTATTGCCCAACTCGGCAGGCACTCCGTCAACAGAGAACGAGTTGCGGGCAATCTGTGTTATCTCAAAGCCGGCACTTCTCAATTCGTCTTTCATCTGCAGCAGCAGAGCCGAGTCCTCGGCGCTAAGGTCAAGCACCTCGGGGAAAAGCACCTGCTGCATCACACCCTTCTTGCTGCTTATCTGCTCGCGCAACTGGCGATAGAGCACGGCGGCATGAGCACGGTGCTGGTCGAGGAAAAGCAATCCGTCGGCAGAAGGCAGAAGTATATAACGCTCTTTGTATTGCGATGGTTGTGCAAGTGATATGTCAGCAGGGAAAAGAGCCTGTTCCGACACTGTCGGCAGGTCGGTCTCAGGCAGAGTGTCGGAAGCCGCACTGACTATGCTGTGTGCAACAGGTTGATAGAGTTTCTCCCAACCTGCAGGATTGCTTGTATGGTTAACATTGAAGGGGTTGTATTGCTGGTTCACTCTCACTTCCGGCGCATGCACATTGTCAGGATTGATGTTTACAGACGATGGGATGTCAAGGTCTCCTTCGCGGTCGAAATCAAGAGATGGAGTGATGTTGAACTTCCCAAGACTCTCGCGAAGCGCCGCCAGCAGAATCTGCCATATCATCTGCTCGTCGGCAAACTTGATTTCAGTCTTCGTAGGATGAATATTGACATCGATAAGTTCCGGATTGAGCGATAAATAGATGAAATAGTGGGGTTGCTGCTCAGGTGCCAGCATACCGGCAAACGAAGTGAGCACTGCCTTGTGAAAATACGGATGACGCATGTAGCGCCCGTTGACGAAGAAGTATTGCTGCGGTTGCTTGGTGGCAGACTCGGGCGTGCCTATATAACCATAAATGGAGACAACAGCTGTCTCTGCCTTTACGTCAACCAGTTGCGAGGCAAAACTCTTACGCGAAGACTTGCCGAACACGTTGTCTATACGCTGCTTGAGAGAAGAAGCGGGCAGGTCGAACAGCAACTCTCCGTCACTCGTAAAAGTGAAATGAACATCGGGGTTGACAAGCACTATGCGGTAAAACTCGTTTATTATATTGCGCAATTCAGTGCTGTTGGTCTTCAGAAAACGGCGTCGGGCGGGAGTATTGAAAAACAGATTCTTTACCTTGAAGTTGGTACCTGCAGGACATTGTGCCTCATTCTGCTCTACCACTCGCGAACCTTCTATACGGAGCAGGGTGCCAACCTCGTCGTCCCTGCGGCGGGTAAGCACCTCAACCTGTGCCACCGCGGCTACCGAAGGCAAGGCCTCGCCACGGAAACCCATGGTGTGAAGATTGAAGAGGTCGGCTGCCTTCGATATCTTCGAAGTGGCATGACGCTCGAAAGCCATACGGGCATCGGTGGGACTCATGCCCATACCGTTGTCAACCACCTGCAACAGTGTTCTGCCTGCATCGGTGACAATGATATCCACATGTTTGGCACCCGCATCAAGCGAGTTCTCCACCAACTCTTTCAAACACGAAGCAGGGCGCTGAATAACCTCGCCTGCAGCAATCTGGTTGGCTACACTGTCGGGAAGAAGATGAATGATGTCCATAGGGCGCGAGTGAGGGGTCGGGGGGTAAAAATATAGATAAAAGTTACAGATTACACATTATATTAAAAAAGGTAGTAGAAGCAAAATACCAGCATTACGAGCAGTGCTATCCAAAAGGCTATACGCGAAGTGTTCTGCGCCGTGTTCTTGCGCGGAAACTTTTCGTCACGTGCCTCGCGGAAAGAACCACGGTGAAGACTCGTTTTGTGCTCACCGCTCTCTTTCTCGTTCTGCAGACGCTGCAGGCGCTCCTTGCGCTTCTCCTCCTCAGGGTCGTAAAAGCGCGGGCGAAAATTCCACTCAGGCATTTTGTTGACTTTTGGAAACAGTATTGACATATAGTTTAGAGTTGAAAGTTTAATGTTTACATTACAGGTTGCAAAGTTAGCATAATTTGAAGAAATATGCAAATCCGCATACTGAAGCGAGAGAGAGACAGATAAAAAAGAAACGAGACTGCCTGGGCAATCCCGTTTCTTTGGATTATGTATTATTGCTTACTTAACGATAGCATTGAACTGCTCGTCTTCAGCAAACTTGGCAAACTCGATATCTTTCTGTGCTTTCTGCTTGAAGGAAGCGTCTTTCTCGATAGCGGTCTTGAGGTTGCTGTAAACAGCTTCGCGGTCGTTGGTGCGGGCACCTACGATAGCTGCCAGATAAGAGGTGGTAGCATTGGGGTTCTGCACGTTGGCAAGAGTCTGACGGGCACCTGCATAGTCCTCGTTCAGTATCTGCTGAACAGCGGCATTGTTGGTAGCAGCATTGCCATAAGCGTTCTTTGCATTCTGATAGTCACCCTTCATAGTGTAGTAAGTACCCATAGCGGCGTTGAGGTCAGCGCTTGTGCCAGCTGCCTTGCCCAGATACTCTTCTGCTTTCTGCATGTCACCGTCAGCCATAGCAGCGATAGCGGCATTGTAGTTAACATCGGGATTATTGGGTTCAATCTCCAGAGCCTTGCTATAGCAACGGCGAGCCTCAGCTACGTTACCTTGGTCGAAATAAATCATACCGAGGTTGTTGTATGCGCGGTAGTCGTCAGGATAGAGGTCGATAGCCTTCTGATAGATTTTTGCTTTCTCATTGGCATCCTCTTCGAGAGTAGCAGCGTAGAGCAGTTCTTCAAGACTGAGCTGTGCAGCATCTTCCTTGGCGAGTTTCTGAATCTCCTCGTCGCTCTTGCCGATGAGGTCGGTAGTAAGAATGAGGCGGCTGCGACGGAGCTCGGGCAGAATGTCATCTGCAATGTTTTTGTAAACAGCGCTCAGGTTCTTAATCTGAGTCTCACGCTCTTCAGGATCACTGTACATATTGAGCACGCGAAGCACGAGGTCTTTGTCCTGAATGTTGCTGTTCTCCATCAGAGACTTGAAGCCGTCCCAGTCCTCAGCGGTAATGTTGCTTTCGATGGTAGCGTCAACTTTGTCTTTCTTCATTTGTTTCTGAAGGAACTTCTGCGAAGCAGCCTGACGCTGTTTGGCAAGGCTCTCGTTCATCTTCTCTGTACCATCGGGAGAAGCATAACCGGAAACTTCGATTTTGTTGATAGCTTTGTTCTCATCATCGTTAGCAGCCTTGATAGCAGCCTGCAGATTCTTCACTGCATCACTCTTGGTCTCAGAGTTGCGCAGATTGGCCTGCTGGATGAGGAATTTGATGTCAGCCTCTTGCATCTCTTGGATAACGCGCTGGAACTTGTCGGGAGTAACGGCACCCTTGTTGTCCTTGGCATCAGCCAACTGCGAAGTAGCATTCATACCGGGTCCTACATAGATGTCATCGATTTCCTCGTCATAAACCTTCTTGCCTACCTTGCCGTTTACGCGCAGATAGAGTTTCGACGAAGCCATCTCGGGAACATACTTGCATGAGAATTTCTGGGTAACGGTAGCACCTTCTTTTTTGTTGATAACGATACCGTTCTCTTTAACCTTCTCACCTACGTAAGTAGTGGTTTCACCAACAACTTCCTGCTCTTCGTTCTCACCGTATTTGAGCACGGGAGTAACGTTAACGAGAGCGTTCTTGAGGAACTTCTTCTCTGGGAATGTTCCGGTAACCTCAACATTGACTTGACCTCCAACCACTGTCATCGGATTGGGATTCATCTTCAAATCAAGTTCTTCGGGCAGACTTTTGTTGCACGATGCGGTCAGCAAAGCTACTGCTACTGCTGACAAAAAGAATAAACTTTTTTTCATGATGTTATTTGTTTTAATATTATGATTTTGCTGTTGTTTATACACTCTTTCGCAATTTGCGTGCAAAGATACAAAATAATTTTTGAGCATGCAAACAATTGCGATTTTTTTTGTAATTTGGCATATTGGCAGCACCAACTGACGAATAATGAACCGGCATTAGAGGTCAGTTACATCCTTTTTTCAGTTCAGGGTAAGCAATGCGGTGATGATACATCGAGCAAAGGCTCTCTGTAAATACCCGCTTGATGTCCTCCACGTCTTTCAGACTGATAGGGGTCTCGCTGAGCAGTCCGTCGGCTATCTGCTGACTTATCATCTGCTCCACCATGCCGGCAATGCTCTCTTCAGTCATCTCGCTCAGACTCCTTGAACGCGCCTCCACGGCATCTGCCATCATCAGTATGCCTGTCTCCTTGGTCTGGGGTTTGGGGCCTGGATAGCGGAAAAGCAACTCGTCAACCTGTTCGCCGGGGTGACTGTTGACGTACTTGTTGTAGAAATAGCGCACCTTGCTTGTGCCGTGATGCGTAGCAATAAAAGCGGTGATGGCAGAAGGCAGATGTCGTTTCTGAGCCATGCGCAAACCTTCGGCTACATGGTCAACAATAATCTGCACGGCTTGTTGCTCGGGCATATCGTTGAGCGGGTTCACTCCGTCTGACTGGTTTTCTATGAAATAGCCGGGGTTGGCCATCTTGCCTATGTCGTGATAAAGGGCACCTACGCGAACCAACAGCACATTGGCATTGATACGCTTGGCAGCCTCCGTTGCAAGATTGCTCACTTGCAGCGAATGTTGGAAAGTGCCGGGTGCACGCTGCGCGAACTCAAGCAGTACTCCGCTGTTGACATTAGTCAGTTCCACCAGGGTGAGTGCCGAGGTGAAGCCGAAACTGCGCTCGGAGATATACACAAGTCCGTACACTGCCAACAACAGAAGAGCGTTGGCAAAGAAAAAGGTGTAGATTATCCAGTTGATACCGTCAAAACTGCCGGCATCGGCAACATAGCAGGCTGAATAAACAATGCTCTGCGTCAGGAAGACGAAAGCGGCAGTGGCAATCAGTTGCGAACGCACCGACACATCTTTCAGACTTACGACTGTGACCAGTCCCACAGCCACCTGCACAAGTATGAATGTAGAAACCGAAGGCAGCATGAGGGCAACCATCAGAACGGTAATCAGATGGCAGAAAAAGGCGGTACGCGAGTCGTAGAACACACGCATCATAATCGGCACAAGCGCAAAAGGAACTATATATACGCTGTCAACCGAAAGGAAACGAAGCACCAGAGCGGCTATAACTACTACCGTTGCTATAAGAATACAGATGAAGATTACGTTGCTGATGCTGTCAATAAGCATAGGTCGGAACATTACGAGATAAAGTACGAGCATGCCGACAAGAATCACAACCAGCAGCGTTACACCCAGAAACGAAAACAGCGACAACGACTCGTCAAGAGTCTTCTCGTCGGCAGCTGTACGCATTGACACCAATATCTGATAGGTGTCTTCTGTCACTATCTCACCTTTGTCAATAATACGCTCACCTTTCTGCACCATGCCGTTGGTAAGACTTACTGACGATATGAGGTCTGCATAAATTTTCTCTGAACGTACAGTGTCGAATGCAAGGTTGGGAAGCAGATACACGTTGAGGTCGAGGTCGCGTATATGTTGGTGATTGCCGGTGAGCGACAGAATCTCGGAATAGGCTGTCTTGGGAGTGAAAATATCTGCCACTGCCACTTGTGAAGCCACATGGCGGCTGTCAACCAGTTTCACTTTCTTCCAACCTTCATCGGTCAGCTTGTCCCAGTCGGCAAACGACACAACCCCTTTCTGATAAACAGTTTGCAAGGCTTCCTTGAGTTGTTGCTGCTCGGTAGGATTAAGAGCGGCAAGCGAGTTGGACCCTTCTATGTTTTTCTGCACTATGCCCGCCACCGAGTCCGATACCACGAAGAAAGGAGTGTAGTTTTGCAGCACCTGCTCGCGTTCATTGTTAAGGTCGGCCTCTGTTTTGTAGATAGGAAAATCCTCTTCTGCGGTAAGCAACTCGTAACTCCATGGTTTGCCCTGCTCGAAGTAGTAAGTGAAATTGCTGGTCCGGCGTGGTTGCATATAAGCCACAATGGCTGCCAGAAGCATGAATACCAGCACGCTTATTGTCAGATTGATAGTTTTCTTGCTCATAATTATATGTTTTCTTGAAGAGGTTTTATTGTCGTTTGCTTTTGAAAAAGCTCTGCATAAGGTTCCTGCATTCATCGGCGAGCACTCCTTTCAGCACCTTGCATTTGGGATGCAGGGCGTCAGGTGCCAAGCCCGAGAACCCGCGTTTGTCGTCATCGGCGCCATATACAAGTCTGCTCACCTGCGCCCAGCCTATTGCACCCGCACACATGACGCACGGTTCAAGAGTGACATAAAGAGTGCAATCGGTCAGATATTTGGCTCCAAGTGTCTGCGCCGCAGCTGTTATTGCCTGTATCTCGGCATGGGCGGTTACGTCCTGCAATGTCTCTGTCAGATTATGTCCTCTGCCTACCACCCTGCCCTCGCATACCACTACGCAGCCCACGGGAATCTCGTCGGCTGCAAGCGCTTGCCGCGCTTCTGCGAGCGCCATTTGCATATAGCGCTCATCGTCTGATATGTCAGTATGCCCGGTCATAAAGCAAATTGTCGTCACAGCGTTTTCAACGCTTTGGCAAACAATGGTATATCTTCGGGATGAGTCTCGAAATGATTGCCTACTACCAGCAGGTCGGCTCCTGCCGAAGCAGCATTTTTCAGTTGCTCGGTACTTCTGATGCCTCCGCCCACAATGAGCGGCACGCGCAGAGCTTTGCTCACACTGCTTATCACAGATACCGATACCGGTCTCTTGGCACCGCTGCCGGCTTCAAGATATATCAGCCGCTGCCCAAGCATCTCGCCTGCAAGTGCTGTGGAAACAATCTCTTCTTCGCTCTGCAAAGGAATAGTGCCGGTTACGCGTTCCGTAGCGCTCACCCTGCCTCCGTCTACCAGAATATACCCCATCGGAATGGTTTCTATGCCCGACTCGCGCACTGCCTTGGCAGCTCTCACGTGTCTGCCTACCAGCAGGTCGGCGTTTCTCCCTGAAATGAGCGAGAGAAACAGCAAGGCGTCTGCCTCAGGAGAAAACTGGCATATATCGCCTGGGAAAAGCACTACCGGACAATGGCAGTTGTATGCCGACAACTGTCTGCGCAGACTGCCCACATAGTCGTCAACCGGTCGGCTGTAGCCGCTTCCGCCTACAAACACCATATCAACCCCGCCTCCGGCAATAAGCCGCACCACGTTCTCCTGTCGGTCCTGTTTGTCAGGATCCAGAAGAACGGCTAACAACTTCCTGCCTATCGCCTTCGCAATCAATATCTGTTCATATACCGACATGCCAATACTATCTCAAATTCTTCATTATGCTCCAAAACTGCCAGACGGAAACGCTCATCACCCACTCGTGCTGAAAACTCTATCATACTTTGGCTCTGATTCAGTGCATTTGCCAAGGCTTCCACGTCCAACTTCACATTCTCTGCCATTGCACCTGCCTTTTTCCCCGCTATTTTGTACACCGCCTCTTTAGCCGACCAGCACAGCGCCAATGCAGTCAGACCCGTCGGAAGGCAAGCCGTCTCAGCCTCTGTAAGAAACATGTGCTTCACCCGCTCTATACGAGGGTGCAGGTCTTCTATGTCAACACCGGCTTCCCTGTTCTCACTCAAGGCTATGCACAAGCGGCTTTTGCTGTGGGAGACAGAGATATAGAGGCTTCTGTCTTTCAAATATGGCTTGCCGTCCTCATCGTGTATCAGTTCGTCCTTATCGCCGAGCAGTTGTCTTATCAGTTCTGCCTCCGCTTTGCGCTCACATTCACGTCTCGACAGATTCTCACAGGCAGGTATATTGGTCATATACACTGTCACACCGCCATATTGATAACTCTCAACTCTCAACCTTAAACTTTCAACTCTAAACTTTATACCAACAAACTTCTTTCAACTATAAACTTTACACTCTCAACTATAAAAACTATTCTCTCCACTTCATGGTCTCAACCATGTGACGTATGTCGTTTGTTATATAATCAACCACAGGGGCAAGCGAGTCCTGATTGGGTATGCAGTTGAAATATACGGCTGCACGGAAGAAATGGCGAAGCGAGTCCGTTACATAAAACTGGCAGGGGGAGGCTGTGTTGCCTATAAGTTCGTACATCACCCCGTACACTTTTTCCTCCGGATTGTCGAACGCCTGCTCGGGTATGGCGCTTGCCTTGCCCGCATGGTTGAACACAAAGTGCTGTGCATCATCGCTCAATTCACGCAGATTGCCTTTCACCGGTTTGTAAGAACAATGCACCATTACATTCCATGCGGGATAGGTAATGTCTATCCAGTATTGCTCTCCTTCGGGATGAGGTGCCACTTTTGTCAGGCTGTTCGCCTGAAAACTATAGGGCAACTTGCCGGTGACTGACCTGTACTCCCCCGACTGAAGGCTCACATATTCAGGTTCGGGCAGGTCGATGCGGAAATAGCCGCGGGGCTTGGGCTGCGAAGGAGACGCGCAACCTGCTACAACTATAACCGTTAACACAATATATGCATATCTCACGCTCTTCATTCGCCGCTTATAACAAGTTTTATCGTTTTTATTCTGCGCTTGTCAAGAGCCACTATCTCAAACTCGTAGCGACCGTATTTTATCACTTCGCCGCGCTTGGGGAAATCGCCTTTCAGTTCAAGCACCAAGCCTGCCAGAGTCTCTGCCTCGCCCGCCACTTTCTCAAACTCTTCTTCCGCCACATCGAGCACCTTGTAGAAATCGTTGAGCAGAATCTTGCCTTCAAACAGATACGAGTTGGCATTCAAACGCGTGTATTGACGCTCTTCCTCATCATACTCGTCACTTATCTCGCCCACTATCTCCTCCAATATATCCTCAAGCGTAATCAAACCCGAAGTGCCTCCGTATTCGTCAACCACTATCGCAAGGTGCACTTTGTTCTCCTGAAACTCCTGAAGCAGGTCGTCAAGATGCTTGCTCTCAGGTACAAAATATGCAGGGCGTATCAGCGTCTGCCAACGGAAATTCTGAGGCTTGTCAAGATGCGGCAACAAGTCTTTGGAATAAACCACACCTTTTATGCTGTCGGCTGTACCTGCATACACCGGTATTCGCGAATAACCGGAAGAGATGATTATGCTCAGCAGTTCCTTGTAGTTGGCCTTGATGTCCACATCCACTATGTCAAGGCGCGAATGCATCACATCTGACACACAGCGGTTGCCGAATTTCGTGATTCCTTCCAGTATATCCTTCTCTTCCTCGGTTGCCATGCTGGTAAGTTCCACTGCCTGAGACAGCTCGTCCATCGACAGATTGGCATGAGAGTGTTTCTCCATGCGATGCTCCACTATTGATGTGGATTTAACGAGAACATAAGAAAATGGAGTCAGCAGTTTGGTCAATACACTCAGTCCGCCTGCCGAGAACCTTGCCATACGCAGTGGCTCCACTGTGGCATACACTTTGGGAGTAATCTCACCGAACAGCAACAGAAGGAAAGTGATAAGCACTGTCTCTATCAGAAATGTGAGCCATGGTGATATATGCTCGGGTAGCGCTTTGGCAGTAAAATATGCCAACAACAGAGTGATGACGATATTAACGAAGTTGTTGCCTATCAGTATTGTTGCTAATAACTTCTGAGGCGACTCAAGCAGTCTGAGCACCAGTTTGTCACGTTTCCTCTCCGAGTTCTTCAGTTCTTCCAAATGAGATGGAGAAAGAGAAAAGAAAGCCGTTTCCGACATACTCATATATGCCGAGACAAGCAGTAGCAATATTCCCGACACAAGCGCAATCCATGCGGATAAAGGTATCATATATCTATACTTATAAAATCAACTTTTGCAGTAAATCAGACTTTGCCCGATAAGAGCAGAATCTAATCTACTGCAAAAGTAGTGCAAGTTTTGCAAATACACAAATCTTTTGTGCATTTACGGCAAAACGCAGCCTGCTTTGAAATCACCTATGTTATGGTTTGCCTACTGGAAACCCTTCAAAATCATAAAGGATGGTGCTCAGGTATCTCTCCCCCGTATCCGGCAGCAAAGCCACTATGGTTTTTCCTGCATTTTCTGCTTGTCGGGCAAGGCTGAGAGCGGCAAAAAAGGCTGCACCTGAAGATATACCGACCAACAGTCCTTCCTTCGAGGCAAGCAAACGCGAAGCGGCAACTGCCTCCTCGTCACTAACCGTCATCACACGGTTTACCACTGCAGCATTGTACGTATCCGGCACAAAGCCTGCACCTATTCCCTGTATCTTGTGCTTTCCTGCCACACCCGTTGAGAGTACAGCCGATGTGGCGGGCTCCACTGCCACCACTTCAACCTCGGGTTTGTATTTCTTCAGAGTCTTGCCTGCTCCCGACACTGTGCCGCCTGTTCCTACTCCGGAAACGAATATATCTACTGCACCTTCTGTGTCAGCCCATATTTCTTCGCCTGTAGTACGTTCATGCACTGCAGGGTTGGCAGGATTGACAAACTGACCGAGTATGACGGAGCCGGTGATCTCAGCTTTCAGTTCTTCAGCACGGCGAATAGCACCCTTCATACCCTCTGCACCGGGTGTGAGTTCGAGCTGCGCACCCAGCGCCTTGAGCAGACTGCGACGCTCCTGACTCATGGTTTCAGGCATGGTAAGAATGACTTTGTAGCCCTTGCTTGCACCTACCCATGCCAAGCCGACACCGGTGTTGCCCGAAGTAGGCTCTATGATGGTTGCACCCGCACTCAGAATACCTTTCTGCTCGGCATCTTCAATCATTGCCAACGCTATGCGGTCTTTCACGCTGCCGCCGGGGTTGAAATACTCCAGTTTGAGCACTATACGTGCCTGTTGACCCTCAATTCCGCTGATTTCGAGCATCGGAGTTTTACCGATAAGCTCAGTAAGTTTGTTGTAAATCATAACTTTATATTGTTTGAATAGTTAATATATACCTGCCGCAGGTTGCCGAATGGCTTTGTCTTATAAAAAGAGCGTCTGCCAATCTGTAACTGACCGGCAGACGTTAATTATTTGTTTATGGTGTTTCTTGCTAAAACTATCCTATACATAATATACGAGCGTCATACCAATCAATTCTGACCGGTACAACAACAGATATATGCTGTTTGTCTTGACATAGGAATGGCAAATATTTGTTTATTTTAATTTTCGACTGCAAAATTACAACAAAGTTTTATTTCTCACAATAGTCTTGTAGAAAAAATTTCATTATTCGGAAAAAAAGCGTACCTTTGCAGACGAATGTTCAAGTATCGTTAACCATTCTAAACAACACTAAACAACTCTAAACAACTAAAGATGTCCTACCCGCTCTATCTTGCCCCTATGGAGGACGTGACCGATCCTGCCTTCCGGCTGCTATGCAAGCAGTTCGGCGCAGACCGCGTATATACCGAGTTCGTCAATGCCGATGCACTGGTGCGCTCTGTAAACTCTACCATGCGCAAACTCACCATCTCCGACGAAGAGCGGCCTGTTGCCATACAGATATACGGGCGCGAACCTGACTCCATGGCAGAAGCGGCAAAAATAGTGGAGCAGGCAAAACCCGACATAATTGACATCAACTTCGGCTGCCCGGTCAAGAAGGTGGCAGGCAAAGGTGCAGGAGCAGGACTATTGAGAGACGTGCCTAAAATGCTGGAGATAACGCGCGCCGTGGTCAAGGCAGTCAGCACACCTGTCACAGTAAAGACACGTCTCGGTTGGAATGAAGAAGAAAAAATCATTGTCACACTCGCCGAACAGTTGCAGGACTGCGGCATACAGGCACTTACCATACACGGGCGCACACGGAGCCAGATGTACTCGGGCGAAGCCGACTGGACTCTGATAGGCGAGGTGAAGAACAATCCGAGGATGCACATTCCAATAATAGGCAACGGGGACGTAACAACACCGGAGCGTGCCCGCGAATGTTTCGACAAGTACGGCGTAGATGCCATAATGATTGGTCGTGGCTCGTTCGGCAGACCGTGGATTTTCCGGGAGATAAAGACTTTTCTGGAAACAGGTGAACACTGGACTCCGCCTTCTATGCAATGGCAGGTTGACATACTCAAGCAGCACGTTTTGCGCAGTATCGAGTGGATAGGCGATGAGCGCAAAGGCATAGTGCACTCCCGACGCCACTTTGCAGCTTCGCCTGTATTCAAAGGGCTGCAGGACTTCAGGCAAACCCGTATTGCCATGCTGCGCGCTGAAACAGTCAGCGACCTGTTTCGGATAATGGACCAAACAGTGGAGCAGTATGAACCGAAAGTTTAGTGTACTTAAAGTTTAGAGAAAAGAAATAGTTCCTCAGACCGATTGTTAAATATCTCAGACAACTTTATTCTGATGAGAATGACAGCATTATTTGTGCATATCATAAAAATATACTACCTTTGCCGCGATTATGAAGAATAACTGACCGACTTTATGCGAATCCCCCCCGTAGAATAAATATCACACTTCGCGATATGCACCACTGCAGGCAGTGTCCGTTAATCATGCGGATACTGCCTGCTCTGTTTACAACTCCAAACTCTTTGAAACCATCCTAAACAATTTGAAACAATACTAAACAACATTAAACAATACAAAACAACTCCAACCAACATGAAACGCATTAACTTATTCCTGCTTGCAGCAATGGTGCTTGCTTTTGCTGCGTGCACACCCTCGGAGAACAACACTCCGAAGGAACTGACAGGCATCAGCCTTAATAAGAAAACTATTGAAATCGAAGTAGGCGGCACCTACCAGCTCCGCGTACTCTATGAGCCGGAAGATGCTGAAGACGGTGCTCCCGATGTCATCTGGGACTCGAGCAAAGGACGCATCGCTTCCGTTAACGACAACGGCAAGGTAGAGGCAAAAGCCATCGGCAAGACAACCATCACCGCCACCTGCGGCAAGTTCTCTGCAGAATGTGAAGTAGAGGTGATAAAGGCCACTGAACCTACTCCCGATCCTGAAATCTCGTTCTCCGTATCGCCCGAAAAAATAGATGCTCCTGCCGAAGGCGGCACATTCGACATTACCGTCAAGAGCAATACATCCTGGACAGCCGAAGTGGAAGACGATTGGGCAACTCTGAGTGAGACATCAGGCAACGGTGATGCAGCACTGACACTTACAATTGATGCTGCCGACTCGGAGTATGACTACTCGCAGAAGATAACCTTCTCAGCAGGCAAAGGCACATATTACGTGACCGTCAACCGCGAAGGAAAGCAGATTGTCACCAACCCGATTACCATTGACCAGAGTGAGATTAAAGTGCCCGTTACCGGCGGCACTTACACGGTCAACATCACCAGCGAAACCGACTCGTGGTCTGCCACCTGCGACAACTCCAATGTTACGATAACCAAGTCGGGCAAGGCGGCAAATATTGCAGTCAAGGTAAACAAGGAAAAGAGTTATCGTCCAATGGATGTTGTCTTTACTGACGGCAAAAGTTCAGCAACTCTCACTCTGAAACAAGAAGCGGCATATATAGAATTAGTCGGAAGCACTTCTTTCAACGGCTTTGGAGTCACTTCCAAAACATTTAATACCACTATTAAGTCGAATATCCCTTGGAAGATTGTGTTCGAATATGAACAAGGTTATCCGTCAGGCTGGGCAAGTGCCTCGCCTTCTACAGGCAAGGCAGGTGAGACTCCTGTCACTCTTACGTTCACTATGCAGAAAAACACTACCAGCAGCGGCTATTTCAATGCAGAAGGAACAGGTGATTGGGCAGGTTTGTCGTTCGGATTGGGAAACATCTATTACTAAAAATTACGTTTGATAACGAAAAAACTACCGCTACTCTCCTGACAGAGAGTGCATACAGTCTTTCGGGCGAAATAGCAGCAGTTATTTCGCCCGAAATGATATAAAAACAGGCATTCGGCACAATAGCAGGAGAAAAAGATTTGCACAATTCATAAACAATCAGTACCTTTGCAGTGCCAATTGTAAATAACAACTCACTAACTAAATTAAACTCTGTTCAATGAAACATTTTATTCCTTATGTTTGTATTGTAGCCGTATTGTTTGCTGCATGCAAGAACGGTGAACCCGAACTTAAACTCAAGGTTGAGCCCTCTGTCATTACCTGCCCCGATACGGGCGGCGACTACGAAGTGGAAGTGACTTCAGCCGGTGCATGGACTGCCACTACCGCGGAGTCGTGGATAAAACTTACACTCACGGCAGGCGAAGCCGGCACTACTACGGTGAAAGTCAAAATCTCTGCCAACAAGGAGAGTGCGGAAAGCATGAGCAAGATAACTTTCACAAACGGGGAGAACACGGTGGAACTGCCCGTCCGCCGTGCAGCCAAGGCACCTGCCAGACTGCAGGTGGTGTCGTTGACCGAAATCAACGCCCCGAAAGACGGAGGTGAATACACCATTCAGGTGGAGAGCAACATCCGCTGGTCGGCAGAGAGCAATGTCAGTTGGGCTAAAGTTGACAAAGGCGTAAGTCAGAACAACGACAACGTGACTGTCACCGTTTCACCTGCCACTACTCCCGAGGAGACCACTGCCGTTATCACCATTGCTCCTTACGGCGAAGGCAAGGAAGCAGGCGAGCAGGCAGTGACAATAACCCGCGGCAGCACCGATGCCACCTCCATGTCGGTTGACCCGACAGCAATCAAGGCTACCGCTGACGGCGGGTCATTCACGGTGAATGTTTCCACTACCGCAAAGTGGAAAGCATCAACCACTTGGGACGTGGACTGGTTCAAACTCAGCAACACAGAAGGCAACGGCAACGGCTCGTTCAGCATAACCGTTGACCCTGCAACATCGACAAATATGATGACGGGAATAGTGACTATAGAAGAAATCCGCAGCGACAACTACAAACCGGTGGTAGTGCAAGTGAAAGTCACCCGCAGGGGCAAGGATACCGGATATCTCAAGGTTGATCCGCTTACTATCAATGCCACTGCCACCGGCGGCGAATTCCCCGTTACAATAAAGAGCAACTATCCGTGGACTGCAAGTCTTGTGGGTGTCAAATACTTCTCCGCTTCCACCACCTCGGGCGATGGTAATGCCACGATGATAGTTACCGTGAAACCTACCACAGAAGAGACGGAAGCGACGGGCTATATCACCATCACCGGCAGTTTCGGAGGTGAGTCGGCACGAATCAACATACGCCGTGCTGCGCATAGTGAGAGTATTAAGTTCTCGGTGAGTTTGAAAAAGAAAATAATATTCTCACCCGGCAACCTGCAATATCAGGCAAGTACTGAGACATGGCGGTTTGCCGAGCATCAGTACGACTATGTGGGTGACAACAATTGCGGAAACGTATATCACAATGGTGTAAAATGTAATAATAAATCAATAGGCTTTGAATCTTATGACGGCTGGATTGATTTGTTTGGTTGGGGTACAAGCGACAGACCAATTGCCTCCTCTATGGAATATGAAAATTACCTTAGCTATCACGGTTGGGCAAAAACTCCCATCTTAAACGGCGGCGAAGTCAATACCGGTTGGAGTGAGATGACTTATGAAGACTGGTTTCACATTATCAACCTCCGCTCCAATGCCAACGAACTTTATGGTGCGGGGGTTGTGAACGGTGTTCACGGGTTGATTCTTCTGCCTGACGGTTGGATGATTCCTCCGGGACAGGGACTGAACTTTTATCCCGATCCTCATAACTGGACCAGCAATGTATATACTGAAGCTGAATGGCAGAAGATGGAGGAGACCGGTGCGGTATTCCTGCCTTGTGCAGGTCGTAGAGAAGGAACGGATTTTTCCGGAGTGTACGAAGAAGATAATGTCTATTGCGGCAACTATTGGTTACACGCATCTTGGGATGATGCACCAGCTATGGCCTCTTATATATACTTCGATAGTTCCAATGTGCGAGTAGAGATGCAACAACGTTATACAGGTCACTCTGTGCGCCTTATTCGAGAGGCAGAGTGATAGATTCACTAACGGAGACCGGACGCGCTGTAGAGACTGGGTATGCTGTAGAGACCGGGTATGCTGTAGAGACTGAGCATGCTCAGTCTCTACAATAACGACACTATCATACACACAACAACAAATGTCATTTTGTCACTGAAACCGCCTGATTTCTGACAAAATGACATTTCTGTTTCAGGCTCACCTGATGCTATCATCAAGCAAAGTGTTTGCTCACTCCTCGCTCTGACATTCTGCAACTATTATGTCCTATTTAATGACATCCTGACCAATCACTGACTATCTTTCCATTTTTATGTCTCTGTCTGACATAACTTATGTTAAAAAACATATATCATGCTCTTGCGTGTTAAGAAAAAACACCGTAACTTTGTAGCGGGCAAAATGTAGCCCTTTGATAACGAGACTTAACACCCCTTAAATCATGATAAACAACAACTATTGCGTCATCATGGCAGGCGGCATTGGGAGCCGCTTCTGGCCTTTCTCGCGCAACAACAGACCTAAGCAGTTTCTCGACTTTTTCGGCACCGGACGCTCTCTGCTCCAAATGACGGTGGACCGCTTCCGTCCGCTGGTTCCCATAGAAAACGTGCTTATAGTCACCAATGTCGCCTACCGCGACCTTATCCTTGAGCAGATTCCTGACATGAACCCCGGGCAGATACTCTGCGAACCATGCCGCCGCAACACTGCGCCATGCATCGCCTATGCCATGACCCGCATACAGGCTAAGACAGAGAATGCCAACATCGTTGTGGCTGCAAGTGATCACCTGATAACCAACGAAGCCGAATTCCTCCGTGTTATCACCGAAGGACTTGAATATATCTCGGAGCATGATTCACTCCTCACTCTCGGCATGCGTCCCACCAGACCTGAAACAGGCTACGGATACATTCAACTGGAAGAATCAAAAGTTCCTGCATCCGAGAAAAAACATCCGTCTATACATTCCGTAAAGACCTTTACCGAGAAGCCCAACCGTGAACTTGCGGAGGTATTCCTTCGCAGCGGAGAGTTTCTCTGGAACTCCGGTATGTTCCTCTGGAATCTGCAGGCTATAATGAAAGCTCTGCATCAGCATCTGCCTCTCGTTATGGAGCAGTTCGACAAGGGCAAAGACGTTATCGGCACCCCTGACGAGCAGACTTTCATTGAAGAGCATTTCCCGCTCTGTCCCAATATCAGTATCGACTACGGCGTGATGGAAAAAGCCGACAATGTGATGGTGATGGCGGCTGACTTCGGCTGGTCAGACCTCGGCACGTGGGGTTCCCTCTACGACTTGTCGGACAAAGACCCTGACGGCAATGTCTCCCTCCATAGCCAAGCCGCCTTCTACGATGCCAAGCACAACATTGTCACACTGGAGAGCGGCAAACTGGCAGTCATAGAGGGACTTGACGACTACATCGTAGCGGAGAACGAAGGTGTGCTCCTCATCTGCCGCAAACAGAACGAGCAGCAAATCCGCCAGATGGTGAACGACGTGCAAGTCCGATACGACGGGAGATACAATTAGCACACTTACAAAACCCGTTATTATATGAAGAAGACTATTATTATTGCAGCATTGCTCGGGATGATGATTCCTGCTTTGGCACAGAACTCTTCTTTACAGATTCTGTTAAGTTCACATATTCACTAACAGACAAGAATGGCAACTATACAAATGTTTTTAGGCAAAATTCTTTGGTTATATTGACGATGGAAATCGAAAACACAAGGAAAGACACGATTATGACAATAAATAACAACCTAATAGGTGATTGTTACAATGCTTCAACCGACGACTGGATTGAACAAATGTCTATTACGGGAGTAGAATCCGACACTGTTAAAGATCTATTCACACCCATTGCACCATATTCATCTGTAAGAAAAACAGGGGTTCATAGTGCTGTCTCTGTTACACAAGGCAAATATTACTTTAAATCACCGGATATGTTATTTGTTACTAAAAATAATGGCGTCTCAGATACTATTAGCTATACTATTCCATTATCAATTTTATTTGAGATAGAATGAAAAGAAGATTTTTATATATTATATCAGGTGGTATAACAATAATTATTATGATATCACTTTTTTCTTGTAATTCTGACTCCTTGGATTATTATACCGGGAATATCGTTGGCGCAATTGGCTGTAGTGATACACATGATATTTATCATAAAGGAGTTTATATAGTAACCAGTACAAAAGACTCCATATTGATTTTTGATAAGTTTGATGATGTGGTAGATGTACAATATGGTTGTTATTGCATAACCCCTGTCAAAGTTCCTTATAAATTTGCATATGAAAATATTGATTCCACGAGTACTAATTTTATTAATTATAGGGAACCCGTCACCACTGATATTCTGCCGGCATATATTGATTTTGAAGCATTTAATCAGGCTATTATTGTAGCATTATCTAAATAACAAAGGATATGAGACGTCTATATACGATAGTAATAGTAGTATGTATCGGAAGTCTTGCTTTCTGTAATGAAGGTATATTTCATTATACCAGAGAGAAAACTATGATTGCTAAACAACTATTCACAAAATGTGCTATTGTAAAGACATACTCTATTAAAAAAGCAAGTGTTGACGTTTTCTCTTCGGGCCAAAAAGCAATAAAGGATATTTCATGTAGTTTCCAGACTGACTCCTACCCCGCTCCTCCCCGAGAGAGAACTGACACTTACGGCAAAAACACGGCAAAAGCACGGCAAAAGAAACTGACTGTAACGAATAATCAAGCCAACCACCTGCAAGGATTAAACATATAACATAATGAACAACAGATAATATAAGGAACAACAAAATACTATCTGATATGAAGAAGACCATTATTATTGCAGCATTGCTCGGGATGATGAATCCTGCTTTGGCACAGACCTCTTCCTTGCAGAAGAGTCCGCAAACCTTGGCTCAGGAGATGGTGCAGGATGTGGCGGCAGATGTTCCGTTGACTGCGGAACAGACAACCCGACTGACCTTGGCTACTACTAAATATGCCGAAGTTTTATTTCAACAAGCCATTGTCAGTGCAAGGAGGAGTGATAAGTTCGATAGAACGTGTTGACCTGCAACTACAGACCTTCAACACTACGCACATGAGGATACAATACGGAACCGGGAATGTGGGAATCGGTACTGATAATCCACAACATAAACTTGATGTGAATGGGGACGTATATCTGCACACGGATTCTATAGAGCATGGAGCAAATGGAGATTGGAAGCGCAGTCACCTTTTTTGGGAAGGACATAGTTTGGTACTGGGAACTCCACGAGGAGTTTATTCACATAATTCTGTTGACTTGGTTCCGGGTGGTTATAACGGCGATACCCTCTTTTCTCGACTTAGGATGTATAGTGCTACAGCTAACGGCGTTCAAGAAGAAAAGATTCATTTACATACCACAGGCAACAGTTGGTTCATGAATAAGGGGAATGTCGGTATAGGAACAGATAATCCTGAATACAAATTAGATGTAAATGGAACTATACATGCAAATGAAGTACTTATAAATGTAAATAATGGCGCAGATTTTGTCTTCGACGAGGAGTATGATTTACATCCGTTATCAAATGTTAAGATTTTCATAGAAAACAACAAACATTTACCAGGCATTCCTTCTGCAGAAGATATGCAGCAGAATGGAGTAAACGTGAAAGAACTGGTAATACTGATGTTGCAAAAAATAGAAGAACTAACTTTATATACCATAAATCAAGAAGAAACTATTCAACAACAAAATAGAATTATTCAAGATTTGACAGATAAAATCCAAAACTTAAACAAATAAGTCACCAGTTAAATAGTTCTTGTTAGATTAAAGCAATATTCAGATTAGTTAGATTACATATCATGAAAAAATGTAGTTTATATTTATTTGTTATACTTTGTATTGTTTCTTGCGATAATAATATTATTGTTCGAGAAAATATAGGTAATCCTATGGTATATAATTACGAAGGAATATCATTTCATTATTATTTGACAACGACAAAAGGAGAATTGTCCACAACGTATAAAGAAAGAGAGAACTTTATATTACATTTTGACATTATAAATGACTCTTCTGAAATCCCATTAAGTGCAGAAGAAAGATTTCTAAATCCTACTGACTCTTTCAAATATTACATCGATGAGTCCATACAGTTTCATCAATTTACATCTCAACCAATAAGAGACTGGTCACAACCATCCGGTTGGGATAGCCCTGCGATAATAATAGATTCAACACATGTTAAAGAATTGCCTATAGGAGGAGAGTTTCTGTTCGGGCGTATAAGTGATTGTAAGATAAAGGCAGGAAACTATTTGTTAAGATACCGACACCGTCCTATTCCGAACTTGGGGGATTATTATTTTAACTCATATTACGATACTAAACCAGATACGACTTGGATTAAATTACCTCAATTTGAAATAGCATTTAAAATAGTTGAATAATATGAAATCACACTTTCTATTAATAATACTTATATTAAGTATAAGTATAAATTTGTTTGCACAATATAATGAAGGATGGGTGCAGACAGATAGTACTTTATGCATTACCAACAAAGATTTAAATGTTTTTGATAGTCTTTACATAAATAGAATAGGTTTAAAAACATATATAGGTGAAACATATCATGTTAATAATGACACTGCATGCACAAATAATGCTATTTTCTATTCCCCTGTATGGAAGAAACAAGATACAGAATGCGCAATGCAAAATACGATTATTTTGTATGACGTCAATGACTTATCACTATTGTTAAATCACTACGGCTTACTATCTAATATTATAAGTATTGATACGATTATAGGAACTCCTGCTTGTTTTACTTTATCCGTAAGAAATCTATCTTATACTAAAATAGACAGCATCTGTAATAAAGTAACATCTGATTCCACTTTTTGTCGAATTGCAGAACCTGATTACATGATTATATCAAAGCAAGCATTATCCAATGAAACTAATAACCCCAAATATTCATACCAATGGGGATTAAATAACATTCTTGATCCTATGATTGATGTAAATGCTCCAGAAGCGTGGACTTTATCAACAGGTGAAAACATACGTGTAGCGGTTATTGATGAAGGAGTAGATTTAACCCATGTTGATTTATATGATAACATGTTACCAGGTTATGATTGCACAGATGGGAATAGAGGAGGTATAAATGGAGGATATGCCGATGCATCTTTCCCAAATAAAGCAGATAGACACGGAACATATTGTGCAGGTATTATAGCTGCGGTAAATAATAACATTGGTTGTGTTGGTGTAGCATATAATAGTAAAATTATTCCGATTAGGAAGGCATATAGTCTATTCAACAAAAAAAAGAGAGAACATCATTGGTATTCAAAAGTTAGTTGGAATATTAAAGCTTTTCGATATGCAATCAATACGTCCCATGCTGATGTAATAAGTAACTCTTGGTCATATGAGGAACAAACTACTATATTAAATAAAGTGATAAAAGAGGCTGTTAATAAAGGAAGAGATAAAAAAGGATGCATTGTAGTCTGCGCATCTGGCAACGATTCTAAAGACACAATTAATTATCCTTCGTCTAATATACATACAATTTCGGTAGGCAATATAAATGAAACTGGAATAAGAAAAACCACTTCTAACTATGGTGAAAGATTAGATGTTGTGGCACCTGGGACATTAATATGGACAACAGATATTCATGATCAATATGATAATCCTTCAGGTACATCTATGGCATGCCCTTTTGTTGCAGGTATAGCAGCTTTGATGTTATCTGTTAATCCAGATTTAACTTGGTCGCAAGTTCGCTCAATCATTAGAAAGACCGCTTACAAATTGACGAGGTATTCATTTAATACAACATATTCTGATGGAACATGGAATGAGGAAGTAGGGTATGGGTTGGTCAATGCTTATGAAGCAGTAAAAGAAGCCCGACGACAATATATACAGAACAAGACATACGAAAGTGGCACAAGTATCATAGAGTATTACCCTGAGATTTTTGCAGGTTACTCTGTTACAAATGCAGTTCCTTATGGGAATGTAGTAGTAAAATCAGGTAGCAATGTAACTTTCAAGGCAACAGACAAGATTCATCTTAAACCTGGTTTTCGCGTTGAACGTGGAGGTACTTTCCATGCCTATATAGAACAACCGCAAGCAAATAACAGTTCTGCTCCTGCTTTAATGAGACGAAATATTAATTCTGAAGACAAGGCATCATATCAAGATAATGATAAAAGCATAGAGGCTAATGAGAAGTTTTATATTTCTCCAAATCCCGCTAATACCATTTTGACTATCAATTCAACAGAGCAATTGTCCATGGTTATCATTTATTCTCTCAGTGGTCAACCTGTATTGCAAACTGCAGAGACAGAGATTAGTGTTGCTGCGCTACCTGCAGGAATGTATATAGTGCGTGCAATAACCACTGATGGAGAACAACTACAAGCAAAATTCATAAAACAATAAGAAACAGAACAACAAAATATTATTTAATATGAAGAAGACCATTATTATTGCAGCATTGCTGGGGATGATGATTCCTGTAACGGCACAGACCTCTTCCTTGCAGAAAAGTCCGCAAACCTTGGCTCAGGAGATGGTGCAGGATGTGACGGCAGATGTTCAGCTGAGTGCAGAACAGACAACCCGACTGACTGCTGCAACGACAAGATATGCCGAAGCTGTGGTTGCTGCCAATTCGGGATATGCTTCTGATGACAAGGCACTTGTTGAAGCCAAGGCAGCAGCATGGAAGGAATACAGCATGCAGATGAGAAATATTCTGACAGACGAGCAATATGCTACCATGCAAGTAAAACAACATACAAGACGCGAGGCAATCAGTAGCAAGACAATAGGAGGGCAGAAGCAATGAAAAAGTCAGTACTGAATATATTGTTTGCTGTTCTGCCATTGTCGTTGTTTGCAGAATGTCCTGTTGTGCAACCTGTCATTACCAACCCCGGCACCAGTATTGAATGTTGGGGAGATGACTATGAAAAATGTACAATCAAGGAGTGGCAATTTTCCATACCCGAAGATTATAATTACGTAGAGTTTGAATACATTATAGATTTGAATCCGGGTGGTGCAATAGATGCACTACATATATATACCGAAGATGAGAACCATACAGAGCATGATGTTTTAAACTATAACTACCAGCCGATGACGGGTAGTGTTCAGGCATATACATCGAATCATGTTTTCCGCATTGTCCTCTTGTCTGTTAACGGCAACAGCGGAGAGATATATCGCGGGTTCAAACTCTCATATCGGTATATGAACACAGGAACATCAGACCAAGTGATATACTCGAATTTGGGTGTAGGCATTCAGCCGCAGGAGAGACTGCATGTGAACGGTCCTGTGCGAGGAGACGGAGAGAGCGGTTCCTGGCGCATCCGCACCACCGAGGGCACAACTGAGATTGGTGCCGCCAATGCAAACTACTCGCATTTTTATACAGACCGGCCGGCTTTCTTCTTCAGCAAACCTCTGTATATCGCGGGAGGAAAGATAAACCCTTACGGGCAGGAGCAACTGGAACTGAGGACAGACAACACTACGCGATTGACAATAGACAACAACGGTCACGTGGGAATAGGGACTGACGAGCCCGAAGAAACATTGCATATTAATGGTTATGTCAGGGGAAACGGCACTTTAGGAGCACTGACCATACGAACAGATGCCGGTACTACAACAATTGGTGCGCAGGGTTGGTCGTATTCACATTTTCATACCTCATTACCTCGTTTCTATTTCTATAAGCCTATAATGGTTGCCAATGGTGAAATCTCAAGCGGAGCAGACCAAAATTTATATTTCAAGACTTTCAATACTAACATAAATGAAACTGCACCAACAACATGGGTTACAATACTTAACAGCAATGGTAATGTGGGAATAGGAACAAATAATCCTAATTATAAATTAGAGGTGAACGGGAATTTATTGGCTACAGATATTCATTCAACAAAACTCAGAGCCACTGATTCTGTTACCACTTCAAATATTAAAGCAACAAATATTGTAGCAGATGATATATACGTGAGATCGACTTCCGGAGCCGATTTCGTATTTGATAGTGATTATAATCTGCGTTCTCTGCAAGAGACTAAGGCCTTCATTAATACATACAAACACCTGCCGGAGATTCCTTCAGCAGAAGAAATGCAGGAAAATGGTGTTAGTTTGGATAAATTAGTCATCTTACTTCTGCAGAAAGTGGAGGAATTGACAATTTACACTATTCAGCAGGACGAGATAATAAAAGAACTGGAAAGCCTCATAAGCAAATAACATGAAAACAAGTGGTATCATATTAAAAGTCTTAATCTGTCTATTATTGTCATTCATGTTTTGTCAATGTGATCATGGCATGCCTCCCCCTCCCCCAGAATCTCCGTGGTGGACAATAATTAAATTCAAAAAACATGAGTATGAGAATTATATAATGCCACCTGTCATTGATCGTGTTGGCTTTTGTATGTGCCACGACTTTACAGTGTGTAAATCTGATGTTTTAGGGAAAAATCCATATATAGGATTGCCAAAAGATTATGTTTTTGTTGATTACAAATGGGATCCTACATGGTTCTTAAATGATCAAAGACGATTTATTTTGTTACCATGGTCTGATTTTACAGAGTATCCACAAAATTGGCCTCCTGAGACACCATCACGCAATGACTTAATAGAAAAGGCTTATTGGATATATTCTAAGAGCTTATCAGATTTTGAAGAAAATATTTTTAACATTTATACTTGTTCTCAGGATGAAACTACTATAATCGATCGAGAATATTGTGACTCTATACAAAAATACCATATTGAGATAATTTCTTTCATGCTTGAGAGCGATGATTTTGAAGAGGAAATGAACAACAAGGGAGTCATATTCAAGAGAATTACGTTATGAAAATTTTTCACAACATATTATTGAGTTTGATAATAACCCTAAGTTATTGTTGCTCATTAGTTGCAAATAACAGGTACTCTGTCACAAAGGAATTAGCAGTCTTGGCCGTGAAACATCAGAGCTTGAGTTCTTGGAATGATGAAAATGAAAGCAAGAATATTGATACAACTAAAGTTTCAATGATTTCGCCTGCAGGAAAAGCTAATCTCTTTCTTGTTCACGAGAATGATAAGTATTATGTCGTTTCGTCAGACTTGCGTGCAGTTCCTATTCTGGTAGAATGTGCAAATAAACCTGACTGGAATGATATTCCGCCAGCCGCCTTAGAATTGTATTCATATTATGAAGATGTTATGAGTTTCTTGCATAACTCTTCTGATAGTATTGATGTCGTAAATGAAGATTGGAATAGAATAATTAACCGTCAACCGCTTCTAACAAGGACATCAGGTGCTGTAGCGCCATTGTTAGGAGAAAAAACGTTGGAAAACAAATGGAACCAAAGTTTCTCAAATGCTTCGGTCAATGATTGCGACAAATACTATAACAAATTGTGCCCTACATGGTATAATGCAGATGGTCATTGCGGACATACATATGTTGGTTGTGGAGCAGTTGCCATGGCTCAAGTGATGTGGTACTATAAATTTCCTTATGCGGCAATGGTTCCTGACACAATCTCTAAAAATGGGAAGCCAAGTAATAATATGAGGTTAAGTGAATATGATTGGAGTATAATGCCAGCGAACGTAACCAACACTACACCTATTCCGCATGTTAATATGATTGCAAAATTAATGAGAGATTGTGGCTTTAGATTAAAAACAAAATATAAATCTAATGAATCTACAAGTGACCAGTTTTATTTGGATAATGCATTGATGTTTTTTGGGTATTCTCATACAATGCAACATTACTCAAAAATACTAACCTCAGGTTGGACTAATAAAGTGATTCGTGAACTACAGGAGGGAAGACCAGTTATATATAATGGTGGTGTTGATTCATTCTATTCTAATGGACATATCTTTGTAGTTGATGGATATAATGGGGTGGGCAGATTTCATATAAATTTCGGCTGGAATGGAATGCACAATGATTATTTCTCACTGGATAGCATATCTGTAACTGATATATACGATAAAGACCATGATGGTATATTGGACACAATACATAGTAATTACAATCATTGGCAGGGAGCATTATTCTATATTCGTCCGGAACCTAATTGTACTATAAAAACAGTGGCAGATACCATCATTTGGGAGAATGAACACGCTGAGCTAAATGGTGGAGGATTAATAATCTCAAACAGAGAGGTAGAATCCGGTCAGAGGGCATTGATCTATTCTGGCGATTTTGTGCATTTAACAAATGGAGTACATCTAAAATCTGGATCTGATGTTCACATCACAATTAAAGATATGCATTGCGTAACTTATGAAGAGGAGACCAATTCAAATAACAATGTCCCACAACCTAGAATGTCAAAGTTAAAGAGAAGCACATATAAGTCGAATTTATTAAAAATAACCCCTAATCCCGTTAACAACATCCTCAATATATATTATTCAAAGGAAATATCTGTTATCACTATCTATTCTCTCAGTGGTCAACCCGTTTTGCAAACCACGGAGACAGAGATAAACGTTTCATCGCTACCAGCAGGAATGTATATTGTTCGTGCTCTAACCGTTGACGGCGAACAACTGCAAGCAAAATTCATCAAGCAATAAAAGACAAAACAACAAATTACTATTTTGTATGAAAAATATTTTTATTATTTGCGCAATGTTCTTCTCTGCACTAATGTTGTGGAGTTGTGAACCTGAACTTCCTTGTGATTGTGAGATTGCAGAACCACCTGTTGAAATTGCTCAATCGGATATTTCAACAGACAGCAATACCAATATACTCACCAATGAAAATCTATAATAGAATCAACTATTCCGTTAAAAAAACAAACTATCATATTTATGTCATATTTAAATTTCGACAAGTCGTTACTCATCAACCTTGAGCGGTCGCTCTCGAAAGAGATGATACGCACCAACCGTGCAGGCGCTTACAACAGTACCACTCTTGTGGACTGCAACACGCGCAAGTACCACGGACAACTGGTGCTGCCTCTTCCTCAGTTGAGCGATGACAACTATGTACTGCTCTCATCGCTCGATGAGACGGTAATCCAGCATGGAGCCGAGTTCAACCTCGGTCTGCACAAGTACGGCGAGAACCAGTTCTCACCCAACGGACACAAGTATATCCGCGAGTTCGACTGTGAGGTCATCTCCAAGACCACCTACCGTGTGGGCGGTGTCATCCTCACAAAGGAGCGCATGCTTGTCAGTTTCGAACCCCGAGTGCTCATCCGCTACACTCTTGTAGAGGCTCACTCGCCTACCACTTTGCGATTCAAGCCTTTCCTTGCTTTCCGCAACGTGAACGAACTCACGCACGAGAATCCGCGTGCCAACAGCAATATGGACGAAGTGCAGAACGGTCGTGTCAACCGCATGTATCCCGAGTTTCCGCAACTCTTCATGCAGTTCTCCAAAGCCGTAACCTACACCCACAACCCTAACTGGTACAAAGACATCGAGTATCAGAAAGAACAGGAGCGCGGCTATGAATACAAGGAAGACCTGCTCGTGCCGGGTTGGTTCGAACTGCCTATGAAGAAAGGCGAATCGGTAATCTTCGCAGCCGGTATTACCGAAGTCAATCCGCGCACACTGAAGCAGACATGGGACAAAGAGATGCTTCGCCGCATCACACGCTCCGACATGTTCGCCTGCCTGAAGAACTCTGCGGCACAGTTCTACAAGCGCGAAGGCGACAAGTGCCATCTGCTGGCAGGTTACCCGTGGTTCAAAGCCACTGCCCGCGAACAGTTCTTCTCACTCCCGTCGTGCACTCTGCAAATCGACCGACCAGAATACTGGGAGGCTATCATGGACAAGACAGCTGTTGACGAAGTCCGTGCTTTCCTCAATGGCGACTACGCCAACATTCGTCTCAGCGGAATGGACGAACCCGATGCACTGCTCTGGTTCATTCGCGCCATACAGCAATATGCCGCTTACACCACTCCCCTTGAGGCGGCAGAGAAATACGGACAACTCTGTGCCGACGTGATAGAGTTCATACGTAAGCAGAAGCATCCGCGCATGTTCCTCCACTCCAACGGACTTGTATGGGTTGACGGCACGCAACGCCCCGCCACTTGGATGAATGCCATGGAGAACGGCAGACCTATCACTCCGCGTACGGGCTACGTAGTGGAAATCAATGCTCTGTGGTACAATGCTCTTTGCTTCACTGCCGACATACTCCGCCTGTTGGGACAAGAGCACCGCTCTGACCTCATGTCATATCAGGCTGAACTGTGCAAGAGTGCCTTCGTTGATACTTTCTGGAACGGCTTCTATCTGTACGACTACGTGGTCGATGCCTACCAGAACCGCGAAGTCAGACCCAACCAGATTTGGGCGGCAGGACTGCCCTACTCCCCGCTTGACCGCAAGCAGCAGAAGGCAGTGGTGGACATCTGCACCAAGGAACTGCTCACTCCGCGCGGACTGCGCACCATCTCACCCAAGAGCGGCGATTACCGACCTGTATATATAGGCGGACAACACGAGCGCGACCACAACTTCCACAACGGACCTGTTTGGCCGTGCACCATTGCCGCATACGCGCGTGCATACAGCAATATATATAAGTATAGCGGACTCGGCTTCATGCAGCGTCTGCTCGTAGGATACGAAGTGGAGATGTCGGAACTTACTATCGGCACACTCAACGAGATTTACGACGGCAACCCGCCATACAAAGGTCACGGAGGTATGAGTTATGCTCCGTCTGTGGCGGCAGTCATATCAGTTTTAAAAACAGTTGAACAAATGAGTAAGGAGGAGAATCAATGAATGCGTTAATGTTTGGTTGGGAGTTTCCTCCCCATATCCTCGGCGGTCTCGGCACTGCCAGTTACGGTCTGACCCGCGGAATGGCGCAGCAGGAAGACATGCACATCACCTTCGTCATTCCCAAACCATGGGGCGATGAAGACCAGTCGTTCCTGCGCATTATAGGTGCCAACTCTGTACCTATCGTCTGGAAAGACAACAACTATGACTACGTGCGCCAGCGTATGGAGGGCAAGATGTCACCCGAAGAATACTACCATCTTCGCAATGGCATACATTACGACTTCACGCGTATCGGCACCGATGACCTCGGTTGCGTAGGCTTCTCGGGACGCTATCCTGACAACCTGATTGAAGAAATAGGCAACTATGAGGCTGTGGCAAGCGTTCTTGCGCACAGTCTTGACTTCGACATCATTCACTCTCACGACTGGCTCACCTACCCCGCCGGAGTGTTTGCCAAACATATCTCAGGCAAACCGCTTGTCATCCATGTGCATGCCACCGACTTCGACCGCTCGCGCGGCAATGTCAACCCCACTGTGTTCGCCATAGAGAAACGCGGAATGGAAGAGGCCGACCACATTATGTGCGTAAGTAACCTTACCCGCAACACCGTGATTGAGAAATACGGCATCAACCCTGCCAAGGTATCCACCGTCCACAACGCAGTGGAGCCTCTGCCGCACCCTGAGGAGTTCCAGAAGCACCCGCGCAAAGACAAGATTGTCACCTTCCTCGGACGTATCACCATGCAGAAAGGACCCGAGTTCTTCGTGGAAGCTGCTGCACGGGTACTCTCAAAAACCAAAGGGGTACGCTTCGTGATGGCAGGATCGGGAGACAAGATGAACGAAATGATTGACCTCGTGGCTCGTCGCGGTATTGCAGACCGCTTCCATTTCCCGGGATTCATGAGAGGCAAACAAGTGCAGGAGATGCTTGCTGAGAGCGATGTATATATCATGCCCTCTGTGAGCGAACCATTCGGCATCTCGCCTCTGGAGGCTATGCAGGTGGGCTGCCCCAGCATCATCTCCCACCAGTCGGGTTGCGCAGAGATACTGACACATGCCATCAAAACCGACTACTGGGATATCGATGCCATGGCAGATGCCATCTATTCAATCGTCAAGTATCCCGCTATGTACAAATCGCTCAGCGAACTCGGACGCGAAGAGGTGAACAACATCCGCTGGTACGATGCAGGACTCAAGGTTCGAGCCATTTACGACAAAGTAATATATAACAGATAATACAAACTAAGAACCCTGCACCCCGCAGGTCTCCCCTCCTTGGGAGGGGTCGGGGGAGGTTTTATGAAAAATATAAGTTTTTGCTTCCAATTCCACGCCCCTTACCGTCTGAAACGCTATCGTTTCTTTGAAATAGGGCAAGACCACTACTACTACGATGACATGCAGACCGAGGAGAATATCTCATGGCTTGTAGAGAAAAGCTATATGCCTCTCTGCCAAACCCTGAAAGAGATGATTAAGTTCTCGCACGGCAAGTTCCATTGTGCACTCTCTGTCAGCGGCATACTGCTTGACATGTTCCAGCAGTATGCACCCGAGATGATTGACCTGCTCAAAGAACTGGCTCAGACCAAATGCGTAGAGTTTGTCTGCACTCCCTACGCCTACTCTCTTGCTGCCGAATACAACAAACTTGACTTTGAAGAGCAGTTGAAACGTCATTCCGAGCAGATTCAGGAACTTTTCTCACAAAAGCCTGTCACCGTATGGAACACCGAACTGCTGTATAGCGATGAGATTGGCGACCAACTACTGCATCTGGGCTACAAAACAGTCATGACCGAAGGTGCCAAGCATATTCTGTCATGGAAATCGCCTAACTACCTCTATAACTCCGCTGTCAACTCCAAGCTCAAACTGATGCTGCGCAACACCGCCCTCAGCGACGAACTCAGTTTCCATTTCTCCGACCCTTCGTGGAAGAACTATCCTATGGACGCAGAGAAGTATGCACAGCAACTCAGCATGCTGCCCGAGGAAGAGCAGATTGTCAACATCTGGCTCGGAGCCGAGACCTTCGGCATACGCCAGAATGCCGATACAGGCATCTTCGCTTTCCTCAAGGCTCTCCCCTTCTATGCCCTTGAGAAAGAAATAGGGTTCCTCACTCCGCAAGAAGCAGCCAAGAAACTGCAAGCTGCCGACACTATTCCTATTCCCTATCCCGTCACCTGGACAGGAGAAGCCAAAGACCTTGCCGCATACAACGGCAACGACCTCCAGCAGGAGGCTATACAGAAACTGTATGCCGTGGCTGAGCGTGTACGTCTGTGTCAGGACAAACGCCTTAAGAACGATTGGCTCATTCTGCAAGACATTAACCATTTGCGCTACATGAACCACATTGACCACGGTGGTTCGCACTACGAGTCGGCTTACGATGCGTTCACCAACTACATGAATGTACTCTCCGATTTCCTCCAGCTGGTTGACGAGCAATATCCTACCACTATCGAGAACGAAGAACTCAACGAACTCCTCACCACTATCAACAACCAGGAGAAAGAGATTGCCGCCCTCGAGGAGGAAGTAAAGAAGTTGAAAAACAAGAAGAAACAATAAGTTTTCTTCAGAAAAACTCGGCACAAATACGTAAGAATATTTATTTTCTCTTGCGTATTTGAAAAGTTTGCATTACCTTTGCATCCGCATTTGGAAAAAGTGCAAACAGGGTACCTTGCCCGAGTGGTTAGGGACCGGTCTGCAAAACCGGGGACAGCGGTTCGAATCTGCTAGGTACCTCCAGAAAGAGCTGTCTGAACAGGCAGCTCTTTTACATTCCCCGCCGCCTCAGCAGTCTCACAATTCTAATTATGGCAGAGAAGATTATTGAAGATATTACCAACAGTGACTACAAGTACGGATTCACTACCGATATTGAGACCGATATCATAAGCAAAGGTCTCAATGAGGATGTGGTACGCCTTATCTCTCAAAAGAAGCAGGAGCCGGAGTGGCTCTTGAATTTCCGCCTCCGTGCACTACGCAACTGGCAGAAGATGAAAGTTCCGACTTGGGCACATCTTGACATACCTGAAATCGACTTTCAGGCCATATCATATTACGCAGCACCTAAAACCACGAAAGGTGAGCAGAAAGAGATAGACCCGGAGCTTATGAAGACTTTCGACAAACTTGGCATACCTCTTGAAGAACGTGCGGCACTGGCAGGCAATATGGCTGTGGATGCTGTAATGGACTCGGTATCGGTGAAGACCACATTCCGCGAGACTCTTGCCGAAAAAGGCATTATCTTCTGCTCTATCAGCGAGGCAGTGCGCGAGCACCCCGACCTTGTAAAGCAATATCTCGGCTCGGTTGTTCCGCCTACCGATAACTTCTATGCCGCACTCAACTCTGCTGTGTTCTCCGACGGCTCGTTTGTATATATTCCCAAGGGAGTGCGCTGCCCTATGGAGCTCAGCACTTATTTCCGCATCAATGCCGGCAACACGGGTCAGTTTGAGCGCACACTGCTTATTGCTGACGAAGGTGCCTACCTCAGTTATCTTGAGGGCTGCACCGCTCCTATGCGTGACGAGAACCAACTGCACGCCGCCATAGTGGAAATCATTGTTCATAAAGATGCCCAAGTGAAATACTCCACCGTGCAAAACTGGTATCCGGGCGACAAAGACGGAAAGGGAGGTATCTACAATTTCGTCACCAAACGCGGATTGTGCCACGAGAATGCCCGTCTCAGTTGGACTCAGGTGGAGACCGGCAGTGCCATCACATGGAAATATCCGTCATGCATACTGCGCGGCGACCATTCATCAGCAGAGTTTTACTCGGTTGCAGTAACCAACAACTATCAGCAGGCAGACACGGGCACCAAGATGATTCATATCGGTAAGCACACCACCTCGCGCATCATATCGAAAGGTATATCTGCAGGCCGCAGCCAGAACTCTTATCGCGGACTTGTAAAAGTGGTGCCGGGTGCCGAAGGTGCACGCAACTACAGTCAATGCGACTCTCTGCTGCTTGGAAGCAAATGCGGAGCACACACCTTCCCCGACATGCAGATTCAGAATCCGACTGCCATTGTGGAACACGAAGCCACTACAAGCAAAATAAGCGAAGACCAACTCTTCTACTGCCAGCAACGCGGTATCGGCACTGAAGATGCTGTAGGACTGATTGTCAATGGTTATGCCAAAGACGTACTGAACAAACTGCCAATGGAGTTTGCCGTAGAAGCACAGAAACTGCTGCAAGTCTCTCTCGAAGGGTCAGTCGGATAAGGGGTCGTGAACAATTGACAACCGGGAATAGAGAATAGATATGTCTTCCGATAAAACCATATTGTTTCTAACCTGCGACACACTGCCCGAGGCGCAGTATGTCAAAGACGCTCTCGAACAAAACGGGGTGCAATGTTTCATAGCAAACGAGATAGGCGCACAACTTTATCCTCTGTTCGGTTCGTCAGTGAGCGGATACCGCATCATGATTCTTGAAACAGACATGGAAAAAGCAGAGGATATTCTCGCCGGACTGAAGGAAAACTGAACAAATATTGGGAAGAAAATCGATTATCTCTTGCACATGTCAAATATTTGCACTACCTTTGCATCCGCTTTCGTAAAGAAAGAATATCGCGGAGTAGAGCAGTGGTAGCTCGTCAGGCTCATAACCTGAAGGTCGTTGGTTCGATCCCAGCCTCCGCAACCAAAGGAGATTCATTCTCCTTTTTTGTTTGTAACACTTATATCCTATGTTCACAGTGTACGTACTATATAGTGACATCTTCAACAAAATCTATATCGGATATACTTCTGATATTGAGAACAGAATCATTGCGCACAATCACCCGAACAATAAGGGTTGGACTAAAACTTTTCAACCATGGAGAATCATTTATTCTGAAAACTATGATAACAAGCAGCAGGCAATGATGAGAGAAAAACAACTAAAAACAAGCAGAGGAAGAGCTTTCATACATAGTCTGATTGCCGCGGAGTAGAGCAGTGGTAGCTCGTCAGGCTCATATCCGTCAGCTGACGGTCGTTGGTTCGATCCCAGCCTCCGCAACCAAAGGCAAAGAAAGAGCATTGCTCTTTTTTTGTTTTTATAATACTTATATTTTGCCTGATTCACAAATTAGCAGTATCTTTGTAGCAGAATATACTACTAATCACCAACAATCAAAACACCTGATGACCAAACTTGCAATATTCGACCTTGACGGCACTTTGCTCAACACTATAGCCGACCTTGGTGCTGCGTGCAATCATGCACTTGCAGAATCGGGCTACCCGCTTCATACCGCTGACGAATATCCTCATCTGGTAGGGAACGGAGTGAACCGCTTGATAGAAAGAGCATTGCCTGAAGGAAAGAAAAGTCAGGAGAACATACTCAAACTACGTCAATCGTTTATTCCGTACTATAACCGACACAACAAAGTGCACACAAAACCCTATGACGGAATAGAAGACACACTGCAGACATTGAAAACAGAAGGATGGCTTCTGGCAGTTGCATCCAACAAATACCAGGCCGCCACAGAAGACCTTATCAATCATTATTTCCCCGGCATATTCGATGCCGTATTCGGAGAAAGAGAAGGTTGCCCCCGCAAACCTGACCCACAGATAGTAAGCGACATCATCAGCAGTCTGAACATCACCCCTAACTCCTCATATATCATTTATATCGGCGACTCAGATGTCGATATGCAGACAGCCAAGAATGCAGGTCTGAAATCGGTTGCATGCAGTTGGGGGTTCTGCAGCAAAGAACTGCTGCAACAATATCAACCGGACTATATTATCAATGAACCATATCAACTAACCAAACTTATTAAAACCAACAGAATATGAAAAAGACTATTTTCCTTGCAGTCATTCTGATTGTGCTGGCAGGCTGCGACTCCAAACAGAAGCAGGCACAACTTGCCCAGGCACGTGTACAGACAGCACGCCAACTTGTTGACGACGGCAATCTGAACGCCGCCAAGATGCAACTCGACTCCGTTCATCTGCTCTATCCGAAACAGATAGACGCCCGCCGTAATGCCAAAGCACTGATGGACAGTATTGTATATATAGAGGCACAACGCAATCTGCAATACTCCGACTCGTTGCTTCAACCTCTTCTGCCCCAAGTGGACAATATGATTAAAAAGTTCTACCGCGAGAAGAACGGAGAATACGAGAACTACGGCCGTTATGTACACAAACTGCTACCTACCGACCGTAACATCAACCGCTGCTTCATACAGGCATATATCAATGAAGATATGCGGACAGTACTGAAGAGCTACTATTACGGCAGCAAGTCTCTGCAACACGAGAATGTAACATTCACCGTCGGCGAAGACTTTCAGACTTTCTCGGGAAGCAATCATTCGTTCGACTCCGACGGCAACAAATACGAGATTCTCAGTCTTGCGGAAGAAGATGCACTGACGGCACTGGGTTTCATTGCCAACAACAAGGACTCAGGAATAAAAGTCACTTTGAGCGGCAACAGTGACTATGTATATTACCTTTCTCAAAACGAGAAACAGGCACTTGCCGAGACATGCCTGCTTGTGGCAATGATGCGTGATGTAAGACAACTGGAACAACAGAAGAATATAGCATCGGCGCAGATAGCAAAGTACGAAAACAAGCAGTAGTACGCAGAAAATATATGTTGCAGAACATAAAAAATATATTTTGTATATTGAGAAAAACGCCTTATCTTTGTAGCAAGTAAAATAGTAACTTTTTCGACAAAAAAAGATTGTGATTATGAAAAACTTAGAGAGTTTTATCGCGCAGAAACTGCTACAAGTGAAAGCTATCAAGCTCCAGCCTCAGAACCCGTTTACATGGGCAACCGGCTGGACTTCGCCTATATATTGCGACAACCGTAAGATTCTGTCCTATCCGCGAATGCGCAACATCATAAAAGTTGAGTTGGCACGCCAAGTGATAGAATTGTATCCTGAAGCTGAGGTGATAGCAGGCGTAGCGACCAATGCCATTGCAATGGGCATGCTGGTGGCTGAAGAGTTGTCGCTGCCTTTCATTTATGTTCACCCTACTCCCAAAGATCACGGTTTTGAGAACATGATAGAAGGCGACCTGCGCCCGAGACAGAATGTAGTCATCATAGAAGACCAGGTTTCGGTAGGTCAGAACAGCATGAAGGTGGTAGATGCAATCAGAAAGAACGGGTGCAAGGTATCGGGTCTGATTTCTATTTTCAACTATGAATTTGCAGATACGACACGCCGATTTGAGCAGGCAGACATCAAACATACCAGTCTTTGCGGTTTTGACGCCGTACTTGCCCGCGCACTTGAGACCGGCTACATATCAGAAGACGATGTAACAATATTCCGCAACTGGCAAAAGAATCCGCTGAGATGGCAGAAGTAAAATACGAAAGCAAGACAAGCAAGTCGTCGGCACAGGCAGAGTCGATATATGCAGTGCTGAGCGACTTGAGCAACATAGAGAGAGTAAAGCACATGATTCCGCAGGACAAAATCAAAGAGATGGAGTCCGAGCGGGATTTTGTACGTTTCAAGGTTGACGGTCTTGGTCAGAAGATATGCATCCGCATAGTTGACCGCGAACCGATGAAGACGGTGAAGTTTGGCGTGGAAGGTGCACCTGTAGAAGCCAATCTGTGGATACAGATGAAGCAAATAGAAGAGCATGACACACGGCTGAGACTGACAATAAAAGCCGACCTGCCCATGATGTTCAAGATGATGCTTGACAAGAAAATACAAGAGGGACTGGACCAGGCTGCGGATATGCTCGCACAAATGCCATTTGACGAATGGGCGAAGAGTTGAAAGAAGTTGAAAGTGGAGAGTTGAGAGTTTAGAGAAGTTTATAAGTTGAAAGTTATTTGATGATAGTTATTAGATAATAATTATTTGATAATAGTTATTTGATGAAAGTTATTAGATGAAAGATAAAAGTTAATATGAAACGACCAAGAATACATAGAGAAGGGCGGAACTCACTGATAGTGGTGGTGCTGATAGCCTTCTTAGTCAATATACCCGTGTTTTTGTATTCACATCACTGGGTATTTGCATTGACTCTCTCAATTACCGCCATACTGCTTTGCTTTGTTACATACTTCTTCCGCAACCCGGAGCGTATAATAGAAGTAGATGACCCTGACTTTATAGTAGCACCTGCCGATGGTCGAGTGGTGGTAATAGAAGAGACAGACGAGACCGAAGTGCTAAACGAGAAGCGTCTGCAAGTGAGCATCTTCATGTCGCCGTTCAATGTACACGCGAACTGGTATCCTATAGAAGGCACAGTGCTCCGCTCGGAACACCAGAGCGGGAGACACAAAGGTGCATGGCTGCCTAAATCCTCCACAGAGAACGAGCGTTCACTGGTGTTAATAGAGACCAAGTCGGGTGAGAAGATACTGGTAAGACAGATAGCAGGTGCAATGGCACGAAGGATAGTTACATACGCCAAGCCCGGCAAAGCCGCCACCCGCAACACTCATTTAGGTTTCATCAAGTTCGGTTCGCGCGTTGACATGTATCTGCCTCTCGATACAGAGATGATGGTAGAGGTAGGTGATGCAGTAACGGGCAACGAAACAATAATTGCAAGACTAAACACTAAAACAGAAGAATAATGGATAAGTTCAACGAATTGTTTGCCCAGTACAACTGGCAAATGACAGACGAAGAAGTGAAGCAAGAGGTACAGAACATTCTTGCCGGTCACTTTGCAGAGAACAACAATGCAGCAGTATGGAAACAATGTCTGCACCAAATAGATCTGACCACACTCAACGGTGATGACACAGTGGAGAAAGTGAGCGGAATGGCACAGAAGGTCAATGGTTTCAGTGCCCAGTATCCCGACATTCCGAACGTAGCAGCAATATGCGTGTATCCCGCCATGGTAAGCACCGTGAAAGAACACCTGAAGGAGCCTATCGGCATAGCCTCAGTGAGTGCAGGATTCCCTGCGTCCCAGACTTTCATTGAGGTAAAAGTGGCTGAGACTCTGCTTGCCATTCAGGCAGGTGCAACAGAGATAGACGTGGTTATCTCGATAGGCAAATTCCTTGAAGGCAGATATCAGGAGGTGTATGACGAACTATGTGAACTGCGCGAGGCATGCAAGGCTCCGGTACACATGAAAGTGATACTTGAGACAGGTGCACTGCGAGGAGTAAAGAACATATACAACGCTTCTCTATTGGCGATGCAGGCAGGAGCCGACTTCATAAAGACAAGTACGGGCAAGATAGCCGTTAATGCCACACCTGAGGCTACCTACGTAATGTGCCGCGCCATAAAAGACTGGTATGAGAAGACTGGCGTGAAGGTAAGTTACAAGCCAGCAGGCGGAGTAAGCACAACAGAAGAGGCAGTGCAGCACTACACAATAGTGAAAGAGGTATTGGGCGAGGAATGGCTCAACAACAAGAATTTCCGCTTTGGAGCAAGCCGTCTTGCCAACAATCTACTGACAAGCATAGTAGGAAAAGAGACCAAGTACTTTTAGGAGGTAGGACCGCTGGCGCTTAGGAGTTAAGACCGCTGGTGCTACAGAACAAAGAGCAAAGACTACTATGCTGATTGGAAAAAGAAGAGCCTAAACAGTATGTGCTGATTAGGCTTTTCTTTTTATGTGGAGACGTATTGTTATGCGTCTCTATGAATGAATTACAATCTCTACATATAACTTAACGTGAGTTCGATATAAGAAGTTTATATTCTTGATGTTAGTACTTCGGCAGGAATGAGATCCTGAAACAAGTTCTTATCTATGTATACTGCATTGATGCTCGACGAGATCCTGAAACAAGTTCAGGATGACGATGACGATTCCGCTTATATCGAACTCACGTTAAATTAGTAGTTGACTTCTCTTGCGAGACGGACAGGCAGACCATAATGTCTGCAATTGGGACTACCCAAAGTATATATTTCACCATCACCTGTGGTCTCGTTAGCACTAAACTCCACCATGCCGGCACCTGTTGCTTCATGAGCAGTACTTGTCCAATATTTTCCGTAAATTCCTATACTAATTTCCTTTTCGTTAATACGCATTCCTGCATTCGGAAGGAAGATCACTCCGTTTTCTACAAGCCATGACTCTTCGGTAACAATAAAAGAATTATAATCTTCGAATGTTTCTCCTCCTACTGCCGACATTCCGTCAGGATAGATGAAAATACCCTTAACTCCGTTGCATGTGCCAAGGGTGGAAACATTATGGTCAATAATCTGATTCCAGTCCATGCTGCTGAGGGTGAACCATTTGTAACTCTTGTTAGGACTGTTTTCAATCTTATCGGAGTTGTAAACACCCCAGTCATACTCAGTTCCTTCTATATCAGTTGCCCCCTCGGGACCATATTGCGCATCTTTAGCGAAGAGATAGGGGTAGCACTCGTTGTATCCGCTTGTGCCCCAGCCGAAGAGGTCGATGTAGTCGTAGTTGGTTGCGGAGATATATTGGTTGTCTGCACCAATAATTGTATATTGGTGGTCTGCAAAACGCCATGTATTCCCTAAAGCACGATATTGCAGGTTGCCCGGGGCGAACATCACTTTTCTGCCCTTGTCGATAGTGAATACGGGTGCGGGCTGGCCTGCGCGGGTGATACGGATGTAGGTTTTCTCATCGTCAGAGGTAGAAGTCTGGGGTTTGAGAGTAACGACAGCCTCGGTCGGGTCGTAGGTGGTAGCAGGAGCAGCATCAACAGTGAGAGTGATTTTCTTGTTGCCTTTCTCCAGTCCGATATTGGATCTTACCCATGAAGCACTTGATGCAACCGACCATTTAAGGTCAGCATCGGCAGTAACCTGTACGTCGTAGGTGCCTCCTTCAGCAGGTGCCTCGATTTCAGTAACATCGACCTTGACAGGTGCATTGGGGTTCTGTGAGGGTTTCTCGCCGGAGTTGTTTTCGCCAGTACCTTCACGCATTACAATAACCTGAACAAGATTCTTTTCGTCACGGAAACGAATGACAGTGCTCTGAGTAGTAGCATAAGGATTGGCATCAACGGTAACGTTAACCTTGCCGCTGCCGGTGCCGGATGTTTTGTCCATGTGGAGCCAGGTGCTGTCGCACTCGGCAGTCCATTCGCTGGTTTCGGCCTCGGTAGTTACTGATACAGTGAACTCACCGCCCTCCTTGGGCAGGGTCTGTGTAGCGGGAGTAACGATGATAGTTGAAGAGAAGTTGCATGCAGTCATGAGCATGGCCATGAACACTGCATAAAATAAATGTTTCTTCATAAAAAGTTGAATTTATAATTAATGATGTCAGTTAACTAATCAATGTTTGGTATTTCACTAACAGGTTATCAGTCGAACAAAGTAGGCGAGTCGGCATCGAACCTGTGGAGAATATTCTTCATGAGTGTCTCACGCACGAAACGGCTTTTGTTCTGTATTCTGTATCTGCGGCAATAGGCATCAAGTGCCCGCTGCTCACTTTCGTTAAGTAGCACTGTAAGCCTATTCTTTCTCGGCAACTTTCTCCCACGACTTGCATATCGTCTCATTGCAGCAAAATAGTGTTTGTCAGAACTGCACAGCAAGTTTCAGACCCAGCTTGCAGAAGTTTCTAACGGCATCAGAGGTATAAGTTTTGTCATCAATAGTTTCATCGACAGATGTTTTTCCTTGCTGAAAAGCGGCTGTGATGCCTGCAAACATTGCCATTTTCTCGTTTATCTGCCATCTCCACCCGGCATCCAAAGAAGCACAAATACCACTTTTTCCGATACCTTTAGGAGAGAATCCGTAACCGAGGGAACAACCGAGAGCAGGGGCGTGGCGAGTCGGCATCAAAGGAGCAGAAAAGCGCACCTGCACAGGAATGAAAGAGGCAGTAGAAAAATTGTGCTCTCCTACAGGAAACATGAAGAAACTCTCGTATCCCACACCTCCGCCGATAAAAATGTGCTTGTCCAACAAATTGCAGGCGCCTACGAATACCATAGCATCGAAAGCTCCTCCGGCAGCATCGTGGGGAATAAAAGCCGGTCCTCCGGACAGATGCAGCGATACACCCACCTTCTTGGCAGCGGTGACGGGTTTGGTATCTTCGTTCTTGATAGCTTGCTCATCAACTTCCGCAATATCAGCCACTTCGGACATCGGATACTGAAAGCGCTGCCCCTCGGCGGACTTGACAACAATCACTTCCTCGTTGCGGAAGACAACGGTGCCCGTAAGAGTGTGCCCGGACTTGAGAGTAAGGCGTACATCAGCAAACGAGCAGAGAGGCAGGAGCGTCAGAAGCAATATGTAAAGGCACTTTTTCATGTTTCGACTACAAAAGTAGTGCAAGTTTTGCAAATACACAAATATTTTCGTGTATTTACTGAAAAACAAAGCCTTATTCGGCAATAGGAGAGCAACGATTGCGCCAGCAGAGTGCCAACGGGAATGGAGACGAAATGCCGGAATTAGGCACGTTGCAGACGAATCATACGGTAATCAACCAATAATCTACCAATAATCATCCAATAATCTACCAATAATCGTCCAATAATCAACCAATAACAGACCAATAAAAATAGGGAAAAGCAAGGAGAATGAAAGTAGAATGACAGCAAAGAGTGAGGGCGGCGAAAACAAAATACAGGTGAGTGAAACTTGATGCGGGGTTGAAGGGAAACTGATTCGGATATGAAGTGAGCATGACTCAGACTTGAAGTGAAGATGACTTGGGTTTGAATTGAATATGTTTTTGTTATGATTTGGCAGTGATTTGAATATGATTTGCCTATATGAGATATTTGTTGTAATTTTGCAACTAATACAGACATTGAATAAATTATAGACCAAACGAGATAAAATTATAAACCAAAAGAGATAAAATTATAGACCAAACGAGGTAAAACGCAATTGACAAAACATATCAACATAATCCCCAAAACACTCTGAAACACAATCAATCAAAGAATATGAAACGCAACATAGCAATAGTGGCAGGAGGTGACACCTCCGAACATGATGTCTCGCTGCGCAGTGCAGCCGGCATACTGTCGTTTATAGACAAGGAGAGATACAACGCCTTAGTAGTGGCAATGCGCGGCAACGACTGGCAGGTTGAGATAGACGAGAACACCCGCGTGGCAATAGACAAAAACGATTTCTCATACACCTATCAGGGCCAACGCCACACATTCGATTTCGCCTATATCACCATCCACGGCGGTCCTGGCGAGAACGGTCTTCTGCAGGGCTACTTCGACATGATGAAGATACCCTACTCCTGCTGCGGCGTGCTTGCCGCCGCCCTGACCTACAACAAGTTTGCGTGCAACCACTATCTACGTTCATTCGGATTCAACATAGCAGACTCCATACTGCTGAGAAGAGGCGAAGAGATAAGCGACGAGCGCGTGATGAAAGAGATAGGTCTGCCCTGCTTCATCAAGAGCAACGTGGGCGGCAGCAGTTTCGGTTGCACGAAAGTGAAGACCAAAGAGCAGATACAACCTGCGATAGAAGTAGCAATGGGCGAGGGCGGCGAAGTGATAATAGAAGCCTTCATGAAAGGTACGGAAGTGACCTGCGGCGTTTACAAGACCCGGCAGAAGGCAGTAGCGTTTCCGCTGACTGAGGTAGTGTCGCACAACGAATATTTCGACTACAAGGCCAAATACAACGGCGAGTCAGACGAGATTACCCCCGCCCGCATATCAGAGGAGCTGACAAAGCAGATTCAGCAGGAGACACTGCGCCTGTACAGCATCATCGGCTGCCACGGCATTATCCGCACCGACTACATAATATTAGAGAGCGGGCAGGTGAACCTGATGGAGGTGAACACCACTCCGGGCATGACCGCTACCAGTTTCATACCTCAGCAGGTGAGAGCGGCTGGTTTGGAGATGAAAGACGTGCTGACCGACATAATAGAAGACAGTTTCTGACAAAGACTTGATATCACAGCTATGACAGCGACAGAGTATGTTCAGCAGGCGATAGCCGAACTCGACTGGCAGAGAGAGCCGCGGGGTTTGTACGAACCGATAGGATACACACTGAGTGCAGGAGGCAAACGCCTGAGACCCTCGCTTGCAGTGATAGCCTCCGACATGTTTGACGGCAAGCGCGAAGAAGTGCTGCCGGCAGCATTGGCATTGGAGGTGTTTCACAACTTCACTCTGCTGCATGACGACGTGATGGACAAAGCCTCAGTGCGCCGCGGCAGACCCACAGTGCACGTACGCTGGAACGAGAACACCGCCATTCTGTCGGGCGACCAGATGCTGATAGAAGCCTACTCACTGCTGTCGAAAGTGAGAGCCGACGTACTGCCCGAGGTGCTACGCCTGTTCAACAAGATGGCAACAGAGATATGCGAGGGCCAGCAATACGATGTGGATTTCGAGACAAGAGACGACGTACAGATAGAGGACTACATGATGATGATACGGCTGAAGACCTCAGTATTGCTTGCGAACGCTCTGCAGACAGGCGCCCTGATAGCGGGTGCGGGTGAAGCCGACCAGACAGCACTGTACAACTACGGAATAGAGACAGGTCTCGCCTTCCAACTGCAGGACGACCTGCTTGACGTATATGGCAATCCCGAGACTTTCGGCAAGGCTACAGGCGGCGACATACTATGCGCCAAGAAGACATTTATGCTGCTCACAGCCATGCAGTCGGCAAGCGACAGAGAGCGCAACCTACTCAGCAGACTGCTCGCTGACAAGAGTATGGACTCCCAAGAGAAAATAGCCGCAGTTACGGAAATATACACAGGTCTGAATGTGCGTCAGGCATGCGAAGAGGAGATGAAAAAACACACAGACATAGCACTCGCAGAACTGGACAAACTGAGTGTTTCATCAGAAAAAAAACTGATTCTTATCAAATTAGCGGAGAAATTGCTTGCGAGAAAAGAATAAAATGTATAACTTTGCAGGCAGAAACGTGCGAAGAGTTGTTTCGCACGAATTTCCAACCATCTATTCGCGCCAGAATCATGCCTTACAGAAGATTACCCAACACCGACCAAGCGCGCCTCAGAGCATTGCACGATGCAGTGCAGAGAGCAAGCGAAGCAGACTTTACGGAGCAAGTGCTGACCTACCGCACTCTCAACGAGGCTCAGCGCTTTTTGCTCATCTTTGAGAACCAGGTGCAGCAATATCACCAGAATTTCCAGACGAAGGTAAACGCCAACAAGCGCTACAGACACATTGTGAGCAATGCGCGCATGTACATCAGCCACTTCATACAAGTGCTGAACCTGGCAGTAATAAGAGGTGACATAAAGAAAGAGCAGAAAGAACTTTACAAACTCGATGTAAACAACCATATTCTGCCCGACCTGTCATCTGAAGAGGACCTGTTGGTGTGGGGCCAAAACATCATAGACGGCGAGACAGAGCGCGTAAGAATGGGGGGCTTTCCGATATACAACCCCACGATATCGAAAGTGAAGGTGCACTACGACATCTTCAAAGAGCACCAAGTCACCCAGCGTATGCACAAGAAGACGACCAACCGCACCTACGAAGACCTTGGTCCGCTGCGCGAACAGGCAGACAAACTGATACTTGACATCTGGAACCAGGTGGAGTACTACTACAGACAGAAACTGCCATACGAGAAGATGCGGTGCTGCCAGAACTACGGGGTAATATATTATTATCGCACAGGCGAGAAAAAACTCACTCCTGAGACCGACCGGCAGATTCAGAAAAGCATAGCACAGCAGCCGACACTGGATTTGCAATAAGGTCATATTGACAACCTACCATAACAACATAAAGAGAGAGAATATGAACAACACATATTCTCTCTCTTATTAATCTTACTAATATTATCTCAACTCAGATGACAGCCTGATAGCCAGCAGCGTCAAGCAGATTGTCAAGTTCTGCAGCATCGTTGACAGAGATCTTTATCATCCAGCCTTCTCCATAGGGGTCGTTGTTGACGAGTTCGGGTTGGTCGTTGAGAGTTTCATTGAACTCAAGCACTTCGCCTGTTACAGGCATATTGAGGTCGCTGACGGTTTTAACAGCCTCAACCGTGCCGAAAACTTCGCCTTGTGCGATGGTCTCACCTACGGTGTCAACGTCAACAAACACTATCTCACCCAATTCAGACTGGGCATAATCGGTAATACCAACATAAGCGGCATCACCTTCAACGCGAATCCACTCATGCTCACGAGTGTAACGCAGATTTTCGGGGATTTTAGACATAACGATATATATGATTTGATGATTTGATAATTCAAAGATTTGATGATTTGTTTAATCGGTGCAAAGATACAAAGAATTGGCGAAATGAGAAAACATATTCCTACGGTAATACAAAAAAAAAGAGATTGCCATATATATGACAATCCCGTTTTCTGCTATACAGTTCTGATTAGAGAGCCTCAGCAAGAGCCTTACCGGCTTTGAATTTAACGACTTTCTTAGCTGCAATTTTGATAGCCTTGCCAGTAGCGGGGTTAACGCCATTACGAGCAGCACGCTCAACAACTGCGAATGTACCAAAACCGATGAGTTGTACGTTCTCACCTTTCTTCAAAGCCTCAGCAACAGCTTTAACGCCTGCCTCGAGAGCTTTCTGAGCAGCAGCCTTTGAAAGACCAGCTTCAGCTGCGATAGCAGCAACGAGTTCTACTTTGTTCATAATGATAAATTTGTTAATTAAACGTTTAATTTCATTATTGACATCCGACGAATACGGAAATCGTGTGCAAATATAGCACATAATTTTCAAACGGCAAACTTTTAATGTAAAAATTTTGCAAAAACTTAATTATGTACACCTTTTTCGACAAATTGCACGGTTTTTGCAGTTAAGGAAGAAGCAGGAACCGATATTTATTTCAAACGCCTGCACATACAACAGAAGAAGATAACCAACAACAAAAAACTATGCAGAACAGAACATCCTTTTGGTCGAATATTCCGGCCGTAACCAAAAACCTGCTTATAATAAATCTTATATTTTGGCTTGCAGACCTTGTGATGAAGACCAGATTTCAGATTGACCTAACCAACTGGTTAGGATTGTATTATATAGGTTCAGGCGCCTTTCATTGGTGGCAACCTGTGACATACATGTTCATGCATGCCAACTTCTCTCACTTGTTTTTCAACATGTTTGCCGTATTCATGTTTGCCGCTCCGCTGGAGCAGCAGTGGGGAAGCAAGCGTTTTCTGACCTACTACCTTGTGTCGGGTATAGGTGCAGGCATAGTGCAGGAACTGGTGTGGTGGATGATGTACGGTCAGACTGCCAGTTTGGCAGTCACCATAGGCGCCAGCGGAGCCGTGTTCGGCATATTGTTCGCCTTCGGCTGGCTGTTTCCTGACACAAAACTGTTCATTTTCCCTATTCCCATACCAATCCGCGCAAGGATATTTGTCATTATATACGCCTTTATAGAATTGTTTGCGGGTTTGGGCAACTTCTCGGGCGACAATGTGGCACACTTTGCACACTTGGGCGGTCTGCTGTTCGGCTGGCTGCTGATACTGATATGGAAACGGACAGACAAGAGTTTCGGTGCCACGCCGTCCAATTTCAATTTGAAAGAATGGTGGGCGAGACTGAAGAACAAGATGAGCAGAAAACAGAAAGAGAACAACCCTTATGAGGGCTACCACTATCAGGAGCCTGTCAGCAACAATACCGACACCGATAAAGAAGATGATGCAAACAGGCAAGAGATAGACCGTATTCTCGACAAGATACGCCAATCGGGCTATGACAGTCTGACCGACGAAGAGAAGGCAAAACTATTCAAGAAATAACAACTGACAAGCGAAGAGCGGTCTCACCAGTTGATGCTGTTGAGTCTGCCTTTGTAAACGTCAGAGAACACCAGGGTGCGCGATTTGCCTCCAATGACATAGATATTCTGATTACTGTCAACCAACACGGACTGGTACGCGCGATTGGTATAGGTTTCGGGCATGTGGTTGTGAGCAGAGTCAGGTTCAGTCCAGTTCATACCTTCATCGAAACTCTCCAAAATGGCAACATCGTCAACATTGTTTTCCCCGTTAGCCCCTCCGAACATAAGAAAATGTTTGTCGTAAGCAATAACACTTGCGCCAGAGATAGAGGTGAAATCAGGCTGCTCTATAGAGAAGTTCTCCCAGCGATACCCCGCTCCTGACTCATATTCCATATTCCAACGTGTATTCAGACATGCCCCTTCGGCACTGAACCCTCCGATAACCATAGCTCTGGGTCTGCCTGTAGGAGAAAAGAACGAGACGGCAGCAAAGTCGGATACGGGGAAATCGGCAGGCAGACAGTCCATAAACACCCACTCAGAGAAATCGGCAGTGGTTGCCACTCCCGGTACTCCTGTAGATTTGTCCGTAACAAGCGCCCAGACACTGTCAGGCTCTTCATCATAGACGTAATATGAATACACAAAATTCAGCAACAACCTGTCAACAGTGAAAGGAAGTGAGTCGTCAATATTCTTTTTAGTCCACCCGCCTGTCGCACTACCAAGCATTGCTATCTCACCGTTGCAGAGACAGAAAACAGTGTCGTTGTGCACCAAAGTGTTTTGAACATCAAAATTGTCGAACGGTCCGCTAATCGGAACAAAGGTCTTGCCATCTGGCGAATATTGACAAACAGAACGGAGTCCGTTGGAGACAAAAAGAAAAATAGTATCTTTCAGCATGACTGCTTTCTGATTGCTGAACTGCGGGGGGAAAATATTGTCAGCAAGCAACTCCCACTGATAGAGGTCGGGGTCGGTTTGATGCACATTGACCTGAATCTCATACCATTTCTCATGGTTACCTGATTCACTGATTGTATGCAAATACACAGGTCGTTTGGAGAAGTCGATAGTGTCACCTCCGGAAATAGCAACCGTGTCGTCCGGAGTGAAAATAATAGCGGCGCTAACTACATTGCCGCTGAAGACGAATTTGGGTACGACCTTGTTGATTTTGGTACCATACTGAATGGAATCCACATTGTATATCAAGCCGGTATCTATTCTTTCTTCAACCTTAAACACAGCTTTTTTCAATTCCGGAAAACTGTCATTTGCAAGAGTTAGCACATCCACTGTTGGGTCGTCAGAAGGAGTGTAAGTGGTGGTTGAGGTGCTTGTGCAAGCCTCCAAAAGGCATATTGCCAGGCAAAGGTATATATATACAAGATTCTTTTTCATACACATCAGGGATTTCAAATATCATGCAAAAGTAGTACATTTTTTGCAAATTAACAAAATTTGCCGTAACTTTGCACAATAAAAGGACCAACTATCAATATTTATACTATTATGTACATGTTTCAGAGCGTCATAGAGGACATCATGCGGTTGCTACCAAGTTACCGCAAGAAGAAGGAGAAACAGAACCTTCGTGCAATACTGATGCAGAAACGACGCATACTGACAAAAGAGGAAACAGCAGCAGCGTCTGCAGAAGTAGTGGAACAAATAGCGTGCAACCCTCTGTTCGCCGAGGCACAAAATGTGATGATTTACTATCCGGTAAACAATGAGATTGATCTTCGTCCGCTGTACTCCACACATCCGCACAAGACATTTCTCATGCCAGTAACTCACAGGAACTCAATAGAAGTACGCCAATATACCGGTGAGGGAAATGTCAAACGGGGCAAATTCGGCATACCCGAACCTCAGACAGCAACGTTCAATGGGAAAGTAGATCTTATCTTTGTGCCCGGAGTAGGTTTTGACATCAGCAATCACCGTTTAGGACGCGGAGGAGGCTACTACGACCGATTTCTTTCCTCTATCAGAAGGGCAAAAAAGATCGGTGTATGCTATAAGTTCCAGTTAGTGGAACAGATACCTCACGACCGTCACGACCAGCAAATGGATATGGTTATCGCAGCAAAAACCAAATAGCAATTTCAACACTTTACAACAACAAAAGAAGCGGGAATCCGCTTCTTTTGCATATAATACCGATATATCCGGAGACGGGTGCCGGAAAAAGCAAAGATATACTTATTTATTTTCCTCCAGCATCACTTCGTGTGCCATATCGGGGTCGATAAGAATACGTCCGCAATATTCGCAAACGATAATTTTCTTGCGCAGACGAATATCCAACTGACGCTGTGCAGGAATCTTGTTGTGGCAACCTCCGCAAGCATCACGTTCAACAGTAACGACAGCCAAGCCGTTGTGAGCATTTTTGCGGATACGCTTGAAAGCTGTAAGCAAGCGTTTGTCCTCAAACTTCTGCTCCAACTGCTGTGAGCGCAGGAGCAGTGCTTCGGTCTGTTCTTTGGTTTCAGCAAGAATATCGTTGAGTTCAGCTTTCTTCTGATTGAGGTCAACAGTACGTTCCTCAATGTCAGTAATGGTTTTTGTCTTGTCAGCCTGACGTGTCTCAAGATGTGCAGTATATTCCTTTATACGTTTCTGGCACAGTTCGATTTCGAGAGTCTGATACTCGATTTCTTTTGTCAGGTTGTCGAACTCGCGGTTGTTGCGCACGTTGTCCTGCTGTTCTTTGTAGCGGCTGATAGCTGCATTTGCATTCTCTATCTGCACACGGCGGTCACTGATTTGTGTCTCGAGTTCTTTAATCTCTGCTTCAATGTTTTTCAGACGAGTTTTCAAACCTTCAACTTCATCGCCCATGTCTTTAACCTCTACAGGCAGTTCGCCCTGCAGAATACGCAGTTCATCAATTTTGGAGTCAATCTGCTGCAATTCATATAGAGCATGCAGTTTCTCCTCGTTGGTCATTTCATTTACTTCTTTCTCTTTTGCCATAGTTGTATATGTTTTGAATTATTATTGTTCGTCAGAACCAAAGCGTGCATTCTGGTATTTCAGCCTTTCCATACTTTGACACAACTCTTGTCATTCTCGGCCAGTACACACTGTACATCATGCGCGCGGAGCAGGTCTCTGAACACTTCTTTGGTGTACTGTTCGCTTTCGAAGTGCCCGATATCAAAAAGATTTATTCTGCCGTCAGCCGACTGCATTTCATGATATTTGACATCTGCTGTTACGTATGCGTCGGCCCGTCTGCTAACCGCTTCTTCGAGGAACTCGCTTCCTGCTCCGCCGCACAAGGCGACCAGAGATATTAAGTTGTCAGAAGACGTTTTTTCTGTATATCTGATACAGTCGGATCGGAAAACATTGTGCAGCAAGCGGATAAAATCGGTGATTTGCATCGGTTCCTGCAGTCTGCCAATTACACCGAGACCTGTATCAGCACCTTCGGGCGAAAGAATCCTGTAGTCAGCAATGCCCAGTTTTTCCGCCATTCTGCCGCTCACGCCGTGTATATATGTATCCATGGCAGTATGCGAACTATAGAGCACTAAACCGTTTTGAATGGCGCTGATAACACAACGCTCCTGACGGCTGACACCTTCTATTCGCTTCAAACCATTAAAAAGAAGAGGATGATGAGAGATTATCATCTGACAATCTTTCTCTTCAGCCTCTTCTATTATTTCATCGGAGATATCGGTGCAAAGGAGCACTCGAGCGACCTCAGTCTCTCTCCTTCCAACCTGCAACCCCGAATTATCCCACCCCTCCTGCTGACTCAGCGGCGCTACAGATTCTATGATATTGATTATTTCATGCGCGGTCAAAACGGATTATCCTCGTTTGGCACCCACACCCGTCTTTACGGAAGTGGCGGCAGACTTCTGAGTCTTTACCTGCTTCTTGGGTGCGGCATGTTTTTCTTCTTTTCTTTCTGCGGGGGCAGCGTCATCGGTTGTCTGTTCTGCTTCAGTGAAGTCGGTTATCCCTGCCTTCAGGAGCAGATTGTACCAGAGGAGCAGTTTGCGGATGTCGCTCGGATATACGCGGTCACGGTCGTAGTCAGGCAACACTTCGGCAAAGAAACTATGCAGAGTATCGTTGTCCGCTTTTTTTATATCGAAATCCACCGGTTTGTTCTCCTGCTTCTGCTGGAGTGCCATCAAGACCTCGTTGAGCGGTTTGTCATCCCCCATGGTAAACATGGAAATATCAGCCAGACTGACTATTTTATCGCGTGCATAGGTCGGCATACGTTTGCCGTCTTCAAGCGACTCAATGATAAGCATGTTATTGCCGCGGCTTACAAGGCGGAACAAACCTGATTTGCCTGTAACAGCAAGAATTTCCTTAAGCATACAAATATATCTTTACTATATTAATTCAAATTAGCGGGTGCAAAGATACAGCAATATTCGCAATTACGCAAATTTTTATTTCGCAGCCTTATAGATATTACCCGGCAGCGAACGCACGAGTCCTCGCATCTCCATCATCATCAGAACAGAGGTCAGACGGCTGTACGGCAGTTTTGTTTCCATGACAATCTGATTTACATGCAAACCGTCTTCGGCAGAGCGCAACAAGCCGAGAATGGCAGCATCCTCATCGCTCAGGTCGTCGAATATCTCAGTCTGTACAGGTTCTTTCCGCTCATGTTTTTTCCACTGCATGGCGGCAATAATATCGTCAGCCGTTTCCACCAGCATAGCTTTCTGCTGTTTTATGAGCATGTTGCATCCTGCAGAAGTTGCATCTTTGGGTCTGCCGGGCACAGCAAACACTTCACGGTTGTAGCCGTTTGCCATATCTGCAGTGATAAGCGAACCTCCTTTTTGCTTGCTTTCCACCACCAGAGTGGCATCGCTTAATCCGGCAATAATACGGTTTCGCGCAACAAAATTCTGTCTGTCAGGTTCGGTACCGGACATGTACTCTGTAATGATTCCTCCTGTTTTCAAAGCCTCAACTGCGACCTGCCGGTGCATATAGGGGTAGATGCGGTCGAGTCCGTGACCGGGTACAATGATTGTAGGTATTCCTGCTGCGAGAGCCGCCTTGTGTGCCGTGACGTCAATACCGTATGCGAGTCCGCTCACAATGGTCAAACCTGTTGTTTTCTCTGCGAGGTCTGACACTATCTGCCGGCACAACTGTTTCCCGTTATCAGTCGGCATACGTGTTCCCACCACTGACAGTAACTTGTCGCAGTTGACGTTTATGTTGCCCTTGCAATAGAGTAATAGCGGGGCGTCAACGCACTCACGCAGGCGATAAGGATAGTCCGAGTCCTCAAAATAGCAAGTCCTAATGCCGTTTTTTCCGATAAAAGCCATTTCCTGCTCAGCCCTCTGCAAAGCCTTACCCATAGCTGCCGTCATGGCATCGACAGTATCTTTGCGGACGTTAGGAATAGCAAGCAAGTCCTCACGAGACGCATGAAACACGGACTCGGCAGAGCCAAAGAACTCGATTAGCGCCCTTGCCGTTCTCAGCCCCACCTCCGGCAACAGAGGCAGCGCAATAACATATTTAAGTTGCTCCGGGTTCAACATTTGAATAAAAGTTTGCCTGACGCTGCAAAGGTACAAAAAACTATCGGAATATGCACAATAAAAACAAAAAGAACTATATTGACAGGATGCTGACACTATGCTTTGTATGAGGTTTATTTATCGTTAATCTATCGTGTATCCATCGCAGCAGAGCTATGCGTTTGACATAAAAATACAATAAAAAGCATTTTTTTCTTGCGCATATAAAATTTTTGCTATACCTTTGCACCCGCTTTCGGAAATAAGTTTTTCGCAAGTATTGCTTCCTTAGCTCAGTCGGTTAGAGCATCTGACTGTTAATCAGGGGGTCCTAGGTTCAAGTCCTAGAGGGAGCGCGGAACAAGATGCATTCAAGTGCATCTTGTTTTTGTTTTTCCGATTGAGTATAGCATATTCCAAAAAAAATGCTTACCTTTGCAGCATAATTCTCACAGCAATATTAGTCACTTATGAAAAAAGTACTTGGTCTGGGTAATGCATTGACGGATATTTTGTTGCAGGTATCTGAAGATGACCTCAGAGAACTGGGACTCCCAAAAGGGAGCATGAATCTGATTGATTTCGACACTGCCATGCAAGTGCAGAACCGCTTTATCAGCGTACGTAAAACAATGGTTGCAGGCGGCAGTGCGAGCAATACCATCAGCGGCATATCCGCCCTTGGAGGCAAAGCCGCTTTCTTCGGCAAACTGGGCAACGATGAGGTGGGCGAGTTCTACCGCGCCGACCTTGAGAAGAACGGAGTACAACCCATTCTGCTACCGTCGTCGCTTATGTCGGGTTGCTGCACAGTGCTCATCACTCCTGACGGAGAGCGCACTTTCTGCACCTATTTGGGCGCGTCTGCCGACCTGCGTACCGAAGATATCCGTCCCGAGAACTTCCTCGGCTACGACATCTTCCACATCGAAGGCTATATGGTGCAAAACCACAACCTGATAAAGAAGGCGCTCCGTCTTGCCAAAGAAGCAGGGCTGATGACAAGTATCGACCTTGCCTCGTACAATGTGGTGAATGAGAACCGCGACTTCCTCGAAGGATTGGTGAAGCAATATGTTGACATTGTGTTTGCCAACGAGGACGAGAGTTATGCCTACACCCATCTTCCGCCGGAGGAGGCGGTGAATGCCATTGCTCAACAATGCAATATTGCCGTGGTGAAAGTGGGCAAGAAAGGTTCGTATGTGCAGTGCGGCAGCGAGCGTTGCCACATAGGCGCCATCACATCGCAGTGCCTCGACTCAACCGGTGCCGGCGACCTGTATGCCGCCGGATTCCTGCACGCACTGAGCAACAATTTCGACATCCGCCGTTGTGCCGAGATAGGCACTCTTGCCGCAGGCCGCGTGGTAGAGATAGTGGGTACCAAACTCTCGGAGGAGACATGGGACGAGATTCGCCGTCTGTGCGCACTCTATCGCGGATTTATGACGATGGCAGGAGTGTGAGAATTAGATAATAGGTAATAGCTAATAGGTAATAGCTAATTGATAAAAAGACAATGAAATCAGTTCTTCAGTTTTTCTATATCGTTTGGCAGTGGTTCATCGCCTTGCCTGTGTTTGCACTGATAACGCTTTTCACCGCCATCACCACCATGATATTCATTCACTGGCGCAACTCCGAGTGGCTTCACCGCATTCAGCAGTTCTGGTCGCGCAGTTTCTTCTATCTGTTGTTTGTGCCGGTTGAGATTACAGGAACAGAGAACATCCGTCCGGGTCAGTCATACGTGTTTGTGAGCAACCACCAGTCTATGTCCGACGTTTTTCTGATTTACGGTTGGCTGCCTGTTATCTTCAAGTGGATAATGAAGAAAGAACTTCGCAAGATACCTTTTGTCGGTACGGCTTGTGCTGCGGCAGGGCATATCTTCCTTGAGCGGGGGAGGACAAAGTCGGTCGTGGGGACAGTCAAGCAGGCTGAACGGGTGCTTCACGACGGAGTGTGCGTGGTGATATTCCCTGAGGGTACCCGCACCGCTGACGGTCAGGTAGGCCGCTTCAAACGCGGTGCATTCGGTATAGCCGAAGACTTGAATCTGCCTGTTATTCCCATTACGCTTAACGGCTGTTTTGAGTTGTTGCCGAAAGGACGTTTCTATGCAGTACACACCCCTGTGAGCATGTATATAGGCAAAGAGGTCAACATGGCAGATTTTCCTGACCAGGAGACTGCCATTGCAACTATACGCCAGGCAGTGATTGAAGGCTGAATTACCGATACCGCAGCATGCTACAATAAAAACAGTTCTTTTTATTGTAGCATGCTGCTTTAAAAAGTAAAATCTTTTTTCTCCACCCCATCGCCATATATGGTTTAGCAGTCATCGTTATTTTGATGCTGTTATTGAACCACTGTAAACATCGGTACAAAAGGTGTCGCAACTGTGCCCTGTTGGGTGTCGTTGGCGAAGGGGAATGCATCTTTTGCCTCAAAGAGGTTCTTGTAATGCGCCGAGTAATAGCGGAGAGTGACCGCTGCGTTGCCATTGGCTGTGGGCGCAGCGATATACAAATAGAACAAACCGTCCTGCGGTGAGGCAATGCCGAGACAGGTCTCGCCGGAGAAGGCAGCCAGCAGGTCATTGGAGTCGAGAACGAAGTCCGCGCCCTTATCGGGGTACTGAGCAGCCAACTCCACCTTGACTACGGCGGTCATGGAAGACGTATAGTCATAGTCTGCAGGAACGGTCCATGTGGGTTTAGCTACGTTGCCGGCAAACGATTCGGGTTTGTTCTGCTCCTTGCAGCCTGCTGCCAAAAGCAGCAAGCCGCAAGATGCGATTATCAATAATTTGTTTCTCATAACGTACTATATTATTTGTTTAGTTTCTTTCCTGTTACATCGTAGCGTTCACCGCCACGGATGATAATAACATGATTGTCTTCGATGACTTTGCGGACACGGTCGGGGTCGCTGGGTTTCAAAATGACAGGTGCCTTCAGTGAGCCGTGGTGTGCATCAGCGGCATAGGTAATCGGCATCTCACTTACCAGCGGTGTGCCGTCTTCGGTTGTAAAGCGGAGTTCGCCCATATTGTCCGTTGAGATTGTCAGGAAATAGAGGCTGTCTATCTGCATAGCAACACCGACCAATTCATCGTCCAAGTAAGCCTTCAAACCATCACCTTCCACTGTCGCTATAATGGTCATCGTGGTAGCGCCATTCCCTTGGAAAGCAGGAGCTTTCTGCGGAGCGGCAGCAGCAGGCGTGTTGTAGAAACGTATGGTAACATCACCTGCACCCATGCGGCGGAGGAAATATCCCTCGCCCGGACGTATGGCTGTGAGATCACCTACCCAGCGGCGGTCCTCGGAGAATACTGCAAAGCGATCATGGCTCTTCAGCAGGTCGCCCGGAGTCGCATTGTCAAGATAATCGGCAAGAGCTTCCGCAATGGGTGTGGACTCGGCATATAGGCATGGCAGCGGACTCCACTGACCGCCTCCACGCAGCGTTACGCGCATCGAGTCTTGTGGCAGCCGTCTGCCTGTAACGCGCATCGTGTTGCCTTCCTTGCAATAAACCATGTGGGTATAGATATAGCGGAAATGGTAGAGCGAACCCACAAACTGCTCAAGAGAGTCGCTATATGTGCAGAAGTTGCGTGTCACGGGGTTCTTGATAAGGTCGCCCTCTGTCCACGGGTCGGAGGCGGTCATGACATTGTTGATAACACCTGTCTTGTCGGCATTGACATTGATATTGAACGATGTCCAGTTCCAACCCGGTTGCAGACTGATATTCTGCACCTCGCTGCCGCCTGCCGTGAAGACGACAGGCTCTGTCTGTCCGCAGCCATAGACGTTGCCGTGAGCAAAGCGTATCTGCTCGGACGGCACAAGGTTGATCATCTTTCCCGTTGATGCCTGCCAAAGCTGGAAGGTGATGGATTTATTATTCATTGCCTCGTTGCCATACACGGTCATATAAACCTCGGACTTGTTGGTAAGGTTGCTGAACGCGACATTCGCCATACCGACGCACTCGTTGCGGTACAGGGCAATAACCTTGTCGTTGCTGTCGGTATCGTATTCGCCGTCAATGAGTACCTGTCCGCAAAGCGACATGTTGAGTGCATACTTGCTTGCATCCGGTTCGTTCCACGGACACCGTGCCTCCACATACATAATAACCTTTAGCGGCTCACTGAGTCCGTTCTCGTCAGTAACGTACACCATGTCGGTATAGGTGCCGACCGGAAGAGTAGTGTCATACGTGAATCGGACAGTGTAGTCGTCTATCGGCTGAATGGTGCCGTAAGGTTGATTGACAGAGAGCCAGTCTGGCAGCGACTCTATTGTGAACTGGTGCCGCTTGCCAGAGTTGTTGACAATACGCATATCGCGGTAGCTATAGTTGTCTTCAGATGTGGAGCCGTAAGACACCCACAACTCCATTTTATTGTTATTCCACGTCACGCTATTGCGGTCCACGTATGCCACCCACATCACGGGCGATGGCATCGGGTTGCCGTTCAAATCTTCCACGTCGCGGACAGTTACAACAACGGTCTGCTTGTTGATTTCGCGGTCCTGCATCAGGAGGTTGATGAGCAGTTCATCCTGGTTGAATGCCCAGTCGAAGTTCAGCTTCGACAGCAGCGCACTGCCTGTGACGGGAGCGTAAGCGGTTTTGTCAGCCATGCTTTCGACCTTCGACTTTTGACTTTCGACTATTAGTGACACCTCCTTCTCCACCACATTGCCGTTGGGGTCATAGAAGACGCGTTGGTCGTTGGGGCTGAACACGAGTTCAAGCACACCATTGGCATTGAGTTTCTGCTCCTCGAAGGGCAGGTAGGCCATCAGTCCCATCTCATCGCCTGCGGGCGAGTGGTTGCCGTATTCCTCAACGAGCGTTTTGGGCAGTGCCTGCTCGAAGATGACAAACTCATCCACATTGCCTTCGAAGCCGTTGCCGCCTAAATACATCGCGCCGCTGATGCCTGCCAACTCGGTGGCGGCGAATGAGGCGGTCATCTTGCCGTTCACAAACGCAGAAACATTATTGTACGTTCGGTTGACGGTCAGCACAAAGTGGTTCCATTCGTTCTGCCCGACTGCACCGAGCGACCATTGGTTACTGTCGCTATGTAGGACAAGGTTGCCGTTCTCGATGGCGAGCAAAGTCCCTACTTCGTAGTTTATAGTATCCCTTATAGTATCCCTGTCAACCACCGTTTGTTCCATCTTTGTTCCTTTATCGTGTCCTGCCTTGAACACATCGCCGTTCGTACTGGTCGGACGAAACCAGAGCATCAGCGTCTCGTCATATACTTTCGAGCGTCCGAGCAGGTTGCCGTTGAGCTGCACCTGTTCGCCGGCTTTGATGGCGAGCGAGATACCTTTCGGCAGATTCCATGTGGCACCATGCATCAGCAGTGTAGCTCCTCCTGCCTTGTCGGTAAGCGTATTGCCTTGACCTTCCGTCATCGGGTAGTATGCCACCAGTTCACGTTCGTAGCCCGTGAGGTAACGCATGTGCGTGGCGGCTATCTCCTCCTGCGTCAAGGCTTTTGACCAGAGTCGCAGTTCAAGCATATTGCCTTCAAAAGCGCGGCCGAACACTAACGGCGCACTGACATCATAATTCATCGCAGTAGGCAGTTTGCGTGCATTGGGGTCGGTTACGTCCTGCGTACCGGCAAAGAAGCGTATCTCGTTGGTCTCGTTGTTGTAAGTGACGCACACGCGGGTGAAGTCCAGCATCGTCTCCAACGGCTTGGAGTAGATGGCGATTGTACCGAACTGAAGTACCAGACAGTTGTCGGCAGTCAGTCCAAAGCGTACGCCTGCGCCGTCCAGACCGTGGTCAAAGAACACATATTCACGATTCTGCGCTGCGGGCTTGACGAGCATGTCAATCGTAAACGAACGGCCGCTCAGACTGCGGTTGACCATGGATGTGGCATAGGAATCGAAGCTACCGTCGAAATGCACGGATGCATTAGTAGTGATGCCCGTCGCGTTGGTCACGCCCTTGATTTGGAAGTTGTTGTCCTCATCAAGGTAGTTGCCCGCGATAGGTTCATTGAAGCGTAGTCTCAAATTATCGCCAACGCCGAGGATACTGTTTGCCGGTTCCGGTTCGCCGAACACGCGAGGAGGACGGGTATCTTTAGTACCGCTGATAACGGGCGACGACTTAGTTACAAAGCCCGACCCGTAGCGGCAGAACGACACTGCACGCAAATCATAACGCTGCTCCATCGGGTCACGCTCGCCGTAGAAACGGAAAGGCTCAATGCGACCGTTGCGTATGAGCGCCTTATTGCCGGTTGCGAGAGCATAAAGGCTGTCGGATGCATAGAACGAGCATTGGTTCACCCACATCTCCTCGCTCTCAGTCGAGAGTTTGTATTGGAACTCGATATGGTCGAAGTTCTTATGATGAATGTCGAAGCCGTCAATCTCCACGGGCAGGTAGTAGCCCGTCGAGTCTTGCTGCGAGAGAGTGTTCATCACCCAGTTCTGACGCGGCATGGCAATCGAGACATCCGAAGATACCGGCAGGAAATGTACGCTTAAGTTCATATTTGACAGCGTCTTCATACAGTCTGTTGCATAGAGCATCAGTGTCAGATTTTCGTAGTCATCAACCGTTCCGCGCTCTACTCGCACGGTCTTGGTGAGCGGTCTGCCGGGAACAATCCAATAATTGATGCCTTGCGTGAGCGGCATACCGTCAACGGTCACTACTGCCCCGTCAGGGTTCGACTCGCCGTCAAGCATCAGTGTGAGTGCATGTCCTTCATTGGCAATGCCGGTATCCACTTCCGAGTTGTTCATCAGTATAACTTGGAAGTACGCACTGTTCTCAGGCTGAACATTGGTTATCTCGTAGGTATTGGCGGTCATCTCGGGCTTGACTATCCACTGCGTTGCGTTGCCTATGTTCATGCCCGGGTTGTAGAATTGAGTCAGCTGCGCATCCTCGTGCGGACAGAAGGTGGCACCGGCATCGGTAACAAACACATACGAGCCGTAGAGTGATTCGCTATCATCGTTGAGAATAGAGAGATTATCGCGAACGACTTGTGAATTGTTTTGCCATATGCTGTCAAGCAGTACCCGATATACGCTAACGGTGATGTCGCCGTCCGGGTCTGACACGATATTGAAGCCTGCCGATTTGCGGTTGGTCTTGACATCGGTGGAGCGGTTGTCGCTCTCGAAATTGAGGACAGGTTCTATCGACATCGAGAACTTCGACGAGTTGGTCACTGTTCCCAACTCTTCAGGCTTTTTCATTTCTTTACCGGCTTCCCCTGTCACATCTTCAAATCCGCTCTCATCCTCACGCGATGCCCAGTCATAGACATCCTTGTAGTAGTTGTTGAGTGCCTCTGCCGCCGAGGTACCGAAAGTCGTGCCGTTTCTCGTACCCCAGAAGTCTTTCACATTGGCAGCGATAGTCTGTAGTGCGGATTGTCCTGCCTTGGTAGCTGTTTTCTCCGCATCGTAGGCAATCATGTCCCAGCCTTGCGGCACCTCGTTATAGTTGACAGCGGCAGTGTAGGCATCGGAGTGGCTGACCGTTGCGCCGTAGGACACACTGTAGGAGCCCACCTTGGCGGTTGACGAACCGCGTGCCATCACCTTCTCTTTTTCGTTGTTATACAGAACGGTTGTCCACTGCAAAAGCATATTGTTGAGCGCCGCCACGCGGTCGGTATAGACATGGTCGTCATCAGGCGTTATCATCTCGTAGTAACTGCGTGGCAGAGTGTCGGTTTGGTTGGTTATTCCGCCCTTCGGGTGATACCAATAAACCTCCTCACCGGTGGCTTTGGCGGTTGCCAGTGCATCTTCTTTGCTCGGGAACTGCACAAGCAGGTTCTGCCGCTCCATAGCGAGTTCGGGCAGCAGGGTATTCAGAATATAATGTTGCGTATATGCAAAGGTGTTGTCAAGCGTGGAACCAAGTACAATCTTCTGACCTGTCACCAAGTAGAACTTATTGCCCACGCTGTCTGTTCCTTCGGCAATCTTACGCATTGCGCCGGCATCGAAAGCGGGCTGGCGCATACGGAACAGACTGTCGCCTATGATGCTCACCGTCTTTGCCTTGCCTGCAATCTGACTGACGGTTGTACCGAAGAACACATCAGCCATTGCACCTACACCTTTCGGAGTGGATGACGAAGAAGTAGAAATGCGTTCGTTTGTCGTTATGGTGTAGTCGTATTGATAACCCCAGTCCCAACTGTGAGTGATAGGGATAGGAAAGCTGAACTGCTTGCTTGTGGTGTAGGTAGAACCGGTATATGAACCCACGCCTTGCGGAGCGCTTACTATACCTATATCCGACGACACATTCAAGCCGTATTTGAGTTGCAGGTTCAGACCTGTCTCCCACTTGTAGCTGGTCTTGTAGGAGTACGAGTAGGTGCTTCCCGATTCCACCCAAGCCGAAGAGCCTGCTCCACCCGGGTCACGAATGATATCCAAAAGCACTATCTCGCTGTCTGTCATACGCAGGTCTTTCTCCTGCACGACAGTGCCGGTGATATAACCGCTGAAGAGCGTTGTCTCCACTATATTGCCTTCCTGCTCCAAAGCGGCGGACACAGTGCGCAGGGCATCCGTTCCTACATTGTTCACATCGTAGTTGTCCGCCATGAGCCAGATGCTCTGGTTGCGTCCGGTGAGGTCGAGTGCATAAGTCTCGCTCTTGGAGTTGTGCAGGCCATTGTGTATCGTCACGGATCCGCCTCGCAGCGGCACACGGTCAAGTTTGCCGCCTTCATGGTCGTTGTTGTAGTAATAATCCTCGTAGGCTTCCGCCGTGAACTGATACTTTCTGCCGCCGATAAACACGGGATAGTCCAACAGATAGTCTATTGTGCCGTCTGCCTGCTTTCGGTAGAGGTCCACCGTACCAACAAGCGAGGGGTTGATATGGCTCACTTCCATTGAAGGCTCGCCAAGTCCGGCACGCTGCAAGCCGTAAATCATCTGATTGAGACTTATTTGCATCGGGGTGTGGTAGATGCGGTCATATACGGCATTGTAGTGAATAGAATCGCCGTTGTATAATGCGGTATCCGTCTGCACTTTTGTTACTTCAACCTCCAAGCGATTGCCAAGAGACGACATGTCGGCAACCGAGAGATGAACGCTCTTGTCACTCTTGTTGTACAGGGCATTATAGTCGGTAAGTGGTGCGTCGGTCAGGTTGAAGGTCTCAGAGCCTTGCTCTGCTCCGAACAAAGTGGCATATCCGTTCGCCGTCGCTTGCACCACCTTGTACTTGACGGGGAACAGATCCACCGCAAACTCACCCGTCTCTGGGTCCGGGTTGATGATGATGCGCTTCTTCTCAAAGGTGGTATGCGTATTGCCTGTCACACGTTCTTTTTCTACTGCAAGCGGGTCGGTAGAATAGATGACGTGAGGCGTTGTCTGCTTGATTGTATCGAGCGTCTGGTCATTCGGATCAAAGACGAAATGCGCGGTGTTGTCACCCTCTAACTGCAGCACTAATTGCAGGTTATCGCCAAGGTTGTTCTTCCCTAACCCGAACCCATGGGGCAGGTCACGCTGGTCGTTACCACCTGCCACACGGCCTACCAACCTTACTTTCGTCTCATCGTAGAACCTGACACCGTCCAACGGTTTGGAGAGGGCAAAACTATCCATGTCCTGCTCTACTCGCAAAATGCCGTCTCCTTCGAAGGTGTGTCCTGTCTTGAAGACTTGCAACTTGCAGGTCTGCGAGAGCGGCACAACCAACTCGAAATTACCGTTGATGGCAGATGTGAGCGGGTCGCTGCCTCGGCGCACCGTGTCGCCGTTCAGCAGGAACATCGCGCCCGCAACAGGTATGGTCGAGTTCTTGTACAGCACCCGACCTGTCAGGCGTGTGGTAGAGGTATTCACGAAGTCAATACCTGAAGCCACAGCGTTATCCTGCGACAGCGTAACTGTTGCTGTTCCTGAACTTGTGTTATTGAACGAGAAAGTACCGTATTGATGGGTTGGAATAACGCTGAAACTCTCTTGGGGAGCTGAGCAAGTGCAATCGCTTATCTCACTCAGACTAAAAGAAGTTCTCATCGGTCTGCCAATCATTTTTGTAGCAGACGCATATAATTGGTAGTGTTTTTTCTGACTTATAACAAATGTATTTACCACATTATACGATTGATCAGATTGGTATGTCGTCTTTGCCTCTATCACAGTACCTACCGGATAAGAATAAGTCCCGCCTTGTCGGTTGGTCCAATCTTGTAAGACATTACCATCCGCATCCAATATCCTTACCATGATGGTACTCGGATAAGTTATATTAAATAGTTTGACAGTAAAGTCAGGTTCTTCACATTCTACTTTAGAATACTCCAGACTGTCAAACTTATATGCACCGCCTGCATCAGTAGTCATTGTACTGATAGTCTGTCCGTCGCCGTCTTGCAGGGCTACCGTAACGCCTGCCATGCCGGTATTGTCGGGCATGAGGATAGAACCGCTTATCTCGCCGTAAGGAGTGCGCCAGCCCTCTGCGGTGGCAGAATTGGTGGTATGCCTGCCGTTGCAGTCGTAGCGTGCCACTACGGTATAGTCGTAATGCATGTCAGGCACTGCCGAGCGGTCAAAATAGTTGCTCTCAGTGGTAACAATGAGCGTGTCAGCAGCATCGGAGGAGTTCTTTACCTGACGGAGCAGCACGAAGTCGTCATAGTTATTGGTGTTGGTCTGCCAGCGCACAAGTACACCGCTCTTGAGTTCAGTACTTGCATCGCCCTGCGATACAATCATCTCACGAATAGAGGCACCCTCGTCAAAATACAAAGACGGGCCTGTCAGTTGTATTGGATCAAGACTGGATGAATATTGCACGTGCAGGTCTGACTTTGATTGGTCAATGCGCACAGAGTACTTATAATGCGAACAAGCCTTGTCCGCCACATCCGTAAATGAAGCTATCCACGAGCCGTCTTCCTGCCTGACAATGCTGTCTTGCGGAATAACAAACTCCACGTTCTGACCCATTTCCTCAATAGTGCGGGTGAGAATCAGTTGTGCAGTACGATCCCACATGCAGCGACCATACGAAGTAGAATTATTCTCATGTTGCATCATATTGTACAGACTGTCCTTGACAGCAGACATATAAGGCTCAAGCTCCTGAATAAAATCATCACTCCCGTCACCGTCGGATGTGAAATACACAAAGAACTCTTGCGTTGCCATACGCCAATCTGTTGCGCAGCGTATCTTCGAGTCGGCGTACAACTTGAATGTAGAAATCTTATTGGCGTTATAACTTTCTGAATCAACATTCTTTACTTGCAGTGTGCTGTTAATCGGATAAAAATATGTTCCTGCTGTCAGCACTTTCCAATCGTGAATCAGTTTGCCGTCGCTGTCAGTAACGCGGAACTGTGTCTGCCCTTCTGGATTATTGCACCAGCGTCCTTGCTCAAACAAGAGGGTGAGTCCCATGTTACCCTGCTTGAGCACTTTGTTCAGACTATATGTCAGTTTACATGAGTCTTTTATTATAGTCGGTTTATCTGCCACCTCTTTGTTCTCAATATGGAGACGGAAATGCACTTGATGGTTGTTTTGATAGTTGGCATCCAAAGTATATGGTTGTTGCGTCTCGGCAAGAGGAGCAAGGAAATTATGCTTTATTAGCGATGCCTTCTTGGCGAAGTCATGCTCCCAGCCCCATACTGACGATGAGGCACGGCGCACACGGTAATAAACAGGAACACCGGGAAGGACAACATCGTATGCATGCAGGGATGCATCAATTTCTGCAAGCGGTTCGCCATTGGAATCATAAACAACATAGTGGTTCTTTCTTGTCACAAAGTGCGCGGGCTTTGTCACATCTGAAACACTTGCATTGCCGGTCCATGTGTCACGACTCATGTCGGTGTAAGAATATTGCGTTTTGTCGGGATTACGCGAAAACTGTACCAATTCAATAGTGCTGGCATCACTATAGTCGCTCTCCAAGGCTCTCTGAATTTCGAAGTAATCGCCGTCAACGAGGTCTTTCAGCCCCGGGTTGCGCACATCCCAACTGAGCACATTATTGCCGGTGAAAGTACCTGTCGAGTCTTTCTCTTCTATCACGCCCAAGTTATAGAAGCGGTGATAGGGCGGGATGTCCACGCTTGTGGATGTTATTGTTACTGCATCGTTGTTCGCCTGATTGCGCCACAGCGTGAAAGTGGCACTGAACTTCTCCTGCACCGTATCGTTGGTCATCACATACAACGTACCGCCACGCGAAGAAATATTTTCCACCTGACTGCTAAGTGAAGTGGTATAACTTACGGGGTCGTTGAAAGTCATGTAGGGTATAGCTGCGTAGCCGTAACCAGTCGGACCGCCTTCATTCACCTGATAGATATACGGCGTGTAGAGTTGCGGCGTCATCATATTGTTGGCTCCCATAAAACCGCTGTAAGTGGTCTCGCAGGTCATAGCGTTACCTTTAGTGTAACTGCGGCGGAATTCCGACACTATCTTTACCTGATACTCCGTATTGTCAAGCGACTGCGGCGGGTACCAATCTATTTCAAGCATGGTTACCTGCGGACAGTCATCATCCTCTTTCTGGGTAACATACAACTTTTCGCTCCAACTGCCGCTGTTCGTCAGGCGTTTGTCCACGCCGGTTGCCATAGAGGTGACGATGATAGTGCCTTGCTCAAACACAGGCCACACATACGCCGTACCTTTCTTCGAGTTTTTGTTCTCGTTCTCGTCGTATGCATCGGTTTTGTACTTGGCAACAGTGACCCAATCGCTGCTGCCGTTTTTCTTGTAGGCAATGTAACTGCACTTGTTGTCGTCGTAGGCGTAGTAGTCATAACTCTTGCCATACGCCCATACGGGGATAACAAAATGCACCTTGTCAGCACCATTGGCATACGCCATATAGTGTTTGTCCTTTTCCAAATAATCATTCGCCTTTGCAGGTGAAAAATGGAAAATGAAAAGTGATAGGAACAGCATCCAAGCCACTCTTGTGCCATTCATGCGCCACTTACTTTGAGCCCCATCGGGACTGTCTTTTGTTTTTAGACTTTCTGCTAATCGTTTCATTTGTATGGTATTTAATCTTTATGTTCCTCCAAAAGTGCTGAGGTAGAGGGCTACAGACCAATCTTTTATTGTTTAGATTTATGAGAAAAATCGCTTCTTCCGTACAAAAATATCATGCAAAAGTACAAAAAAAGTCCCACGTTTACAAGACGTGGGACAATATGTAAGTTGATTTGTGACAAAGTTTAAGCAGGAAATGCAGATAACATAGACAAGACGATTAATAAGTTGTTGGCATTTCCAATGTCGGCAATATAATCTGTTCTGCTTGTGATTTTTGCAGGAACATCACATAGTAAATCGGCATATACCATATCCCCTTGTCTTGCCGGACACGAGGTTCGTTGGAAAATACGATGGCTTGATGGATATTATATTCCTTCTCGTTCAGAAATTTCGATAGCGCGCTATGCTCTTTGTAATCCTTGCCGGATTTAATCTCCAGCGGCAAGACCTGTGCTGTGGAATAGTCATTAATCAGGTAATCGACTTCGCCTTTCTTCTTGTTGTCGTAGTAGTATAACCTGTATCCATGCGCACGCAATTCCTGCGCTACAACAGACTCATAGACAGTTCCTAAATTGATGCTGCGTTCGTCCTGTAACACAGCATTGATATTCAGCCCGTATAACAGATAGGTTAGCAGACCGACATCATTCAGATAGAGTTTCAGCAGGTTCTTTGAGGATGATTCAGCCAGAGGGTACTTAGGCTGGCTAACCGCCTTTACCTCTAATGTAATGCCGGACTCAATCATATATTCGAACTCATCCTGATAGTCCGCAAAATGCTTGCCTTTCTTGTCTTCAATATTCTGATATACAATTCGTTTCTTTCTGTTCTCCAATTGGCTCGGAACCATGTCATAGATGCGGCGAATCATCAGTTTGCGCTCTTCATCGTATTGCGACGCGTCCGTACGATACAACTCATGAATATCACGATGGATGTCACGCACTTCGCGCATATTGTGCGATTCCACAAAATGGTTGACAGCATCTGGCAGACCTCCCACCAACAGATAATACCGGAATTGCTGCAAGATGTAGCGATGCATTCCCTCCGGCAGCGGTTGTCGTTTCTCAAAAAGATCCTGCATTCCGTCTATCGCTTCTTGTCCCGCTCCGTTAGCCCACAAAAACTCCTCGAAATCCAATTGGAACATCGTCTCTATCGCCACACTGCCCATCGGCACAGAAGTGGTCTCTGCCAAAGCAATACCTAATTGCGAACCGGAGGCAATAAAATGGTAGCGACCGTCCTCACGCAGGAACTTGAGCATCGTCAGCAAATGGGGATAAGCTTGTATCTCATCCAGGAAAATCAGCGTATCCGACTTGTTCCCCAGTGTTTCGTTTGCAATAGTGCTGACCTGCATATACAGTTCTTGTGTGGTATGCACATGGGAGAAGATTGCCGGTCCTTCCTTATCTTTCTGCAAGTTAATCTCCACAAAATGAGGATAGAGTTTCTTTCCCACATAACGGATCAAGTAGGACTTGCCTATCTGGCGGGCACCATTCACCAATAGTATTTTATCGGTATTTTCTGATAGATACTGTTCCAGAACAGATGTAAACTTGCGCTTTAGCATAATAATATATCAATTTTCGGCTGCGAAGTTACTCAAAAAAATGATATACACAAATATTTAACCACTTATTCCGCGTTTTTATTGCAAAAATTCACAACTTATTCCGTTTTTGCGCGTCTAAAACTATCCACTTATTCCGTTTTTACACTCAGGTTACTCTATCGGGAAATTTCTTATTCATATCCATACACCAAGCCGTATTGGGCGTGAAGGGTGCGGAGAGAGCCATCGGCTTTCATGGATGCAATCAGGGCGTTGATGAGTTCGAGCAGGTCGTCCTGCCCCGTGCGCATCAGCACACCTATCTCGCCATGTGTGAACGGACGCTCCAGCAGCGGTGCCGCCAAACGGGTATCGTTCTGCACATACCACGGTGCTTCTGTCACCTCGGTAATCATCACATCGGCGTTGCCTTCAGCCACCTGCGCAGGTATCTCCTCGTTGCGCTGATAGACGATAACCGTAGCGTGAGTAAGCGAGTCGCGGGCGAACTGCTCGTTCAGCCCGCCCGGGTTAACCATCACGCGCACCTCGGGTTGGTCTATATCCGCCAACGAGTGAAAACGGGCGGTGTCAGCCATGCGGCAGAGGATAGTCTTGCCGTTGGTGAGATACCCATCGCTCATCCGCATCGTGGCTCGGCGCGTGTCGGTGATAGTGATGCCGCCGATAGCGAGGTCGAAAGTCTGCGGTTCAGCCTGCACATCTGCCGTGAGTGTGGGCCACGAGGTAGGGACGTAAGTGATGCTCACATCCAGTGTACGGGCAATCTGCTCCGCTATCGCGATGTCAAAACCCCAATACGTGCCATCTTCTTCGCGATAAGAGAGCGGACGGTAGTCGCCCGTAGTACCCACCAACAGCGTGCCGCGCTGCTGAATACGTTCGACGGTGGTACGCGACGGAGTATTCTCCCTGCATGAGGAGAAAACGAGACTGCTACTAAGCAGAAGAATGATAAAGGTGAGTTTCTTGTTCATAGGTATTATATACTTTCTGACACAACTCTCATCGTAGGCGTAGTAGTTATTGCTCAATTAACTCAAAATGCTGATAGTCTTTGCGGGTCGTCCAGTCGCCACCCCATTCAAAGCCTGCTTCTGTAAAGAGTTTGAAAGCCAAGTCGTCATGGTCAATCTTGTACGGAAAATCCCAGTCGCGGCTGCAATAGGCACCTGCCGTGGCGGGTTGGATAAAGAGTGACCCGTCCTCACGCACCTTGAAATAAGGGTTGTAGAAAGTGTTGATGTCAATCGCTATTCCCCGTGCGTGCTTAGAGAGGTTGGTACTGCCGGCTATGTTGCGATAGCAGAAACAAGACGTGTTGTTGTCGCGCATCTGCTTTTCATCGTCGGCATCATATACGTCGGGCAACAGCATCCGCTCTATGTTGTACTTGGCATCGAACAACTGCCGGAAGATGCGCACCACACGGTCGGCAATCACAACGTTGCAAACCATCTCACCCACATGCATCTTGTTGTCATAGTCCCAATGCAAGACGCGTATATGACGCAGGTCGTCCCGCCCGATGTACGGATTATCTACGTAGGTCTTGCCTTGCATGCGTGCCCACACACCATCAGGTATAGGCTCGGCAGCAAAACACTTGTCCAAGCCTCCGTATGCCGTTACGGCAGCTTCTGAAACGATCTGCCCTGCCTGCCACTCCGTGAGAGGCGTGGTGTCCACGGGCTCCTCCTTCTTGCATGCTGCCAACACTGCGCAGCAGCAAAGGATAAAGAGAAAATGTGATGTCTTTTTCATATAATCATTTTGGTTGTCATTGTTTATTCAAACACGAATTCTGTTTTCTCGACGCCGCTGCCGTAGATGGTCTTGAAATCGTCATGCATGGAGATGACCTGATAGCCTGCTTCGCGCCACTGGTCGCCGAGTTGGAGAGCCTTGTCGCGGTTGGCATGGTCGCGCTCGTCGTCATCGGCAATGAGCATGAAGGCAAGCGTCTTGTGCGCCGTGTTGCCCAGGCAGTAGTTATGCATGGCGCAGTCGCCTCCGCTGTTGCCGAACGACAGCACCGGCACTTTGCCTATCTCCTGCGCAATCTGCAGCACCTTGTTGGTCTTCAGGTTCTTGATAAGTAGTTCGTCCGTGCGGATGATATCCTCCTCTTTGCCCATGGTATAGTTGACGCCTGCTTCGGTGCCCTGTGCGCTTGACTGCAGGCGCACATCCATGCCGATGACGCGGTTGGGCGCAATGCCGATACTCTCCGTCAAGGCGCGGCAGATGAAGCGGTCGGAGCCGGAGACGACATAATAGGTGAAGCCGTTCGCCGCCAGATAGTCGAACACCTGCAGCATAGGCTTGTAGAAACTCTGCCCATACGTCATGCCAGCAAAGCCGTTAGCCGGTCGGGCGGCGTAGGCTTTGACATAACGGTCGAACTGAGCGAGCGTCATGCCGGCATACGCCTTGGCAGCTGCGTGGGCATGCTTCATATCGAAATGGTCCGGCAACTTGGTGCCGTTGCGCACAAAATCGCGTATCTCTTGTGCCGTATGGCGGACGTCCTCAGGCGCTTTGTCGCGGTAAGCCGTGTCGTCTAATACGCGGTACTCTAATAGGTTGTATTCAAAATAGGTGGGGTACAACTCGCCGATGAAGGTGCCGTCCATGTCAAAGGTAGCGATGCGGTCGCTTGCCTCAATATAGTTCGGGGAGTTAGGGTTCGTCACATCCTCCACGTATGTCTGCAAAGCGGTCAGCGCCTCGCATTGGTTCCAGAGGGTGAAATACTCCTTCGGCTGCGCAGGCTCGTTAGTGCTGCAACCGAAGAACATACAAAGGGACAATGTACAAAGTACAAAGATATAGAAATGTTTTTTCATCTTTTATTGTTCGTCTTTTAGTGTTTACTCTATCGGGAAATTGAAATAGGTATCGGGGTACGGTTCGTTGTGCAGCGTGAAGTGCCACCACTCGCTGTCGATGCCCTCAAAGCCGTGACGAAGCATCGCATTGCGCAAGACAAGGCGGTTCTCCGACTGCCGGTACAACGGACAGCGGTAGTCCGGATGGCTCTCGTCGCCAAACCAGTCGAACGGCGAACCCATGTCCAGTTCCTTGCCCGTAGCGGCATTGAGAAGCGTGAGGTCCACCGTCGAACCACGGCTGTGAGACGAGCGGGCAGCGATGTAGCCCTGCTCAAACAAGAGACTCTTGTCCACCATCGGATAGAAGACCGCCTTCATCGCCGTGTCCTGCACGTCCTCCGCCCAGCGGATGAAATGGTTCACGGCACGCTGCGGACGGTAGGCATCGTAAATCTTCAGACGATAGCCGAGTTTGATAACATCATCGCTGACGGCACGGAGTGAGTCAGCCGCCTCGCGGGTGAGCAATGCCAACGGCCGCTCGTAGCCGTCGATGCGCGCGCCGACAAAGTTGTAGGTGCCGTAATAGCGAATCTCGAGAATGACATCGGGAACGGCCTCGGTCACTTCCACAAAGTCCGAGCGGTCATAAACGGGGGCAACGGTCTGTTGCTGTTTCTGTGTGCAGGCGACGAGGCTTAACGCCGCCAGCAGGGTAAAGAGCATTTTTTTCATGATTCAGTTTTGTTGATTTTGTCATTCTTTTTGATTATCCTTGCAGGGTTGCCGGCTACGACCACATCATCGGGGATGTCGTGCGTGACGACGCTTCCGGCTCCCACAATGACGCGGTTGCCGATGCTGACGCCCGGGCAGACAATCACTCCGCCGCCTAACCAGCAGTCCTCGCCTATGCGGATAGGCAGCCCCGTCTCAACAGGCTGGCGACGCTCCATGTAATCATGGGGATGGTCGGGTGTGAGCAGTTGGCAGTTCGGTCCGATGAGGGTGTGCGCGCCGATGGTGATGCCGCCGCCGTCGAGGAACACCGCATTGAAATTGACGAACACCCCTTCGCCCAGTGTGATACGGTCGCCGTGGTCGCAATGAAAAGGCGGACAGACGATAGCCGAAGGATGCGCATCGGGAATCAGTTCCTTTATGCATCGGTGCAGCTCGTCCATATCCCATGCGCCGCATTGGTTCAAGTTCCGCATGGCATAGTACGCCCGCAGAATATGCGCCTGCACCTGCTTGTCCGTATAGTTATACGGCAGGTTGTTAAGCATTTTCTCGTATTCGGTCATAGTTTATTGTTTTACAGAAATGTCAATTTCGCTTTATAGTTCCACGGCGGACCAGCCGAAGTCTTGGTAATAGCGGACATTCAGCCTGTGCCGGCTGACATAATTGCGCAGCTGAAGGCGACGGCAGGCTTCGCGTACCGCTTCATTGGAGTGCATATTATTGTATATGTCATAGTGCGAACCGAAGATACGCTTGGCGCTGGCTATGTTGCGCGCTCCGTCCTCGGTCTGCTCAAAGGCTGTCACGCGCCACGTGTTATCCTGCTCCGCCAGCGTCATGCACCCCGAGTGATTACCGCCGGAGACGGATTTGAGCGTGTCGCCGGAGAGGTTGAACCAGTCAATCCAACAGTCGCACCAGACGCGGTTGCTGTCCTCGGCAACAATCATAATCGTCGGTACACATAGTTCGCCTTGCAGGTAGTTAGGTGCAATCTCGCTGACTAAATAGGCACTCATCGCTTCGCGGATAGCCTGGTCGCGGCGACTGATGGCTATATACCGGATGCAAGCGGCTTTGTGCTCGTCGAAATCCGACATCAGCCATTTGCCGTCCACGCGCTCCATGTAGAGGCGGTGCTCCTCTATATCGCTTGTCTCGTCAAAAGAGCCGTCCTCCCATTTCTGTCTTACGAGGATGGTTGCTACGGCGTGCGCCGGGTCGGTCTTTTCCACGTTTTGCACCTCGTAGTCAGCGATAGTGCCGCCGTTACCGGTCACGAAATAATAGAGCCACTCATGGTCCACTTCCTCATAGTCGGGCAGATGGTTGAATATCGTGTCCAACGCTGAATAGAAGTCCTCGGTCATGTACTCGCGCGATTGCGTGAGCAACGCATGGTCCGGGATATACCGGCATAGTTCGGCGGCTCGTTCTTTGAGTTGCCGCTCCGGTGTCCCGCAAGCAGTCAGCATCGCCAGAGCGATAATAAATGATAGTGGTCGTTTCATATCAAACATGCTTAGCGGATTTGCGTACCGAGTACGTTGAATAGTTTGTTGTCGCGGATTATATAAACGGCACCGTCAATCATGACCTTCTGTGCCTGTTCGGTCAGGACGATGTTCTCAATGCCTGACGACTCAGCAACCTGACCGCTCAGGTTCACCGTGAACAGAGGCACATCATCCCCGTTCATGCCCAGGATAGTACCGGTGACAACGATGGTGTTGTCTGTCTCGTCAAAGACGGCGATGAGGTCGGCATCCAAGAGATCGAACTCGTTGGAACTGCCTGCGGTGATGTCAGTGGCTATATAACTGAAATCCAGTTCAACGTTGTAAGCCGTATATTCGCCGGAAATCTCGTCGCCAAAAGCAGCAAGGCGGACATACGTGGTCGAATCAGCGTTGTAGCCGCTCAACAGCCATGTGCCCTCATAGACCTCCAGTTCCATACCGGCGATATTCAAATCAGCCTGACGGGTCGGTTCCGGAAGAGGAGCCTCCACGTACGTAATACTTACGTTGTAGATGTTGCCATCGTCACCTGTGAACGTACCGGCAACGACTACCTTTAGCGTGTCCGACACCTCCTCAACAGTTATGATGCAGGAACCAGCTGTGAACGGAACCGCGTTGTCGGACTCATAAAGATATACACCGCAATATTCCGGGTCCAAATCACTCCATGCATAACTGCCTGCGGCTTGGTCGCTGCTGCCGGCATTGCCGATGATGATATACGCATCATCGCCATCCGCCTCAATTTGCCACAAACCTGTGAGAGCGGTGTAGTCATACCACTCCACCTCATCACCGGCGGCAGTCGAGAAAGTAAGGTTAACCATGTCCTTCTTTGCCTGCTCAGCGGCATTAGCGCTAAAGACCATTGCGATAGCGCACAAAGTAGAAAAAATCTGTTTCATATCGTTTGTCTGTTAGTTGTATTTTTAGTTTTATTGTGTTTACCAAATCACGCAAAGCAGTGTGCGCCAAAGGGTGCTGTACCATTTGCGGCCGAAGAGCTGTTGATAGTCAATAAATACAATCATAGTGGCGAGCGCGTTCGGAAACGCGTAAGGATGGAAATCCAAGGTCGGCACAAACCAGCCTGTCACTAATATCCACACCACGTTTACCATCTGCAACTGCGCAATGATAAAGATTTGCGCAGTCAGTATCTCCGCAAAATTATAGGTTGGATCGTCCTTCCTCGCAGTCTCGGACGATTGGCGAGGCCACTCCTCGCGCGGAGACTTGCGGAAGAGCAACCATGTGAAGAAGATGACCCAGACAGACCTTGTAAGCAGTCCGGCAGCCATGTGCTCGTCGCTCCACTCGCGGTATGCATCGAACGTGTGCAAGGTTTTCCGGACAAAATCCACCGCCTCAGGCGGGCTTTGTCGGGAGAGGTTCTCATCATGCTGTAATTGTTGTTCGAACCGCTGCTCCAGTGTATCTCGCGGTGCTCTTTCCGCAGGTACGATAAAAACAGCCAGGCCCAACAGGAGCGTTGTGCCGATGAGCAGTTGGAACGGCCGCAGGAACTGCCTGCGTTTGCCGTTGAGATAATCGGCTATGGCGTACCCGGGACGCCAGACAAGATGCCAGAGGGTGCGCCAATACTCCTTTTCTCCGAATTCGGCAAGCAGAATACGGACGACGGTCAGCATTGTTATCCGTTCCGCTTGCTGCGGTTCGGCTGGTGCGTATTCTTCATACTGTTTCTGCCGGCGGTGCCACTCTTCGTATCGGGCTTTCGTGCGCGAACGGGTGTCTTGCATCTTGCGATGCAGTCGCTGCCACCACTGGGCAAGTTTGGAATATATCTTTCGTTTTTTCATTCTTCCGCTTTCCCGCCGCCCGCCGCATCTGCACACGGCAGGCAGCGGGCGGTTTCTTTTGGGATGTATGACAGAGTGTTCTGTTCGGTTGTCTTGTCGCTGTTATTTGACTCTTGCACCAGGGGCACTATATACCGTGCCGTCCGGCTTGAGAATGTAAACGATGCCATCCTCAATGAACTTCCTCGGCTTGGTGTTTGCTACTTCGTCACTTAGTACTTCTTCTACGCCGTCCGTGGCATTGAGTTGGATGATATACGGTTCGGCGAGTGTTCCCAAGGTGGCGTCGTCCGCATAGTCCAACGTCTGTGCTGCAACCACTGTCTGACCTGTAGCCGGATTATAGATTCGTATGGTGAGCGGTGTCGGATCGTCACCGGCTACGGTGATGAACCAATAATCACCTTCGTCTTCTGTTGCGGCACCACGACATTCTTCACCGGCGAAGATACCTACCTCTACGCCGTGTACCGTTTCTTCACCGTCCTTCACACGAGCTACGATAGACATATTACCGCTGTACGGATCGGTGACCGGAGTAAAGACGTTCTCGCGACTGTCCGCACGTAGCGCACGCGGCGCACTCATACTGCGCACTACCGATACTTCCGGATAGCGGAAGGTTAAGATGTCGGTTGTGTGGGAGAGGTACATGTATCCTTCGCCCGGGGTCATGCGGTTTAGTGTACCTATCCATTGTGCTCCGTCATAGACGGCGAAGGCAGTCTTGCTCTTGATGAGGTCGCCCGTGACGGGTTCGATGTCTGCCAGCGCATCGCCTACCGGCATCGTCTGCAGTGGCAGATAGCCTATCCAGTTCCATCCTTTGCGGACAGTGACAGGTGTCTCGGCGCAATTGACAGCCGTTCCGTCTATATTCAGTATGGTCTGCCTCAGCGCATTGACACGGTAGGAGGAAGTAACATTCATCGTCTTGAGCGAACCGGCATACGTGGTGTCTGCCGTATTCACTTGGAAGAACTGTGACTTGCTCTTCACCTCAGTTATGTCGCCGAGGACAGGAGCAAAGACATTCTCTGTTTTGGCAGAGACGGGGCGGATACTAAGGCTTATCCAGTTCCATGCCGGTTGGAGTGCAAGCGTCTGTTGCAGGCGGTCGGTTACTTCCAGCACGACGGGATCACTGAGTGTACCCCGTACCATATTCGGCGTGAAGCGGAACGGTGCCGGCAGTACGTTGACAGAGGCATAGGTGATACCCGTCTCGGCATTCCATAGGCGGAACTGCAGGTTGGCGTTGGCTTCGGCGTTGCCATAGACGGTCATCATCACGTACCATGCGTCATAGGCGTTGATATACTGCGGATGGGCGATACCTACGCACTCGTTGCCCGTAAAGGCGGCGATGATGTCGTTTTCGCTTTGTGCCACACCGGCCGGCAGGCTGAGGCGGGCAATGATATTTCCTGTCGATTCATACGCACCTTCGTTCACTTTCCATTCAGGTTCGGTAGCCAGCACCGAGGCCTCTACTATACACGGTTCGGCAATGCCGTCCTTGCCGGTGAGCAGGAGAATACCGGTGTAGTATCCTGCTGCGAGCGAAGCGGGTAGCGTAGCGGTGAGGGGCAACTCAGACTGCGGAGCGATGACACCCGCAGTGGCATTGAGTTGCAGCCATAAGGGGATGTTGGTGATGCTCCAGTTCTGCACCTCGCTGCCCGTATTCACGATAGTCAGCGCCAGCTGCTGCTCGTCCAACTCATGCTTGGTAACCGAGGCGTAGTTGTCTTTCCATAGGAGCGTATTGCGTTGCACATACATGTTCCAGCAGACAGGAGCCGCGTAGTTGTCGTGCTCATCTACGATGTTCTTCACCTCAACGCGCAGGTTGCAGCCTTCTACGCGTGCCGGTGCCATCTGTTGGTCGTTGAGCGAGATGTTGATCTGTCGGTCGGATGCGGTGAAGGTAAACGGTACCGCTTCCACTGCACGCGCTTCTATCAACGCAGGATGGTTCGTATCGGTCATCTGTCCTTGGGCACCGCTCCATTCGGCGGACTGCTTATTCAGAGCGTTGGCACAGCGGTCCTCCAGTGTCGGAGCCGTCTGATGCTGGTTGCCGCTGTCGATCGAGTCTTTCTCAAACGGGTAGTATGCTACCAGTCCCGTCTCATTGCCGTGGAGGCGGAAATGCGAGGCAAGAATCAGCAATTCGTTCGTCAGCGATACTCGCGATATACGCAACTCATCGAACGCACCGGACAGTCCCTTGCCGATGGTCAGGTAGTCGCCCCCCATAGTAGGAATGGTATTGGCGTTGGTTTCCTGTAGCACGATGTTCTCGTCAAGGATGACAGAGGTCATACCGCTGCGGCGGACGTTGAGCGCCACGTAATGCCATGTGCCCGAAGCGAACGAAGCGAGCGAACGTTTCGTACCATTGGCGGTAAGCGCAAGTTTGCCGTTCTCGATAGCGAGCGCCAATACGGTGTCACCTAATGAGAGAATCGTACCGTCGGTGGTAGTGTTGACCCAGCAATCAAGGGCGTAGTCATCTTCTGCGCCGATACCGAGTTCGCTGACAGGGACACGCAGGGCGTTGCTGCCGTCCAGCACAGCAGCGTAATTGTCGCCGGCTATCCACCAGGCGTTATTGCCGGTAGTGATATGGCGCGCGTGGACGCGTTCGATGGCAGTCTTGCCATACCCCTCATCCATCGGCCAGTACGCAGTCAGCGCCGGTGTGTAAGGCACTTTGGTGCGGCTGCGCTCGCTGAGCGAGGTCGTCATATCGCGTGCTTGAGACCAGATAGTGAGGTCGTGTATCATACCTACTGCTGTACCGCCGCCTATCTGCAGCGCAGCCTTGGTATTGACCCCGGGCACAGCCTCATTGATAATCAGCGGACTGGTCACATCGTCATACGCCATCGAGGCATTCAACTGACGACTGACGGTTGATTGCTGATAACTGAGTGCCAAGAACACCCATTTGTTCTTCGGCAGCGCAACGCTGGAGGTAATCGTCACGGTGTCGATCTGTATGGCGAGCTTGCCGTCGTCAGTGAGCGACAGGCGGAACTTATCTTCGCCGATATTCATCAGTTCGCCTGCTTCGGAGTAGTTGAGCCATGTCTCGATGGTAAAATCGGACGTGCCCAAACGCAGCGTAGCTTGCGTAGCGGCTTTCTGACCGCTCAACTGCAGTGCCACGGAGTGACGCAAATCATGACCATTCAACTCTCCTGTAACAGATATATTCGTTGCCAACACGCGGGCGGGTTGGATATCCTTGTTGAAGGTAACGGAAATTGTGTTGTCATTACGCAAAATACCGTCCGCCGGCGAAGGAATAGTGATCGGTTCGGGACGTGCCACGTCCTTGATGACGGTGAAGGTCTCAGACTCTTTGCAAACCTCTTCTTCGGCAGCCGGTTTGCAGACGGTCACGGCGCGCACCTGATAGGTGCCGTCGGCATAATCCTTGTCCGACATCGGTATCGAGAAACGGAAATGCTCTGCCTCCGGCATCGGGTAGTTGCCTTCGCTGTCTCGTACGGTGATGCCCTTGCGCCAAGTGCGCATAGTGCTCCATTCGCCTTCGCCGCGTTTGTATTGCAGGCGTACGCCGTAGAGCGCGCTGTACTGAGGCAGCAGACCGCTGATCTCACCGCTCAACTCTACCGTGTCTTTGCCCAGAATAGACTTGGTCTGGGTGTTTAGAAGCGTGTTGTCCAGCGTGAGGTTGATATCCGAGCACGAGTAGCGGTAGTTAACCGAGAGCCAGATGGTCGAACTGCGTGTCGGGTCGCAATCGCTCAAGAGTTCGATACCGATACTGTCGTAGCGCATCACCTCGGGGTTGGACTGATAAACGCGCAAAGGCACGAAGATCGAGTCGCCTGCCGCAAGCATATACGTAATCCCAGCCGAGGTGAGCGGCGCACCGTTCACCTCCAGCACAGCGCCCAGTTCTTCGCCCGTGTGCTTGTCCACAGGACGGAGCTTATAGGTGCCTGCCGCACCGCTGACTGCCGACTGGTTGGTCATGCCCAGCGTGAAGTATGCCGATGCGCCTACCGGCAGGTCGTTCTGCATCGAACTGCTGCCCTGACGCAGATACAGATACGGTTTGTCGATGGCTGCCGTTGACGTGGTCAGAACGTGGCGTCCCGGCTCGAAGTATTTCGTGCGTTCCTCGTCAATATAGGGGCAGGAGGTAGCACCGCCGCGAACGAAGAAGATAGGTGCAAAGCCGTCCGGTGCAGCGTACATGTCGAATGACATCGACGAGGTAGCGTTTGAAGCAAGGGTGATGTTTGTAGCGAACGTTTCGTTAGTGTCTGTACCGTTGGCAGAATTTACCCCCACTCCGGCATCTGCATTAAAATCGAAAGTGAATTTTGCGATTGGTGTTACAGCCCCTAATCCTACCCCCATCGATACATCAGCACTATGGGTAGTAGTGATGCTTTCTCCGTGTGAGAGTGCTTTCGTATTGTTCAGTACCATCGATGTTCCGGGACTGAGGGATATATTTTTCATCAAGTAGCCGCCACCATAGTAATCAGAGATTTGGGTACGGGTAGTATCAAGTTCTTCATTCTTTAAGATATTGTATTGGTCCTCCTTAATCTTTTTGTTATCGTTGTAAGTTTTAAGTAGTCTTTGTACTTCGCCTTTGGAGAACCCTTGATACATCTTTCCATCGCCGAATGTTGTTTCTGAGTCAAATGCCTTTAGGCTGTCGATGTTGTATTGCTCGATAGCCGTCATTTTGTTGCGTGCTTCTTGTAGTGTATTCATCACTTCGCGTACGCGCATCACTTTCTGAATGGCTGCTTCGTATTGATCTTTATTAAACTCTCCCGATCGTTGTTGGCACAGCACTTTCATCTTTTCGTTATGTGCAAGCAGTTGTTTCCATGTTTTAATCTGCTCGTTATAGTGTTTTACCATATTTTTTTCGACATGCAGTTTACCGTCGGCATCTATTTGTGGTGGTACGGCAACGACAGTGCTATCCACACCGTATGCTGCGTCATTAGGTGTGAGTGAAGTGAAATACTTCATTTTGTCGGTAGTATTGACAAGTCCGGTGCTATCTCTACGGTACTGTGCTATGGTAGCGGCATCAGCATGTTCTAATAAGGCATTTCGTGCTCGAAGGAAGTCAGGAATCAACTTATTCTCGATATGCGTCTGCGTATATGCGAACTGCGTACCGAAACTTTTTCCCACAACATAGCTATCAAAATCACCTATGTAATAGTGTGTTGAGTCATTTGGATCACGCTGAATACCCACCCGTCTGGAGTTCGAGAACACATCGTTTGTTGCTTGTCCGACAAACACATCACCTCCGGCACCTTCCGAGCCCGGTGTAGTAGAGATAGTCTGGGTTAGGGTGTTCACCGATGTCGAGTTGTTCGCCCATGACTTGCTACCCATATAGAAAGCTCCCGGAGAGAGATGTAATCCCTCGCCCAGTTGCATTATAGAAACTAATCCAAACGTTGCCACTCCTGCATCATTGAAGACGGCTGTTTCCTCACCTACGCCAAATTGGAAATTCGCCATTCCCATCCAGTTGACATTTGTTGAAGAGTTAGAAGTCCTGGTGAATGTTGTCCCTTCCGTTGCTGCTACGCTACTGTTTGCACCGGGTGCGTTACGCAGGATGTAGAGTACATCATCAGGACCGTTGGTCTGGATATCCGAACCATTGGATATAGAACCTAATACTACGCCGTAGAACTTACCATTCTCCGTCCATCCATAATTACGCGTGCCATACACATTGGTGTAACTCATATCAACGCCGAGCGTGTAGGGCTTGGTGATATTGGGGGCGGACGCACGGAACTGATAGATACCCATACCGGTCGAGTCAAGGGCTATCTGGTTCTCGCCCAAGGCAATCGTCTCCCCTTTCTTGTAGTTCACCATCGTTGTCGAGTCATCACCCATCGGCATGATTGTGTCTCGTTCGGCGGCGATGCGGTTGCCCAGATTGTTCTTGACGGTCACTATACCGTTCTTCCACGGCAGTACGGTGGTCACGGGGTTGGCGGCATCGTCTTTGTTGACATAGGTCTCGGTAATCTTCAGTCGCCAGCGATAAGCGGAACCTTGACGGAAGAGCGGATAGGTCATGCGGTAGTCGGGCTTGCCGGTTACGGAATCCACAGTGAAGGAAGGCACCATGTGCAGTTTGTCTTTCTCGTCCTGCCAGTTCACCCATTCTTCACCAAAGGCAAGGTCTGTACGCCCGGCATCGGTAACGGTCAGCACCGGCTCTACATAATACGGTGCATCGAAAGCCAGGTGGTAACGTACGCGATGCACGGTCGAGCTGTCCAGCTTGAGGCTGTCCTGCATCCTCATTGAGCCGGCATATGCGCCTAACTCGATCGGGTTATACGACAGCGGGTTGAACCGATACTCGTCGTTCGACGGAATAACGATGCTCTTCACCTTATACGTGAGCGGCGGCAGCGATGCCGTGAACTCGCCCGTTACACTGTCGGTGTAGATGACTACATTGTGGCTCAGATCCGTGCCGCTCGCGGCGGTCACTACCCGTCCTGCGGCTACAATGCTGTCCGTCGGTTGTGCCCATACGCGCTCTACGCTATCCGTGTTGAGCGAGTAGATATCCGAAGCCTGCAATGTGATGACGGCACGTCCGATATTGGCTTTGCCTAAATGCATACCATGAGGCTTGTGCAGCTCTTCGTCACCACCGGCCACGCGGCCTACCAACAGCAGTTTGGTGTTGTCGTAGAACATGAGGTCATTCACATCGTGCAGGAACTCATAGGTTTTACCTACGTTGTTCGGATCCTCGGGATAGCGGCCGTTGGACGCAAACGTATGCCCGCTCTTGGTTGCCGTAATATAGTGGTTGCCCATCGGTACGAGGATCGAGAACTGACCGTCCGCATTGGTCAGTACCGGCACACCGCCTACAACACATGCCACTCCGTCCACACTCAGTAATGCACCATCCACGGGGTAGTCCGTACCTTCGTAATAGATAGCGCCTGACACACGCACCGAAGTCATGTCGGTGAAGTTGACGTTGTTATGCGTGTTGGTGTTGTTGTTGAAATACAGCGGACGGTTAGCCGGCGCGAACTCATGCGTGCCGAGCGTCGGCACAATCTTGTAGTACGTACCTGCCTCGCGGTAAGGAATACCGGTGATGACATACGTACCGTCCGACTTGGTATAAGCCGTGTAGTTCGCCCGCGTCGAGTCGTTCACTGTGCGATAGACTACTCCTGCAGGCATTTCCACCGTTTCGGAAAGGCGGTTGAAACTCAAACCGCTTATTTTGAGGTCTCTGCCATGTCCGGACAAGTCATGTACTTCGTTGCCTTCCTCGCAAGCGGAGTAGTAGAGTTCAAGACCCGTCTCGTTGCCCTTGAGCGGAATCTGCATGGCGGTGCTGCTAATCTCCGCTGCATCCATGCAATAGTTATAGAGACGAATATCCGCTAACTCATAACCTTTGGCTCCTCCAGAGCCTACTATAAAATCATTTAAAGGTACGGGCTGGTATTTTTTTCTGCCTGCCATTTGCCCGTTCAGATATACGTAGAACGAGTCAGGAGTATAACTTACCGCCACGTGAGTCCATTCATTCGTTGCAATAGGATTAGAGAGG